>CAVZFK010000005.1:0-346882 GCA_963774515.1 uncultured Acidobacteriota bacterium | reverse complement strand
AGAATTCACGCTCTCCTCCGGCGCACACAGCGACTATTACATTGATTGCCGTACAGCCACGCTAATGCGGAAGGCGGCAGACTCGCCGGACTCGCTTTTTACGATTTGATCCGGCAACGCAAGCTGCATCCGCAGGCTGTTGGCGGCCTCACCATGGGCGCGGATCCGCTGGTCTCCAACATCGCGTCTGCCAGCGCGTGGGATCATTTGCAAAACAGCGATGCTCCGTTCATCCACGGATTTCTCGTCCGCAAATCGGAAAAGACCCACGGCACTGGCCGCCGGATTGAGGGCTTCAACGAGCCCGGCGCGCGTGTGGTCATTGTCGACGACGTCTGCACCACGGGCGCTTCCACCATTCAGGCCATCGAAGCTGCCCGCGACGCCAAGTTCCAAGTGGTCGGCGTACTGTGCCTGGTCGATCGCCAGGAAATGAATGGTCGCGCCGCCGTCGAAGCCGCTGCCCAGGGTGCGCCATTTCTCTCCCTATTCACCGCCAACGATGTGCGCGCCGCTCATGTCGCCGCGAAATAATTTCGCGCCGCCGAGCAGCGTCCCAGCATCCATCTCAATATTGGAGGGAAAGTAATGGCCGAACAATGTACCCACCTCGACCAGATCCGCGATGTCACTGCGCGCACTCCGCAAGGCTGTGAGGAGTGCCTGAAAATCGGCGACACCTGGGTTCACCTACGCCTTTGTCTGGAGTGCGGCCACGTCGGCTGCTGCGACTCATCCAAAAACAAGCACGCCACCAAGCATTTTCATGCAACCAAACACCCCATCATGCGCTCCTTCGAGCCAGGAGAAGACTGGGGCTGGTGCTATATCGATCAACTTGAACTTGATTTTTCTTGATCGAAATCCCCGCGCCAAATCGACGGTAAAATAGAGACTCTATGATTCCGACCCTTGAATGGACCGACGCCGGCGTTCGCTTTCTCGACCAGACGAAGCTGCCGCTGGAAGAAACCTACGTACTCGCCGAAGACTATCGCGCGGTTGCTGAAGTGATTCGCACCATGATCGTTCGCGGCGCACCGGCAATCGGTGTCAGCGCCGCCATGGGCGTAGCGCTCGGACTGCAGCGCAGCCAGGCTGCCGACGTTGCCCAGCTCGACGAAGACTTGAAGATCATCTGCGACACGCTCGCCGCCACCCGTCCGACTGCCGTCAATTTGTTCTGGGGAATTGAGCGGATCCGCCAGCTTGTCATTGCCATGTCGCAGGAACCCTGCGCCACTGTGCCGCAAATTCAGCAGGCAGCCGTGGCGGAAGCGCGTCGCATGTATGACGAAGACATCGCCGCCTGCCGCGCCATGGGTGCCTTCGGCGCAGTTTTAATGCCTCGAACTGGTGGCGTGCTGACGCACTGCAATGCGGGCGCGCTCGCGACCTGCGGCTACGGAACTGCTCTCGGAGTGATTCGCGCTGCGGTCGAACGCGGAAGCAAACTGCATGTCTACGCCGACGAAACCCGGCCCTTCCTGCAGGGTGCGCGCCTCACTGCGTGGGAGTTGCTGCATGACAACATCCCCACCACGGTGCTCTGCGACAACATGGCCGCCAGCCAGATGCGCGCCGGAAAAATCAAAGCGGTCATTGTGGGCGCAGATCGCATTGCCGCCAACGGAGATGTTGCCAATAAAATTGGAACCTACGGAGTTGCCGTCCTCGCCAAGGAGCATGGCATTCCGTTTTACGTGGCCGCTCCCTGGTCCACCATCGACATGGCGACTCCAACCGGCGAGCAGATTCCCATCGAAGAGCGTGCCGCGAAGGAAGTCACCCACTTCAACGGCAAGCAGATCACGCCCTAGAATGCGGAGATTTCCAACCCCGCTTTCGATGTGACGCCTGCGAAGTATGTCACCGCGATCATCACTGAGTTAGGTGTCCTGCAAGCGCCGTATGATGAGGCCTTGCGCCTAGGTGTGGAACAGGTCGCGCACGCCAACGCCGCATCGTAAATCGCGGCCGCATCCGCGCGCTATTTTGTCGCCATCGTCTTCAACTCGCCGCTGACGATCAGCTTCGGCTCCGTCGCCGCCTGTACTTCTTCCACCGTCACTCCCGGTGCGATTTCTTCCAGCACCAGCCCTTGCGGCGTCACGCGAATATACGCCAGCTCGGTCACAATCGTGTCCACTACTCCTACGCCGGTCAGCGGCAGCGTGCAGCGCGTTAGAATTTTCGGCCGCCCATCACGCGTCGTATGTTCCATGGCGACAATCACGCGGCGTGCGCTCGCAACAAGGTCCATGGCCCCGCCCATGCCCTTCACCATCTTTCCCGGAATCATCCAGTTCGCCAGGTTGCCCTTCTCGTCCACTTCCATCGCACCCAGGACGCTCAGGTCAACATGGCCGCCGCGAATCATCGCGAACGATTCCGCGCTGGAAAAATATACGGTCCCCGGCAACTCGCTCACCGTTTCCTTGCCCGCATTGATCAGGTCCGGATCTTCCTGCCCGGCCACCGGATACGGCCCCACGCCCAGCATTCCATTTTCCGACTGCAGCACCACTTCCATTCCGGCGGGAACATGATTCGCCACCAGCGTCGGCATGCCGATGCCGAGATTCACATAAAATCCATCGCGCAATTCCTGCGCCACACGCTTCGCAATTCCAGCCACCAACTGTGCGCGCTTGTCTGCGGACGCGCTCTTCTCGCTCGCCTGTTCCCTACCCGCACCGGAATTCGATAGAGTGTTCATCGTAGGCCTAAACTCCCTGTGCCCTGGACCCTAGGCCCTGGGCTCTGCACCATCATGACTTCCTTCTTTCATCTGCGGTCTCCATCCTTGCTGCGCGGCAACCTGCTGGCGCTCGTCAGCCTCGCCATTTCATTTCCGCTGGCGAAATTTCCCTACGATCAAGCCAATCCCGCTATGCTGCTTCCCATCCTCGGAGCGGCAGTAGGGATGGTGGAAACTTTCCGCTGCATTCGCGCCCGCTGGAGCTGGTACCACGGCGCCGTCCTCATCAGCCTCTACATGGACGCGCTTGTATTGACCATGATTCTGTTTCTCGCGCTCTATCCCTTCGTCACAAAATGATGCGAGCGGTCATGCTGTTCGCACCGTTCGGCGCTCGATGCGCTTCTCGTGCTTGCCGACAATCATCCGCTGCACATAAATTCCCGGCGTCATCACCTGGTCCGGCTCCAATTCTCCCGGCTCGACCAGCTCTTCCACTTCGGCAATCGTGATGCGCCCCGCCGTGGCCATCATGGGATTAAAATTGCGTGCCGTCTTGCGATACACCAGGTTTCCCATGCGATCACCCTTCCACGCTTTGATCAGCGCAAAGTCCGCTCGCAGCCCGCGCTCCAGCAAATACATCTTTCCGTCGAACTCGCGCGACTCCTTGCCGTCGGCCACCACCGTGCCCACGCCTGCCGGCGTATAGAACGCTGGGATGCCCGCGCCACCAGCTCGAATCCGCTCCGCCAGCGTGCCTTGCGGAATCAATCTCAGATCGAGCTTGCCGGCCAGCACGCGCTCCTCCAGCAATTTGTTCTCGCCCACGTAGCTGCCGGTATGCGAGTCGATCATGTCCGCTTCCAGCATGCGTCCCATGCCAAAGCCATCGACACCCATGTTGTTGCTGATGGTATGCAGATGTCGCACGCCCTTGCGCACCAGCGCGTCGATCAGATTTTCTGGAATGCCGCACAGCCCGAAGCCGCCAAACATGATGGTCACGCCGTCGGCAATATCCTCGATCGCGGCATCCGCTGTGGGCCACACCTTATTCATGCATCCTCATCGTTACAGCCACTAGCTGCCAGCTATTAGCTTCTAGCTTTTGGCTAACAGCCAGGAACTAGCAGCTCGCCTGAATCTTCTGGAGAATATCGCAGCGCATCAGAATCCTCCAACGGTTTCCACTGTCATCGAACTCTTCGGGGCTTTGCCCGCATTCTTTTCGCTTATATGGCTCGCGCGATGGTAGGATGCTGGCAACTCCGCTGCCCGGCGCACCGAGACGAGAAACTTCGCCGCAGACGGATGCATTCATCTCGTGTAAGGGAGTTTCGTAATGCTAAAAGGCTTTCGTGATTTCGTTCTGCGCGGCAATGTCGTCGATCTGGCGGTTGCAGTTGTCATTGGCGCCGCTTTCACCGGTATCGTGAATTCTCTGGTCAAAGACATCATCAACCCATTGATCTCGGCCACGGTCGGCCAGCCGAATTTTTCCAGCCTGGTGGCGCACGTTCACGGAGGCGCCATCACCTATGGCAATTTCCTCAACGCTCTTATCTCGTTCCTGATTGTTGCCACCGTCATTTATTTTGGCGTGGTGCTTCCCGTCAGCAAATTGCTAGACCGCTTCAAGCCCGTTCCAGCCGCGCCTCCGGCGATGAAGCCGTGTCCGGAATGCCTCAGCGAAATTCCTGCAGCAGCCCATCGCTGCTCTCACTGCGCGCAGGTAGTCGCGTAATGCAAGATTGGAGATTGCGAATTTGATTTCATCGCATCAAGATTCAGGCAACAGTTGTGCAACATATCATGTCGCGTCTTCGCTGCATTGTGCAGGCAGCGAATGCGCGGCACAGAACAGCTACAGATAGTAGGTTCAATTGACGCGGCTGAACTTTCGCTCGAGCTTCTCCGTACTGAATGCTGCACCTGGTCTTTCCTGACCGCGACAGAATGACGGTAGAACTGCTTTAGAATAGGTAGAGAGACTCAACCCCAGAGGTGCCTGTGAAAGAATCCCGCGAAAATCTCGAGCTGCGCAAGCTCCCTATGATGCCGATCCGCGATATGGTCATCTTTCCGTACATGATGACTCCCTTCGTGGTCGGCCGTGAATCCAGCGTGCGCGCCTTGGAAGAAGCACTCACCGGCGATCGCAAAATCTTTCTTGCCACCCAGCACGATGCCGGGCAGGATGAGCCGACGCAGAAGGACATCTTCACCACCGGCACCATCGGCAACATCGTGCAAAGCGTCAAAATGCCTGACGGCAACATCAAGGTGCTGGTCGAAGGCATCGAGCGCGCCAAGGCTACAGAAATTGTCGACACCGACGGCTTCTTTGTCGCCACCCTGCGCGTCAACACCGTCGAAACCGAAATGACCAAGGTCGTCGAACAGGTCATGCAGCGCGTTTCCGGTTTGTTTGAGCAGTACGTCAAGCTGCAGCAAGCGCTGAATCTTGAAACCGTGGCCGCCGCCGTTCGCATGGAAGAGCCCGGCAAACTTGCCGACACCATCTCGGCCAACCTGCAGTTGCCGATTGAAGAGAAGCAGATGCTGCTCGACATCTTCGATCCCGTCGAGCGCCTGCATCACCTGGTCGGCATTCTCGAAATTGAAATTGAAAAGTTGAGCATGGACCGCAACGTCCAGTCCCGCGTCAAGCGGCAGATGGAGCGCGCCCAGAAAGAGTATTACCTCAACGAGAAAATCAAGGCCATTCAGAAGGAACTTGGCCGCGGCGAGAAAAGCGAATTCGACGAGCTGAAGAAGAAGATTGAAATGGCCGGCATGCCGAAAGATGTCTTTGAAAAGGCGACGCTGGAGTTGAAGAAGCTCGAAGCCATGCCACCCATGTCCGCCGAATCCACCGTCTCCAGAAATTACCTCGACTGGATGCTGGCCGTTCCGTGGAAGAAAAAATCCAAAGAGATTCGCTCCATCGATCACGCGGAAAAAATTCTCAACACCGATCACTACGGCCTGGAAAAAATCAAGGAACGCATTCTCGAGTTCCTCGCCGTTCGCCAGCTGGTAAAAAATCCCAAGGGCTCCATCCTCTGCTTCGTCGGACCTCCGGGCGTCGGCAAAACCTCGCTCGGTATGTCGATTGCCAAAGCCACCGGTCGCAAGTTCGTTCGCATGTCGCTCGGCGGCGTGCGCGATGAGGCGGAAATTCGCGGTCATCGCCGCACCTACATCGGCGCCATGCCAGGACAAATCCTGCAATCCATGAAGAAGGCCGGCACCAAAAATCCTGTCTTCATGCTGGATGAAATCGACAAGATGGCCTCCGACTTCCGCGGTGATCCCGCATCCGCATTGCTGGAAGTTCTGGACCCCGAACAGAACGGCACCTTCCAGGACCACTACCTCGACGTGGAATACGATCTGTCGCAGGTGTTGTTCGTCGCCACTGCAAACGTCCTGCACACCATTCCCGCGCCGCTGCAGGATCGCATGGAAATTCTGCGGCTGCATGGCTACACGGAAGACGAGAAGGTCGAAATCGCCAAGCAGTATCTGCTCCGCAAGCAGCGAGAGCAGACCGGCATCGACGAGAAGAATCTCGTCTTCACCCAGGAAGCGCTGCAGGAAATCATCCGCTCCTATACGCGCGAAGCGGGCGTCCGCAATCTCGAGCGCGAAATCGGAAACGTCTGCCGCAAGGTTGCCCGTCGCATCGTGAAGAACGGCCCCAAGCACAAGGAAGAAATCACCGCGGAGAATCTGCAGGAGTTCCTCGGCCTGCCCAAGGTGCGCCACTCTCAGGTCCACGAGCAAAGTGAAATTGGCCTGGTCACTGGCCTGGCATGGACGGAGGTCGGCGGCTCCATTCTCTCCACGGAAGTTCAGGTGCTCGACGGAAAAGGCAAGCTCACCCTCACCGGCCAGCTCGGCGAGGTCATGCAGGAGTCCGCCCAGGCGGCCCTCTCCTACATTCGCAGCCGCGCCCATCACCTTGGCCTGGGACGCGACTTCTACCGCAGCCTCGACATCCACGTGCACGTTCCCGAAGGCGCGATCCCCAAGGATGGCCCCTCCGCCGGCATCACCCTCGCCACTGCGCTCGCCAGCGCGCTCACTCGCATCCCTGTTCGCCGCGATATCGCCATGACCGGCGAAATCACGCTGCGTGGCAAGGTGCTTCCCATCGGCGGCCTGAAAGAAAAATTGCTGGCCGCTCATCGCGCCGGCGTTTTTGAAGTGATTCTTCCCGCGGAGAACAAGAACGATCTCGCCGAGGTCCCAGACAATTTGAAATCAAGCATGAAGATGCACTTTGTGGATCAAATGGATGAAGTCTTGAAGATCGCTCTCGAAGGTCCATTGCCGGAGATTGCGCCGGATGCACCCGCGATCGGCGAGCACGGCCTGATGGCCGGCGTTCCCACTCCAACCCCCATTGAAAACATCGCCCAGCAATAGCTGTTCGGGGATTGCAAAACAAAACGCCCGGCGCATTGCGCCGGGCGTTTCTCCCTATCCAAATCTTCTCTAAACCACTAGCTTCTGGATCGCCTTGTCGATGGTCTCTTTCGGCACAAAACCCACGATCTGCTCCACTACCTTGCCGCCCTTAAACAGCAGCAACGCGGGAATACCGCGAATCCCATAGCGCATCGGAGTGGCAGAGTTGCTGTCCACATCCATCTTCATCACTTTCAATTTGCCCTGATATTGGGTTGCCACTTCGTCGACCACCGGTCCCAAGGCTCTGCAAGGTCCGCACCACGCCGCCCAAAAATCTACCAGGACTGGCTCGACGGATTGCAATACGTCTTTCTCGAAAGTTACATCCTTTACTTCAAGTACTGCCTGACCTGCCATTCACTTCCTCCTTGGAATTGCGGGAACTATCTCGCCATCTCTTGCACAGCGATCCTCAGTTCACTTTCTCACAGCTGCTTTGCGACGCTACTCCAACAGAATACAAGATGCACCACCGACCCCTTTGGTCGCAGATTCAAATCGCATTCGTGCTGGCAAAAAGAAAGCTCGCACATGAATTATGCGAGCGTCGCGAAACATCAATTTTTGGACAAAAGAAAAGCGCCCGGATCTTGTGAAAGATCAACGGGCGCGAGAGCAGCCCTCCCCCAGAACTGCCCCTTGAAAAAGAGGTTAGCGGTGGCGGAGTGTATTGTCTACAAAACTTGAGTAACATTATTTGAGTTACCGTCCCAGGCTTCCCCATATGGGTTAGGCCCCCGCATTTAAAGGGGTGTCCCGGCGCACCGTAGATCCCGCGCCATGGCTCTCAAAGCCGCATTCAATCACTTCGCAGCTCGATCCATCCCCCAGCGCCTGGCCAACACGCCGTTCCAGCGCGGCACGGTCCAGATTCCGCTCGACGACAAGCAGAATTCCCGGTCCCGCCCCGCTCAAAGCCGCTCCGAGGATGCCAGGAGACCCTGCCAGCGGCAGCATCGTCGCCAGCAGCGGGCAAATCGCCACCCGGTAGGGTTGGTGCATGCAGTCCAGCATCGCCGCCCGCAGCAGGTCATCTCTACCGGAGGCGAACGCGGCCACCAGCAGCGAGCTATGCTGCAAATTTTGTACGACATCTGCGCGACTGTAAAAGTCCGGTAGCAGCTTTCGCGATTCTTCCGTCCGCACGGGGTCCCGCGGCAACACCATCACCGCACTCCAGTGCTCCGGAATCTCGATCCGCCCCACAGCAATGCTCGGATAGCCCTTCGGCTTCTCGCCATGCTCCGTCGCCTTTCTTGGCGCAATCGCGGAGACCGTCATTCCCCCCAGCCAGCAGGCCGTGGCATTGTCCGGGTGGCCTTCAAGAAATGCGGAGGCGTTCAGAATTTCCTGCTCCTGCCAACCCAGCTCGCCAAATTCCACCGCCAATGCAATCCCCGCCAGCCGTGCCGCCGCGGAAGAGCCGCAACCCATGCCCAGCGGAATTCCATTGTTCACGCGCAGGTGCAGCGGCTGGATCGGTCGGCCATTTTCTTCCATCAGCCGCTTGTACGTCTCCAGCACCAGGTTGCCTTCCAGCTTGCCGCAGGCCTCGGTGTCGCGACCTTGCGCGTCGATGCCAAACCGGTCCGCCGCCTCGGCATCAATCTCCAAATGCATCTTCAGCGCCAGCGCGCCAGTATCAAACGCCGGCCCCAGGTTGGCACTGGTCGCAGGCAATCGCAGATGCACGCTCGTAGCAGTCTTGCTCATGCCCGCACCGCCGCATCCAGCACCCGCATCACCGCTTCCGCCGTCGGCTCCAGCACCTGCGGCGCAGAAGCCAGCCGCTCCATCTGCTTCCGCTGGCTTGGATCCATCGCCGCTGTTTCCTGCGCCGTCAGCAATTTTCCGCGATGAAAATCAATCGTGTATTCCGGATCTTTCAGCGTGTGCCCGGTCAGCAGCAGCACCACCGTCTCCTGCTTGCCGACATGCCCCGCCGCCACCAGCTTTTTCAGCCCTGCCAGCGTCACCGCGGAGGCGGGCTCGCACCCAATGCCTTCCGCGCCAATTTCCGCCTTCGCCAGCGCAATCTCCTGCTCACTCACCTGCTCGCACCAGCCGCCCGTGCTTTCCAGAATGCCAACCGCCTTCTTCCACGATGCAGGATTGCCGATGCGTATGGCGCTGGCACGCGTGTGCGCCTCCACTGGAGAAAATTCTTTTCCCCGTGATTGCGTCCAGCTCAAAAATAGCGGATTCGCGCCGTCGGCCTGAATCACGCTGATGCGCGGCAGGCGATCGATCAGCCCCAGCGCGTACAGCTCCAGAAATCCCTTGCCCAGCGCCGAGCTGTTCGCCAGGTTCCCGCCCGGCACAATCAAATGATCCGGCACCTGCCAGTCGAGCATCTCCGCCAGCTCAATCGCCGCCGTCTTCTGCCCTTCCAGCCGATACGGGTTCACCGAGTTCAGCAGGTACACCGGCGCGCGCCGCACCAGTTCCGTCAGGACTGACACGCAGCCGTCAAAGTCCGTCTTCAACTGGCACGTCACCGCCCCATAATCCAGCGACTGCGACAGCTTGCCCCACGCCACTTTTCCCTCGGGAATCAGCACCAGCGATCGCATCCCCGCCCGCGCCGCGTACGCCGCCATCGAGGCCGAAGTATTTCCCGTCGAAGCGCACGCCACCCATTGGTATTCGCGCTCATGCGCCACTGAAAGCGCCGCCGTCATCCCAGTATCTTTAAAGGAGCCGGTAGGGTTCATCCCCTGGTGCTTGGCAAACAGCTGCTCCACGCCCAGGCTCTTCCCGCAGCGCGGCAAATGATAGAGCGGCGTGTTCCCTTCCTCCAGCGTCACCACGTGGCGCTCGTCCGCCATAAACGGCAGCAGCTCGCGAAAGCGCCATACCCCACTGCGATCCAGCGGCTCGCGCGACAGCCGGCGGCGACTCCAAACTTCCTTCCAACTACCCGCCAGATTTCCCGTCGCCAATCCAGAATTCGCGCCGCGCGGCAGCAGCTCCGGATAGTCGACTTCAAACAAGTTGCCGCACTCGCGGCAGCGAAAATCCTCCGCCGCCTCCGCTCCGGCAATCTCCGCCCCACACCCGATGCAATGCAATCGGTGCGCGGTTGTCGGCTCAGAAAGTGTTTGCTTTTCCATCATGAGATACGTCTAGCGTATCAGGTCATCCCCACCCGTTTCCCGGACACTCGATGAACAAATCCGGGTGCCCCATGTCTCGCTTCTGAGACATGGGATTGCTTGCAGTCGGCAGCAGGTATACGCTGAAGCGCAAGTTCAAGTGAAGCTACTCTTAGAAGCCAGAGGCGAATATGGATCTTGAGGTAGCAGAACTGGAAGGCAGAAAATTCCGTCGGTTCCTTCTCCATTCCTTGTCGCACACATTTTGGCCGTTGACATCACCGAGGTTCGTCAACCCAACGAATTGTCCACAATTCCCGTCCAGAAACCAACCGTACCGTATGTCCGCTTTAACACGTGGGCTGAAACGGAGCGATTTTTCCTGGCGTTGGGCGCCTCCCCAGAATCGATCGCGAGAACATCTGCTTCGCTTCTTAAATCCGGTACAGCTGTCTTGACGATCCTCTGATCGCCAGGCAAAGCCCTCTGCACCCGTGACTGAGATGTGGCCCATCCTTCGCGTACTCTGCGAAGGGTGGTATAGAGATCCGCAGTCTCCCAGTCCGTCCTTTCCTTAATTCGTATACTTTCGAGAATTTCATGATCGTATAATTTCATATAGACCGATGTCCTATTGCAGACCTCTATAGACCCCGCGATGGAGCCAAGGGGAAACCGAAATAAGGCATCGATATGCGGGCCCAATCGCATTCGCCAACGACCTGGACTGTTTTCCTCTAAAATGCGCGACCTGACCCCGGCGGGATAGCGCTGCTTCAACTGTGGATGGAAAGATCTTCCTCACCGGATTGCCTCCAGAGCTGGTTTGCGCTGCACTGCCGAGGAGGCGACAAACCAGGAATTACTGAGGCGCTTTTACATTCACGTATTCGTAGCGCGAGGACATAACCGCCCCGCTGCTATCCGTATCTTCGCGAAGCATCAGGCCCTTGGACTTTGAAACCCACATTTGCAGGTCGATCTTCCCTTTGGGTGTCTCAGAGTGCGAACTGTAGACCGCCGCCATCTCTCCGTTCATCGGCTCATCATTCACGAAACGGCAGGTGTCCTTGGAATTGGCAGGATGCGGACCCTGATTTTCCACCTTTTCCATCTCCTTGATCGAACCGGCCAGAGTCCATTTTCCATTCATCTTCATATACATCGAACCGTCGGCGTAGATCACCTCCGAGGAAAAGGTTTGGCCATTAATTTTCGTCGTGGTGTAGACGTGCGTCGGAATGCTGTGAATCTGGGTGAAGGCATTCGCGACCACCTTCTCTAGCACCTTGCAATCTTCTTGCGCGCCCAGGGGCGAAACGCCCATCTGCAGACATGCGATTGTGACTCCAAACGCGATGGAGAGCATTCTGGTCCGTGTCGTTTCCATAAATGGCAGTCCCTCACCGGAATAGTAGTCTTTTTTTCACACCCAATCCGCAAGAAGAATCTCAAGAGATGAAACATCGCCTTGCCGGGTGCCGGGTGCCCCACCCTGGCCACGCCCCCTCACAATTCGTATACTTCCACTCACTCCAGAACCGTATAGTTTCATCTATACTATTTCCCATGGCAGACCTCTATACACCGCGCGATGCTGCCGAGCGACTCGGCATCTCCTACCCGACCATCAAGCAATGGCTCTATCGCGGCAAGCTGCGCGCCGTCAAAACTCCCGGCGGCCATTACCGCATTCACGAGCGCGACATTGAGGCGATGCTGCATCCCGGCGCGCCTTCCGCCATCAAGCAGAAAAAACTTACGTCCTCGGTCAGCGGCCGCAATCAACTGGTCGGCAAGGTGGTGCAGGTCCGCTTCGACGGCCTGCTCGCCCAGGTCAAGCTGGCCATCGGCGATCAGATGGTCACCGCCGTCATCACCGCCGACGCCGCGCGCGAGCTGCAACTGCGCCCCGGCATCAAAGCTGCCGCCCTGATCAAGGCCACGGAAGTGATGGTGGTCCGTGTCTAGAGCGTTTCGCAGAACGATTCTCATGTGTGCCGTCCTGCTGCCCGCGCTGTTTGCCTCCGCGCAAACAAAAACGCTGCGCATTGCCGCCGCCGCGGACCTGCAACCGGTGCTTCCTTCCCTCATCCACAATTTCGAAAAATCTTCCGGCGCCAAGGTCGAAGTTTCTTACGCCTCTTCCGCTACGTTGGCCACGCAAATTTTGAACGGCGCGCCCTACGATATATTCCTCGCCGCCAACCTTGCGTTCCCGCAGAAAGTCGTCGCCGCCAATCTCGCCGAAGAGTCCGCCCCAATCACCTACGCGCATGGATCGCTGGTTCTGTGGGCGCGTCACGGTCTGTTCCATCACGGCCTCACCATGCAATCGCTGACCAGCCCCACGGTGCATCGCATCGCTGTCGCCAATCCTGTCCACGCACCCTACGGAGCTGCCGCCATGGCCGCGATTCAATCTCTCGGCTTGAAAGCCGCGCTGCAGTCGAAGCTTGTCTTCGCGGAAAACATCGCGCAGGCCGCGCAATTCGGTCAGTCCGGCAACGCCGACTGTGCCTTGATTTCGAAAACACTCGCCATCACCAAAACCATGCAGCAGGCCGGCAGATTTGTCGCCGTTCCGGTCAGCGCCTATCCGCCCATCCTGCAAGGCGCGGTCGTTCTCCGCAACGCATCTGACAAGCAGACGGCACTCGATTTTCTGCACTACCTGCAATCTCCGGCTGGACGAAATCTGCTGGCGACCGGCGGCCTGGTGCCACCCGCGCAGTAACTCGCTCCACCCACGCAGTAAAAATTAGCAATACGAAATAACGCCCATGGACACGGTCGCACTGCTATTGACGCTTCGCCTCGCGCTGGTCACGACGGTGATCCTGCTCGTTGATCGCCGTGCCGCTGGCCTACTGGCTGGCGTTTACCGGCAGCCGCGCGAAGGTCTTTGTCCAGGCCATCTGCGCGCTGCCCATCGTGTTGCCTCCCACGGTGCTCGGATTTTATCTGCTGGTCGCTCTCGGTCCGCGCACCGCATTCGGCCGCACCCTCACTCATCTTCTTGGCCACCCGCTCGCTTTCTCTTTTGCTGGATTAGTCGTCGGCTCGGTCATCTATAGCCTGCCCTTTGCCGTTCAGCCGCTGGCTGCGGGCTTTGCCGCTGTCGATCGCGGGATGCTCGATGCCGCCACCACGCTGGGCAGCGGTCGCTGGGACAGAATGCGGCGCGTCGTTCTTCCTCTCTCGCGCGGATCGCTGCTCACGGCCACTGTGCTCAGTTTTGCGCACACGGTTGGCGAGTTCGGCGTCGTCCTGATGATTGGCGGCAATCTCCCGGGCGCGACGCGCACGCTCTCCATCGCGCTCTACGATCAGGTGCAGGATTTTCAATATGCCCAGGCCAATCGCACGGCTCTATTCCTGCTGGCCATTTGTCTGGTTGCGTTGATGCTCCTCTATAGCCAGCGAACCGATCGCAATCCCGGACGAAATCTCAGGAGCGGCGACCTTGTCTGACGCGCTGATTCCCGATCTCGAATTGGCTGACCCGGTGCGCCCCGCCAGAAATACTCCCTGGCTCACCGTCCATCTGGAGCATCATTTCCATCACAACGGCACCGGTTTTTATCTGCACCTGGCATTCTCTGCCTATGCGCAGCGCACGGTTGTCTTCGGTCCGTCAGGATCGGGCAAGTCTTCCCTGCTGCGCGCCATCGCCGGCCTGCTCAAGCCCGACGTCGCCACCATCGAGTTTCATGGCACCACCGTCTGCAACACGCGGGCCGTCGGCAATCAGCCGACCGTCTACATTCCCGCGGAAAAACGTCGCGTCGGCCTGGTCATGCAAAGCCCGGCCGTCTTTCCTCATCTCACCGCCTCCGGCAACGTCGCCTTCGCCATGCGCGGAAACGATCGCTCCGCGCAAAAAGAAAAGATCACGCAGCTACTTGAAATTGTTGAAGCAGAATCGCTGGCCGCACGCTGGCCGCGTGAGCTCTCTGGAGGACAATTGCAGCGCATCGCCATTGCCCGCACACTGGCCGCAGACCCGTCGATCCTGCTGCTGGATGAACCCTTCGCCGCCCTCGACGCGCCAAGCCGCGAACGCATTTCCAACAACCTGCATCAGTGGGCGCGCGGACGCGGCATTCCCGTCCTGACGGTCACGCACAATTTGGAAGAAGTCTTTGCATCCGGAGATGAAGTGCTAATCATGGAAGAGGGCCGCGTCATGGCGCAGGGCACGCCAGAAAGAGTATTAGCGATTCAGCGTGAACGATTGCTGCAGATACTGCACGCCGTCCCGGCGCCGATTGCGGAGAAGACATCTCCGCTCGCCAGAAAACGAACGCACCGGTTAGGCATACGCAATTCTCACACTGCGATAGATGGAAATGTCGTCATTTGGGCCCCACTATTGTTTGTTTTTTTGAACAATGGCGCTCCACATAAACAACAGGCAACTCCCTATGCCCAGACCGAAACTAAGGTGACCTGCTGTGTATACCCAGCCAGGGTCTCGCTGGAAAACTAAGGTCCCTGTGAGCCCCACAAAAGCGCATGCGCCGGAGGCAATCACGAGTAGTATCCCCAAAGCAGACGATAGTGGCCGCTTCGTCAAGCCCTTAGAGAGAGGATAGATCGGTGCGATGAACAGAATGGAAATGACGAAAAAAACCAGATATGCAGTGGGGCCTCGCCGAGAGTTGAATGAAATCAGAAACCAAGCAAGAAGCGAATCAAATATAACTGCGGCGGCCGCTAGAATTAGGACGAACCGCGTCTTAGCTGACATAGGTCTTCCTCTTGGAAGAGAGTCGTAACGGCCCGGTGCCCAATTTAAGGCTTGCTAGAGTCGGGAGAGCTTTCGATTCCGATCCCTACGACCCCGCGACGTAGACCGGCTCTTGTTCCAGGCAGATTCCAAATTGCGCCAGCACGCGTTTGCGAATCTCATCGCGCAGCGCCAGAACTTCCTTCGCCGTCGCTTCCCCGCGATTCACAATGGCCAGCGTATGCCGGCTGGAAACCGCAGCCGACCCCATCGCATATCCCTTGGGAAATCCAGCCTGCTCGATCAACCATCCGGCCAGCAGCTTCACCGATCCCGGATCGGCGGCGAAATGTGGAATCGGCTCGGTCAGCATCAAGCCCGCACGATGCGCTTCTTTCACCACGCGTGCAGAAATATCCGCCAGGTGCGATTCCGACACCACAGGATTTTTAAAGAACGATCCTGCGCTGCGGCAATCCGGATCGCCATCCACCAACAGCATTCCTTTCTGTTGCCGAATGCTGCGCACCATCTCGCTTACCTGCTTCAGCGTCGGAACCTCGGTCGACTCGGAAAAAGCATGTTCCAGGTCCTTATATTTCAGGTTCGGCGCACCATGCAGCTTCAGCCGATAGCCCACCTCGGTCACAATGTAGCGATCGCGACCGGTGCTGTTGAAGATGCTTCTGCGATAGCCGAACTGGCATTGCGCCGCAGTAAAATCCACCATCTTGAGCGTCGTGCGATCGAGCGCCCGCACCGCCACAATGGTCGACGATACTTCCTGTCCGTATGCGCCCACGTTCTGCACCGGCGTTCCGCCCACCGTGCCGGGAATGCCGGCCATGCACTCTACACCGGCGAAATCCTGCTCCACAACGTCCGAGACGAAATCGTCCCAGTCTTCGCCGGCCGCTGCGGTAAATACGCTGTAGGCACCGTCCAGATCCTGTCGGATACCGCGGTTCGCCACTCGAACCACGGCGCCTGGAAAGCCTTTGTCGGAGACCAGCAGGTTGCTGCCGCCGCCTAAAACAAACAGCGGCGCGCCCTTGGTGCGTGCAAACGACACTGCTTCCGCCAGCTCGGTTTCGTTGGTCGCTTCCATAAACCAACGCGCCGGGCCACCTATGCGGAAGGTGGTGTACGGGGCTAAAACGATATTTTCCTGAATCTCCACGAGGGCGTGCCTACATCATAGCGGTTCGACTGCGAATTGTGAGAAAACATAGGGGTAACGAATCAGTATCGGGGCCATGCGCTTAGCCCCGGCCTGCGTTTTCCCTGCTCCTGACAAATCCGCTCAACCTGTCGTTAGCTGAAGCTTCGCCGATTTATGGAAACGCTGTCAATCAGGAATGCACGCGGAGGCATCGCGCCCATGCTTCGGCATAAGGCGCCCCCTAAACCTTTAGCCCGATTGACCGCATCAGCTCCAGCCCGTTGCTCTTCGTAATCACGCCGGCGCGCAATAGAAAATCGAATCGCATTCTGCCATTCTCCAGGTCATCCTGAAAATGCATATTTATTAGCGCGCCCTCCGGCAGACCCTCCAACTCCGTCAGCGCCAGATCGTGCGTCGTCACAATTCCAATCGCCCCACGTTCCAGCAGCCCGCGCAACACACCCTCCGCACCAATGCGCCGGTCTTTGGAGTTGGTTCCCTGCAGCAGCTCATCCAGCAGAAACAGCACCGGCGGCCTCTCCGCGGCCATGTCGTAGATCGAACGCAGCCGCGTAATCTCCGCATAAAACCGGCTGCTGCCTTCCTGCAGCGAATCGTTCACCTGGATGCTCGCTCCAATGGTGAGCGGCGTTAGCCGTAGGTGCTTCGCTCGCACCGGCGCTCCTGCCATCGCCATTACTGTGTTCACGCCAACGGTGCGCAGGTAGGTGCTCTTGCCAGACATGTTCGAGCCGCTCACAAGGAACACCCTTGTCTCCGTGTCCAGTGTCACGTCGTTGCGGACGCACTTCGCCGCCGCAATCAGCGGATGCCCGAGCGCTTCACCGTCTAGGCTCGGCGCGCCATCGACAAATTCTGGAAACGGATCAGCCGGATGTTCGTAGTGATAGGCGGAAAGCGACAACAGCGCCTCCATCTCCCCGGTCACATCCAGCCAACCCCGCACGGCAGCTCCATGTTGTTTGCGCCACGCTTCAGCCCTCAGCGCGACCTGGACGGAATACATCAGCGGCACATTGAAAATCGCCACAAAGGAGTTGTACCGCCAATTGATCAGCTCGACCACCGATCGCAGGCGTGCGATGGCCTCCGAGCCCTTCATGGCGTGAGTGGTCAGCGCAGTTTGTAACGCCTGCAATCGCGATGCTTGAAACTGCTCCTGTTCCAGTCGCGCCAGCACTCCCGACAGCAGATCGAGACTCTCAAACGTTTTTTCTGTGGAGGAAAAAATCGCCTGTATTCGTTTCTTCAGCCACCGTGTCAAGCTGGCTTCCACCAGCAGCACCGCAAACAATGGCAAAAATGTGTTCCACACGCCCCACACTACGGTCGCGCCCACAGCCAACACCATCAGCAGCGGAGCCACCCAGCGCAACCAGCCTTGGCGCAGTTCCGTCGGCGCCTCTGCCCATTGCGGCAATGCGTCCGGAGCCACTCGGGCTCCACCTTCTTCGCCCAGCACTTCCAGGTCTTCGCGCAGATCGAGCCGGCTTCGTAAATCGGCCACCGCAGCCTGTCGCTCGCGGATTTCTTCTATCGGCGCGGGTGATAGCAGCCACGACGCCAGCGTGCCTTCTCCCATGCGCGTGCGCGCTGTCGACAACAACGCGAACAAGCCTGCGGGTCCAAACAAGTCCAGATCCGCGGCATATAAATGTTGCGGGTTGCGGAATCGCTCGCCAGGACTCCCGCCGCCCATCCACCGATCTTCGATGCGCGCCAACCCACGCTGATAGACCGCGACAGCGCGCAAGGCTCGTCGCCGCGCACGCAAGACGCGCGAGTGATAGACGGCGACAACCACAAAGGCCACCGCCGGCACCGCCAGCCACCATGGCGAAATCCAATGCGATCGAAACGCCCACCAGGCCATCACCACTGCAACCGTGGCCAGCAGCAAGCGCACATTGCCAAACCGGATATGCAATCTCTCCAGGCGGCGCGCTTCTGCTTCTCGCGCGGCAGATCTGCGTCGATATTCTTCCGCCGGCTTGCTGCTCGCAACCGATACTTCTTCTACTTTGGGTTCAGAGATTGGCATCAAAACCTTTCCCGTCTACTCTACCGCGTGGGCCTCGCCAGCTTTCGCTCACAAACAGGTTCGGGCAAGGGAGATCTGCTTTTCGAGGCGTCACGATATACTGGTGATGGCCGACACAACGGCATGGGAGAGCAAACATTATGTATCCAGAGATCATGGTCATTCCGATGCGCGAAGAACTGACCCGCGCTGGGATCCAGGAAACACGCACCGCGGAGGAAGTCGATCAGGCGCTGGCCAAGCCCGGCACGACGATGGTGATCGTCAACTCCATCTGCGGTTGCGCGGCGGGCAAAATGCGCCCCGGCGTTCGCATGTCGCTGCAGCACACCACGCTGCCCGATCAGAAGATCACCGTGTTTGCCGGCCAGGATCGCGAAGCCACGGATAAAGTTCGCAGCCATCTGGCGGGTCATCCGCCCAGCAGCCCCGCGATTGCGATTTTTCGCGATGGAGAACTGGTATTCCTGATGCAGCGCTCGGTGATTGAAAGCTCCAGCGCGCCGCAGATCGCCCAATATTTGACCCAGGCGTATGACGAAATCTGCGCCAAACCCGCTCCTGTCACCCAGTAACAGAGGTCACGTTCGGGGACTAAATGCACAAAAGCCAATATGGTTGCTAAGGCAACCATATTGGCCTTTTTTGGCGTCTTTAAGTGCCTTAGCGACTACTTTCGAGTGCGCGTTTTCGAGTCAGAAATGAACCGCGGATTTACGCTCCGGCGCAGGCAAATCTCTCTCGCGCAGCCGAGCGCCGTTGCGTCAACCAGTTCTGCCAGCGATCGAAACCCTGCACCGGTCTGGCACGAAAGCTCAATGATTTCGATGCCCGGATGCACCTGCCGCGCATTTGCCTTGGCCTGTTCCAGGTTGAATGGCACATACGGCAACAAATCAATTTTGGTCACGATCATCAACGCCGCTTTGGAAAAAATCGATGGATATTTCAGCGGCTTGTCTTCGCCTTCAGTCACGCTCAACACAACAATTTTTGCTTCCTCGCCCAAATCGTAACTCGATGGGCAAACTAAATTGCCGACGTTTTCAATGAAGAGCAAGTCGATTTCATGCGATGTCCAGGGCTCCAGCGCGCGTTCAATCATTCTGCCGTCGAGATGGCAAACTGTTCCGGTCACAATCTGCTGCACCGGAAATCCATAACGGGCCAGCCGGCGCGCATCGTTTTCCGTTTGCAAATCGCCTGTCAATACGGCCACTTTATCCTGCTGGCTGAACCCGGCCAGAGTTTTTTCCAGCAGCGTGGTCTTTCCGGAACCAGGCGAGCTGATGATGTTCAGACACAGCGTGCCGCCCTTGGCATAGCGCTGCCGCAATTCCTCGGCGATGCGCTGATTCTCATTCAGAACTTTCTTTTCCACGGGAACGACGGTCGTCATTCTTCTACCTCCACGCTGGCCAACTGCATTTCATCTCCGCTGAGCAACGTGCTGTTGTCGCTGGAACACTCTGGACAAGGTTCACTGTACATTTCGGTGACGAACTCACATCCACATTCCTGGCAGCGATTGCGCCGCGGCATCATTTGAATCTCAAGTGTCACCGGCTCATATTCCGCCTGCTCCGACATCACGTCCCAGGCGAATCGCAAAGCGTCGGCGTCCACACCGGCCAGAACTCCGATTCTGACTGTCACGGCAACCAGCCGCGCTCCCGGCCTGCGTGCCGCTTCTGCATGACTGGCGCGCAATATTTCGCTGGCGATTCCGACTTCATGCATAGAATCCGCGCTTCCCTGTCCGCCCGCTTCCAGGCCACCACTATAGCCTATGAGGTGCAGGCATGGCATGCTGGTGACGGCCATCACGACGAGGCCACAAATGCAGTGTTATACATTGGGCTTACCTGTGCCGCCCAACGCTCACATTCATGCAACCGCAGCCCCGACTCGGCGACATACTCGCCAACGCGATTACACATGGAGTGGGCGCTGCCTTCGCGCTGATTGGAGCAACATACCTAATCTATATTTCATCTCGCGGTAGCGCGTCGCCAGATCGTCAGCTGCACCATCTATGCCGGAACACTGGTGCTGGTTTACGTTTGTTCTACGCTGTATCACTCGCTGGTGCGAACCGGCGCGCGCCGCGTGTTCCACATTCTCGACCACTCTTCCATCTATCTACTGATAGCCGGGACCTATACGCCGTTCACGCTGGTCTCGCTGCGCGGCACGCTGGGTTGGACGTTGTTCGCCATCGTATGGTCACTCGCGATTGCGGGAGTGGTTTTCAAAAGCCTCGCGATCGGACGATTCGAAGTGGCTTCCGCGATCATTTATCTGGGAATGGGCTGGCTTGTCGTGTTTGCCATGCGCCCATTGCTACTGGCAGTACCGTGGCACTGCGTGGTGTGGCTGGCTGCGGGCGGTGCGGCCTACACGGTGGGGATTCTGTTCTTCGCTTTCGATCGCGTGCCGTACTTTCACGGCATCTGGCACCTGTTTGTGCTGGCGGGAAGCGTTGCCCACTACTTTGCGATCTTGTTCTATGTGGCTCCGGCTCGCTAATACAACTCAGATAGACCGACGCTGTCAAACGCGACTCAATGCCAAATCGATCAGCGTCTTTTGCTCCATCGCGTGCGCCTTCGCCGACCCGGTGGCTGGACTCGCTGCGGCCGAACGCTTGACGCTGCGCACCTGGCGATCGAAGGCCAGCTCGCGCAGGCGCGGCAGCACAAACGAATACGCGCCCATGTTCTCCGGCTCTTCCTGCACCCACACCAGATCGTTCGCGTCTGGATGAGCGTCGATGGCGGCGCGCAGTTCCTCTTCCGGCCAGGGATATAGCTGCTCCAGGAAAATGATGCCGGTGGAAGTATCCTTGCGCTTCTGGCGTTCCACTCGCAGCTCGTGACCAATTTTTCCGGTGCAGATCAGCAGCCGCGTTACGTCCCTGCAATTCGGTCTCCGGAAGCACATTCAAAAAGCGCGGCCGCGTTAGATCGGCGAGTGGAGAGACCGCATCGGGATGCCGCAACATGCTCTTCGGCGTGAAGACAACCAGCGGCTTGCGCCAGTGCCGCATCGCCTGACGTCGCAGCAAATGAAAATATTGTGCCGCGGTCGAAGGTTGCGCTACCTGAATATTGTCGCGCGCGACAATTTGCAAATAGCGCTCCATGCGTGCGCTGGAGTGCTCCGGTCCCTGCCCTTCATATCCATGCGGCAACAGCAGCACCAGCCCGCTCAGCAGTCCCCATTTGTCTTCTGCAGAGGAAAGAAATTGATCGATGATGATCTGCGCGCCGTTGGCGAAGTCGCCAAACTGCGCTTCCCACAGCACCAAGGCTTCCGGATAATCGCGGCTGAAGCCATACTCGAAACCCATCACTCCCGCCTCCGACAGCATGGAGTTGTAGACTTCGAACTTCGCCTTGCTGGGGTTGCAGATGATTCAGCGGAACAAATTTTGTTTCATTTTCGATATCGATCAACACGCTGTGACGCTGATTGAATGTGCCTCGCTGACTGTCCTGCCCGCTCAGCCGCACATGCGTTCCCTGCGTCAGCAGTGAACCGAATGCCATCGCTTCCGCCATGCCGTAATCGAAGGGGCGCTCGCCTCGACCCATTTCCGCGCGCTGCTCCAGCAGCTTTTGAATCTTGGGGTGAATGTGAAATTCCGCGGGAAACGTCGTGAGTCCGTCTGCGATGGTGCGAATGGTCTCTGCGAGAAATCCCCGTGTCCACTTCGTACTTTGCGTGGTGCGGGCCGCCCTTGTAGGGCGACCAATATTCCGGCAGATCCGCCAGCACGGCTTTCTTCTTCATCTGCCGCGCTTGCTTCAACTCCTCTTCAAACTTCGCCTCCGCGTTGTGCACGCGCGCGGCCGGATCGACGCCGATTTTCTGCGCAAAGATTTCGTACAGCGGCGGATGGTGCTGAATTTTCGCGTACCTTAGCGGCTGCGTAATCGTCGGATCATCCACTTCGCTATGGCCGTGGCGACGATAGCCAATCAGGTCGATGACGACATCAGTATGAAACTGGTAGCGGTATTCCACGGCAAGCGTTGCGACGCGGAGCACGGCATCTATGTCTTCCGCATTCACGTGAAAGATAGGAATCGGCAAACGTCGCGCCAGGTCGGAAGAAAATCGAGAGGAGTTGTACTCGTCCGGCTCCGCTGTAAAACCGATCAAGTTATTCGCAATGATCTGGATTCCGCCGCCGACCGAGTAGCCTTCGAGCGAGCCGAGATTCATGGTCTCCGCCCAGATGCCCTGCCCGGCAAAAGCCGCATCTCCGTGGATGATCACCGGCAGAACACGATCGCGACCATCGGCGCCATAGCGCATCTGCTTGGCGTAGGTGCGACCCATGGCAACGGGATCGACTGCCTCCAGGTGGCTGGGATTCGACGCCAAATGCAGTCCAACTTCCTTGCCAGATCGGGCGCGAAACGTACCAGTTGCGCCCACGTGATATTTGACGTCGCCGCTGCCCAGGCTGCTGCGCGGATCGGCATCTTCAAACTTCGAGAAAATGGCAGACGCGGATTTGCCGAGCGTGTTGACCATGACATTCAGGCGTCCGCGATGGCTCATCGCCATGACAACTTTTTCCGCGCCTCGCTCGGCAGCGCCGTTCAACACCTCGTCTAAAAACGGGATCAGCGCGGTGACGCCTTCGAGAGAGAAACGCTTTGTGCCGAGGTAGCGCTTCTGAATCACTTGCTCAAAAATGTCGGCCTCGACCAACAAGTCGAGAGCGCGCTGCGAGTCCGGAGCAGCCGCGGCCGTTTCCATGCGCTCCTGAATCCAGCGCCGGCGTTCGGGATCGGCAATATGCATAAACTCGACGCCGATCGATTCGCAATAGATGGCACGAGCCTGGTCGGCAAACTCTCCCGTCTGCTTCAGTTCTTGCAACGGCTGGGGTGGAAGATATTGTTGCAACGGATCGAGCTGCGCCTGCAGATATCCCCAGCGGCGAAAAGCATCAAACACCTGCTCGCGGGATTGTGGATTGGATTGGGTCAGGGTCGTTTCCAGGGTGGATGTACTCATAAACAATCGAACTGCTCTACTTCAATTGTCGCAGAGGCAGCAGGCGGCGGCAACGACGCGAGGGGTAGGCTGCATGCGTGATAGAAGTTTGCGCGGGTGAACGTAGGGGCTGGAAGCGAGTGCCAGACGGTTGCGATTGGTTACGACTGGGGCGGGGTGCTTTGGCTCAACTTTGTAGCCAGCGCTACCAGGTCGGATGGAAGGATTGGCTTGGAGCGGAAGGTGATATCTAACCCTTCGTAGTCGGCCTCGGCTTCGGC
Source organism: uncultured Acidobacteriota bacterium (assembly GCA_963774515.1). Lineage (GTDB taxonomy): Bacteria > Acidobacteriota > Terriglobia > Terriglobales > Acidobacteriaceae > JAKAAZ01. The sequence goes on along the minus strand of CAVZFK010000005.1, from coordinate 323,351 downwards.
CAAACCACTGAGCACCATCACGGATAATCCAGCCCTGCGTTCCCAAAGCCGCTCGACAAAATGGTGGCCGGATTCGCCGGGCATAATGTGATCTGTAATGACTAGATTGATTTCGCGATTTTCGTCGGTCTCAAGTGCATCGAAGGCGGCATCAGCGGAATAGGCTGTGCGTACCTCCAACCCTGCACGGTTGAGGATGGCTTTGCGCGTAAGCGCTTGAACCGGGTTATCATCGACGACGAGAATCACAGAGGGGACTTTCTAAACTTAAATTAACTGATGTTGTTTTCTACGAAAAAGATGTCTGGGTCAAGAAAGAACTGCAACCGATTGATATCGAAATAGATTACCTAGGGGTGCCGACTTTCGGTACCGAACCACTATATCGCAGGAAAAGCCTTACTGGCCTTTGCCAGCGCCCCCAATGTTGGCACGCCGCATGGCTCTACCTACTGTGGACGTAATCCAGCGCCGAGGCAGCAACGTAAGTACCACAGTCAGCAGGCGGTTCGATGCGCCGGTGACGACCGACGACTTCTTCCGCTCGAAGGCGCGCAACGACTCCTGCACCACTTCCGCCGAGGTCTGCATGCGGGCGCGATGGCTGAATGGACTTTCGCCGGCCACGCGGAAAAAATCGGTTTCTGTTGATCCTGGATTGACGGCCATGACATGCACGCCGCGCCGTTGCGCTTCCTCATACAGGGCATCTGAAAAACTTTTTACGAATGCCTTGGTCGCGGCGTACACGGTGGAATACGGAAGCGGAGCAAATCCTGCGACGGAAGCGACATTGATGATGCCGCCGCGACGGCGCTGCATCATGGGCTGCATGTAGAGATGGGTCAGCTCCACCAGGGCGACAATATTCAGATCAAGCATCTGGCGAACACGGCCAAGATCGAGCGATGCAAATTCCGCAAATGCGCCGAAGCCCGCATTGTTGACGAGCAAATCCACGTCCAGGTGGGCTGCCTGGGTCCGCTGAAAAAGATCGGCGGGTGCGCCGGCGGTGGTGAGGTCCAAGGGAATCGCGACAACATCGATGCCCATGTGAGCCGACATCAACTCGCCGCGAACCTTTTCCAGTTTGTCCTGCGAGCGCGCGACAAGAATCAGAGACCATCCCTGTGCGGCGAGCTGGCGGGCAAACTCTTCGCCAATGCCGGAGCTTGCGCCGGTGATCAGTGCGTATCCTTGCGGCTGCATTCTCAACTCCTTTCCCCTTGGCCTCTGTGATGCGGGTTTCAAGCCAGCTGGTTCGACTGGGTATGTTTTGCGTTGACTCTTTTTACGAGATCGAACGCGCCAGCAAAAACGCCCCCACTCCTAAAAAGAAGAGCACGCGATAACGAATTCCGTGGGCACGATTGACCTCCGGCAACAGATCCGTCGCGGCAACATACAAGGCCACGCCTGCGGATAACGGAAGGCCGATGCCCGCCAGCGTCGGCAGAAAATGAATGGCGGCCACACCGGCAACCGTGGCGGCTCCCAACAGACAGGCGGCAGAAACGGCGATGCGCGCACTGCGACCGCTGGCCAGCATCACGCTGCCGACGGTAAAACCTTCCGGCAATTTATGCAGCACCATTCCGGTAAAGATGAGCCAGCCGAGAACGCTGGAGAACGCAAAACCGCTGGCGATGGCAATGCCGTCGAAAAACGTGTGCGCTGCCAGGCCGAAGGTTACGGAATAGGCGGTCGAACGATGCAGGAATTCCTCGGAGTGTGTTTCCTCGCCAAAATGAAAATGCGCGACCAGGGTGTGCTCCAGCAGATGCACGCCGCAGAAGCCGGCGAGAATCCATAGCGGCGCAGCGACAGGAGCAGCGCGAAAACTCTCCGGAATCATTTCAACCAGCGCAACCGCGATCAGGAAACCCGCGCCGAAAGCGACGAAGCCGTGCAGGAATCGTTCTGCCCGCATGCGCAGCAACAGCAGGCCGCCCACAACATCGGCCATGCCCGCGATCAGGCCGAGCAACAGGACCATCCAGAATGGCGTCGAAACCTGCGTCATGATCTTGCTATCCGCTGTGACGAATGTGCATCACGTCACCATCCTGCACAATGTAGTCCTTGCCTTCGAGGCGCAGCGTGCCATGCGACCGCGCCACAGCTTCCGAGCCTGCTTCGAGCAGGGTATCCCAGTGGATGGTTTCGGCGCGAATGAAATGTTTTTCCAGGTCGGAATGGATGGCACCCGCGGCGGCCTGGGCACGCGAGTTGACGGGAATCGTCCAGGCGCGGCACTCGTCTTCGCCGACGGTGAAAAACGAAATCAATCCCAGCAGCTCATAGCTCTTGCGAATCAGACGACGCAGACCGCTCTCACCCAATCCGTAGCTGGAAAGAAATTCTTCCGCTTCTTCATCCGGCATCTCTGCCAGTTCCGCTTCCACCTTGCCGCAGATGGCCGTCGCTCCTGTACCCGGCCGCTTGGCGATGGTTGCCAGACCGTACTTTTCGACCGCGGCTTCCAGATCGGTGCCGAGGGTGGTGCTCTCCGAAATATTCAGGACATAGAGTACCGGCTTCTGGCTGAGGAACATGTAGCCGCGGATCAGCTTTTTTTCATCGGCCGTCATTTCCATGGCGCGCAAGGGCTGCTCCGCTTCCAGATGCGGCTTGGCGCGCAGCAGCAGAGCCTGCTCGGCTTCCAACTCCGGAGTGCGACCTTTCTTCAGATCTTTTTCCAGGCGCTCCATACGCTTTTCAATCTGCGTCAGATCGCTCAGCATCAGGTCGAACTCGACATCCTGAATTTCCTTCAGCGGATCGATGGGACCGGAGAGCGGCACGGAAGGATCATCGAAGACGCGCAGCACGTGGATCAACGCATCCACATTGCGCAGGCTGGCGAGCAGGCTTGGCTCTTTCAATGCTTCCTGGCCGATGGCGCCCACGTCGGCGTACTCCACCGTGGCGAACACAGTTTTCTTCGGTTGATAGAGCGCGGCTAATTTTTCCAGTCGATCGTCGGGCACGCGCGCCATGCCCAGATGAACTTCCTTGGGATTCGAATAGCCGCGGTCTTCCAGTTTTGCCTTGGTCAGAATCTTAAATAGCGAGGTCTTGCCTACCTGTGGCAGGCCGATAATTCCGGTCTTCATGCTTGTCCTGTGAGGGAGATTGTTTGGCGGTTCCTAGGAAAGTTTACGCTGTTTCCGATGTCGAATGATGCGAGCCGCGAAACTCAGCTGACTGTTTCCGGCCGCGCAAATAAGATGATCAAGCCTATGCCGCACAAGCAGCACGATGCCTTCGAGCGAGGTGGAAAGGTGGTGGAGACGATTGAAGTCCATGCGCGCGGGATTGGTTGAAGCCGGGTCGGCCATGGCTGCACCGGCCTTCAGGCGAAGCGTTTCCATGCGCGGAATCACTGAAAATTGCGAATACGCGGTCAAGCCCATCATCACGGCGGTCAGCAAGATCGGCGGCCCAATGGAACGCCGCGTTGCGCGCGTGATGCGCTCTATGATGAACAGCAGCAGCAACGCCGCCCCGCAGAACAGGCCGATGTGATGGAGATGCGTCAAAGAATCGCGAACCATGGTGCCCGCCACTTGAAGGCCGACAGCTGGGTCGGGAAACATCGGCAACAGTGACTCGAACGCAACCGGCGCCACCACGGCACCGAAGAACAATAAGCCACCCACCCAAACGACAATGGCCAACAGGATCAAAGTACGCAGAAATGTTTTCATCGGCTGTACGGCCGAGCGGCCTCCCTTTCTTCCATTTGAGTGTTACGGCAGGATGCAAAGATTCTTAGAGTCCACTGACGGAGCTGCGGCCGATGAGGCGTTCAATCCGCTTCTGCATCGGCGGATGGGTTGAAAACAAATTGGTAAACATGCCGCCGCCAACCAGTGGCTGCGCGATGAACAGATGCGCGCTGGAGGGCGATGCCACCATGGGCAGCCGCTTGGAATAGGCATCGATCTTTTCCAGAGCGCTGGCCAACGCATACGGATTGCCGGTGGTTTTCGCGCCCGTCGCATCGGCCTCGTACTCCCGCGAACGGGAGACGGCCAGCTGGATGAGCATGGCTGCGAACGGTGCGACGATCAGCATAAATAAACCGCCGAGCCCGCCTCCGCCGCGTTGCCGGCCACCACCACCCTGGCCCCCACCACCAAATATCGATGCCCAATAACCCATGCGCGCAATCATGGTGATTGCACCGGCGAGCGTGGCTGCGATGGAGCTGGTGAGAATGTCGCGGTTCTGTACGTGTCCAAGCTCGTGCGCCAGCACGCCTTCCAGTTCCTCATCATTCAGCAGTCGACAAAATTCCATGGGTCATGGCCACGGAAGCATGCTTTGGATTTCTCCCGGTCGCGAATGCATTCGGCGATTCGGTCGGGATCACATACATCTTCGGCATTGGGATGCCCATGCGCTGTGTCATGCGCTCGACGACTTCATACGCGCGCGGCAACTCTTCCCGCGTAACTGGCTGGGCCTTGTACATTTTCAGCGCAAGTTTGTCGGAGTAGAAGTAGGTGAAAAAATTCATTCCGGCCGCAAACAGAAAACCGAGAATCAGACCATCTCGTCCGCCAAAATGCTCGCCAATCAGCACCAGCAGAACGGTCAGAAGGGTTAGAAGAAATGCGGTTTTCAGAGTATTTCCCATAGCACACTCATTCTATTCCTTTGGCTGGTACGTCACGTGAATGCGAAGCGATCTGGAAACTTGTAGCATCTATAGGCAGGTGGGGCCTTTCCGGCCCATTCCGTCGTCTACAAGCCTATGGTGGAACGCAGCGCAATTGTCGAACTGTGGCGCAACCGGCAGGATGAAACCGCCGTGCTGGCCACCCTGGTGCGCGTCGAGGGATCGTCGTATCGCCGGGCCGGTGCGCGAATGTACATCCACTCGACTGGCTCTGTCGGCGCGATCAGCGGTGGATGCCTGGAGGGTGAGGTGTCGCGCAAAGCAGCGTGGATCGCGCGGAACGGCGCGGCGGTCGAGCGATATTCCACTCTATTCGATGAAATTCTGGACGAGACCAACTCCCTGGACACCCGCGAGATTCCTTATGGATTGGGCTGCGGCGGCGTGATGGATGTGTTGCTGGAGCCGGTTGACTCGCCGGAAACGAATGCCATGCTGCGGGCTCTGGAAGCGGCCGAGCGCGGAAACACTTTCTATGCCGCCACTGTTCTACCCTCTGGCGTACCTAAGGGTTTGCCCTTCGCGCGTGTGATTGTGGGCGTGGATGACGGTGTCTTCTTCGCGAGCGCTGATCTCGATGCGGAGGCAATTTCGATATTGACTTCGTTGGCGAGTGGGGCCGGTGAGGCGAATACAGTTTCCATCGCGTTCGGAAATGAGACGCGGGAAGTTTACGTTGAACCCGTACTGCCGCCGCAACGGCTGGTACTTTTCGGTGCCGGCGATGATGCACGACCCTTGGTTCGGATGGCGAGCTTGCTGGGATGGCGCGTGACTGTCGCAGACGGCCGGGCATGGCTGGCGCAGGCTTCGCGATTTCCTGAAGCCGAACGCGTGCTAACGCTGAGCGAAAACGCGGCGAACTTCGATCAGCTTGCGCTGTCAGATCGCGATGCGGTTGCCCTGCTGACACACAGTTTTGAGCAGGACAGAAATCTGCTGGGCAAATTGCTGCCGCTCAATCTGCGCTATTTGGGATTGCTGGGCGCGCGGCATCGCAGTCGGCTGTTGTTGACGGAAGCTGCCGCGCAGCTTGGCTGGCCGCCGGAGCAAGCGCTGCAGCGGGTGCATGCACCCATTGGGCTCGACCTGGGTGGAGACAGTCCGGAGGCGGTGGCGCTGGCGATTTTGTCGGAGATTCAAGCGGCGCTCCACCAGAAAACCGCAATCTCACGCGGCATGTCGACAGAAGATTTTTTTGCCGTTCCGAAGCGGCCCTACGTTCCGTTGCAATGTAGCCTCGAATCTCCGCCACACCCTCAGGAATCTGACGATCCTGTTCATGCCATCGAAACCACACGCTAACTCGATGCCAATACCTGCAATCGTGCTGGCCGCGGGTGCTTCCACGCGTCTCGGCCAACCCAAACAGTTATTGCGTTTGCCAGTGTTCGGCGGGGAGACGCTGCTGGATCGCGCCGCCGACTTAGCGCGGGCCTCTGGTGCAGCGCCGATTTTTGTTGTCCTCGGCGCGCATGCGAACGAAATTCATCTCGCATGCGAATTGCTGGACTGCATCCTGGTCCGCAACGAGTCTTGGGCGGAAGGGATGGCGAGTTCCCTGCGGGTGGGAATTTCGGCTGTGCTCGAACATGCTCCGGCCGCGTCTGGCGTGATGGTTCTGGTGTGCGATCAGCCGGGATTATCGGCGGAGCATTTGCGCAGCCTGCTCGATGCGGACAAAGAGGATGGAGGCCGAATCGTGGCTTCTCGCTATGCGGGGCGCACCGGGGTGCCGGCAATTTTCCCGCGATCATTGTTTCCGGCGCTGCTGGAGTTGCAGGGCGATCAGGGCGCGCGCGCCTTGCTGCAGCAAACAGGCGCGGCCGTTCACGCAATTGATTTTCCCGGCGGCGAGTTCGATCTCGATTCGCCGGAAGATTTGCGGCGGCTGCGGGCGGGTGGTTCAACGCCTGCCATCTGCGAAAACGAGTTAATTTGTGGCGATGTTTTCTTCGTGCTCTTCTTCTACCGCTGCGATTGGCGCGACGGGCAGGGTGAAGAAAAATGTGCTGCCGCGATTCAACTCGCTCTCTGCCCGGATGATCCCTCCATGGGCAAGGATAATGTGCTTCGCGATGGAGAGACCAAGCCCGGTGCCGCCGGATTCTCGCGAGCGAGCTTTGTCGACGCGGTAAAAGCGCTCGAAGATGCGAGTGAGATGCTCGGACGCGATGCCGGCGCCAAAATCCTGAACGTAGAATTCGACCGCACCGGCTACGGGTCGCGCTCCGATGACGATGCGTTCGCCGCCGCCATATTTCACCGCATTCTCGAGCAGATTGGAGAGCACTTGCAGAATGGAGTCTGTATCCGCCAAGACTTTCTGGTGAGTACTCTCACCTTTTTCGAGCACTACATTTCGATCCATCAATAGGCCGGTCAGAATGGCGGCGGCCTCGTCGATCAGCAACTCCGCTTCGACGGGGCGACGATTCAACTTGTATTCCCCGGACTCAATCCGCGCCAGCGCCAGCAGGTCTTCGGTGAGGCGCGTCATCCGCGCAGCATTGCGGCAGATGATCGAAAGAAAATCGCGCGCCTGCGTCGGCAGTGCGTCGTCCTCTTCCAGCATGGTTTCGGCGTAGCCGGAAATCGAAGTCAGCGGGGTGCGCAATTCATGGGATACGTTCGCAATAAAATCGCGACGAGTTTTTTCTACGCGATCGATTTCGGTCACGTCGTGCAGCACCACAACAGCGCTGCCACCCAGCATGGGCGCCGCACTCACATCAAAAATCCGTCCGGGCAATACGGTGCGAGCGCGCACGTGGGCGGTGATTCGGCGACTCAGCGCCTTTTCTACGCAAGCGAGCAGGTCCGGATCGCGAACCGTCTGCACCAGCGCGTTGCCGGGCTTCACGGTGCCACCCATCAGTCGTTCCATCACGCGATTCGACCAGTGAACACGGCTCTGCGCATCGACGGCAATCACCGCCTCTTCCATACTGTCGAGGACGGTTTCCATTTCCTTGCGACTATCCTGCAGGGTGCGAAAGACCGCTTCCACGCGGGCCGCCGTCGCATCCAGCGCGTTTGCAACCGCCGCAATTTCGTCGACGCCGTTATCGACGATTCGCGCACCAAAATCTCCGCGCGCCAGACGATGAGCAAAATCGACAATCCGGGCAAGGCGGCGAGATACGGCCTGCGCCAGCAGAGCTGCCAGCAGAATTGCCAGCAACAATCCCAGCAATGTGGCCCACAATAAACTGCGCCGTACCATGTGCAGCGTGTCGTACACATCATGCATCGGATGACCGAGGCGCACAATGTAGTCGCCCGCCGGAGCCGTCACGTAGAGCGTGCCCTGATTGACGGCTTTCCCGAAGGCGCGATGCTGTACGGTGATGGCACGTATCTCAGAGCTATTGATGGAAATCTTTGGGGCGGTTGTCGCACTTAGATCGACGCCACTGGCATCGTAATCGGCGATGATATTGCCGTCTTTATTCAGAATCGTGACACGCGCATCGACGGCTCGCGCTTCCTCCTGCGCCAGCGATCCCAGGTTGACCGCGGGACTCACCACGACGCGCTGCGCCAATGCCTGGGCGCTCTCGGTGAGGCCACGCACCAGTTGATCTTGTAAGGAAGATTCCAGGATGTTCTGCTGCGAGATGTCGAGCATCGCCGCGGCCGCCAATACCACCAGCACCATCGCCGCGAGAAGCTTGAAAAAAACTCTTTGCCTCATGTAGCTTTTAGCTCCTGGCTGGTAGCTTCTAGCTGAAGCCATCCGCTAGAAACCGTCAGCCACAGGCTCTTTGTCTGCGCTGCAAGCCCTTCGCTAGACGCCAAAAGCTGACGGCTAGAAGCTATCTTTTAGAGGCTGTCTTTCGGCATCTCAAACCGGTAGCCGGCGCCGCGCACGGTTTTAAGATACTGCGGATTCTCCGGGTCCGACTCAATTTTTTCACGAATGCGCCGCACATAGACGTCGACCGAGCGAGGAGTCACGAATCGTGCATCGCCCCAGACGGCATCCAGCAGATGATCGCGGCTGAAGACCCGTCCAGGATGGCGGGCCAGATATTCCAGCAGCCGAAATTCCGTTGCCGTTGTCGCCATCAGTTCCCCATTCACCTTCAACTGCATGGCGCTGGCATCAATTTCGACATTCCCAAAATGAAGCGCAGTGGGAGCGGTCGGGCGTTCGAAGCGGCGCAAAACTGCCTTGATGCGGGCAATCAATTCTCTTGGGGAGAAGGGCTTGGTAATGTAATCGTCGGCACCCAACTCTAACCCGAGGACGCGATCGCTCTCGCTGGTTCTCGCCGTCAGAAAAATCACAGGCGTAACGGCCAGCGCGGGGCTCTTGCGAATACGCCGGCACAGATCCAGGCCATCGCCGCCCGGAACCATAATGTCCAGGACAAAGAGATCGGGAGTCTTGCGTTCGGCGTCTGCCAAAACGGCGGCCGGACTTACAAAGGTTCGTACGGCGAACCCGGCAATTTCCAGGCTATGTTGCACCAACCGGGAAATGTCCTGGTCGTCTTCCAGAACGAAAATCGTCTGACTCAATTCCGGTGTCCTCTCGACTGTTGCTGCTGATTCGTTCCGCAGTTTCCATGGTGCGCTTACTCCTCCGTCGAGGCAAGAGTATCGCAGTCAGGCGAATTTCCTGCAAAAGAACCGTGAATGCCGTGTGACGATTGCGTGAATGCGTTCGATGATCGCCGACGGCTGGCTTTATTGTGACAGTTCCTCAGCAATTTGCGCAGCAGCCTTCTCACATTGGGCCCGATCCACGTCGTGGTGGGTCACCAGGCGAATCGCATCGGGCCCTGTGCTGCTGACAAGAATGCCTCGCTTTTTTAGTCCTGCCACCAGGCCGGAAGCGAGCTTGCCACCATTCAGTTGGAAGCGAACGATATTCGTCTGGACACTTTCCAGGTCAATCGTCAGACCCGGGATCCTGGCCAGCGACTCGGCCAGTATGCGCGCATTGCGATGGTCCTCGTCCAGGCGATTGGTCATGGTGTCGAGTGAGATTAGGCCTGCCGCTGCCAGCACACCGACCTGCCGCATTCCGCCGCCAAGCGACTTGCGGATGATTCTTGCCCGCTGCATCAATTTCTTGGAGCCGACCAGCATGGAGCCCACCGGGGCGCACAGTCCTTTCGAGAGGCAAAACATGACCGTGTCGAAACCGCGCGTCAGTTCCACCACTCCGACATTCAGATACGTGGCTGCGTTGAAAATTCGTGCACCATCCAGATGCGTTGGCAGGCCGGCATCTTTTGCGCCAGCCCAAATTTCTTCCAGCACCGGCAGTGGCGTCACTGTGCCGCCGGCCATGTTGTGGGTATTTTCAAGCGTGATCAGGCCGGTTTGCGCGCGGTAATAGAGATTGGGAGCAATTGCCGCCTGAATCTGTTTCCACGTCATCACACCGCGAGTTCCAACGACGGTGCGCGGCATGCAGCCGGAGAAGGCAGAGATCATGGCCATCTCCCACTCGACCACGTGCGAGCGCGCCTCGCAGATCACTTCCTGACCGTGCTGGGTGTGCAGGCGGATTGCAACCTGATTGCCCATGGTCCCGGTGGGGACAAAGACTGCCGCCTCGCGCTCGAAAATCTCGGCCGCACGTTGCTCCAGCCGATTGACGGTAGGATCTTCTCCGTAGACATCGTCGCCAACTTCAGCAGCGGCCATGGCGGCACGCATCGCCGGCGTGGGCTTGGTCACGGTGTCGCTACGCAGATCAATCGCGCCGACAGCTTTCGACGAAGTGGTGGCTGGTGTTTCGGCAGTTTCGACGCTCATGCGAACACTCCTTGCTCGGGGATTAGGATTGAGGCGGTCTCGTCGGAATGGACCACGCCGAGAAATCTCTGAAACACATCATTGGCGAACAGTCGCCCCTGCTGGGTTAGCCGGGCTCGACGCTCATCGTATTCGATCAGGCCCTGCTGCTGCGCTTCGTTGAGAATTGGGCGATAGGCTGCAATCGTCGCGGATTCCCCAAATTCCCGCGCGATCTCCGGCAGCGAGACGCCGTCGTTGAGTCGCAGGCCCAGGAACCAGGCTTCTTCCAGAGCTTCCGTCGGAGCGACCGGTGTAATTGTCTCGCGGTCAGTTTCGGCGATATTCGGGTTCATGTAGGCGGTGAGATCGTCAGCCGTGGCAACACGAATCGCTTCTCCAGCGCGTGTCGGCAGGAATGAATGGGCATCCAGGCCGAAGCCGAGGTAAGGCTGGCGGGTCCAATATTTCAGATTGTGTCGCGATCGATGGCCCGCGCGAGCAAAATTCGAAATCTCATACTGCGTGATGCCCGCCGCATCGAACTGCTCTGCAGCTTCGGTATACATGTCGGCGATGGTCTGCTCATTCGGCACCATGCCCACTCCGTAGCGCGTACCTCCTGCGATCATCTCTCGACCCAGCCGAGAATCTTCATCCACGTCGAGCATGTATACGCTCAGGTGCGGCACTCCTGTCGCGATGACTTGCGCGAGCGATTCTCTCCAGCTCTGGCGGGTCTGATGTGGAAGTCCTGCGATCAAGTCGACATTGATGTCGTCGATGCCGGCGGCGCGAAGCCGATCAATGTCATGGAGCGTGATGGCTCGCGTGTGGGTGCGTCCAACGGCAGCGGCTTCGTGATCCACAAACGATTGCACGCCGAGGCTGACGCGATTGAATCCCAGGCCTGGCATGGTGAGCAACATCTCGTCACTTATTTGGCCGGGCGCACATTCCAGAATTACCTCTGCGGAATTTTCAACGGAAAATACTTCCCTTATTGCTTTAAGTATTTCAGTTAATTGATTGATATTGAGAAGACTAGGAGTGCCGCCACCGAAGTAAATCGAGTCGACTTTTTTGGGTAGATGGCTTCCCCACGTTGCCACACGTTCCGGAGCTTCGCGAATTTCTGCCGCCAACTTCTCGACATACGCCGCCATGCGATCCGCACCGTAGACTCCAGAGGCGAAGTTGCAATAGCTGCATTTGGCGCGGCAAAACGGAATCGACACATAAATCCCAAGCGCGGGCGCAAGATTTTGCATCGACTCGGGTTGCGTTCTCATCGAGAGCTTCACAGGCATCGTTCTTTGCGAATGCGGAGAATGGACGGAAACTTCGTACAATAGCAGTGTCGCATGGCAGACCCCAAACAGAGCACCCAGCAGCAAGACGACGACGTTATCGGCAAGGCTTACGACAGTCGCCTGATGCGGCGGCTGCTGGTCTATCTGAAGCCGTACAAGTTGCAGGTCGGCATCTCGCTGGTTGCCATCCTTTTTACAGCCCTCGCCGATGTGCTGGGACCCTACCTGACCAAGGTGGCCGTTGACCTGTACATGACGCCGGCGGCGGCAACAAATAACTCCTTCTGGACGCGCCACCTGAGTCACAACCCGATGACCGGCATCACCCAGATTGCCGGAATTTATTTTGGCTCGCTGATCTTTATTTATGTGCTGGCGTTCATCCAGACCTACCTGATGCAATGGACCGGGCAGAAGGTGATGTACGACCTGCGCAGCCAGATCTTCCGCCACATCCAGCGCATGCATGTTGCGTTTTTCGATCGCAACCCGACCGGGCGACTGGTGACGCGCGTGACCTACGACGTGGACGCGCTGAACGAAATGTTCACCTCCGGCGTGGTGTCGATTTTTGAGGATGTGCTGGTGCTGGCCGGCATTGTGTTCGTCATGCTGCGGATGAACTGGTGGCTGGCGCTGCTGGCCTTCTCCGTGATCCCGCTCATCATGATTGCGACCCAGATCTTTCGCAAATTTGTGCGCGAGTCGTACCGCCGCATTCGCACCGCCATTGCGCGCATTAACTCTTACCTGCAGGAACATGTCAGCGGCATGAGCGTGGTGCAATTGTTCAACCGCGAAGAGCGCGCCTTTCAGGATTTCGAGAAGGTCAATCGCCAGCACATGAAGGCGTTCAAAGACGCCATTATGGCCTACGCGCTGTATTACCCGGTGGTTGAAATTCTCAGCTCGATTGCAGTCGCCATCATCATCTGGGTGGGCGGCGGTGGAGTGCTGCGCGGTGTGGTCACGCTCGGCGTGCTGGTGGCGTTCATCCAGTATTCGCAGCGCTTCTTCCGGCCGATTCAGGACCTGAGCGACAAATACAACATTCTGCAAGCGGCGATGGCGGCCAGCGAACGCATCTTTAAGCTGCTCGATACGCCGCCGGAAATTGTCTCGCCGGCGATGCCGGCAGTCGGCGATGGATCCGGCCAGATTGAATTCCGCAACGTGTGGTTCACGTATCAGCGACTGGATGACGCCATGCGCGAGCGTTTGCGAACCAGTTCGGCTCCGGAAAAAGAGGACGTGGAATGGGTGCTGCGCGATGTCAGCTTTACGGTTGAGCCAGGTGAGACGGCAGCGATTGTCGGCCACACCGGCGCGGGCAAGACCACGCTGAGCAGCTTGATGATGCGGTTCTACGATGTGCAGCGCGGCGCGATCCTGGTAGAAGGCGTCGACGTCCGCGACTGGGATGTACAGGAACTTCGCCGGCGGTTTGCGGTGGTGCTGCAGGATCCAGTGCTTGTTCACCGGGACGGTCACCAGCAATATCCGGCTGGGCACGGAGCGCATTACGGAAGAGGAAATTGAGAGCGCCGCCGATCAGGTAAATGTTGGCGACTATATTCGATCGCTGCCCGGCGGATTCCACGAACCGGTGCGAGAAGGTGGCAGCACGCTTTCTACAGGGCAGAAGCAGCTGATCAATTTTGCGCGGGCGCTGGCTCATAATCCGCGGATTCTGATTCTTGACGAAGCTACCTCCAGCGTAGACACCGATACTGAATTGCGGGTGCGTTCTGCGCTGACTCGGCTGGTCACCGGGCGCACGTCAGTAATTGTGGCGCATCGCCTATCGACGATTCAGACGGCAAATCGCATTCTGGTGATGCACAAGGGCCAGTTACGAGAGATTGGCACCCACCAGGAATTGCTGGCGCAGCGGGGACTCTATTGGAAGCTTTACCGCTTGCAATATAAGGATCAGGAGATTTCAGACCCGATCATTCGCTCCGGCGATCCGCTAGCTGTACCGGGCGATTGAAGGCCGACGAACTTACTCTGCCAGAGGTTCGCTGGTATTGGCTGGGCCCACCACCACTGGCTGAATGTAATATTCGAATGCATCCCGCAAATGGGAATGGCCGCAATCCCCTGGATGCAGCGGCAAATTGTTGGAGGCGGGACATGTCACGCCGGCCACAACTCCTCCGGTAAAGTCAGTGCCAGTATTGAGCCACCCAATCCCCATTGGGCCTCCACTCCCGCTGGCAGCCGCATTTTCCTGAACATGAACCACAGGCAATCCGTCTGCCTGCAGTTGGGTGATGTCGGACGAGAGAGCCCCGTTGTAAGCCGCAATAATGGCTGCGTTGATATTGCCTGCCTGCAGGGGAACGTCAGCGACGAAAAATTTCGGGGGTAAGTCCGTGCCGACCGGCGAGGCAGACCCAAGCCAAACGGGTGCGACGGTTCCATGAACTCCTGGCGCTCCTGCGACTGTCACCTTGAAGGTATGCGAACCGGCTGCCAGCGGATAGCGGACGGTGGTGAATTTATAGGTGTGCTCGTTGCCATAGTAATTTTTCGAGTTGATAGTCGCGTTGTTGGCGGGCGCCGTGCCATCGATGAGGATGGTCATTGAGCCTGCTGTCCAACCTGTGTCCTGCATGAAGCCAAAATAAAGCGCCGGACCTTGTGTCACGATGGTGCAGGTGAATGTGCTGACAGGAGTCGCCGACTGTTCCACCCCGCCGGGAAATCCATAGGTGGCCAAGTTCGACCATGTGCCCGTTGAACTGCATTGCGGATCTGTGAAGAAAACCTTTGCGTTTCTCGGAATGGTCGCCCACTCGATCAGGCCGGCGACATCGTTTTGAAACGCGCCATAACCTAATCCATAGAGACTCATGTCGTTGGTCCCGATCATTGAGGTCACGGCTGGGTTATTGCTCGCCTGGGGATTGTAGTTTTTGAGCATCACATCGGACTCGTCTGCAGACGAGGCGCCCGCGACCCCGAAATTCGTCCCGTGCCCATTGAAATCGGAAATCATCAGATTGCCATAACCGAGTGAGAGCGATGTGGCTCCATCGGCAGACGTGGCTCCATCACCGTAAGTGATCGAATCTCCGAACTCGTAGATCTCTGAATACGCCGGCGGCGCGGATGCGGTGGTCTGAGCAAACGCGGTGGCCCGAGCAGTGCCGCAGCCGGATGCAGACAGCATCATCGAGAGAGCGAAGAGCGATTGACAGGCAGCACAGGACGGGACGCAGGAGCTTGGAGGCACTGAAGGCGGGCAGCATGAATTCTCCGGGAACGTGTTCGGACCATTCACGAGGAGTTGATTCGAGCCCAAATCACGGCTAGAGCCAATCACTCCTGGTATTTTTCAGGGTTACGGCGACAAAAAGGGCGCTTGGTTTGACGTTAGCAAGATTAACCAGCTTTTCTCCGGCTCGGAGTCCAACTTTGTACCTAAAGTAACCTGTAAGCATCTTTGCGCGCTCCGTAGGGAGAGAGGATTGGATTCGCTCTAAAATCAAACAGTCGATGCCGAATTCAACCATCTTCATTTCCGCGGGTGAGGCCAGCGGAGAACGTTACGGCGCCATGCTGATCGAGGCGGTGCGTGCGTTGCGACCGGACGCCGAATTTTTTGGCCTGGGTGGAACGGCGATGGAGGCGGCGGGTTGCGAACGCATCGTCCGCGCGGAAGATATTGCGGTGATGGGCATTACGGAAGTGCTGCGGCACATGCCGCGCATTTACAAGGAATATCGCCGCCTGGTGCAGAGCATTCGAGCCCGCAAGCCGGACCTGGCGGTGCTGATCGATTTCCCTGACGTGAATTTTCGGTTGGCGAAGGAGCTGAAACGGTCGGGTATTCCGGTGCTGTATTTTGTCAGCCCGCAGCTGTGGGCGTGGAAGCAATATCGAGTGCGCTGGGTGCGGGAGCGGGTGAGCAAGATGCTCGTCATCTTTCCGTTCGAGGAAAAATACTATCGCGATCGCGGCGTCGATGCGGAATTTGTCGGCCACCCGCTGGCCGATCTGCCGCTGCCGACGATTTCGCGCAAGGAATACGCCAGCCAGTACAAGCTGGACCCGGCAAAAGAGTGGATCGCGCTGCTGCCGGGAAGCCGCGGCAAGGAGTTGCGGCACAATCTTCCGGTGATGGCCGGCGCGGCAAATCTGCTTGGGGCGTCGTATGAGTTTCTGGTGCCCGCCGCCGCAACACTCGATCCCGAATGGGTGAGGCGCATGGTCGCAGAATGTCAGACCGCATTCCCGGGAATTGATCTTCCCATCCACGTGGTGGACGACGCACGAGCGGCGCTCTTCCACGCGCGCGCCAGCGTTGTGGCCAGCGGCACGGCAACGGTGGAGGCGGCGCTGATCGGCAATCCATTCATCGCGGTCTATCGGCTGTCGGATTTCAGCTACGCAGTTGCGAGCCGGCTGGTCGATTTGCCGCACGTCGCCATGGTGAATCTGATTGCGGATGATCGGATTGTTCCAGAGCTGATTCAGGATGATTTCACGCCGGAAAACATCGTTCGCACACTTCAACCACTACTTGAAGAAACTGGTTATAGATCACAGATGATCGATGAGTTGAAGAGCGTTCGAAAAGCACTGCATTGGGAGTCGACCGCAGCTCAACTCTCCGCGGCCAACATGATCCACACCCCAGAAGAGATTGCGTCTCAATCCCTTCCAGAGCCGACGGCCATTGACCGAGCGGCGGCATGGGTTCTGGATTTTCTGGATCGCGCGGAAGCCGAGCCCGCTTCGATGACGGCTGAGACGAACACGGCGGATATGCCTGGATGAGAACCGTGCCGAGCGGGTGGAAATCTCGACTGCGTTTCTCGCAGAGGATGGCCGTACTTCTCTGCGGGATTTCTCTTGCAAGTCGCGACCGCACAATCCGCGCAACCAGCAACGGCGAAGACTGCCGTTCAGATTCGGGGCTACTCGATCGACGTGAGCCTTGATCCGGCACATCACTCCCTCACCGCGAAGACGCGCGTGGAGTTCACCGTTACGCAGAACCTGGCGACGGTGGAATTCCAATTCAACCCGGCGCTGCACGTCGACAGCGTGACAGATGGTTCTGGAAAAAGTTTGAGCGCGACGCAAAAGGATGGTGAGGTCAGCGTGACCCCTGCCACTCCCCTCCCTCCGGGTAGCGAAGTTGCATGGACGTTTACCTATAGCGGAGTGCTCGATGCGACGTCCGTTGGGGTGCCTCGTCTGGCTCTGATCGGCGAGCCGGTCAGCTACCTGCTCTATCGCGCAAATTGGTTTCCGGTAGTCGGCGACGGTAGCCAGCGGTTCACGGCAGAGATCCACGTGCATGTGCCAGTCGGGGTGCAAGTGCTGGGTAGCGGATTGAGTGGATCGGCGCATACGGATGCAGATGGAGATACCGTCTTCGACTTCAACTGGACGCGTCCGGGATTTCCTGGGACTGTCATTGCGGGCAAGTTCCAGCCGCCGGTGGATGCATCCGGCTCCCACATCCGGGTCTATCTCATCCAGCGAGTTTCGAATGCGCAGGGCGATGCGGCCGGACGATCTCCGCAGGAGATTGCCGCTACCGCCGCAAAGCAATACGGTGAGCTCGCTGCACAATTTGGCTCAACAGATACCGGCGAATTGAACATTGTCGAGTTGCCGAACGATACGCTTCCTGCAGTCTCGGCGCCGGAGATTGCGGCGATTGCCGGCAATCAGCTCGAATCGGCAGGATTACGCGCGACTCCTGGTGAATACCATCGCCCATCAATGGTGGGGAGAAGATGTCAGTCCGGCGTCGCCGAACGATGCGTGGATCACGAACGGGATGTGCCGCTATGCCGAGCTCGAATTCCTGGATCGCACGGCCACGCCCGCAGTTGCAGCCGACGCAATCCTGAACGTGTCCGCCAGTGCGCTGGCGTTCAACAGTGTCCCGTTGGCGGATGTGGCGCGGTATCCGGAATTTTCGCGTGAGTTCGAGGCCATGACCTACGACAAGGGCGCGATGATCCTGCGCATGCTGCGATGGCAGATCGGCGATGCGGCATTCCAGCAGACGCTGCACGAGGTACTTTCGCTGCCAGACAAATCCATTTCCTCAGCAAAGTTTGAGCAGATTGCCGAAGCGGCGTCGCGCCAAAATCTGCGACCATTTTTTACGCAATGGCTGAATAACACCGGCGCGCCGACGCTCAAGGATAAGTGGACGCTCTACCGGCTGGGCAATAACCAGGGATTCCGCACGGTGGGTGAAATTGATGAGGACCTGGACCTGTTTCAAATGCCGGTCGAGGTGCAGGTGGAGACCGAAGGCAAGACGGTCACCAAGCGGGTGGAGGTGATGGGGCCACAGACCCAGTTCACCATCGATACGTTTGGGATTCCACGGAAGATTTCGCTCGATCCGCAGCGGATGTTGCTGAGGAACGATGACGCCCTGCAGGTGCGGGTGCATATTCTGCGCGGAATGGCGAAAGCGGCTGCGAACGATGATGTGGGAGCTATCGCGGAGTATCGCGCGGCGCTGGCTCTCGACGCCACCAGCTCACTGGCCAGCTATCGACTAGGAGAAATTTATTTTCGCCAGCGGAATTACCAGGCTGCGGAGGACGCATTTCGAGCCGCGTTGAGCGGCGATGGCGTTCCCAAGTGGATTGAGGTGTGGAGTGATCTGCAGCTGGGAAGAATCTTTGACGCCTCCGGACAGCGCGACCGCGCCATCAATGAGTATCGCGAAGCGATTGAAACCCACGACGATACTTCCGGCGCTGTCACGCTGGCGAGCGATTCTCTGCAGCACCCGTATGTGCCAGCCGCAGGTGCCGCGCATTGAACCGCTCGCGCGAGGAAGTTATTTCTTGTCTTCGAGAGCAGCGAGCACGTCCGCCACAGTTGGCTGGACTTTCAACATGTAGTCGCGCACACGGGTTCGTTCTTCCTGTGGCAACGAGGGCAGCACCACCAGCAGGCGACGCAGCGTGGTGCCGATATCGTCGGCGTAATTCATCATGCGGATGGCTTCTCCAGTAAGGGGCATCGGATCTCCTAAGAAATGGTGGATGGTCTTATTGTAAGCTGTGGGCGCGATGCGGTGCGGGCTGAAACCTGAGTGGCGAAAGAATCAACATCATGTCACTTCCATTCGATCTGAAACCTGTTCGCGCCGGATCAATCAAAACCTACTTGGATTCGCCAGACGCGTTGGCGACGGGTTCGGCGAGCGATTCCGCGATGGCAGCGCTGTCAGGATCGACCCAGCCATCGCGATCGGTCACCTCAGTCAGAGCCGCCAGTTTTTCTGTAATCCACGGCTGCAACGCATCCTGGCGATAGCGCCAGCCCCAATTTCCCTCAGGCTGCGCTGGAGTATTCATGCGGGCCTCGCGATCCAGTTGCAGCACATCCTGCATGGGAAAGAGGCAAAGCCGGGCGACAGAAGCGGCAGCGCTGCGCATCATGGCCCACACGATTCCGTCGTCGCCGGGATGAATGTAGGCGGCGATGGCGGCCCGCTCCGTCTCATTGGTCTGGTGCCACCAGCCCAGCGTGGTGTTGTTATCGTGGGTGCCGGTGTAGATGACCATGTTCTCATCGCAGCGATGCGGCAGGTGCAGATGCGCGCCGCGGTCGCTGAAACCGAATTGCATCACCCGCATGCCCGGCATGCCAAAACTCTTCCGCATGCGCTCGACCTCTGGAGTGATGACGCCCAGGTCTTCCGCAATCAGCGGCAGATCACCCAGCTCCTTATACACATGCGAGAAAAGTTCGGTGCCCAGTGCTTTCATCCAGCGGCCGCGAATGGCTGTCTGATCTTCTGCCGGGATGGCCCAGTAGGACTCGAAGCCGCGGAAATGGTCGAGCCGGAGCAAGATCGCAGAGCGCCAGCGCACGGCGAAAACGCGCCACCCACCACGAGAAGTTTGTGCTGGCCAGCACATCCCAGCGATAGAGAGGATTGCCCCATCGCTGCCCGGTCGGGCTGAAGTAGTCCGGTGGAACGCCGGCCACGTGGAGGGAACTTTTATTCTCGTCCAGCTCGAAGATTTCCGGCCGCATCCAGACGGCTGCGCTGTCGTAGTTGACGAAGATGGCCATGTCGCCGATGAAGCGAATTTTGCGCTCGGCGCAATAGGCGCGCAGCTGCATCCATTGTTCCTGAAAGAAGAACTGAATGACTTTCTGGATGCTTCGCTCGCGCTCGTGATCGGCACGAAACTTTTCCATCGCCTCCGGAACGCGATGCACATATTCGGCCGGCCAGGCAGACCAGATGGAACCGTTGAACATGGTCCGCAGGATGGTGAAGCTGGCAGTAGCCTTCCAGCCATTGCTGATTGTCGACACAGAAATGGTCAAAGCGCTCCCGCGCCTCCGGCGAAGCGCTGTCGAGGAAGTTTGCGGCCGCCTGCTCCAGCAGCGGGAGCTTACAGGCTGCAGCCTGTTCAAAGTCTGCGTGACCTTCGGCGCTGGGAAGACTGCACAGGCAATCGCCCGGAAGCCAGCCATCTTCGACTAACTTTTCAATGCTGATGAATAGTGGATTGCCGGCGAACGCGGACAGCGCGGAGTAGGGTGAATTGCCAAATCCTGTGGGGCTGAGCGGCAGCACCTGCCAGTATTGTTGTTTGGAGGCTGCAAGAAAATCTGCAAATGCGTAAGCCGCGGGTCCCAAATCGCCAATGCCGCCGCGGGAAGGCAGAGAAGACAGATGTAGAAGGACGCCGGAAGCGCGTTCGGTAAGCATTGCTTCTCCGTATTAGGACGTCGAAAGGCCTACACTGCCTTCTCGAAAACTCGCCTACCTATAAGACGCACACGGAGGGCTAACCACACCCTCCGCTCTACAAAAATTATTTTCTGCAAGCACAGACTACATGCCCGACTGAGTTCCGGCGAGCGCCTTCTTGTTGTAATGGATCAGGCCATGCTGAATGAACCGCTCTTCCAGCGAGGTGGCAAAGACGGCGAACGCGGTCTCGCGGCGCTGCTGCACCAGCTTGTCGCGGGTGGCGTCCATGTTCTGCTGGATCTGGGCTTCGGTCGGCGCCTGCTTATCGAGAAGCTTCAACACCACGCCGCTGCGCTCGGTATAGATTGGCCCGCTGATCTGGCCAGGCTGCAGTGTGAAGGCAACCGCCCCCTGGGTGGACATATCTCCAAGCTGCGGAACCTGACCACTGCCATCGACCAAATCGCTGGTCAGCACAGTCGCGCCTACTTCTTTAGCGGCTTTCTCCAGACCGTCTTCATGCGCCTTGACGGCTAACTGCTGCGTACGGTTATGCAGCAAGGATGCGATTTGCTGGTCGCGGAAATCTTCCAGGATGTGCGCCTTGTACGCGTCGAAAGTGGGCGCATGCGCGGGCACAACGTTCAGCACTTGATAGATCGCGTAGCCTTCTCCGGTAGAAGCACTTTGCGGAGCCGCGCCGGGCTTGGTGGCAAAGGCGCCCTTCAACAGCTGCGAGCCATCTGCCAGGCCGGGGACCACGCCAGCCTGCTGCAACGGATCAGTCGTGACTACCTGCAGATGATTCTGCTCGGCCATCTTTTGCAAGCCAATCTGCGCCGCTTGCGCCTGCAACTTTTCCGCATACTGCTGGGCAGCCTTGGCCTGTGCCTGCTGCGTCAAATTCGCCAGAATCAAATCATGAACTTCATCCACGGGCTTCAGGTGGGCGGCCTGTTTTTCTTCCACCTGCAAAATGTGAAAGCCGAATTGCGTACGAATCACCGACGACAGCTGACCCGGCTGCAGCGAAAAAGCGGCCTGATCGAATGCCGGCACAGTAGCACCGTGCTGGATGAATCCGAGTTCCCCGCCCTGGGTTTTGCTGCCTGGATCGTCAGAGTACTTCTTCGCGAGGTCGGCGAAATTGCCGCCCGCCTTCAACTGTTTCAGAATGTCTTCTGCCTTCGCCTTGGCAGCGGCCACCGTCTGCGCATTGGCGTTGGTGGGAACTTTGATCAGGATGTGCCGCACCCGAACTTCTTCCGGCACCTGGAACTGCTGATGATGGTCGTTGTAATACTGCTGCACATCGGCACCGCTGATTTGGGGTGGTCCGCCGGGAACCTGATTGAGGGCGAAAGAAACATACTGCACTTTGCGCGTCTCAGGGATCGCAGTGCGGTAACGCGCAGCGTTCTGCTGGAAGAACGTCTTCAGCTCGGCATCCGACGGAGTAATTTGCTTGCGTAATTCGGCATCCGAGAGCACGGCGTATTGAAACTTCACCTTGGTCGCCTGCTTCAGATACTCGGAACGCACCGTTGAGTTTGGCACCGTCAATCCGCCGGTAATAAATGCCTCCAGGCGATTGATCAGGATTTCTTCTTTCAACTGCTGCTCAAATTCGCGTGCGCGACATGTTGAAGTTGTTCTGCACGAAATCGTCATAGTGCTCTTCGCCAATAAACTTGCCGCCAGGAAAAAGCGCGGGAGCAAAGGGACCGTGCATCAATTCGTTCTGCACATCGGAGTCGGTGACGGTCAGGCCCATGCGTCCGGCTTCCTGCACCAGCACGGCGCGCTCCACCAGGGCCTGGCCGGCGCGCTGCATCAGAAACGGCAATACAAAGTCTGGATAGTGATTCTGCTGCTGCATGCGCTGCGCGACTTGCTGCACCTGCGTCAGGTGCACATCGGTCGAGTCGCCGA
Organism: uncultured Acidobacteriota bacterium; assembly: GCA_963774515.1. Classification (GTDB taxonomy): domain Bacteria; phylum Acidobacteriota; class Terriglobia; order Terriglobales; family Acidobacteriaceae; genus JAKAAZ01. The sequence continues at coordinate 300,955 of CAVZFK010000005.1, read as the reverse complement.
GCATGCGGCCAAAGATGCTGTCGCTATGGACAATGGCATAGGTATCGCCGGTGGAAGCGGCGTCCTGAAAGATGCCGGGAACAAGCGTGATCACCATCAAAATGGCTGTGATGGAAATAAGCGCAATAAAAATGCCCTTGACCAAGCGGCTGTCTTGCTGAAGAAAACGAATCATGAGCGGGCAACGACCTTACACCCGGAGCAATGCCCCGGACGGGATTGACTCAGGCCCCTGAATTTCGCGGGGGACATGGTTACTTTCAGTATAAATGCACGGCCGCTTCCCCTGAAGGAAGCGGCGCGGGAACTGCACGACACGAAACTGACTCAATACGGGTATCCTCCCGGGGGCGCGCCCGGCGGAGGATAATACACCGGCCGAGGAGGCGGATAATATCCCGGCGGCGGTGGATAGCCTCGCCCGTACGCGGGGCGACCGTAGGCCGATGGAGGAACACGCGACGCAAGTTGTTGAATCTCGCCGATAGTCGGGACGTGAACCGTAACCGGCGCACTCAGGTAGAAGGTCAGCACCGACTCCGGCGGAATGTAGAGTTGCGGGCCGGATGATAACGAGGAAAGTCCTGCTCCGCCCAGACCTCCGAGCAATCCGCCCAGCAACGCCGTGGGCCCGCCGCCAACGGCTCCGCCAATGATGGCTCCAGCCGCCGCGCTGCCGCCGATATTTGCAGCGGATTGTCCGCCCTTTCCAGGTCCGCCGCGAACCCAGACCTGGCTCATGAGCGGATAGGTCGTGCTGGAGAAGTTGACTCCGGTCAACTGCAGCGCCAGGTGCGGCCGCCCCTTCAGCTTTCCTGGGCCGCGAGCATCCACAACTGTTCCCGTCACATCGGCTCCGCGAGGAATGGCAATCACCCCGTTTTGCTCGACAATGTCCTGCACCAGAATGCCGCGGAACGGAGTTCCAATCTTGGTGTGTTTGCTGTCGATGGGCTGCATCACCATCACGTACGCGGGCGTTCCAGGGGCAACCGTAACCGTGCCCGGAGGTTGATGCATTCCGTAATTCTCCGCGGCAGGGGGCGGCGGTGCTCCGGGCGATTGCTGAGGCGGAGGATATTGCCCCGAAGGCGGCTCATTCTCGTTCGGTTCGTATCCTGCGGGAGGGGGTGGGGGTGGTCCCTGCGCGTCGCCGGGGTGGGCTGCGCCTTGACCTTCACCAGCCTGGCCGTTAAATCCAGGGGCGGCGGCGGGAGCGGTGCCGATGGTGATCTTGTCTTCGACATTCTTCACGCCGGCGACAGACTTCACCATGTTTTCTGCGTCCGTGCGCAACTCCTGCGTGGGGACGGTACCGGTCAGCGTGGCCGTGCCATCGTGCACCCAGATGCCTAAGTCGAGCGGGCGCAGGGTGTTCGATGCCATCAATTTTGTGTTGATGTCCTCAGCAATGGCGCTATCGGGACGCTGATCCGGATTCGCGGGGGTTGAGGCGGAAGCGGTCGCAGAAGCTGGTGCGGACGATGGCGCCGTCTGGGCCAACGCGGCGACGCCCAGCAAACTCGCGGCACACAGCGCGGCACCGATCGCCAATCGGTGACTCAAGCTGCCCATCCGGGGACGATACAGCAGGGTTGAATCAGAGTTCTTCGCGGTCACAAAGCTCTCCTCATGCGAGAGATATCTCCACTTATGCAGACGCCACCGCCGCCAAAAAGTTGCTCGAAAATTCCGGATGCGCATTGAAGTGTGCCTTCTTTACGATGCCCCAGGCATAATCCCGCGCGACCCGAGCCGTCCGAGGATTGCATCCCAGGCACCTCGAATCATGTATTTTACTTTCAGCCATCGATCCTGCTCAAACAGCAGCAAAGCGACAGTTCCCTTCCAGAAATCAGTCAGCTCGTACGCCGTCCATTCGCGATCCTTACCCATGTAGCGCCTCAGCAGAACGATGCGATTGCGCGTGATGAAATATCTGCGCTGGGGATTATGATTCGTCACGAAAATGTGGCGTCCGGCAAACACATGCGGCGTCATCTTTCCCAAGGAGTGATTGAGCACTACGTTGGACTCGACGATCCGGTATCCGGCAGCTCTCATGCGCAGGGCGTACTCGGTATCCACGCCGTCAATGAAAAGTTGATCCTCAAATGGACCAAGTTTCTGGTAGGTCTCACTCTTCATTAAAGTTCCGGAGGTCATATACATCAGCGGCTCTCCATTCGATCCTCGCGGAAAGGGCCAGACTGCACCAAGATCCGCATCACGATAGATGGGACACACGACGCCTATTCTCGTTGGGTCGCTCGACTCGCCATAGGCAGAAATCAGACCGTCGATGTAGCCATCCCCAATGCGGCTATCCTGATCGAAGGTGAAGATCCATTCGCAGCCTAGCGAGATCGCTCGTTGCACACCGAGATTCAACGCTGTCGCAATCCCACGATTCTTGCCGTTGCGGATGACCGTGCATCCACCCCGCTGTTCCAGTTCGTCGATGACCGCTTGCGGGCTGGTGCTGGGAGTGTTATCGACCACTACAACATGGCCAACCTGTCCTGCCAAGATTTCAATATTCCGCAAAAGTTCTGCGAGAGGATTATAGGAAACGACGATCCCGCAGACCGAAGTCTTCATCGGGTTGAGACCATCAAATGCAGGCAATGACAAGGTCTCTCACCAGACATTTCCACGCGTTCTCGGGTTCGTAACGGGAATAATTCGCTGCATTTCGCAGGATGCAGCCAATATGCACAATGCGGCTGGAATACGGTCGGCCACGATCCTCGCTAAAACGAATGGCTCGCCGCAGTGTGGGAAGAACGGCGCTGCTCGTGGCATCCCTTTTTGTAGCCAGCGCTTGTTCCAACTCTTTCAACTGCTGTGCTCGAGCGAATTGCTTCAACGGTTCCTCACGTTCCCTTCTAAGCCTTTCCCGCATAGTTGGCGGAAGAGGTTGAGTGAGTACTTCCACTCCTGCTTGCTGATTTGGATGAATTCTATATTGGACTAGTGGCTCGTCAATCAGTCGGAGCTCGAATAACAAACCATCCAAAATGCGATCCATCCGTCGTGTAACCAAATCGCCGGAATCGGCGTCAGCAGCGGTCGCAGACTGGCGCGAAACATAAGCGTCGCGCCCGTGACGACATTTCGCCTGAGCAAGACATCGACCCCATGTCCGGATTGAAGCCGGCTTTGTTCGCGAGGCGTAAAAAAAATATTCGCCCATAGCCGCTTGCCGATCGGGCGGGAAGAAGCATTGATTAATTCAGCATCGGAGAAGATTCCACCCAGAGACTGATCCTGCTCCAGGACGGAAAGCTCGCGAGCCAGCCTTTCGGGCAACCAGACGTCATCCTGGTCGGTCAGGGCGATGAAATCGCCAATACACATCGCAATTGCCTGTTCAAAATTCTTTGTAGACCCCAGATTCTCTGGATTGCGAATGAATCGGACGGAAAATGGCGCGGTGCGGGCGAATTCTTCGATAATTTTCGGAGTGGCGTCTGACGAACGGTCATCGCAGACCACCAATTCGTCGGGCAGGTGGGTCTGCTGCGCAATGCTGGCGAGCTGCTCCGGCAGATCTTCTCGCCGTTATAGGTGCACATCGCGACAGAAATGCCAAGCCTAGCGCACACAGAACAAATCTCCTTAGGGGATGGCAGGAGCGACACAGTGACTTTTCCTACATGTGGGGCTGCCAACTACTGCCATGCTTCGATGCAGAAAGTTCAGAGATTGGAACGTCGTTACGTTCGATTACGACGGCAAAAGGATAGAGGCTGACGGAGCGGATGGCGGATTGGAATGTGGTGGCCGTAACAGTGAGCGCTCGTTCTTAGTTCATTGGACTTGATATCTCGAGCCATTCAAGTTCAGCGCAAGGCCATTTACGTAGCGAGCAAACCGATTGGGAACGCCGTGAATGTCTTCACAAATGAAGAAACCACCAGGATTCAGATATGGCAACGTTTCTTCAAGAGTGATGATCTGCTGGTCTGGAGTGTGCCCACCATCGTCGATCACCACGTCGAGCGACGAATACCTCTCCTCGGAAATTCTTCCAAAAATTGCGATCCGCCTGGTCGCCAATGAAGATCTTCACAAATTCATTTTCGTAGCTCGCACAAGCGGGTTCGATATCGACACCATATACGCGGCAACCATTCCCCAAAATAATTTCTCCACATTTCGAGGCTACCGCCGCTGTATACGCCGATTTCGCAAATGTTGACGTTTCGGCCCACGAATTTCGACAGGTGCCGTTCATACATATCGAAATAATGATTCCACTTGTAAATGCCATGACCGTCTTGATGGGAATCGAAGTTCGCGCGCAGTCGTCCCGGAGTTTTAGCTCTATTTTCGAGGTTCTGTCCGTTGTTGGAAAATTGACGGGTTTCGAAGAGTCCGAGGCCTTGGCAATAGCCTTGTGCGACCGCACGAGACCTGGCAATTTCCAGGCACTGCGAAGCCAGTTGGGAGCGGCGTAATACTTTCAGGACGAGTCGGTGCAGAGTGTTTGCCACGTCTCACGAAAGGATACCATGTAACGATTTCGCCACGGTTGTCCAGTTTTGGCTTGATTTTGATCAATAGCAAACCGCAGGGGCCTGCAAATTCAATTTCGACATTATGTATGCTTTATTTATGCTTTCCACAATCAAGCGAGTCTTCGGCACCGCATCACGTATTTTACGGGATGAAGGGGTTTGGGGATTGTCGTCTGCTGTTGCTGATTGGCTGGCGATTAGACCTAAATATGTCAGGTTGGACGGAGTAAATTTGTATTGCGCGCTCTTCCCAATCCTGCCGTGAAACTTCTACTAGCCCGCGGAGAGTACGAGGGGTTTGAGCGCCACGCCGCACAGAAATATGTGCGCCCAGACTCTCCGGTTGTGGAACTAGGAGGTTGCTTAGGGGTCGTGGCCTGCATCACCAATCGCGCGCTGGAAAAGGGGACCTCGCAGATCGTCGTGGAGGCAAATCCTTTGGTCATCGCTTTGATAGAAGAGAACCGAACTTTGAACCATTGCAAGTTTCGAGATAGTGAATGCTGCCATCGCTTATGGGGATCCTCAGTTATCTTCTGCCCCTCATTCGATAGCCCTTCAAATTCACTGCGAGAGAAAAGTGGCACGGCTCCGGTCACGGTGAGCACCGTCAGGCTGGAAGATATTCTCCGCGAAAGGAAGATCAAGTCCTTTACGCTGATTTGCGATATCGAGGGACACGAGTATGACTTGGTCAGAACGAAGCAGAGGTATTAAAACATGCCGAGATCATCATCCTTGAGACGCATGCCCGAATGATCGGGGAAGCGAAGAATTCGGAACTATTACGGAAGCTCGAGGAAATCGGTTTCGAAAAAATTGATGAGGAAGCGACGGTCGTCGTCCTGAAGCGCTCCGCATAGATTTGCAGTTAGCCGGGTCTGAACTCCATCTCTCACACTTGCTGGGCACTCCCGATCCGCCAATTGCGAACTGCTTCGCTGAATATCGTCGCGATCTGAATCAGCCAGGCCGACGAACCAAATCAAAATCGCCGTCAGCAACGAGACCAGCAATGGCGGCCAAAATCCATAGGATGCAGGATTGCCCCGAGCAGACAAACAAAAGAGCAAAGAGCGGAACCGCGCAAGCGAAGGGCCGCGCCAGTCCGCGCAACACGAACTCGACACGCCGCACCGGAATTGCAACCCGCGTGTATCTCATGGTGCAGAAGAGATGCAACCCGACGCTGACTAATGCCCCCGATTAAGGTTCCCACGGCAACGCCGATGGCTCCAAACCGATACGCGAGCGCAATGCTCACGGTCAAATTGACGACGCCCTCGCCGATTGCAGCGATCAAGCCATAGCGCTGCCGTCCGTTGCCGAGGACGACAATGAAAGTAAGGAAGCACGGAAAGACGGATCATGTTGGCGATGGTGAGGATTTCCAGGAACAGGATGCTGTTGCGGGCGTAATCGGCCCCGACCCAGAGCGACAGGATCGGATAGCCGTAGAGCAAGAGCGGCAGGCCGGTCAGCACCAGCAACACGGCGCAGAAACGGGTGGAGCGCAATGTCAGGGAGGCAACGGCAGCGCGGTCGCCGAGCGCGGCCAACTCTGAAGCGGCCGGCAGCAGCGGATTGAAAACTGCGCCGGCGGTCAGGATGACAAAATTGGTCAAGGAAGCGGCCACGGCATAGAAGCCGGTCTGCTTGAAGTCGAAGTGGCCGACGATCACGGTGTCGAGACCGCTGATCAGCAGCATGGCGAAAGACAAGACGCTCATGGCTGCGCAGTAGTTGAAGATGGTGCGGGTCATCCGGCGAGTGACACCGGAGACAGTAATCCGGATGTGGGCGAGATAGCGGCGCCAGGCGGCGACCTGCAGCAGTCCGGCGGCGAGCGTGATGGCAGCGACGCAGGCTCCCATGACAACCAGGCTGCTGTGATAGAAGACCGCAATAATGATCGCGAGGGTGGAGAGGGCTTGCGAGCCTCCGCCAATGATCATGGGCACGTTGTAGCGCTGCACGCCTTGAAAACTGCTGGCCAGCGCCGTGGTGGGCAGAGCCAGCGCCGTGGCGCCTCCAATCAAAAGAATGCCGAGCCTGACCTGATGAACCAGGGCGGGCGTCAGCTGCCCGAAGAGATGCGGTACTTGCCAGACAAGAATTCCGACTGCAGCCAGCGCGAGCGCAGCGCTGCCGCTGAGCAGAGCCGTCGCGGTGCTGACGACGCTGCTGGTGCCTGCGTGGTCCTGGGTGGCGTGATGTTGCGCGACGAATTTGCTGATGGCGGCCTGCAGGCCGAGCTCAAAAATTGCGGCATAGGCGCCGAGCTGCAGGATGAGTACCCACGCGGCGTACATGTCGTGGGAGAGGCGGCGCGTCAGAAAAGGCGGAAGCAGAGCAGCGGCCAGCACGCTGACGGCGAAGCGCAGCAGGTTCGCGACGGAATTCTTCGCAATCGTTATGGGGCCCTGAGATTTCATCGCTGTCGGGTGTGGATCTTTAGGCTGCGCCGTCGTGCGATGACGGACAGAAGGAATCGCGGAGAATAGTCATAGTCTACGGGAGCGGGATTCACTCGCGGTAGTTGGCGGGGGTGAGTGGGATGTCGGAGAGCTTCTTGAAGTCTTCATCAGGAAGCTTGAGGGCTGCGGCGGCGACGTTTTCTTCCAGGTGGGCGACGGAAGAAGTTCCTGGAATGGGAGCGATGACGGGAGAACGGCGGAGCAGCCAGGCGAGCGCGACCTGCAGCGGAGTCGCACCGAGCTTGGTCGCGACTTCATCGAGAATTTGATTGGCCTGGCGATTCTGACCGAGCGGAGCCCAGGGAACGAAGGCAATTCCGTGCTGCTCGCAATGGTCGAGCAGATAGTCCCACTCGCGGTCGGCAAAACCATAGCGATTTTGCACGGCGACGATGGGAACAATCTTTTGGGCGCGGTGTAAGTGCTCCAAAGTAACGTTGGAGAGCGCGACGTTGCGGATCTTGCCTTGTTCACGGAGTCGAGCCAGCGCGCCGACGGAGGCATCGAACGAAACGGCAGCGTCTGGAATATGCAGATAATAAACGTCTATGTGGTCGAGACGAAGGCGCTCCAAACTGCCTTCGACGGCCTCTTGCAGGTGCTTTGGACCGGCATTATGGATCCACTGGCCGGGGCCAACGCGCTCCCAACCGCCCTTTGTGGCCACCACAACGCCCTTGGGATATGGAGATAAAGCCTCTGCAATCAACTCCTCAGAGATGCCGGGGCCGTAAGAATCGGCGGTGTCGATGAAGTTGACGCCCAGCTCGACGGCGCGGCGCACGGTTGCCATGGCGGCGTTGCGGTCTTCAGGGGGTCCCCAGATCCCTTTTCCGGTCAATCGCATAGCGCCAAACCCGAGTCGGTTGACGGAAAGATCCCCTAATTGAACGGTTCCGGCAGCGGCGGCTGAGATGCTGTCTGTTTTCTGCGTCATGCGATCCGAACTCCTTAGTCTGGTTGACATTATGTCCTGAATTGCTATACTCAACGAACCTTTTAACTTAACCCGAACTCTTGTTCAACGGACCTTCAAATCCCCCATGCGAAGCCGTACGATCGAGTTATCTTTTGTCGCGCTTGTTTTGATGCCGTTCTTGCTTGTGTCCCCTGCCTGGGCTACACAAAAGCAACGGACCATCATTATTGCACTCGACCAATCTGGGAGTATGCTGCGAAGCGACCCTGACAGATTGCGAGTGGAAGCCGCAGGCCTGTTGGCCGCCACAGAAAATCCAAACGACCAAGTTGGTGTGATCGCTTTTGGCGACAGTGCTCGTTGGCTGCAGAAGCCCATTGAGCGAAATCGCTTCGACTTTTCCCTGCTGGATAAGATTGGGTCTTCAGATGCCCACACTGCCTTCGCGCCGGTTCTGAGCTCGGTGGAAGATTATCTTGTGGGGCAGCCTGCCTCGTTCTTTCAGGATAACGACATTTCTCTGGTGCTGCTGACAGATGGTCGCAGCGATCCTGCGAATCGTCTTGCTGATGAGGATCGTTCGCGGGCTCTGTCGATCGCGAGCGAGAATGCCTGGCGGCTGAAGGTCTACACCATTGGCCTGGGAAATGATCTTGATCTGGATTTTCTTGATCGCCTGGCGCGCACGTCGAATGGATTTTCCATTCAGGCTGCGTCGGCGTCTGATCTTCCGGAGGCATTTTTGCGCGTCGCGGCACGCACGGCGGCGTTGCCGGTATATGTTCGCAGTTCGTCTGCGCAAAATCTGACATGGACGGGAACGCCTGACCGAGTCGTTGTGGTGTTTACCGGCGAGCACGCGGACACGCTGCAATTGCAGGGACACATGCTCTATCGCTCCCCACACGTGGCCGTGGCTGAGCAAGACGCAGCCGCAGGAAATACAAAGCTGGCGTGGTCCGGGCATGGTCTCGCGTTCTTGTGTGTTCAGGAACCGCTGCGGCTGTCGGCGGATGGCGAATTCCCTTCTGCATTGTTGACGGATGCTCCCCGGCCGATCACGCTGTCTCTCACCAGCTCGCATGGCCCTGTAAAGAGTGCGTTCTTTTTGCAAAGTGCGAACGCCCATCTGGAACTAGCCGGCCGCGACAGTGAGATTGTGCCGCTGAGCCAGCAGGCCGACCCCAGCCAATTCGCCGGCGAATTGCAGGCTCGCGGGGCTGGAGCTTTCCGCGCGCGGGCGTACTTGGATTCTCCGTATGGCGAAGTGGAAACCTACCTCGGCGACCTGACAGCGGTGATGATGCCGGTCGGGATTCCGCAGCAGGTGTCGGCCGGGGTGTTTGATCCGTTGCCTCGCGATTGGTTCCAGAAGAAGCTCACCATTCAATCGCTGCTGCCTGTGGGTGCGGTGAATCTCCAGTTCGCCCCGCAAGCAGCTGGCGGATGGCCCTCGAGATCGCATGCCGGGCAGTCTGCAGGTTTCAGCCGGTCAAACTTCGAAATTCAAAATGATGCTGGAAGGCGATCCGGGGCAGGTGCATGTGATCGACTACACCGCGACTTGGAATGACGGCAAGGCAGAAGTCACGCGTCGCGGTACGCTGCGAATTGTTACCCAGCAGATGACGGTCGGCGAGTTGATTCGAAATAAATGGCCGTGGGCAACGGCGATACTGTTGTTTCTGTGCGCCGTGGGCACCGCCGTGTGGAGCTTCTGGCCGCGCCCGTTACAGGCCGATTTGATTGTGCGTCAGAACGGCACTCAGGTGTTGCGGCTGCGGTTGCCGGCACAATTGCGCACGCGCATGCTGCATGTTTCCGAAGGGCAGATTGGCAACAATGCTGAAACCAGTCGCGCTGTGATTGCCGGTCCTCAATCGCGAGAATTGCTTTCCCTACAAAGTACACGCAGACGTGGCAGATGGACGATCGTGGCTCGACCACGCGCGGCCCATGCCCCTGCACCCCAGGTCCACAAGTCGGCAGAGATCGACCTAAGGTCCATCCACGTTCCAGTCTTCGCTACGGAAGACGGGACCATACAGATCAACGTGCTCTACAGCTAGATTCTCGAACAGAAGGTGCGCCATGCTTCACCGAACATTGCTCATTGGCCTTGGCGGAACCGGAATAGACTTGCTGAGAAAGTTCAAGACTCACTACGGCAAGTATTACGACAAGGAACAGAAGTACATTCAGATCCTGGGGATCGATACTACCAACCAGCGAACTGATAGCTCAGATCCGTTCCTTGAGAATCACGAGTTCCTGCATCTCGGCAACCCGGTCATCACGTCGGCCAACGTGATGCAGTTCCGCAAGCGGAACCAGTTTCGCTGGCTGCCCGACGATCTACCTGCGTTTTCTGTCGCTACCGGCGCGGGCATGCGGAGACTCGTAGGCCACGTCGCGTATTTCTGGCGCGGACAGGATATTGCAGCGCACATTGAACGAGCGATGCACACGCTGAACCATGCGGAAGTCAGCGGCGAGTTTGCCAATGTCGTGGATGGAGCTCAGACCCGCGTTTTCATTATCAGCTCAGTCTGCGGCGGAACCGGCACCGGCATGTTTTTGGATATCGCATTTCTGGTGAACCATCTGTTCACCCGGCACAATTACGAGACGGTTCGATTCGGCATGCTGTTTCTGCCGTCAACGTTTCGGCAACTTGGCCAGAGCGCGCAATACGCGACCCTGGAAGCGAATGGCTACGCGGCACTGCAGGAATTGAACTACTACATGGCCGATTCGTTCTCGCAAACTACGCTTGCCTCGCCGGCCGACCAGGTGTCGGGAGAAATTCCGATCTGCCCCAGCCCGTTCGACATGTGCTTCATGCTGGGTGGCACGGATGAAATTGGCAGGCAGCTGTCTTCGTCCGAAGATTTGTATCAGCGCACGGCGGAGTTCCTTTTTTCGGCTGTCGCGATTCCGCAGATTCAAGAGCACATTGTCGATTACCACGTCACCAACGCGCGCCTCAGCTATGCGTCGTTTGGATCGTTCTCCATTCCGTTGCCGAAAGCGCGCTTCGTAGAGAAGTATGTGCTGCACATCGGCCGCGAATTGCTGGAAGACATTTTCGCGCCGATTCAATCGGGATACGACGCGCGCGCCAAGGATGTACTGAGCGGCACTCGAATCTCTGAGCTGCGCGATCTTGAATCGCTGTCAGCACTACGACAGATCGAGAGCCTGATGCACTCGGAGGTATTTCTCCATGGCGAAGGCGGCGGTCAGCGGCAAACCACCGATAACGTGACCAAGGAATACGAGCTCTGGATGAATATCCGGCCGCGCGTGGTGCAGCAGGCTATGGCCGAAGTCACCTCCATTGTCGAGTCCATCGAGCGGGAAATTCTAGGAGAACGCAAGCGGCAGACCGCGCTCGACCGAGGCGTGCTGGCGAGTCAGTTTGAGATATGCAAGACAGTCTTGATCCAATTGCAGCAGGTTCTCGATACAGTTGCGGTGGTTCCCGCGACGCTGACCGAAGCTGAAGTCTTGAAGACGTATCGCGAAGAAAGATTCCTCGGCGGCAAATCGGCCAGCGAGCGCATGGCTGGCTTTCGCCATGAGCTGCCGCAAGCCGCGCAGTCGCAAATTGCCAGCGAATTGCGGGGACAAGTACGTTCCATGGTGGGCAAGCTGCGCACGCGCTTCAGTGATGAAGCAGCCGCACTGGGAGCGCTCATCGCCAACTCGGAATTTATTGCGAAGGAATTGCAAGGCAAAGCGGAGCAATTTCTTTCCAATCGCCGCGCCACGTCACGGACCGTCAACTTCTCGAACACGGGCATCGGGGCAGCGAACATCCCACAGGATCAGTACCAGTTGGACAGGGTTGGATTGCTGCAGCGATATCGCGCAAAGTTTTCGCTGCAGGATGTGGTGGATGATGCCTGGAAATTTCAAGGCGACAACTATATCGACAAGCTCTATCAGGAGACGTCGCAATACGTTTCCGAACAAATTACGCGTTCACAATTACTGGATGACGGACTGCTGCATAACGGCATGATGCAGGCATGGTCGAATCTCAATTTGCAAAACGGCCCGCGCCGGCACCAGGCGACGACGAACAATCTTTTCGCGCCTCGCGATCCTGAGTTACGCAAACAGTTGCAGCAGGTTTTCGATGAGTGGAAGGGGTCGGAATCCTCACCGCTCTGCAACATCAGCGACTCAGTGGATGACTCGGTGCTTTCGTTCATGCGCGTCATCGGACGGTTTGGGTTGGCGGATATTCATGAAGTCCAACTGATGCGGCAGGCCTATGAGGCGAAGAGAAAAGATCCGGTAGAAAAAATGTTCCTCGATCTACCAACTCACAAGCGGCGCAGCATTGCCGGAGATGACGAAACTGAGGAGCAGTGCAAGTGGTTTGGGCTGGCGACCATCCTGGGACTGCTTCGCGACTTTGGGCAAGATCTGGAATTTAACGGAAAGCCGCTGAAGACGCAGATTGCAGATCCTGTTGAACGTCACCTGCATGCGCGCATGCGAATGGTCGATCCTGACTTTCAGGAAATCATCGAGCGAAAACGCGACAAGATGATTCTGGAGTTGGGAGGCAATCAGGGCTGGGCGCAGTTCATTCACGACCAGGTGGAGCGCTTCTATCCGCGCAACGAATTTCGCGATCTCGGCGAGTATGAACGGCAGCTGTCCGAAGTGCGGGTGGAAATGATGTCGTATCTACGATCGCTTGGCGTGCCGCAATTTATGCGGGCTGGAGAATAAATTGATCCTACAGCCTACATTAGTCTTGCTCTGCGGCTCAGGAGCAGAGCAATTGAAAGAGCAAGTCGTTCGCTGGATCAGCGAAGACGAACGGCGTGCGTTTTACTTCGCGCACATCAGTGAAGCGGAGGAAATGCAGCACACGATTCCCATCGCCGTGCATGAGCTGCGCTCTGCGAAGCTGCTGTCGGAGCTGATTCGTGGCGGCTATGTGCCGAAGAATTATCGGCTGCAGGAATTTCGCACGTTGATCGTTTGCCTGTCGGAGGATCAGGACTGGATTCGCACTGCTCGACGCCAGTTGGAAGTTTCTCTTGAGGCGACGCCGTTTCTGAATCGAATTTTCTGGGTCGTGCTGCTGGAGCAGCAGAAGATTGAGAACCTGCAGGAGGCTCAGCAAAAGCTCTTCGCAGACTTTGGTGGTAACGAGTCGATCACGCTATTCCACGTGCTTCCCTTCTGGCGCGGCAGCAACCTGGAGCCTGAAGATACTTCCGCAATCCTTGAGCGGCTGACCGTGCTGCTGCTGAAATCGGACACGGAAGCATCATTGCCGATGATTTCAGAGATCGCTCAAAACCGAAGTGGGTGGGCGATTGGGATTGAAGCCTATCGGCTGAAGGGACATTCTGAAGCTGGCAAGTGCGCGTTATTTTTAGCGGCGCGAGAACTGATTGCGCAATGTTTTACCGGTCAACCGCTCAGTGGTCCGACTCTCGCCAATCTTGTGCGCGAAAAAATCCCTGACTTCGACAGCCAGGCGGATTTAGATCCATTCTCGCCGGAAGGACTGGATCTAGTGGGGCGCTATGTCCGCGACTATGTTCCAGAATTGCTGGACGCGCTGGCCTCGCACAGTCCGGATGTGGAGAGTTGGCTCGATTGCCTGAAATATTTAAAACGCGAAACCGCCAAGCCCAAGCGGCTTGGATTGCTGGCGCCCGGAGGCACGACGCCGGACGGCAAGCCAAAACCTGCTTATTCCGGACTGAGCGTGTTGTTAATGACGGTGTCGGCGGCCGCGTGTTACTTGCTGTTCAAGCCCGCCGCAGCGCCTGGGGAGCAGATGCATCTGGCCCTGAGCGGGTCGGCAAAGGCAAAGCAGGAGTTGCCGCATCATCCAATTTTTGCCGCCGCGCTGGAGCGAATCCTGGCGGACATCCAGCCGCTTCGTTATCCAGAGTTGCTGCAGGATGCGTTGCCGGCGCCTGAAGTGGAAACCACAATTCCGACGGACAGCGTCGAAACGGCAAAGGTGGATCGCACACTGATCGACGCCGCGCGCGACCTGCTATTGCAGCGAACATTTGCATTGCCTTCTCTTTTGTCATTTCAATTTCTCACTGGTGAAATGGCGCCCGCTTCGGCCATGACCAAGGTACTTTCCGCGCAGCAGGAAATGGAAAAGAGGTTAGAGGGTGTGTTGATCGATCAGTGGCTGGCAAAAGTTCGCGATTCGCGACGAGGCAATGGCGTGGACGGCGATAGCGAATGGCTCGATTACATGTTCGCCTCTCCCATTCCCAACCCAGTGCATATGGAATGCGAAATTTCAGACCGTCAGAATCAGCCGCAGCAGCCTGGATGGTTTCCGCAAAACTGGCTGCACTACATGCATGCGGTTGCCATTCGCTGAGGGAGTTTTAGGTTGCGCTTATTTAGAGACGATGCGATGACATTCGGATCGCATCTTGCCGGCGAGCGAGTCGGACGAAAAACTGACGGAGCGGCCAGCGGCATCCCACCAGATGAATTGTTTGGCGGCATAGCGTGCTCCAGATCCGGAAAAGATATTCGCGAAGACAATTGATTCGCCATTCACTGGCACAATCGCCAAGCTGTTTCCGGCGCCATTCAAATACTCGACCGAAAACACCCCGGGAGGAAGGCCCATTTTCGCGCCTTCAGCGTCGCATTCATACTGCATCGTGGAGCGAGACATAGGCTGCGAACCCTTCAAGTGGAGGGTGAGATCTGTCGCACCTGCCGTAGCGCACCAGGCCATGACGGCAATCACAATCGCAGCACCTTTCACCATGATCGTCATCGAATCTTCCTTTTGGAATTCGTAGTCTTACTGTTGCTGCTGTTGCATCTGCTGAATTTCAAGCAGCGGTGACGCTGGAGGCGGAGGCTCCTGCGCTTTTTCCACCATCACCGACCAGTCTTCAGGTGTTGGCATATCGCGATCCAGAGCCGGCGCTTCATCGAACGATTCTACCTTTACGGCAACGTAGAGTTCGCTTGCGGAACGCCCTCGAAAAATCCCGTGCGTCGGTGGAACATCCGCATAATCTCGACCGATGGCGGTACGAATGTGTCGCTCGCGGGCCAGCAAATTATTTGTCGGATCAAATCCAACCCAGCCGAGATGCGGAAGGAAGGCTTCAATCCACGCGTGGGTTGCGTCGTTCGAGGAGCGGTCGTGCTCCCGGTCGCTTTGATACAGGTAGCCGCTGACATACCGACAGGGAATGCCAACATAGCGCAGCAACGCGATCATGGTGTGAGCAAAATCCTGACAGACACCTTCGCGAGATTCGATGGCCTCATCAATCGGCGAGTCCACGCGGGTCGAACGCGGAACGTACTGGATGTACTCAAACAAACTTTGATTTAGTTCGCGCACCAGTACCAATGGGTCGTCGCGCCGCGTCACATTCAGCCTGGCAGCCAGCGCCTGCAGCATCGGGGTGGGCTTCGCAAACTCGCTGGGCAGCAGCATCTCCCAGTAATCGCCATAACTGACCAGGGCATCCAGATCTGCCCAGGCAGAAGGAACCAGAGAGTTGGGCAGCTCCGCCAGCGATTGTTGTTCCACCAGAGATTCCGCGATGATGACCAGCTGATTATGTTCGGCAGGAATGTCGAAGTGCTGGATCTGGTTGCCAAGATGATCACGATAGGAAAACACGCGGCATCGCGGGCTGACCGAGAGCGAAAAGGAAAGACAGCGCTGATTGGAGTCGGAGCGCGGATGCATTCGCGTCTCCATGACACTCTCGCTGACGCAGTGGGTGTAGACAAACTTGGTCAAATGGCGCACGGAGTAAAACTTCATCGGGATGACTCTCCTTCCGACTGCAGGCCTTGCAAATTGATCGGCAGCTTCACTGCGACAGGGCGACATGCACCTTGTAGTGGATATAGTCGCGGTAGATCAACGAATGAATATGTCGGCATTGCTGCGAAATATTATGGACGTACGGTCCGACTCCCTGCGCCATCACTTCAGAAATCTCGCAGAAATTCAGCGACGCCTGCAGGCGGCCAGCGACCCGGCTCAGCTCTTCCGCGACTAGTCGCCCGCTTCCCTCCTGCAACGCCATCAACGCCCATCGCAGTTGATCGATCGAGTAGCGGACAGAATGCGGAAACTCCTTATTGAGCAAGAAGAAATTGCAGAATCTGCGGCTGGGTCAGGTCGGCCGTGTACACGTTGCAATAGGATTCGAAAGCGGTGCAGCATCGCAGCAGACCAATCCATTCCAGAAACTGCTGACTACCTGCGCCTTCAGAAATACTTTCGGAAGCGTCCCACTCAAACACTCCAATCAGGGTTGCGATCGCCGTTGCGCGCTCAATGGCGCGACCGATTTGGATGAAGTGCCAACCCTCGCCATGGCTCATGGATGTATCCGTCGCGCCCTGAAACAGATGAAGCTCGTTCAGAGTTGCCGCAGGAAATTCATCGAGACGATCGCCTTTTTCCGGCACTTCGTCGGTGACGCGATGGTACATGCGATTCAGTTGCTGCCATTGTTCCGACGTAATTTCTTCGCGGACCTGGCGCGCATTTTCGCGGGCTGCGGTAATACAACCGGTGATGGAAGCGCGACTGTCCCGTTCAAATGCAAGCGCGTGCGCGAGCGCATAAAAATCGCCATTCCACTCCAGACCTTCGGGGTTTCCCAGCGCCGCCAGAACACGCTTCCAGCGCCCTTCCTCGCTGGTGCTGGAAGGATCGAGCGTCATGCTGAAATTTACGTCGAGCATGCGCACCGTGTGCTCGGCACGTTCCAGGTAACGACTCATCCAGTAAAGACTGTCTGCCACTCGCGAGAGCATACGCCTCCATGAGTCAATCAGGTTCAATGCAACTATGCGTGTAACACCCAGGTATCTTTGCTGCCGCCGCCTTGCGATGAGTTCACGACCAGCGAACCTTTGCGCAGCGCCACACGCGTCAGACCGCCCGGCACAACTGTGACCTTATCGCCGTACAGAATGTAGGGGCGCAGATCCACATGCCGAGGTTCGATACTGGGGTCACCGACATCGCCCATCAAGCAGGGTGAGCGCGAAAAACTCAGTGTCGGCTGTGCGATGTAGTTACGCGGATTAGCTTCGATCCTGTCGCGAAATTCGGCCTGTTGCTCCTTCGTGCTATGCGGACCAATCAACATGCCATAGCCGCCCGATTCACCGACGGCCTTGATGACCAGGTTTTCCATATTCGCAAACGCGTGCTGCCGTTGCGTCGGATCGGTCATTAGAAAGGTTTCTACATTTGGAAGGATTGGATCTTCCTTCAGGTAATAGCGGATGATCGCAGGCACGTAGGCGTAGAGCGCCTTGTCGTCGGCGAGGCCGGTGCCAAAGGCGTTGGCGAGCGTGACGTTTCCGGCGCGATAGGCATTGAAGAGGCCAGCAACGCCAAGAATCGAATCGCCACGGAATGCCAACGGATCGATGAAGTCGTCATCGACGCGGCGATAAATTACGTCGACGCGCTTCAGGCCCGCCGTCGTACGCATGTAGACGATATTGTCGTGAATCACAAGGTCGCGACCTTCGACCAGCTCGATGCCCATCTGGCGAGCCAGGTAGGTGTGCTCGAAATAGGCAGAGTTGTAGACGCCGGGAGTCAGCAGCACGATCGTCGGCTCCGGTCGACCTTCCGGAGCAAGCGAGCGCAGCGCGCTGAGCAATACTTGCGGATAGTGTTCGATCGGCCGCACACCATAGCTGCGGAAGGTTTGCGGGAAGGCACGTTTCATCACACGACGACTGGTCAGCATGTAACTGACGCCGCTGGGAACGCGCAGATTATCTTCCAGCACCACGAAGGTGCCATCGTTCAGACGCAGCAGGTCCGTGCCTGTGACCGCGATATAGACATTGCGAGGAACCTGCAGGCCGCGCATTTCGCGACGAAAATGCGGACAGCTGTAAACAATTTCGCGCGGAACAAAACCGTCGCGCAAAATTTTTCCATCGTTGTAGACGTCGCCGAGAAACAGGTTCAGTGCGGTGATGCGTTGAATCAACCCACGCTCAATACGATCCCATTCCGCGCCGGTGATGATGCGAGGCAGCATGTCATAGGGAAAAATGCGCTCTGTGCCTTCCTGATTTCCGTACACCGTGAAGGTAATGCCCTGGGTGCGAAATGAAATGTCGGCAGAATGTTTGCGGCGCGCCAGCTCTTCCTCCGGCAAGCCGCTGAATGTATCGAGCAGCAAGCGATAGTGCGGACGAACGTTTCCGTCTGCATCGAACATTTCATCGTAGGCCTGGTCGAGAAAATAATTGCGCAGATATCCCTTCGTGATGTCGACTGGCGCGGATTTTCTGCTCCCGTTAAGGGCGGAGATTTGTGTGTCGACGGCTGCGTTGGGAAGCTCGTTAGCGGGACTGGTCATTGGGCCGTCTCCGATCCCACTGAAATGGCTGTTCCCACAATTCCAGACTTCACTTTCTCATCCAGCCAGTCTGATACCACTGAGAAGTGGGTCAGATTTGCAACTCCGAAGGAGGTTGTCAGCGCTACATCGGAAGCATCGCGGCCTGTGGCCATCAACACTCGTCCCAGGCGCTGACAATTGTGGCGTGCATCCATGGTCCACCAACGGCCGCTAAGATAGACCTCAAACCAGGCGCTGAAGTCCATCGGAGAGGGCGGAAGGATTATCCCGAAATCCCCCAGGTATCCGGTCGCATAGCGAGCTGGAATGTTCAGTGCACGGCACAATGTAATGGCCAGGTGCTGAAAATCCCGGCACACACCGATGCGCTCGGTAAAAACGTCCAACGCCGTCTTCGTCGACCGCGCCGCCATGTAATTGAATTGAACGATGCGATGGACATATCCAACGATGGCCTGGACCCGCGACATGCCGCGCGGCATTCCGCCAAACAGATCCAGTGCAATCGCGGATAGACGATCCACTTCGCAATAGCGACTGTTCAGCAGAAATTTCAGCACCTCATGCGGCAAATCCTGCACCGGCATTTCTTCCGCGGACGGGTCCATTTCATCCGGCTCATCGACGCCGACGATCAACGTGGATCCGTGCAGGCGTAAGGCGCCGGCCGGCGCGAAGATGCGGCTGCAGCGATTGCCAAAACTGTCAATGTATTCTGCGACGGGAAGCTTGGGTTCGGTCTGCAGCGCGTCGGGTTCCCGCAGATCGCGGTCGCGCGATGGGTGCACGTGCAACAGCGCTACCATCGCGGTAGGTGCGGGCAATTCGAAACGAAGATCGTAACCTAAACGAATGAGCATCCAGGCTCCTGGTTGAATCGAGTTCCCAGTTCTACTTGTAGGGGTCTGGTGTTCCGTACCGTTTTGTGGCCAAATCGAGGCTGCCGCCTCAAACCGCAGTGTTGCAACCGATGTGTTAAGAATTGAACAGGTCGACGTTTTTCGCAAGCGCCAAATTGAAGTGACTTAAAAAAAGCGAGAGGGTGAATGACGTATTGCCTCGGCATCAAGACGCGGGACGGGCTGATTATGGCCTCCGACTCACGCACCAATGCGGGTTACGACCAGGTGAATGTCTGCCGCAAAATGCATACCTTCACAGAACCTGGGGAGCGCGCGTTTGTCATTCTGACCAGCGGAAGTCTGTCGATTACGCAGTCGGTAATCACGCTGCTTCGTGAAGAATTTAAACACGGTAGAGGGCTCGCGACCGCGCGCAATATGTATGAAGCCGCACGAGCCGTCGGCGCCTGCGTGCGGACTATTTCTGATCTCGACCGAGATGCTCTCCTCAAGGATGAGTACAACTTCAACATCCACTTATTGCTGGGTGGGCAGATCAAGGGCGAGGCTGCCGATCTGTATTTGATATATCCGCAGGGCAATCCAATCTGCGCGACCGAAGATTCGCCATACCTGCAAATTGGTGAAGTGAAGTATGGTCGCCCGATCCTCGATCGTGGGATCGATTTCAGAACGACGTCGCTCGATGCCGCCTCAAAATATGCCATGCTTTCGTTCGATGCAACCATGCGGTCGAACGTTACCGTCGGACCGCCGATTGAGCTATTGCAGTATCGCAACGACAGCCTTAGCTTCGATCAGTATCGGCGATTCGCCGCGCATGACGCCGAGCTCGATTTGATTCACGCGCGATGGGAGCAGGCATTGCGACGGGTCGTCGATGATCTACCCAGCATTCAGTTCGCCGGCACGCTGGAGGACCTGAGCCTGTTGCAGGCGACGATTACCGAGCCGGAGTTGCTGTAGGAGCGTTCAGCGTGACCCAGTAAAATTTCGAGCGCTCAGGCTTTGAGTCGCGATTCAACTGGCTTTCAGTAGGACCAGCGTGACGTCATCATGCTGGGGAGCGTCGCCGACAAAATGATCCAGATCGCGCATGATGGTTTGTAGAAGCAGCGCGGGCGTCAACGTAGTGTTCGCGTAGAGAATATTCAGCAGGCGCGCTTCACCATATTCATCGCCAGCCGCGTTCTCCGCCTCTGGAACGCCATCGGTGAAAATTACCAGCCAATCCCCACTTTGCAGTGAAACTGTTCCAGATTGGTAGGCAGCGTCCGCAAGAATCCCGATCGGAATCCCCCCATCGTTCAAGCGCTCCAAAGCTCCCGTGCTGCGGCGAAGGATAGGCGGATTGTGTCCAGCATTGACGTAGGTCAGGCTTCGATCGGCGGCGTGATATTCGGCGATAAATGTTGTGGTGAATCGACGTCCATTCTGGCTGTTGCTGCAGGCGTAAGCATTCATGCGGCCGACCAGCTCCGTCAAGGTGGCCGAGGTTCCGGCGAGGGTTTTCAGACTGGCCTGAAAGGTCGCCATCAGCAGGCCTGCGGGAATGCTCTTCCCTGCTACGTCGGCAACGGCGATCAGGAATGTTTCCTCTTGCAAACTCGATGAACGCGGGAAGACGTCGTAATAATCGCCCGCAACCGTGTTGGCGGCGCGGGTGGCAAAGGCAATCTCCAGCCCGGGAACTACAGGGGGATTCGCGGGCAGCAACCACTCCTGAATTTCTTTCGCGATTTGCAGATCCCGCTTCATCACCACTCGATCCGCCACTTCCAGAATCACCAGCAGCAATAAAACCAACGCCGCCCACTCGGCACCATCCAACTCAAAGACCTTCAACTGACCATGCCGGCTTTGCCAGGAAATACCGCCATTCAACGCGAGGAACACCAGCGCGATCAAAAGAAGCACGCGGCGCGCAGGGCTGAGTTTTTCAATGATGGCCCAGAAAAACTGAACTCCCAGGTTCAGAAAGTGTTTCCCTCGTCCGATGCCCGGCGTTCGACTGGAATCGACGTCGTGCGAATACAGACGGTAGCTGGACCGAGCTTCAACTCGGAATTGATTCCAGAGTTGCGAGAGCTCCATACCATCCGTGACGCGCTGCCAAAATCTTTGCATGCGGCTCATGATGGAATAGTCTCGCGTTGTCGGGTTTCTGCGCACTTACCAACGAGCCGGCGCACGCTGATTGCGGTCCCTGGGGGCATGGAGGAATTATAGGTGAGCGCGAAAGTGGGACAAAGTGTGGCCTAACTGATCGCACGGACGTCACTGCATTTGCATTCCAGGCATCGCGGAGTGATCCATATTGTCATGTCCATGATCGTCGTTGATCGACCAGATTTTCTTCGGATCTTTTTCGTATGGGTAGACGTGAACCATCCATCCGAAAACATGAGGGTAGAAGATTCCGCCTGCAGCGTCGCAGGCCGCCTCCGTGGTGATGGAGCCGCGCAGACCGAACTTCGCATCGGGCCCGAGGTAAGCAGCTTTTTCAGGACGTGGCGCCTTGCAGAAATTTATATGTTGGTGCCATCGGGCGATGCTCAACGGAATCCTGGCATTCAGCTCCTCCTCCGTGGCATCGACGCGATCCGTATACATCACACCAACAAGCTTGTATCCTCCGTCGTGAGTTTTTGTATACAGCAATGAGGTGGGTAGAGATGGATCGAATTGCCACCGAGCCGCAATCGCATAGTCGCGCCTGGAAAAGTGATAGATGGCTTGCGGAACATTGGGCAGGAAGATTTGATAGCCGTCGGCCAGAGCCTTGTGGTAGTCGCGGTACGGCTCCATCGCCTTTTGGCTGCAGCGACCACTGCGTCGGCTTTCTGTTGGTCACCGGGCTGCATCGGACGCAGCGAGGTGAGAAACATGTGGCCAGCCATGTGGCTCATATCGCCGCCAGACATGCTGCTACCAGCATCCGCCTGCGGCCCAACTGGCATTGCCGACTGTGCACCTGCCAACCCAAGGGCGAGGTAAACGACCGCGCTGACTCCCGCATACTTTCGGCGAGCACGAATTGAAAACAGATCGTGGGACCTCATGATTGACCTCGCTCAGGACTTACGCGGGCAGACGCACCCCGGCAGATTTCGAATTGAACCGGGGGCGTGACCTTGATTCTATGGACGCGCGAATCGGCGTGAAGTTGCGGCTGGACTGCCTGAAATTCGCATTCCGACGGCGAAGCGGAGGCGAACTCTTCCTAATCCTCATCTCCCGCTTGAGGCATATCCGTGGGCTTACGCTCCGGATTGATTTCGGGATGATGAGCATTCCGGATCTGCTGATTCATCTGCGGCAACTGCGTCTGCTTAAATTGTTCCCATCCGGGAAGAACTTCGGTTCCCTCCTTTTGCACGTGCGACGCTGCAGCCAGCAACGCCGCTGTCGGATTTGCATCCGCCTGCTCCAACTCACCATAGAGAAGTGTTGCCTCGGCCGTCACTTCGTCGATGCCTGGCAAGCGCTTGGTTGCATTTGGTCCCGTGCCGTCGAGGATTGTCTTCAGCGCGGCACTGGAAGTTGCCAGTTGTTTCGCGAGTGCTGGATCCTGAACCGCGGAGACTTGCTCCATGACTGAATGCGCATGTAGATCGGCTTTGGCAAGCTCATCCAACGAACTGGCCATCGTCGTCTGTGCCGTGTGTAACGCTTCCAACTCGGATTGGGACATGTGAACGCGCGGATCCATCCTCACCAGCAACGGCGCGGTCTCGCTCTTTCCATCCACAGTTAGGCGAACGGTGTACGTTCCCGGCACAACTAGCGGCCCTTGCGGTACCAGCGGAGTGCGGTGCGGCACAGCTGCGATGGGATAGGAATAACTGGTCGCGGTGGGTGCGGTCGCGCGAAGATCCCAGACCCAGCGATGCATTCCCGCCGTAGTCGGCATCGGCCCGTGCATCTTCGGCCAATATGCGGGAATCAACCCTGTGCGCAATTCTTCCGGAGTTGGAACAACGGGATCGTCGCTGCTGTACTTTCGCAAAACGTTTCCGCTATTGTCCAAAATTTCGAGAGTCACGGCGTGGGCAGTGTGCTGCAGATCGTAGTCGAGAATTGCACCGTCCGGCGGATTTTCTCCTGCGGGTTCATCTGCGGGCAGCGGTGTATCTGTATTGGTGTCGCGACGAACACGCCATGCTGGAGCGGGCGGCAACAACATTGATGGTTGCTTGCCTGCGTCGGCTGCCAGCTGGCGCAGCGGACTCACATCGTCGAGAATCCAGAAGGAACGACCGTGGGTCGCGACAATCAGATCGTCATCCTTCACCAGCAAATCGCGCATGGAAGTATGCGGCAGGTTGTAATTCAGCGGTTGCCAATGGTCTCCGTCGTCGAAAGAAACCCAAACGGATTTTTCTGTCGCCGCGTACAGCAATCCCGGCTGCGCTGGATCGGCTCGAACCGCGTTGACTGGCGCATCATCAGGTAGACCTGCGCTGATGGAGACCCAGGTTTTTCCACCATCGTGAGTGCGGTACGCGTATGGGTGCAAATCGTCGACGCGAAAACGATTCACGGCAACGTAGGCGGAATCGTCATCGAAGCGCGACGCGTCAACCTGAGCGATCTTGCTCCAGGGCGCGACTCCCGCCGGCGTGACGTTCTTCCAGTTCGCACCGCCATCGCGCGTAATCCACACCAGGCCATCGTCAGTTCCAGCCCAGATGGTCTGCGTTGTTTTATAGGAAGCAGCCAGCGAATAGATCACTCCGCGTCGCTCGTCCTGCTGCTTCGCGGTGAGCGGCGGAACTGAGGGTGGTTGCCCTGTCTTCTCCTGGCTCAGGTCGGGACTGATGCATTTTCCACGACTGTCCCCCGTCTGTGGTCACAAAAAGATGATTCGCCGCGTAGTACAAGCGTGTGCGGATCCACAGGAGAAAACTCAATCGGCTGGGTACGGTCCGCGCGAAAACCTTTTTTCTTCATCGGCAGCGGGGACACATTCTGTACCTGTCCGGTCACCATGTCATATCGCGAAACTTCCGTTCTTCCCGCTCCGTAAATAATGTCGGGATGCAGCGGATCGGGCGCGGCATACCCGTATTCAATAATTCCTGCGGGATGCCAGTCGCGAAAGGTAATTTCGCCATCGTTGCCGCGCGTCGAGGTGCACACGGAACCGCTCTCCTGCTGCCCGGCGCACACCTGATAAGGAAAGCTATTGGTCGCTGCGACATGGTAGAGCTGCGCCGTGGGTTGGTTGTACCAGGAACTCCAGCTGTCCCCGCCATTCACACTGACAAGCGCGCCCTGGTCGCTGACCAGCAACAATATTTTTGGATTGCGCGGATTGATCCACATGTTTTGATAATCGTCGCCACCCGGAGCTCCACGCAGGCTGATCCAGGTTTTGCCGCCATCCTCTGAACGGCAGGTCACGATGCTGGTGCTATACACGATGTCTGGATTTTGCGGATCTACCACTGGGCACGGGAAGATCGCCGCCGCCAATTTTCATGGCTGGACGCGGATCGTCTGTAATCTTCCGCCAATTCATCCCAGCGTCGTCAGAACGGTACACGCCCAAGCCTTTGTCGGTGGCATATCCGTTACCTTCTTCCTTCGTCGCCAGAGTCGCATACAGCCGCTGCGGATTGCTCGCTGAAATTGCGACGTTGATCTGCACCAAATCCTTCGGCAGACCGTTCGTCAGTGGCTTCCAGGTGGTTCCGCCGTCGGTCGACTTGAAGAGGCCGCCGTTCGTCGTCGCATATTCGTTGTCATCTTCCCATGGCCCGAGTCGCTCATCCCACAGCGATGCATACACGATCTGCGGATTCTTTGGATCGATGACAACGTCGGACCCGCCGGTATTTTCATCCTTGTACAAAACCTTTTCCCAGGTCTTGCCGCCATCGGTCGAGCGAAAAATCCCCCGCTCTGCATTGGGGCCGTAAGGATGTCCGAGCACCGCCGCGAACAGCCTGTTCGCATTTTGGGGATCGACGGCAATCGCGGGAATCTGCTGGCCGTCGCGCAAGCCAAGATGTGTCCAGGTTTTTCCGGCATCGGCTGACCGATAGATACCGTCGCCGACGGAAAGATCGGGCCGATGCAGTCCCTCACCGCTGGCTACGTATACAACATTGCTATCGGAGGGAGCGACCGCGATTGCGCCGATCGACTGCGTATCCTGCCCATCGAAAATAGGATTCCAGGTGCGACCATCATCCGTCGATTTCCAAACCCCGCCATCGACCTGGCCCACGTAGAAAACATTTGGCTGATCGGGAACACCGGCGGCGGCGCGTGTACGACCTCCGCGAAACGGGCCGATCATGCGCCAATGCATATCAGGCATGGAGCCGTTGTGTTTCGCGGCCAAACAAGTAGCGCCCGGAACCAGCGAGCAGCCCAGCAACAAGACAGCTACCACATAGCGAGAGGCAGATTGCTTCTGAGTCATCTCCATCCCTTCAGTATTTCGCGTGAATCTCAACAGGAACTGCAAACTTCGGAAAATTCCAGTGGACGAAAACCATGCTGGATTTCGTGTACGCCCAAGTTATTGAACGGCAGCTTTCAATGCGACAGGATAGCTGATCCGGCGCTTCCCTGTTGCGGCCACTTCAGATTTTCCGCTATCCGGATAGATTTTGGCTGTATTTTTTCGTTCTGGCTTGATCGCGCGGCCCTTTGACCGTCACAATCTGAGGAGTGATGAACATCTCTCGTGCTGTCTCACGCTTCCTGTCCGCATCGCTTATCGCTTGTGCTGCATTGCTGTTCACTCTCACCTCCGACCCGCCGCTCGCAGCGCAGTCGTTGCCGCCGTCGCTTTACAGCGGACTGCAGTGGAGACTCATTGGTCCGTTTCGCGCGGGTCGCGTTGTTGCTGTTAGCGGAATTCCCGGAAGCCATCGAGAATTTTTCTTTGGCGGCGTCGATGGCGGCGTATGGAAAACCACCGACGCGGGCACAGTGTGGCACCCGGTATTCGATCATGCGCCTGTCGCCTCCATTGGCTCAATCGCGGTCGCAGATTCCGATCCGAACGTGATCTATGTCGGCACAGGAGAATCAGACATCCGCTCTGATCTTGCATCTGGGGATGGCGTCTATCGCAGCGATGACGGCGGATCGACTTGGAAACACATTGGACTCGCGGACTCGCAACAAATCAGCCGCATCTTGGTTGATCCGAACGACGCCAACACGGTGTATGTCGGCGTCCTTGGGCATGCGTATGGGCCGAGCGACGAGCGGGGTGTCTACAAATCGACTGACGGCGGGTCAACATTGGCAGCACGTACTCGACAAGGGGCCTGATGTCGGCATCGCCGATATCGCCATGGCGCGTGCCAAGCCGAACATCCTGTTCGCGGCTACCTGGAACGCGCATCGTCCTCCATGGAGCACCTATCCCCCGGTGGAAGGACCGGGTAATGGTTTGTATCGCACCACCGATGGCGGCGCGACGTGGACGCAACTTACAGGTCATGGCTTGCCGGATGGCAATTGGGGACGCACTGGAATCGCGGTGAGCGCGGACGGCATGCGCGTGTATGCAACCATTGTTTGCCCGGGCCACTCCGGCCTCTACCGGTCGGATGATGGCGGCGATAGTTGGATGCTGGTCAACACCGACGATCGCCTGACCAGCCGCGCCTGGTATTTCAGCTCGCTGGCCATTGATCCCAGCAACGCGGACGTTCTCTACATTCCCAACGTGGCTCTCTACCGGACGAATGATGGCGGTAAGACGATTGAGATTGTGCGCGGTGCTCCTGGCGGCGACGATTATCACCAGATTTGGGTTGACCCAAAGAATTCTGACGACCTGATGCTGGGCGTCGATCAAGGTGCGTCCGCAAGTTTGGATCGCGGCAAAACGTGGACCACCTGGTATAACCAGCCGACTGCGCAGATGTATCACGTCACGACGGACGACAATTTTCCCTACTACGTTTACGGCGCGCAGCAGGACAGTGGCTCGATCGCCATCGCCAGCCGAAGCGACCATGGACATATCGACACGCGCGATTGGTTTTTGCCCGGCGGCAGTGAGAGCGGCTATCTTGCCATTGATCCTAGGGATGAAAACATCATCTATGCGAGCGACACCTATGGGGACGTGGAGCGATTCGACCGGAGAACTTCATTCGGCCAGACCATTACTCCGTGGCCGCTCGGGGGATTCTACAAAGCCGCCAACAAGAGGAAGTATCGCGATCCCTGGACGCCGGTGCTCGTCTTCTCGCCGGCGGATAAACGCTCGCTCTACCTGGGAACGCAGTATGTGATGAAAACCGTCGATGGCGGCCTGCACTGGCAGCAGATCAGCCCCGATCTGACGGGAGCCGTGAAAGGCGCGAGCGACGAGGGCAAACTAACGACAGAAAATGCCGAGCAGCGTGGCTACGGGGTTGTCTTCACTATCGCGCCGTCGCCGCTGAAGGCAGATGAAATCTGGGCAGGCAGCGACACCGGGCGGATCAACGTGACAACCGATGGCGGGAAAACCTGGCGCGATGTCACGCCACCAGACCTTTCTCCGTGGAGCAAGATTTCGCTGATTGAAGCCTCGCATTTTGATCCTGCAACAGCCTATGCGGCGGTTGACCGGCATCGCCTGGGAGATCGAAAGCCGTATCTCTACATCACGCACGATTATGGAAAAAGCTGGAAGCTCTCGGTCGATGGGATCGCGCCGACGCATTTTCTCCGTGCAGTTCGCGAGGATCCGCAGCAGCACAATCTACTGTTTGCCGGGACGGAATTCGGTATCTACGTTTCATTCGACGGCGGCGATCATTGGCAGTCGCTGCAACAGAATCTCCCGGTGAGTTCCGTGCGCGACATGACAATTCATGGGAGCGATCTGATCGTCGCGACCCACGGCCGCTCGTTCTGGATTCTCGATGACATTGCTCCGCTGCGCCAGGCTGCCGAGGTCAACGCAACCAAGCCATATCTATATACGCCGCCGATGACGGTGCGCGTGGATAATGATGCATTCCTGGGAACGCCGCTGCCTCCGGAGGAACCGCAGGCGAACAATCCTCCCGATGGCGCCATCGTCGATTATTACCTCGGCAGCGACGCCAGCAAAGTCACGCTGCAAGTTCTGGACGACAAGGGTCGCATCGTGCGTCACTTTTCCAGTGCCGATAAACCAACAATCAAGCGCCCACTGCTTCCAATTGCGGAGCGATGGTTTCCGAAACCGCAAACACTGATGACCAGTACCGGAGAGCATCGATTTATCTGGGATCTCTCTTCCGGCGGCTCGGGCACGGATGTGGAAGGCGACGATATTGACGCTTCGAGCATTCCGCCCGGACCTCGCGTACCGCCCGGGACCTATACCCTTCGCCTGACTATCGATGGAACTTCAATGGAGCGGCCCGTGCAAGTAACGATGGACCCGCGCAGTCCGGCGACGACCCAAGTTCTCGATCGGCAATTCGAGTTGGGCGGATCAATCTATCGCGAGACACTCGCCAGCCGCAAAGCGATGGCGGAGTTGGAGAGTGTCGAAACTCAGCTAAACGAATTGAAGTCGAAGAACAAGGATGCAGACTTGCACCGAGAACTGCTTAGCGCTCTTACCAAATTGGAGTCCATAAAAAATGGGAGTGATGAAGATTCCAGCATACCGGCGAACCATATTGGATTGGCCGATGCGAACACAGGTCTCGGCGTCGCGTTGCGTGTGGTTGAAAGCGGCGACCGAACAGCGCCGGCGCAGGCGATCGTCATCTTCAATCAGATGAAGACCGCTGCGACCGCGCAGATTGCGGCGTGGCAACACTTCAAAGCGACTGATCTTACCTGGAGTGAACGCGGCGTTGCAACGAGCGCATCAAGCACCGCTGCAAATTGCCGCCATCGAAGAAGAAGTGCATTATGCGATGACTCGATAATCGTTGCGCGAAACCTGCGAGTGGCGCTTCGCATTGTATGCGGGTCGCGTAGGTGTCGTTGAACGTGTGGTCCGTGACAGCGTACCCTGAAGGCTGAGGGAATCTATGCCGCCTATGGAAGCCGCCACGCCACGCCAACACGCATCCACAACCGCCGCAGGGCCGCAACTCCCCGAGCCCACCTATGCTGAGCGAGTACGCACGCTGCTGTCGCTGACTTCGATTGCGACCCTTTCGACGTTGTCCCGGAAGCATGTGGGATTTCCATTTGGCTCACTGATGCCGTACGCGCTTGATGATGCAGGGCGGCCGATTTTCCTGATCAGCAACATGGCGATGCATACGCAAAACTTGAAAGCCGATCCGCGAGCCAGCTTATTTGTGGAGCAAACGGGCGCCGACGGCGATCCGCTAGGCGCCGCGCGAGCCACGCTCATCGGCCATGTCGAGTTCGTACCGCAGGAAGACATTGCCGGCGCACGCGAACAATATCTAGCGCGCCATCCGAACAGTAGCTACTGGGTCGATTTTGCCGACTTCAATTTCTTTCGGCTGCAACCGATCGACCTCTACTACGTGGGCGGCTTCGGCGTGATGGGCTGGGTCGAAGCAACGGAGTACGAACATGCCTCGCCCGATCCGTTGGCGGAAGCATCGGCAGGCATCCTGAGCCACATGAATGCCGATCACGTGGACTCGATGATATTGCTGGCACGTACGCATGCGAATCTTGTCGCCTCGGAAGCGACCATGACCTCGGTAGATCGGCTTGGGTTCTCACTGCGATTGAAAACAGCGGAAGGCATGAAAGGCACGCGCATCAACTTTCCGCGAGAGGTTACGACCCCGCAAGAGACGCGCAAGGTTCTGGTAGAAATGGTGCGTGAGGCTGAGAAATCTTCGAACGTCTAGGCCGACAATGTACGTTGCGTTCGCCGAAGCAGAAAATCGCGGGCGGCGCGACCCATCCGCAGTAGGTCTGCCGGATCAATAAACAGCACATAAGCGGTCAGCACGTCCCACTCGAACATTGGGATGTTCAGCGAATATTCAATCCCCAAATGAAGCAGCAACCCAAGCACCAGCAGCGGGTAACGGAGTGGTCGAAACCAGATCAGCACGCCGAGGCTGAACTCCAGCGCCAGTGTGTACCAGGTTATCAGTTTCAAAATCCATAGCTGCTGGGTCCAACCGGGCAATGGAAATCGCTGAATGGAGTGGATGTGAAATACATAAAACAATGCGGTTCCATTCAGCCAGGGCGCGCCCTTAATCTTCCATAAGAACGAAGCAAAATATAACAGGGCGAGCTCAAACTGGATCATGCGCTGCGCCCATGGAGCCCGCGGCATGATTTCGATACCCTCTAATTTTCGGCGAACACGGATGAGTCGATCGACCGAAAGCACGGCTCCCGCGGGAGCAAACATCAGAAAAAATCCGCTGACGCGCAAAAATACATCGCCACCATGCAGGATGTAGAGATTCCTTTGCTGAATAGAAGCCAGGCAAACGAACACAACGATGCTGCTGAGGCGAGTCCAGAGGCCAATCGTGAGCAAGATTGCGAAGCCCAGAAAAATCCAGAAGAACGCAGCGATCCAGGCGTCATTCTGCGGCATTACTGTAAAAAGATTGAGGCGAACTCCCGGCTCGATTTTTGACATACTCTGGAGCGTCACCCAGCTGTGAACGCCGAACCAATCCAACCATTCGGAGTGCAGCAGGATCAGCGTCATGGTTACGCAGGTTCCGTACAAAATGCGGAAGACTGCGATCGGCAAGGGAGATTGGGGCGCGAAGAAGAATCGTTCCCACGCCTCGCGCAACCTGGCCAAGGTCATCGCAGGTCCTCGCTGCTGACATAGTACTCGTAGAAGAATTCCGGCTTAGGCGTCGGTTCCTGGGCGGGCGTGACCCCATACTTGATTGGCGCCTGAAATTTCATCAGAATCACCATCTGCGGATGATCTGTCGAGTTATCGAGCAACCTCGCGACATGACGCGCCACATCTGGCCACATCGCTCCGTACTGGGGATCGGCTAGGACTTCCGCAAATTTTCGATATCGCTCTTCGCGGTATCGTTTTGCATAACTGAGTTGCTCCATCCGCGGAAAATTAAACACGCGCATGTGGTGATTCTGAGATACGGCAACGGCTTGAATGTAGGAGTTCACCGGCCGCGGATTCGGAGCAAAGAAATCCCACGTCTGGAACAAGCCGGTCCACAGCAGATACGGTCGAACAATCTCTTTGATTTGCGGCAGAGGCGCGACGTTTAAAGGAATCGCCCAGCTCAAAATTGCGATCATGTTGAACAAGATAAAAATGCTGATGGCACCTTGAAGGAACCCTGTGTTTCCAGCATCCGCGAGCTTCGACGAACGGACAGATTGTGACGGCTGAGATTTCGGCTTTGGAGAAGCTGGTTTACTGCCGGGCGGATTTTTTCTTGTCACATTCATGCCTTCTTCCAGTCTCGCCCAGCGGTTCATTGTTGACCAGAACCAAGATGGATACCGTTGACATTTCAGGCGATAAGATCCGTCGTGTAGGCCGTTACCGGCGACCGCATAAAAGGCGAAGCTGCGCCTCGCGCCCATATAATAGAGGGATCATGTCCTGGAAGAGCACTTTTGCCGCTGCGGCCGTTTTTGCTGCCCTGTTTGCGGGCACAATGCATGCCGTCGATCGAGATGCGGCAGCATCCCCCGAACAATATCGCCTGCGCCTCTATCATCTTCATACAGGGGAGCACATCGACGTGGTGTATCGCGTTGGCGATCGCTATCTGCCTGGCGCCGTAGCGCAACTCGATCACTTTCTACGCGATCATCGCACCGGAGATGTGAAAGATTACGACCTGAAAGAGTTCGATCTGCTGCACGATTTAATGGCCCGCCTCGGCCAACCTGACGGCACGATCGACATCGTCTGCGGCTATCGCACTCCGTGGAGCAACAACTATCTTCGCGAGCATGGACACGGCGTGGCGCTGCATAGCCAGCATATGGAAGCCAAGGCAATCGACATCCGCATTCCAGGAGTTCCCACTGCCGAAGTTCGCGACGCTGCCCTGGCTCTACATCGCGGCGGAGTGGGCTATTACGCGCAGTCGAACTTTGTCCACGTGGATGTTGGTCCAGTTCGCCACTGGCAATTTCCCTAGCCTGGGTAAGGCGGCCCTTTCGCCAGCAATGCTTCCAGCGATTTGTCGTGGCCGTAGATGTCGTTGAAGAAATGTACGGAGCCGTCTTCTTCCACCACAGCGGTGATGTAAAGAATCAGCACAGGAATCGGCGTCTTCAGATTGACCTGCTGATTGTTGGGGCCGGTCTGCATGGCTGACTGCACTTTATCCATCGTCCATGGTGGCTGATTGCGTAACAAATAGGCAGCCAGTTCTGCGGGCTTTTGCACTCGAATACATCCGTGGCTAAAGTCGCGCCTCGACTGCGAAAAGAGTGACTGAGCCGGCGTGCTGTGCAGATAGACGCTGTGTTCGTTCGGAAACATAAACTTCACTAACCCGAGAGCGTTGTCCGGACCGGGCTTCTGCCGCACCATCAGTTTCGCTGCGCGCAATTGCGCCAGCACATCATCATTGATGGGCCCGCTTGTCACCACAGTACCGCTGTAGGTGACCACCTCAAAATTCTTATTGGCGATGTAATTTCTGTTCTTCACAATCGCAGGAACAATTTCGCTGCGTAGAATGCTGGTCGGAACATTCCAGTAAGGACGAAACACAATGTACTGCATGTCCTTCGCAAATACCGGCGTCTGATGTCGGACAGCCTTTCCGACGACAACGTTCATCCTCAAGGCGACCTTGTGATCCGCAGTAAATACTCGCAGCACGAACTCCGGCACATTCACCACCACCGGAGGCTGTGGAAACGAGGGTGGCAGCCAGCGCCACCGCTCCATCGCGTCATCCAACTGCTGCACTCGGAAGGAGAGCGGCACGTTCAGTTGACGGACGGTTTCCTTGCCGATTTTGCCGTCTGCAACCATGCCATGCCGATCCTGAAACAGCTTTACTGCATCCACCAATGCGCCTGTGTAGATCTGCGAGGTTGGGTTGACTGATGCGGCCTGCGAAAGGTCGCCGAGAAGGTCCAATCGTTGCGCAAGTTGCGCGACGCCCGCGTATGTATCGCCGGGAGCAACCGTCTTTGTCACTTCAGGAACTACGGGACCATCGCCCTTTGCGGCAAGCTGCAGATAGCGCTGCAGAGCGACTTCCGCTCGTTTGTAGCCGGCATACGGAGGTTCGGCGGCATCGAGGATGGATTGCACATTGCCGGCATGGATCACATCCTGCGCGATGAATTGCGGCAGATTGTATTTCTTATTTTGAATGTCGATGCCGAAGTTGAAATGTTTCGGATTGACACGACCTATGTGCAGATCAGAAATATATCGCAGCGTGCAGATGGTGAGCGCTGCCTCAAAGTTCGCTTGTGCTGTTGGATCTGCGTTGGCCTTCAGCGCGGCCACGCGACCCTGCCAGCGCGCTGCATCGTAGTCGTCCGGGATCAATCCTTTTTGACGGCTGCTTTCGAGCGCCTGAATCACGGCGAGTGCCTGCGGCGTAGGTTGTCCGCTAGGAGTTAGCCAAAAAGGAGAAAAATTAGACGCTTGATACAGCTGGAGAAAATCCGTGCGGTAGTCCGAAAAATCTGGCCAACGCAAAACGGGAAGCTTGCCGGCCACAGCGATTTCCTGCAGGCGAGCCGACATGGTCGTCGTACCGGGTGACGCCATCACCGGCGGAGTTTGCTGAAGACTTCTTACGACACCAAACGATGCTGCCCCGCACAACAAAAGAGCGAGCATCCGCGTGCAGGTGCGAAAGGCTGATGGGAGCATGGCCCATTACATCACTTCTTCCACACTCCCTGGAAGAATTTCTACAATGAGTCATCTAGAAGCGCACGCTGGTCGGATCGAAGCGGTTTCGCGACTACCCTAAACCTTTACAAGTGATGGAACTGCCGCCAGCGAAGCAGCGTCGCGACCGTTCACAACGACTCGTGCTCCGCGCCCATCGAACACGTACACGGTCTTGGTTCCGGATCCGACCACCGTAAGCCGGCCATTGCCCGTATATTGAAACAGCGCCGCACTGTTCATGGAGCGATCCGCGCGCACCGTACCGGCATGGGTCTGCGGCTCTTCCGTCAGTATTCTTCTTCCATTTCCGCAACAGGACATATCGATTTCTCCTCTTGAATCGCTTCCTCGTAGAACCATGCGCCTTCGGGTTCTTCCTCAGTAAGACGGTTGGCCAGGATTGCAGCTCCAGAAAGTGCCAGCCACGAATGTCACTCGATCTTCCCACCGCGATCCAAGCATCATCGCAAATGGAGCGGACACCCACAGGCTAAGGCAGTAGAAGCAGTCGGTCGCGCCGGAGAGGGACATTCGCCGCAACCAGTTTCGGCAGCGCGCAAATATTTTTAGTGGGCCATCTTCGGCGTGCAACAGGTGCGTCAATCTCCACACTGCAAGCGCGGCAAGCACAATTCGTAACGTAGTCATAAGTTCCTCCTCGCTTCCCAGTCCGGTGGTTGCCGAACCGGGAAGCGGGTTGGTAGACGAACGTCTAAAGCGACGTCTGCAGGCAGAAGCCAACCGAGGCAGGCGCATAGTTGTGCGATCCCGGCGAGCTGTTTACGATGCTGCGATCCCACACGTTCAACTGCACGACGTAGCCGCATTTTGGCAGCGACGATGTAATGAGTGTCCATGGGTTGCCTGTAGAAGGCAGCGGCGCCGTCGGAACGATTCCACTCGCAGGCGTCAGTGGTCCCGAGTATGGTTCCGAGCCCATGCTGAACGATCCAAAGTTGAGGTCATACGCAACGTAATGGCCATTCAACGGAGTACCGATGACGAACTGGCTGCAATCCAGATTGTTATCCAGATGCACAGCGGCCTGTGGCGCGGTGTTGTCGAGCTGCAGTAAGTGCACATCGGGCAGCGAGCCCAGGACAGGATTGTCCGCCATGTCCGCAATCTGCAGCATGATCTGCCACAGGTCGTCGCCACCAGTATCCCACTCGCCCAGCAGTGAATCGATATTCAGCGTGGGATCTATGTAGGTGTAAAAACCATTTACATCGGGTGAACTGTAGTAAGTGGTCCCGTCCCAACGCGTGAGCAGCAGCTGTTTTGTCAGCGTAATAGGAGATCCGCCACCGGTATCTTGTACCGTCAGCTTGTACTTGTACCCCACAAACGATTCACCCTGCACTGACACTCTTCCACCGAACGGGCAAGCACGTCCGTAAGTATCGGCAGCAGTATTGGTCAAGGCAAACACAGCGTTCGAAGTTGTCTGACCCGTCGTGCTGTCGATCATGCTGGTCGGAATTCCGCCCAGGATACTGATCGTCGGCGTCAGGTAATTCGACTTCGAGCCGGGCTGAATTTGCACATGCGTATCGAGCAGGTTGCCCCAGCTTGTCAACGCATTCGGATTCGTAGTGGAAGGTGCAACCGCCCAGGAAAGTACAGCGCGCACCCGCCCAATCTTAGGTGTGTTGCATGGGTTACGGTGATTGCTCAGATTGACTGGCAGCACGGCCGAGTACACCAGGCCGCCGGCTGGAATGCTCGCGATATCGTGCACTTGCACTCCGACTGTTCCCAGGTAGGTGTAGTCGCAGGTGTTGTCCCAGTCAGCCCAGAAGGCAATATATTCCGTGCTGCCGGCGGTGCACAGTCCGCCGCCATACCCCGAGGAGCGCTTGATCACGAACGTCGCAACCAGCCGCTCAAGTCCATAGCCGCCTTCGAGACCAAGACATTCCAGTTGCTCGAAGGACACATCCGCATCGACTTCAGCCAAGCTGGTCAGCGCAGATTGCCAGTCGAGCCCTGCGTTTTTCCATTCTGCGATGTTGAGTTCAATCGCGCTGGGATCCGCTGCTTTGGCATTTACCGCCTGATGGAGCTGCGCAAAACCGAAGCGGTGCGATGGCACCGCGCTATGGGCCGCGTTCGCCTTTTTTGCCGACTGCGGATGATATAGCTTTGCCAGTTGCGCGACGGATAACGGACCGGGATCCGGTAACGGAATTGGAATCTGCAGCGCCTGTTCAAGTTCTTGCGGCGGCAGAATCTCCTTCACGTTCTCATTGACGGTGGCTGCGATTTCTTTCAGGAAGAGCGGCCTGGGACGTATCTGGATTTCAGCATCGAGGGTATTGCCCCACACCGGAGTGTAAGTGGGATCGTTAGCCGTCGGGATCGCGTTCCACGATAGAATTGCGCGCACCTTCGGCAGCACCGGGAAGATGCACCAATTCGATTTCGGCGTCAGCTGCACGGAGGCGGCATAGCTCAGCGGCTTTTCAGCATCTTTGTGGCAGTCGGTCTGCTCCGGAATGTCATGCACATTGATCGCCGCCAAACCTGCATCTTCCCAGCCTGCACCGTAGTCGACGAAGAATCGAACATACTCGAAAGATCCATTCTGGCAGAGCGAGCCGTTGTAGCCAGTCGACTGATTTACCTGCACCACTGCTTCCAGAATGTTGGTCGCAGGATTGAATCCCAGGCAGGTCACTCGCTCATAGAACACGTCATTGGCAATCGAGACGATGGATTTATATTCGCTGCCCTTCAGGTTGCCGAAGTAATTTGGGTTGCTGGCCACCAGGCCGGAGAAGTTCAGCCTGTGCGACTTCACCGATTCCAGAGCTGCTGACTCACTGCTCGTAATTTTTGCCATGATTTCCTCCGTGCAGAGTCTGGCTGCGCTCGCCGTAAAGACAAAAACACGTCTGGCCTCGCACGCACGAAGCGCACGCGGTCGCCGCATTTCCGTTGCAATCGGGTCTAAATCCGAATCGAACGAATTTCCAGCAGAACCCTGTCCATAACGATGGTGCGGAAATAACGTCGCGCGTTTCACTCAGTGGAAAATAAATCGCGGCGAAGCGTGCGAGACAAAAACACTCAAACGCGACTGCAAACTTTGTGGTAGCTGAAGAGTGTTGGGAGGGTTGACCTTATCGCGACGAAACCGGCATTTCATCAAAAGCAGATTGGAAGACGCGATCGATCCGCGCGATTTCGAGAGAAGCTTTGACTGCCGTTGAGAATTGTTAGCCGCCCGCGTACAACTGGAACGGAGCCCAATACAGGGGTTTGCGATACACCGACTGCGAATGAATCAAGGATAGCTTCGCGGTTCTCAATGCCGCATCGGGCTGATGACCGCTCTGAATTTCACCATAGAGCCGATCCATCAGCAGAGGCGTGGCCGCGTCGCTCGCTTCCCACAATGCACCAATTGCGTTATGGGCACCGGCGCGCAGAAACGCCCAGGAGAGCCCGACAAGTCCTTCTCCCGCGTAGGCGCGCAGACCCGGATCCATAGCAGGTCGAAATGGTGACCAGCCGGGCGTGCAGCGGCTGTTGCACAATCTCTCTTGCGTAGAGTTTGAATGTATCCGGATGTCCAGCCGGCGAGGAAAGCACTACTGCCGAATCCAGCGGACTCAATCGGCTCGCCGTACCATGCGCGACAAAATGAATGTAGGAAAAGCGGTCTGGTTGGCCCGCGGTATATGCGGCCGGCACAGCGCTCGCTCGCGTCAATATCACTTCATGATCCGGAGAAAAATGCTTTTCGATGTTGTGGATCTCCGACTCCGCATTCAGTAGCCTCGGATAATCGCTCCCGGGAGAAACCGGATCGCCAATCAATAGAATCCCGTCTCCGCCGGCATCCGCATCCGGTGAGTCCAGGCCGGCGGTCAATCGAATTGCATTGGTATTGACGATCGTGACATCTTCGATCCAATAGTGAGGGCCGGCTTCTCCGGGAGCGAGAAGAGTTTCAAAGTTCAATTCATCCAGGCTACCGTCTGAGATCAAAACCACCCTGGCACCCTTGCTCAGCTTGGCTGCCGCGGGAGCGACCAGGGCGTCGAAAAGATATTGCGCGTCGGCATCCTTCTGACGGATTGGATCGCTCGATCGAAGGATCGACTTTTGATAGCTCCTTACGTGTGAATCAATCTCCGCCTGTCCTGGGAGTCGAAACAGTCGAAGATGATGTCCATCGATGGCCCATAAATAGGATTGATCCGGGCTCAGCGCATAGAACAGGATGGTTGCGTTCAGTTTTCGAGCGACTGCCTCTGCGTTGATGGACTTCAGTTGCAACCGATGCGAAACACTGCTGGTAATCCCCAAACCGTCTTCCAGGGTTTGTGCGCGACCTCTGTCCAACAACTGCAACGCGTCGCGAGAACGATGCGACTCGATGAGAAACTGCGCATAATCCTTGTAAAGAGAATCGGCGTTTGCGAAGAACGGAAGCTTCATCTCGTCGTCTTTCAGAGCAGATCGCTGCTCCTCAAATGTCGCCACGGATTTTCTAAACCATAGCTCGGCAGCGCGCGTGTGATGAACGCGGGCATAATACTTTGCGAGAGCGTTCTCAACCTCCTCTCGCAGCGACGGCATCGTGACCGGATCTTGATATACCTGCATCAACAGGCGGGTGGCATCAGGCCCTGAATTGGTGCGAGCGGCTAGAAGACCTTGAAGAAAGACGGCCTCCACCAATTGGGATTGGCTGCCCCAGGCTTGCGCGGCCTGTAGAGCTTTCCAGCTCTGTTGCTCAGCCAAGTCGAATTGGCGCCGTTGAAAATAGAGAAATCCTAGCTCCGTGTGCGTGGCAGCGATCAATTCTTTGTCGTTCACCGCCTGCGCTGCGGCCAAGGCACGCCGATAGTTCGACTCCGCCGATTTCAAATCTCCCAGCCGGTAATAAGACAAACCTGCATTGGTTGACCAGAAGATTTGATAATGTATCAACCCCAGTTCCCTTGCCTGTTGTTCCGCCTGCTGAAAGTTAAAAAGCGATTTCTCAAAATCGCCCAGTTTGTAATAGGCCCACCCTGCGTTGCCAAGTGCTAACTCCAACTCGTATCGCGCACCCGTCGACGTAGCGATCCGAGATGCATCTTCAAATCGAGACAGAGCCTCGTCGTATTCTTCGTAATGCAGCGCCACGGTGCCCAGGTTTAACAGGTCACCCGTTTCAAGGAATTTATCGCCGTGCTGTCGGGCAAAGTCCAGGCTTCGCTGGAGTGAATCCGATGCGCTCGCCAGCTGCTCGCGGTGGACCGCAATCAGGCCCTCGGTTTGCAGCACCTCCCCTTGCAACGCGGAATCGTCATCTCTGGAAAGTTGCTGCGCTGTTTGAAGCTCGTGATTGGATTGTGTGACTTGATTCAAACGGGTGTGCGCCAGGCTTAGGAGTAATTGCCGCTTGATTTCAATATCGGCAGCCGAAAACGGAGAAGGATGATAATCCCTGAGTAACTGCACAACCCTTTCGCTGTCTCCCTGATAGGTGAGTATCTCCGCTTCAAGCAGGCGAACCTTGACATCCCAGTTCCGATTTCGTCCGCGGAAACGCGATCCGGGCGAGTTCCGCATCGCGTTGCGCGTCGCCCAGGTCGCCCCTCAGGAACTCATTTTGATTTTCTCGTATGTCGCCGCAGGAGACAGCCGCACGTTTGCTTTGGCAGCCCGAAAGTACAAAAGCTGCCAGCAGTCCGCTTGCTACGACGGAGGCACAGTTCCGCCGTTGATGGAACTTGAACCCGCGCTGACCTTGCCATGAACGTTGCAGCCTAGCTCGGCTCGAACCATGGTGAGTTGAATGGAATGCGGAAAGGCCAGTATTTCTCCCAGGAAAATTCGGCCAAAATCCGGAATTTCGATTACGTGGCCGATCGTCTTGCCCGGAACTGTGCCTTCTACGCCATCCACCAGGGAACATAGAACACACCCGTCTTTTTTCTGTTCACGCTTCTCGTCCATCCAACCATACCGTTGCAGCGCCCATTCCCAGCCACTTCGGTTTGCACGCTCCGTCACGCTTTGGACTATTTCGCGGGCTTGTCCATGGCCGGCTTGCAGCAACGCGGGCCACATGAGCCGCGAGGCATCATTATCCGCCTCCGAACCGGTACCCATCAAGCGTGAATTCAATCTGGGACATACTTCATGTCCTCCAATAGTCAACTTTTCGAAGTGTGTGCCGGCAAATGAGATGCTCGCCCCGCCTCCCTCGCGTGGATGCTCCACCGATATTTGCGAGACGACCCTCTCTGCTGTGACGATTTCGAGAATATTCAGGCCTTCCACCACAGAAGTGACCTGCGTGGACCAGGGTCCGTCCTCAGCGAGTGCGCGACCGGATACCCGTGTATATGCGGAACGACAGGAGATGATCTCCTTGAAATTCAAGGCTTCAGTGCGATTCGTTGCATATCCGCCCACGGCAGGCAGCGATATCGAGGACACCGCCGGAATGATTCCCTCGAATGGTTCTTCGATGTATCCGCCGAGCGAGTTGGCATCTGCATGGTAATAGAACACTTTTTTAGCGTTGGATTGCATACCGGCTCCTGAATGCGCAAATGTTATTTCTGGGTCTTGAGTATGAAGTTATACCGCGCTAGATCGACTGCGGTTTCTGGATTGGCAGGACTTGTAATTCCCTGCACCTGCAGCGAATACTTTCCATCCATCCTGTCTGCCGCTGGAATGGTGATTGAAATCGTATCCTTTGCTTGTTGCGCAGACACCTGGCCCTGCCACGCGAGTTTGCCGGCTGGAGAATAGAGCGAGCAAGTGTAAGTTGAGAACCGATCTTGCGTTGGAATATCCATCACCAACAAAAACGGATGAGCAGGAGGCACAGCGATCGATGGGATCTGACCGCCGCGACTGTTACCACCAATTAATGAGACAGACGGCAAAATCTCCGGCGAGCTCAATTGCGCAATTTGCTGGTGTAACCGCGGAACCACCATCGTGTTCTGATAGGCGATGAAAAGCAGGCAGGCCGCCAAAGCCGGCATCACAAAGGAAGGCCGCCACATCCAGGGTCCTCTGGTTTTTGGCAGAGCAACGGGCAATCGCTTTGGAGCAGGAGCAGACTGAAACTCCGCCTTTGCCGCATCTAGAAATGCAGTCGTAGCACGCAAGTCCATGGCGCACTCTGCGCACTCGAAATAGTGCTCTTCAAATTCTGCGCGCAGCTCGGGCGACAACTCATTCAGTACATATTTCTCGACCGCCATGGACTGCGTGGCATCCTGATGATTCATCGAATCCCGTCCTGCTTCTATAGTGCCAAATCCATCAAAAACGTATCATCTTCTTTAAAAAGAATCCTTTTCGCCTACCTGTTGTACATACAAAGCTTTGAACGACTGCTTTGCGCGGTGAACCAGCACCCTGAGATATTCCCGGTTGATTCCGAACTCTGCACAGACGATATCTTTGTCGCGTTCATCCAGCAGCACTGCCTCAAGAAGTCTCCGGTCCCGCTCTGTCAGCTGGCTCAGAATCTTCCGCACTGTCCTGGTTGTGTCCTCGGTTTCGAGCATACTGAGCGCAGTCGGACCGTGATGAACGAATACCGTTTCCGGCTCCTCATCCAGGCTCGATTCCTTTTTACTTTTGGACCGATAGTGTTCCAGCAGAACGTTATTACAAATCGAATTCACAAAAGCTCCCAGCCGATCAGCCTGTCGAACGCCACCTTCAGTGCGCAACAAGCCAAGCACTCGGACGAAGGTCTCCTGACGCACATCTTCGATCGCCTCGTTGGAGCTCAGTCGGGAGCGCAGCTTCAACCGGATGAGTTCACTGAAATAGCTCACGAAATGGGCTTCGACTCGAGCATCACCCGATCGAAGTTTTTCGACATAGGATGCGTCAAACGTGAAGAACTGCACGCACCGTTCCCTCCGATTCGCTGAAGCCTAGGCCCCAATCTTACACCGGCAGGAACTGCGTACAAATAGCTATGTTTGTGACGTTTGCCTCACTCTGCGCTCTTGAATGACTGCAATTGCGCGGCCATTCGATCACGTCGATCCAGGAATTCCATCACACTGTCGAACAAAGTCGCCCGGTAGCAAAACACAGGCTCTTTCTGCAAGTGACCGTCGCTCAAATCAGAAAACAAATCTGCTGTCGCGCCTGGATCTTCATGGATACAGCCCTTTCGGGCCAATGCAATCGCGCGACCCGACAGAATCGTTTCCGCTGGAGCTATTTGATCGTTAGCAGAAAACTCTCCGTCGAATCGCGCTGCATTGCGTTTTGAGAGAACCGAGGCTGAAGAATTTACAAAGGAGGCAAAGTCGTAATCATTCCGATAAGAGCGAGTCGGGTACTTCCGATGATTTGTCGATCTCATATAGGCAACCCTTTTACGCCTGAATAGTGAACGCTGGCAGAAGAACGTTACAAACTACAAAACGGATTTATTCGCGAAATAGTTGCGCTGCTGAAATAAATAAAAACGGCGTTCAGCAGGAAAAGCCAGATTCAGCCCGCTGGATTGGCGTTTTGATCACTGCGAATGGACCGAGCACCGCCACCCCGCCTTGATCCCAGCCCGCCCATCGGCTGCGATGGAGAAAAATATTTTGTATTTGTGAAACGCTCGGACGGGAACCTGCACTATCTGCCTAGTGGAGATGGATTCGCGGGTTTCGCCAACAAATGAGCCCCTCGACAAATTGAGTCAGTGAGCCGTCCAAATCCACCTGTTTGTGGGGAGTAACTATGGGATATACCGACAATTGCGACTTGTACGCTGCCGTTCATGAGGACGGGATCAACCTTGTTGCGCAGCATGTCATGCGACAACGTCCGTCGTGGTTCAACTACGCGACGCAATACGTCAACGATCATCCACAACTTGCCTGCGTGCCGGTGGCACATACCATCGACGTCACCAACTACAACAACCCGCTCTTCAAGGTTGTCAGTCCGATTCCGATTCTAGGCGCGGACTCGCCACCTGTCGGACTCAATTTCTGCGTGGAACTGGTCAAGGCGGAGGTGGATTTTTATCCGGGTAATGTAGTCACACTGCCGCCGGCACTCAGTCCGCCGCTCGCCGCCCAGCATCTCGCCATGCATGTAAAGATCTGCGGCGGAATGGATTGTCCAAGTGACTTCGTAAAGGGCTTTCTGCCGTCGCCAACCAATGTTGGCAATTTAACCCATGTCCAGCAGCCGACCGAAGTGGTCCCGCCCACACGCAAGCTTGTCTGTTTCTGTCTGGATGCATATGTGATAGCCCACGTTGCAGTCCAGTCGATCGCGGGGACGCCCTCTTTAGTGGGGATTGTCGACAACGTGGATGTCGTCGGAATTGAGCCGAAGGGGCTCTCTGAAAATATCAATTGCTATCTGAAGACCACCTTCGAATTGATGTTGAAGGAGAAGCTGATCTTCCCCATATCGACCATGCTGTTCGATCTGCCAATACTCACCCTGGCCACCATCACGGCAAATCTCACTGCGAATCCTCCCATCCCCAACAACCCTGCAATTGAGGACGATCAATTGAAGGTATTCATCTCCATCACGGTGGCGCCATGAGCCATATTACGATCGCAGCATCCGCCAAAGCCTTTCAGCAATTGTTCAACGAAGTGGAGAAGAACTTCAGCTTCACGAAGTCCGATAGCGCAAACTTCGGCCCCTTCTCCGCAAGCTATTCCGTCAGCGTGCATTTGTCTGGCGGCAATCTGCAGTTGAACAACGACAATACCTTCGAGCTGCAGGATGTCGATATTGTCTTCGGGACTCTCGACTTTAAACTGTGTCTCGACCTGCCTGGGTTCTGCATTCCCAGCTTCTGCATCGTCCCCGATCCATGGAACGGGTGTCTCGTGGGTTTTCCCGGCTTCTGCATCGGCGGTCCCATCTGCGTGGATTTGAACTTGTCCGGTCTCACGTCGCAGATCACGGACTTGAAAGCGAGCCTGGTGCCGAAGTACTACGTCGATCCCGCGCGCCTGGCTGGCTGGACGGATCTGGATGC
Source organism: uncultured Acidobacteriota bacterium (assembly GCA_963774515.1). Taxonomy (GTDB): domain Bacteria; phylum Acidobacteriota; class Terriglobia; order Terriglobales; family Acidobacteriaceae; genus JAKAAZ01. The sequence goes on along the minus strand of CAVZFK010000005.1, from coordinate 256,988 downwards.
GGAGTTGAACGGACACTCAAACCAATGGCAGGTCTATATTGACCCGGTGTGGGTGAATGTTGCGCTGATCGATGTGCCAGCAACAATTGACAATATTTTGATCAACGCGATCACGAATGCGATCAATAATCTATTTCCCTCCTGGCTGCCAGGTTGGGCAGTCGACCTGATCATGGCGTTCCTGGGACCGATCGTTGACTTGATCACTGGCCTCCTCGGAATTACAACCAGCATCGCCGAATGGCTCTCCAATTTATTGAGCAATGTTTTCGGCCTGGTGGCTTTGCTGGAAACAGCAATTGCGGATTATTTCGCTAACAAATATCCGCTCTATCAATTCGAGGATCCGTTCCCAATACTCAAAGCAAGCGGGGGACTCATTCCGGTCAAGATTCCTATTCGGAACCTGGCCGCAACCATTGACTCACAAGAAATGATCGTTCAAGCGAATGTGGGTGCATAGCCATGAAAATGACCTTTGACCAGAATCTTTTTACACAAGTGGGATTGGATAGCGGCTCACTCACGATGCTGGGAGGCGTGACGCATCGCTTTCTGGAAGCCGGCCAATACAGAGGCGTCGTCTACCGCGGCGGCGATAGCATCGGACAGTTCTACATTAACGTGGACAAGAACAGCCCGGTTGCGCAGGCGAATATCGATCTGGCAGCTTTCGATAGCAGTTTGCCTGCACCCGCGACCTCCTCGACTTCTACGACCGGCACAACCTGCGGTTGCCAGGGAGAAGGCAGCAAGGCGGAGACCACGTTCGAAGTGAACCCAAAGGGATACGCGGTGTTCCATGTTTCGACAGGTGCCGGCGGATATGCAGTGCGCGCCAGCAAAGCCGCCGAAGATCCCAAACAGCAGAATCAGTTCGACAGCCGCGAGCTGAAATGCGAGGACATCTTCTCGGCCGTCATTCTGAGACCGGGAACCTATTCCGCGGCGAACGGATTGAACACGAAAGCGAAAGGCAAAATCACGGTCGGCTATCCAAAGATCGGGAAAACAGCTTATCGTCCACCCAGCCCAACGAAGATCGTCTGTTCCGAGGGCGGGTTTGAGCCAGCCAACGTGGAGCTTCAACCCGGCCAGGCCGTGCTGTTCCAGGCGAATGCGCCTTGTCGCATCAAGCTGGAACTGGTGAAGGCAGATGATGGACCCGCCGGCAGGCCCGAACATGCGCGAGGCGGCTGGAAGAAAGCAGCGCTGTCCGAGCAAAAAACAAAGAAAGCTTAGGGAGATTTTCGGTGGCCACGAAAGATGACTTTCGAAGTCACGATCGCGTCGAGAATTCCTGGTATGAACTGGTTGCCGAGCAGTTGCAGGCGCTGATTCCCAAAGTTGGGATTGAGGATGCATCGGCACAGCTATATCAGGCGTATGAGTTGATTTGCCGAACTTCCCTTCACTGTCCGATCGAGCCGGGAATACGTTCCTCGCGATTGAACCTGGATGGTACGCCAATCCAATTCGCTCTTGCGCTGGGCAATCCGACCGTGCCGCTGCAGTTTTTGAGTGAAGCCGGCAATCCCGACATGTCACATTCCGAAGCTCGGGAATTCATTGGCGAAACCGTTCGCTCGCTTTCGGCATTACTGAAGCTGCAAGGAGATCTCGATTCCATTCTCGACCTGATTCACAGAGCCTCTGCCGCGGACGTTCACGACGTCGATCCGGACCGCGGAGGAAGTTTCTGGGTTGGCGCAGGCTTTGCTTCCGACGGAAAATCCGGTGTCAAGATTTATATCAACGGCAAAAGTGGTGCATCCAGCGAGCGATGGTCAAAGTTCGAAGATTTTGCATCATACTTTGGGGCAGCGAAGACGCATGACCAACTGCGGCAAGTACTCGCCGGCAAAATGACTCCACTGGGCATGGCCGTCTCATTGCAGCAGGATGAAAATCCGAACGGAAGAATCTATCTAAGCGGATACGGCAACTCTGTGTCCTATTACGAAAATCTGCTTCGCCATTTCTGCGGCAGTGCAATCTGTCGAACCGTTCCGGGAATACTCCCGGATCATGCTAGGCAATGATCGCGCCTATCCAACGCAGTCCGCAGTATTTTCTGTTGGATTTGAACAAGGCGCAGACGCCCCGCCAGACGTGAAGATTGAATTCTGCGGTCACTGCTTATTTCAGGGAGATGTTGAAGCGAGAGACCGATGCCTGGAATGGCTGACGCTGCGCAACATCAACCCCCATGCGTATACGGACCAGCTTGAAGTCCTGGCTGGACCGATGAGCGCGACCAAAGTAAACACCCACGTCTACCTGGGATTGGGCTGGAAAAAACAGCGAGAGTACACCACGATTTATCTGAAACCTCATCCGGTTGCGGCAACCACATCCAATGCATAACACTCGAAAAAGAAATCTAGAACGCGCGCTCTGTTTGTCTGTCGACTACATCCTGGGCCGGCAACATGCAGATGGAAGCTGGATGGATTGGGAACTGCCACCGGGACAATCCTCGACCTGGACAACCGCGTACGTCGGCGGTAAATTGACGAGCCTCGACACCCACCACCGCGACCATGTGTGCTGCGCAACCGATCGTGCCTCCCAGTGGCTTACCGGAAAAATGTTTTCCGACTACGGATGGGGATATAACGAACAGGTCGATTCAGACGCCGACTCCACGGCCTTGGCTATCTTGTTTCTCGCATCCGCGGGCAGACACGTCTCTGACTCCAGCTACTCGTGCCTCGAAGCCTTCCAATGTGAAGACGGAGGATTTGCCACCTTCCGAGGCCGACCCGATCTGGGAACGTGGGCCACATCACATTCTGACGTCACTCCTTCGGCCGTCTTGGCGCTGACAACAAAATATTCGCTGACCAGCGATTCTGTGAATCGCGGCCTTCAGTTTGTCCTGGATCAACGAACGTCGGCAGGAATTTGGAAATCTTTCTGGTGGACAACTTTTCTGTACAGCACAGAAAGAAGCCTGTCGCTGTTTGAAGCGGTTCGGCTGGACATCGATCTGCAGGTGACTCGAAAGACGCTGCTGCATACGCGTCCGCAAACTCCCTTTGAATCGGCGCTTCTGCTATCCAGTCTGCTGTGGCTTCCCGATATTGCGAAAGATCAGGATGTATGGCCGCTGGTCGATCAGTTGGTCGAAGATCAAGCGCCCGATGGAAGCTGGAGCAGTCGTCCCATGTTGCGAGTGACGCGGCGCGACTGCCTCGAACCATGGAAGCCAGGAGATCCCGATCCACTTTTCCGCGATCAGAACCGCCTGTTCACCACCGCAACCGTGATGGACGCCTTCTCCAATCTTCACAAGCTGATTTGAGCTGACGATCTTCAACCTCCGGTCCATGTTGAATGAGAGGATGCAAAGCCGTCACCGTGCGAGAACCGCTATTCCATTTCAAATGGGACGTAGATCATCACCGACTGGCGTTCCACGGTCAATACGACAGAGTCTCCCGGCTTGAAGCTTGCGAGCACCTGGCGGAATTCCTCGGTGCTGGAGATGGATTTGCCATTGGCAGAACTGATGATGTCGCCCACTTCAAGATTCGCCAGCGTGGCAGGTTGCTCCCCGAGAATGCCTGCGACGATGACTCCATGGGTGGAGCGCACGCCATTCTCCGGGGGAGACACATTCATATCGATCACGAAAATTCCCAGCGATGCGATCAGGTCTCTTCGTGGATTAATCAAGTCTGACAAATTGTTGACCGCAGGCGGCGCATCGATTGGTTCCATGGATAATACGACGGGTTTACCGTTGCGTAGAACTTCCATCCGGAGTGGCTTGCCCCTCTGATGCATGTAAAGAAACGCGGTGTATTTGGGAAGAGAATCAATCGGCAGAAAATCAATGGTCTTGACGATATCGCCGGGTTGCAACCCGGCATGTGACGCGGGACTCTCCTCATCGATATCCGTGACGATGACGCCCCAGTCCTGTGGGAGCTTCAGACCGGAAGCGAGCGTCGCGGTAATTGCCTGCACATGCGCTCCTATCGTCACCGCGCGGACTACGCCGTGCGCTCGCAGTTCGTGGTATACGAATCGCACGATCGGTTCAGGAATCGCAAATCCCAACCCCTCGCTGCCGCCGCCCGTTGAATAAATAAAGGTATTGATGCCAACCAGGTTTCCATCACGGTCGACCAGCGGACCGCCGCTGTTCCCGGGATTAATGGGAGCATCGGTCTGAACATAGACCATGGGACGGTCGACTTCAGGCTGCCGCCCCACAGCGCTCACGATTCCCTTGGTCACGGTGTGATCCAGACCTTGTGGTGCGCCGATGGCCAGTACCGTCTGTCCAAGGCGAACCTGATAAAACTCCGGCAGAGAGATGGAGGGCAAATCCGTTGCGTCGATCTTGATGACTGCAAGATCGGAGTAGGTATTCGTCCCGATCAGCTTCGCCTCGTACACATGTTGTGGATTCGCGAGCTTGGTACTGCCGATTTTGATCGCGACTGTTGTCGGCCCAAGAATCACTCGAATACGCAACGCGCCATTCACCACGTGGTTGTTGGTCACAATGTATCCGTTGGGATCAACAATTACCCCGGAGCCCGTCGACCGTTGACGCTCCAGCGTTTGACTGTCGTCCGACTTCCCCTCGTCACTCTCCGGAGTACCGAAACCGGTCACCTCAATTTGCACAACCGACTCCATCGCACGTTCAGCCACCGTATCGATTGCATGATCGTATTGCTCCAGAATGGACGACGGACTTGAGGCTGCGGCGGGTGCAGCGCCACTGGGATGATCCTGCGCTTGCCCAGGTATCGACACCATCATCGCTGTAAGCGCGAGCGTCATTGCGACCTTCATTCCACTCCCCCGGTTGAAAGACTTCCGTGCGCTTCAGGAACCGCAGGCACAAGTTCACCTGGCTTGTCAGCGGTGTCCCACTTCAAGATTTTCAAATCCAGCACGAAGATTGCATACATCACCGGAACCTGCAGCTTGGTGACGATGGTTGCGACCAGCAGGCCGCCGATCTGCGCATAGCAAAGCGGCTTCCACAGCGGGCCGCCATGAGCCGCCAGCGGAACCAGTGCCAGAACGGTGGCAAACACTGTAATCAGAACCGGCCGCAAACGAAGAATTCCTGCATCAATCAACGCGAGTTCAAAATCATCGCCCGCGATGTGTCTTTCTTCAATAAAGTCGAAAAGAACAATTGAATGGCTGACGATCACTCCAACAAGGCTGGCGACTCCAAGAAACGCCATAAACCCGAAGGGTTCATGCATGATCCACAAAGCTGCGAAGGCGCCGATCATTCCATAGGGAGCCGCAGCCAGCACAAGCAGAGGCTTAATCGCATTCTTGAATTGAAATAGCAACGCCAGAAAAACGGCGGTGACAGAAATGATCATCACCATCGCCAGGTTTTTAAAACCTTTTTTTGTCTTGTCGTATTCCCCGCCGATTTGCAGCTTATAACCGGGCGGCAAGGATGCCTCCAGCTGCTGCAGCTTCGGCATCGCCGCACTCATCACCTCAGAGCTAAGATGGCCCGCTGCCGGGAAGCTGCGCACATTGATGGTGCGAAATTGCTCCAGCCTCACGATGCGTCCGGTCACCAGGTTATGATCGACATTTGAAATCTGCACCAGCGGGATCTTATTGTTATCCTGCGAGCCATACACGTACATGTTTTCAATGTCAGAAAGCTGCGCCCGCTCATCCATGCGCAACCGCGCAACTACAGGAATTTGCTTCTGACCTTCTTGCAGCACACTGACCGTGGTGCCGCTAATGCCAGCCGTCGTAGAGTTCGCCACATCCATGTTGGTGATGCCGGCAAGGTTCGCCCGATCCGGATCAATGGTGAGGGAGATCTGCGCGTTGTCCGGCTCCCATTCATCGCGGGTGCGTTGGGCAATCGGAATGGAGCGGAAAATATCCTTCACCTTGTCGGCGACGGATCGCAGCTCGCGGATATCTGCCGGCTCTTGCGCTGCGTTCACGTCCGCTGTGCTGGAAATTCGAATCTCAATTGGATAATCGATGGGATTTGTCAGCAATTGGCGCGCGTCCATCCGCGCACCCGGTACAGCGGCGGTGAGCACAGGCTGCAGTGATTTGATGAACTGCGGCGTGACTTCCTTGTCTGTCAACTCGATCAACACCTGCGCATAATTCAGCTGCTGCGCTTGCGGAGATGCCGAGAACCAGAAGCGAGGACCGCCTCCGCCTACAAACGAGGTGACATACCGCAGCATCTCCTCCGGCTTGCCTTCTTTCTTCGCGGCGGCATCGGAAAATTGTTGCGCCTGCTGGCGCACGATCTGTTCCACTTTCAACGCGGCTTCATTCGTGGCTCCCAGGTTCGAGTCGTTTGGCAGCCAGACATCGATGTACGACCAGTACTGCACATCCTCGGGGAAGAAGGATGTTTTCAACCTGGAAAAGATGAACACGCCGATGAGCAGGAAGATCAATGACCCGGTAAAAAACTTCCAGCGATGTTCGATCGAATACTTTGCCATCCGCGCGTAGTAGCCATAGAAGCCGCTGGTGCGCCGCTCCTCCAATGACTTTTCCACTTTCTTTTCTGGGCGTAGAAAGTAGTATCCCAGCACCGGAACGAAGGTCATGGACACCAGTCGTGACGCGATGAGGGCGACCGTCATCACGATGGGCAAACTATGAAGAAATTCGCCCGTACTGCCCGTCACCATCAAGAACGGCAGATAGGCGACGATATTGGTCACGGTGGCATACATGATCGCCGTCGCCAGCTTGGTCGGACCAAGCCACGCGGCAATTACATTTGGATACCCTTCCGCCAGCGTTCGCTTAATGGAATCGCCCGCCAGTACGGGATCATCGACCAGCAGCCCCAGCGCAATAATCAAGGTAGCGACAGAAACTTGTTGGATATCGATCTGTAACAAGTACAGCGCGCCAAACGTCATCGCCAGGGTGATGGGAATAGAAATCGCCATCAGCAATGCCGAACGCCACTCCCAGAATCCCAGCCACGAAACAAGCACGACCAGCGCAATCGCTTCGTACAACGCATCCATGAACAGGCCGATGTTTTCTTTCACCTGTAAAGGCTGGTCAGAGGTGCGCGCGATGATCAGATCCTCGGGAAGATACTGCTTCACCGCGGCCAGCTTGGCGTCCACGCTTTTGCCGAATGCGCCGATCTGCTCGCCATTCTTGATGTAGACAGCCACCGTCACCGCGCGGCTGCGATGCCAGTGACCGTCCTGATCTTTCCACGTCAAATAATTCAGATAGGTCGCGGGACTTTGGTATCCACGAGAAATATCGACGAGGTCCCGTAAGTAGACTGGCGTTTGCGTGGAGGAAGAAGAAGCGGCGCTCACAATCACTCCGCCGATTTGCTGAGCGTCTGTAAATTTTCCGGACGGATCAATCTGGATATTCTTCGGGCCAACTTCTAACTGCCCTCCCGGCAGCGTGATATTGCGAGCACCCAGAATGTCCTTCAAATTAGAAGGCGTCATTCCATATTGCGCGAGCCGCTGCTGCGAGTAATCCAGGTAGACTTGCTCTGGAAGAACTCCTTTGCGATCGACCTTGGCAACCTCCGGTGAGCCCTGCAGGGTTCGACTAATCAAGTCGGTGTAATCATCCAATTGGCGGTAGGAATATTTATCTCCCGCGACTGCAGCCAGGCGAGCCTCCGTATCCGCCGGATTGCGGATCAATGCTGCGGGCCAGGAATCCGGATGGATTTCATTGCGGTCGAGCTTCTCCTGGGCTACGCGGTCGCCCAGAGATCGCAGCTGATCGTCGGTCAACTCGGTACTGACGTCGACGCCGACAAAGCCACTGCCCTCAAAATAATGTGGGTCGCGAATTAGATGGCTTTGACCCACGCCTTTCATCACAGATGCAAATGTCTTGCGAACCATGGTGGTGGAGACAGACAACGGAAATGCGTACACGATGCTGACTCGAGGTTGCGGAGATTTCGATGGTTCCTCAGCCCGCGTTCGTTCGATCGCACGACGGATTGACGCAGCGCGCAGTGCCACTTCAACCTTGCTTGCCGGAGGGCTTGCCACCGTCAGCATCAGAGCGGCGGTGTCGCCAAAATCGCTGTTGAACTGGATGGGACCAGCACCCTGCGGCAGTTTGCTGTTCAACGCATTCAGCTTCAGATTAATGTCGGTGAATTGCTTCTTCGTGTCCGTTACGCTGTCGTCCAACTGCACATACACCAGCGACATTCCGGGAAAGCTGATCGAACGAATCCCGAAGTCCGACGCCGAGGGAGCCTTGATGAAACTGTTCTGCGCTACCGTCTGTTCCACGGCTCGTGTCACAAGCTGCTCGACCTGCTGCGCAGTAGCACCGGGCCACGCAGTTGAAGCTACAGCCACGCGAACTGGAATGCTGGGATCCTTGCGCTTCGCCATGTGCTGATAGCCGTACCAGCCCCAAATGCAGACCGCGATCAGCACGACCAGCGAGAGCTGCCGCTGCTCAACGAAAAAGCGCGCGGTGTTGTGCGTGTTCGCTATGTATTCGGCTTCAGACTTGTGGCTCATGGCATTTCACTTTGGGCAGTAATTCTTAACAACACAGCAGCTACGGAACGACGCGCACTTTATCTCCGGTCTTCACCATGGTCGCGCCCGTGGTGATCACACTCTCTCCCGGAGTCAGACCGGATTTGACGGCAATCATGTTTCCAAAAATATCGCCGAGTTCGACGGGCTGCCTTTGTGCGGACTTTACTTCTTCGTCGCCCTGCACGGTCATCACAGCAAAGCTATCTGGCCTCGCCGAATCGCGAACAATTGCGACTACCGGCACCGCCAGCACTGATTGCGGCATCTTCTGGCCACCCAGGACAAGCGAAGCAATCATCCCTGACTTCAATTCGTTCTTCGCATTCGGAAGTGTCACCTCTACAGAAAACACCCGGCTCTTCGCATCGGCCGCTGGAGAAATCGCACTCACGCGCCCGTCCACGGGATGCGACAGCGCATCCGTGGAAACAACGAAATGTTGTCCCAGGTGGACCTGATTCATCAACACGTCGGGGACACCGAAGACAGCCTTCACCGACCGAGTGTCTGCCAGAGTAAATCCCTTTGTGGCTGGGCCCACCAGGCTTCCAAGATCGACATTCCGAGACACCAGCCATCCAGAAAATGGCGCGCGTAATGACGCATCGTCCAGCGCGACTTTGGCTTCGCTGATCTGCGCCTGCGCCCCGGAAACGGATGCAGTGGTGGTATCCAGTTGCGCCTTGGCGGAATCGTAGTCGGGCTTGGTCGCACTCTGTGTGGAGTAAAGCGCGGCGACTCTGTCGAAGCTCAGCTTAGCTTTTTCATGCTCCGCTTGTGCCCGCCCAAGTTGCGCCTGCGCCTGTTGCAACTTATCCAGATAATCCTGTTGCCGCACAACAGCCAGCACCGTTCCTTTTGCAATCCAGTCTCCCTGGTCAACGTTGCGCATGCCTCCGCTGGGATTTTTAACCTGATAAATCTTGTCGACGTATCCTCCCGATTGAAATGCCAGATCTACCTGTGCGTACGGAACAATGCTGGCCGAATAGGTCGCTCCGTTTTGCCTGGAGATTGTCTGTACCGTGGCTATGCGCACAGGCGTTGCCACTGGCGCAGCCGAGACTTGTTGCTTGCATCCGCTGCCTGCAATCATCAACAAGCTCGCGGCCATAGCGCACGCTAGGCAGGTTCGAAACTTCACGCAATGCATGGCATCACTCCTCCCCCAGCGCTTTCTCAAACGCCGCCTTCGCATTCCAGAACGACAGCAGGCTCGCTTCATAATCATGGTCAGCATTGGCAACGGCGGCCTCCTGTTTCAGCACATCGCGCAGCAACACCGCCGATTGTCCAAACTGATTGTTCACTTCGCGCAGCTTCTCGCTCGCAGCATCACGCTGCGCCTGCGCAATCACAAGCAGAGAACGGCTCTCGCGCAGCTTGCGAAAGGTGTTGTCCACATCCAGCAACACCTGCGACTTGGTCTGGTCCAGCTGGTATTTGCTCTGCTGCACTACTACATCTTTTTGCTCCACAACATCTTTGCGCGCGCCCCATTCGAACGGATCCCAGGTCAACTCAAACCCGGCGCTCAATATGTTTTGCGGCAGTAGCTGCGTATTGATTGGAGTAAAGTATCGAACCGCTCCACCGATCGTCGGATAATATTGGGATTTTGCGAGCCTGCGATCGTACCCAGCCTGATCGACATTGATTTGCGCTTCCTTGATCTCCGGTCGCTGCTGCTGCGCTGCCACCCGAGCTTGCTTCAGGTCCATCTCCTCCGGGGTTGCGGGAGGAACCGGCTGCGTACGAAACTCCGTATCCAGATCGCGAGCCAGCAGATCGTTCAAATGCTCTTTCTGAATTTCGAGATCGTCCTGGGATGTGATGATCTGATTCTGCGCCTGGGCGAGCTGCAGCTTCACGTCCAGGCTCTCGGATTTCAAAATTGATTTCTGCGCCAGGTATTGCGTGGCGACTCTGTCCGTCTCCTGATATTCCTTCACCAATGCCTGCTGCGCATCGAGAGAGCTTTCAGTTTGAAGAACCGCGTAATAGGCCTGCTTCACATCGGCGACCAGAGATTGTCGTTTCTCCTGATATTTCTGGTCGGCCAAGTCGGTCGAGAGTTGCTGCTCTCGAATGGCAAGATGCAGTTGATAGAGCTGCGTCAACGGTTGCGCCATGGTGGCGATTGCATATCCGGTCACTCCGTTGGAAAGACTGATTTTCGTATCTTGCGTAGGGTTTGGCTGGCCGTTGTACGTTCCAAAAACGCCTTCTTTAAAAACGAATGATGGAGACGTCAGGTCCACGACCCCAAGAAGATCTGTGCTGAAGGCGGGCAGGCGCTTGGTTTTGGTCTCCGCCACCTGCCATTGCGATTTTGTTACGTCCAGTTTGGCGATCTGCACCGGCCTGTTCTTGCTTAGAGCGATCTGTATCGCATCATCGAGTGACAATTCGGGAGCATCGTTAGCAGGTTGCTGCGCGAAGATGGAAACCGTCCACAGCAGTGCAAGCCCGGAAAAAATCCAGCACAGTGGCGCCAAGCGACTTGCGTGTATGCCTGTCATCGACCAATTTGGCGGGGGAATTTTTCTACTTCGCTATCGGCGTCGGCCCGTACCTCCGCCCTGTGGCCCCAAATTGTTCAGGTCATCCAGCACTGTCTGACGATCTTGCGGGCGAAATGTACCCGCGTTCATCGTTTGCGAGATTTGCGCCTTGGCGGCGTTCAGCGTCTGAAGTTTCATCATCGGCCGGTCGTTGCTCGCTTTCAACGATTGCAGAGAATTCAGGCTTCCTTGCAGTTGTTCCACTTGGGCATCTGTCGGCTCGCCGTGCATGACGGCGATGAAGATGTCCTTTCCGAGTTTTTTGCCGGGCGGGTCGGGCTCCGCCGAAACCGGAGGCTTTTTGCTGGCCATTACGGCGTGCAGATCTTCCACCAGAATTCCTCGATCCGGCTGCTTGACGCTCGCCATCGTGGCCTTCATTTTCGAGACGGCATGGTACGGCGTCAGCAGATCAATGGGCGCGCCGGGCTGCTGTTCTGCCTTCGCGTTCTTCAGGATTTCGAGATTCTCCTTCAGCTCCTGCACCTGGGCGACTGTGAGACTGCCGTTCATCACCGACGCCTTCATATCCTGCTTGAATTTTTCTGCGGCGGGGTTGGGTTCCTGAGCTCGGGCAGAAACAGCCAGCGAGAGCACAAACGTAGCGACAAGAGCCGCGACAACGGAGGGTTGCTTCAGTGCATTTCTCATGATTCTCACAATCCCATCAGAGTTTCCAGATTTGAATATGTAGTCGAATGAAAAATCGATTTGCAGCTGGATCGATTTCCAAAAGGGCCGCACCTCAACCCTTCAAACGCACCCTTCCGGGTGGGGGAAATCCGCGTCTGGGAGTGTAGGGGAAATGTATTCCCCCGCTCAAGCCTCGGTCAATAGAAAAATCAGGAGTCCGAGGACTCCTGAAAGATTTGAGACTCATGTATACCGGCAATTAGGGGCCGGTAGAGTTTCGCAACGCAGGCGCCGGAAGCTCCAGGATCACGCCTTGGCGAAGCAGTTTTTCCTGAAGCGTCTTCATGTCAATGTCCTGCACAGGTGAATCCGTGCGCGCTGCCATGCTGGCGGCAACGCCCGCAGCCTGCCCCATAATCATGTACTGCGGCTCAAGCCTAAGTGAAGAATAGGCGACGTGGCTGGCGGAAACACAGACGGGCACCAGCAGGTTGCTCACCTGATGCGGCTTTGGAACAAGAATGCTGTAGGGAATTTGATACGGCTGCACCGGCACCTCAGTGTTGCCCTCGTTCTGCACACTTCCATCGGACGTAGCAACGCGATCGAAATTGTGAGAGTCGATGCCATAGGATCCCATCCCGATTGCGTCGGGCTTGCTTCGCTGGGTCTGCACATCTTTTTGAGTCATGACGTATTCGCCGATCATGCGACGCGATTCGCGAATATAAAGTTGAAACGGCCAATGATTCGTGTCCGTAAATTCGTCTTTCGCGAGGCCCCAGGTATTCACCTCGTCCCGCAACTGCTGTGGGACCTGAGGATCGTGTCCCAGAAAGTAGAAAAATCCCTGCGTGTAGTCGATATGATCCTGCCAGATTGCCTTTCGTTGCGCATAGGGCGCGTTAGGAAACGTCCAATCTTTGCCGATATAGTCGGTCGAGAAAGGTCCGTTGTTGTTGAAGTCGGCTTTGTGATTGGGAATTCCGACTGGACTTGTTAGCTCATTCAACCGCGGTGGGCGCCCGTACTGTTGCTGAAATCCGCGAATGTAGTTCGCGAGTAGCTGGTATTTGTGAGGATCGTAATTTTCTGGCTTTGGAAACGGAACAAGATTGGCAGGGTCCTGCGTCAGGATCAAACGAAAATTGTAGGCCTGAACTTCATGATCGCCAGTTCCCGGCGGCGCCATCGGTACCGGACTGATTTCCGGCAGAAGCTTTCCATCCGCGCCATAGGCGGACAATTTGAACTTGAATTGATGTCCCGGAGTCTCGGCGCGCACTCCAGCCAGGCTCTCTCCGTATTGCGCGACTCCTTCCCTTCCCCACGCGAAGGATACCTCGGCAGCAGCCATCAGATCGCCTTCATACGTCGCATCGATGAAGACCTTGCCCTTCCATACTTCGCCGTCTTCCGTGGTCAAGCTGATGATTCGGCCTTCAGATTTTTTCACTCCGTCCTTTTCGCGCATGCGCTCATGGAAGCGGACGTCCACCTTCGCCTCACTCAGCATGGAACGAAGAATTGCTTCGCCGACATGCGGCTCAAATCGCCAGGAAACCTCCTGACCATACTGCTGCATGTCGTAATACCGGCCGACGCGCTCGAAGAATTCAAGCGCTTCTCCGCCAATCACATTGGGATTTCCAACATCGGTGGCGGAAAGACCACCGGTCAACATTCCTCCCACATGATCGCCCGGCTCCAGCAACACGACGTGCATGCCTTCTCGCGCCGACGCGATCGCCGCCATTGCGCCGCTGGCGGTCGCGCCATACACGACAACGTCGTATGACGAATCTTGATGCGACGCCGCTTCTGATTGCCGAACGAAAATAAGCGATGAACAGAGGAACAGGCAAACAACTAAGCGTCGAAAATGATGCAACATAACCTCCAGAGCTGAAGAGGGAAAATCCCTGCGGAATCACAAACCATCCAAAACCGAAATTTACCACTTCTGATTTACCACAGTCCAAACACGCCGCAGCGTTCGGAAGCTGCGCCAGCATCAGCATGGAAAAATCGACGACGCAAAACTATCCCAGGGTGCTGGACCATCCCAGCGTGACAATCGCGATTAGCAAAATGATCAGGCCGCACGCCATCCATCGCTGTTCTTTCTTCTGGGTAAGTTTCCATTCCCCGATCCAGAAACCGCAAATATTTGCGATGACCAAACCGACGATCAGGGTGAGCGGCCACCCGATTGCAGGCCCAAGCTTTCCCAGCGCAGGCGAGGCAAAGCCATAGACAAAGATATTTCCTCCCCACAACAAGCCCATCAGTATCGCCAACATGTAAAGATGTCCGGTGCCAGGTTCGCGATATTTTTGCCAGCTTTTATTTTTGCGCAACAGGTAGGCGCAAAAACATAAGTTCGGGATGGCGCCACCGACAAGCATCAGCAGCCAGATCAAGTTTGAGCCGGCGAAGGCGCTGTACCCCATGCGAACCGCGGTTGCCAGCAAAGGCTGGGCGGAGCTGTAGCCGATATTAAATACAGCCGAAAGCAGACCCGATCCGGCGCATAACAACAGCCCGATGGCAAATGGTCGGGCGTGTCCCACCATTTTTCCACGAGAGATGTTTGTATCGCCCTTCTGACTTTTCTCTTTCAAAAAGCCGGCATATCCACAACAGGCAATGCCCACAATGCCGATCAAGGCTCCTAAGGCGATGGCTTTACCCTGGGGTTGATACAGTCGTTCGGGCGCCAATACGAGAATGGGAATGACCGATCCGAAGGATGCGCTGATTGCAAGCACCAGCGTGTTCGCCATGGAAATTCCCACGGCGCTGATTCCCTGGCCAAACATGATGGCGCCAAATCCCCACGCAAATCCTAAGAGAGCGGCCACCATAACTGCACGATGGGGCGCCTGCGCGATGACTTCTGCAAAATGTGGAACTGTAGTCCATGCGATCCCGATGGGCATGATGACGCAGCAAACCAGGATGAACAAAGCCCACACGTTCTCCCACGACCAACGCCCCATGTATCGCATCGGGAGGGTAAATATTCCATTCATGATTCCCGCGATGATGGCGAAGGTGATGCCGAGGACCAGGTACGATGTCACGTGTATCGAAGCCCCTTCCAGTTTTCATCTTTGACAGCGGACCACTAGATTTTGTTCGTCGGCTGCAGTGAGTTGAAGGCCGCCACGGCAGCACCCAGAACGCCTGCTTCATTCATCACCGCGGCAAGCTGCACGCGCGGATTGCGAAGTTTTCCGAAGTGAAGCATCTCCGCCACTCGCTTCTCGACTTCCTCAGTGAACCACGGTTTCCCTTCCACCAGGCCGCCTGCAACGATGATTGCCTCTGGGTCGACAACGTTGAATACACTGGCAACACCTTCGGCCAGATATCCTGCCATGGCGAAATACGCTTGTCGCGCGATGGAATCATTCGCGTCAGCGAGCTGGCTCACCTTCAACGCCATATCGGCATCCGGAAGAGCCTCGCCTTCCTCGTGACCCTCGGATCGATCCCTGAATTCGCGAACCAATGCTGACGCGGAAACATACGCTTCAAGGCATCCTGTCCGCCCACAGGTGCAGGGCCGCCCATTTTGTCGAATCGTTGTATGCCCGAACGAGCCGGCAAAACCGTGTTGGCCGCGCACCAGCTTGCGATCGATCACGACGCCTCCTCCAATCCCGGTGCCAATCGTGATTGCGACAAAGTTTTGCAAATGCCTCGCAGATCCGAAGTGCATGTCCGCCAGCACTGCCGCGTGGGCATCGTTCTCAACGCAGGTTGGAATTTGAAATCGCTGCTCAGCAAAGGCGCGCAGCTCGAACCCGGTCCATCCAGGAAGATTCTCCGTGGCTGCAAATACAGTCCCACTGGAAACTTCGATGACTCCTGCGCTGGCGATTCCCAGTCCCACTGGGTCCACGTTATGCTGACGCGCGGACTGAAGTACCTGATCGATTGCTTCGGCGGTGGCGGCAGCGATAGCTTCGCGTCCACCTCGCGCACCCGTCGGAATTCGCGTCGGAAAGCGAATGCATCCCTCTTCGTCGACAAGTCCTGCCTTGATCCAGGTTCCACCAATGTCGACGCCGATCACTGAGCCGGACTTCCGCGATCGTTGCACAGCGTGAACGAATTCAGAGGTGATGGTGCCGGGACGCGTAATCGCTGATCCCACGACCACGCACCAAGCACCAGCCATAATTGCCCGCCTCGCGTCTTCCGGTGTGGAGATGTGACCCTCTGCAACGACTGGACGGCCCGTTTCACGAATAATATCGGCTAGCAGAGACCAGCTGAAACTAAGAGTGTTTTCTGTCTGCTCCGTATAGCCGTGCAACGTGGTGCCAATCATGTCCGCCCCGGCAGCCGCGGCGGCACGAGCTTCTTCGAGTGTCGCGATATCAGCCATCACCGGCAAATTTAGTTCTTGATGGATGCGCTCGACCAACTGTCGCCAGGGCTCCCCGGCAGGCCAGATTCTATCTGTGCAATCGAGCGCGATGATGTCTGCACCCACAGCAGCCAACTCCTTTGCCGCGGCGAAGTCTGGTGTGATTCGCAGTCGGCCATCGAGATAGACCTTCTTCAAACCGATGATTGGAACGGTCGTATCCGGTCGAACCGCGGCAACACAATCGCCTCCGTTGAGTCGCAAGCCGCCTGCTCCGCCCTGAAGGCAAGCCAGGGCAATGCGCCGAAGCGCGTCGACATTTTCCAGCGGATCTCCAGGTGCTGCCTGGCAGGAAACTACAAGCACGTTTTTCAGGGCAGCGCAGGGTGTCGTCATTCTCGTTTGGGCTCGCCGGAAATCTCCCCGCATAACGGCCAGCGGGCTTATCCTGTACAGATGTATAGTGTACCGGAGAGAAAGACGCAACCTGCTTTGGTCGGCATAGGCGATTTGCTCCTCATGGAGAAGCGATGAAAATCAGTAAAAAGAAGACGAAGAAGAGAAAACGCCAGGAAACGTCTGCGTATCATCCAGCAGCATCTCCGAACCGGACGCAAGTTCGAACCGCTCGACAAGAACAGTTTTATTCCCTTGTATTTTCAAATCCAGGACAGATTGGTGAAGCAGATTCACTCGGGAGATCTGCAGCCTGGCGACATGCTGCCCGGAGAAGAAGATCTGTGCCGCCTGTATGGCGTGAGCCGCATGACGGCCAGACAATCGCTGCAGGCACTCAAGCATCAAGGCTTGGTTCGCAGTGAAAAGGGCCGCGGAACATTTGTGGTTCAACCGAAGGTAGAAAAGAAAATTGCACACCTGTCTGGATTTAGTGCTGAAATGCGCTCCCTGGGGATGAAACCTTCTTCTCGCATACTGGAACGGGCAACCAGGCCGGCCTCACCCGAAATTGCGCACCGCCTGGGAGTCGCTCCGGGATCACTCTTACTGGAACTTCATCGCCTGCGTCTGGCCGATGCTCTTCCCATGGCGATTGAACAAGTGTGGCTGTCGCTGGCGGAGTTCCCGGGAATTGAGAAGATCGATTTCGCACGCTTCTCTCTCTATGGCACTCTGCGACGACGATATGGAATCGAAGTCGGATCAGCCGACGAAATTATCGAAGCGCGAGTTACTGCAAGACGCGAGGCGAAGCTGCTTGAAATTTCCGCTCGCTCAAGCTTGCTTGTCATCTCTCGTACCATTCGAACAGTTCAAGGCAAACCGGTGGAAGCGTCTCTATCTCTCTATCGCGGTGATCGTTATCGCGCCGTTTTAAATATCCCGGCAACCATCGTCGAATGAAAACGAACATCGAAGTTCTCCATTGAAGGGTACGTCAGTGAAAAATATTCCCACGAGCCCACGCGGTGCTGGCTCTTCTTTTGGCATCAGCTCGCGTCGCGCTTTTTTGCAAGGCATGGGAGCTACGGGCGTCACGGCCCTCTGTCGTCGCGGATGGAGCTCCATTCTGCCGGAGGCGATTCGCCAAGCCGCCAATCGCGCCGGCAAACGCATCACGTTTCTCCATGATGGAGGCTTTCAAGGCTCCGCCTGGGGATGGCAATTCACCAGCCACGCAGCGGTAGAAAAAACGCCGGGGAACACTGGTGCTCATTCGGTTGGAATCCACACAGAGTCCGGCGACTATGCGCGATTCCTGGTCCTTGAGCCGGAGGTGGGCAAGACCTACACGCTAAGCGGATGGATGCGCACGGACAATATTGTTGCCGAGGAGGCTGGTGCCGGAGCGTATTTTGCAGCTTCTCAGTTTGAATTTCAAGGTCGACCGACGCAGTTTTCAGTCGATGGAAAACAAATCCCAGAAGAACGATATGGAAACTTTACTGGGACTACAGACTGGCAGCATTTTTCACATTCATTCCTGTGCTTGCCCACAACGGATTGGTTTGAGGTTGTCGTTGGAGTGTATCGAGCATCGGGGAGCGCATGGTTTTCCGACCTTACATTTGTCGAAGGCACTAAGCCTGCCGATTTCTGTGATGTTGTCGAGTATTGGCAGGCAGCCCAGTGGGCGCACGCGGATGGCTTGAAGGCTCAAGGACGCTCGCGGCCTGCTGCCGCCATCCTTCGCGATAATTTACCGGTTCGCGGCGCGGCGTCGGACCCACACCGATTGGCGCGCGGCTTGAGCGAAACTTATCGCGTCGAGCTTCTCTCCGCGGATCAATTAGCGGACCAGCGGTCAATTCAATCGCAAACATTTCGACTTGCTGGTGCTTCCTTATGGAGAAAGTTTTCCCTTACCTGCCCTGCCGGCCGTCGAATCTTTTCTGGCTGAGGGAGGTGATCTTTTCACCACAGGCGGCTACGCATTTCAGTCGCCACTCGTGACCACCGCGAACGGATGGGAATTCTTCGACGATCAGGTGAAGCACGAGAGTGGCCCCAATCTTCTACCCAGCTTCCCTCCTGCGGGAACCGGGTGGAAAGCCTCCGATGAGAAATTTGCAACTATCGAAAGCGTTCAGTTGCCCTCGCAATCCGGGTCACAAGCGGCAGCACGTGTTCATATTCCTCCAAACAGATGGGGTCAAACGGCGGAGTGGACTTTTGACCTGGCAGCAGCCGGAGATCGCAAACAGTTTTTCTTCGAAGCGTGGTTTCGCGCCGCGGACATCCAGCCAGCTCCTAATGGATATGCCTACATCGGCGTTGAACAACTCGACGATTCGGGAGAGCCCGCATACGCTGCGAAAGTGACGTTTGAGGAACTGCGCAACTCCGCGGAGTGGCACAAAGTCGAGCGGCTTTTTTATTTGATTCCAACCTGCGTAAAACTTCGAGTGCGTGTCGGCTTAATGAACGCCACAGGCAGCGTTTGGTCGACGGGTTTTCGATTGGAGAGCCGATCGCCGCAGATCCGCATCAACACGGCTCTGGGTTTTCCGCAGGATGATTTAGAGGTCTCGCCCACGCAGATTGGAATGTTCGACGCCGATTTCCGTTTGAAGCGAGCCACCGCGATCCAGGTTGCGCCCGGGCAGTCGGTACTAGCTTCCAAAGAGAAAATGCTTGGCGAGTTCGATGGATATGCCGCGAGCGCTGTGCTCGGAATGAACCACGCTCGCTGGATCCCGTTGCTGCGCGCTGTCGACACCGTTGGAAAGAATCGCGGTGCGGCTGGAGCCATAGTGCACAACACGCGCGGGGCTTACGCGCGAAGTACATGGGCATTTTTCGGGGTAGACAATCAAGACATTTTCGCAGAGCCATCTGCGCTCGGCAGCGACATTCTGAAAGCGGTCTCTCGCTCCCTGGCAACAAAATGCTACTTACACGCCTGCGAAACCAACTATGCCTCGTATAAGCCAGGCGAAGCTGTCGCGATGCGTGTGCTGGTGAGTAACTATGGGAGAAGGGATGCATCTCTCACATTGCGCTGGACTGTACTACCGGCAAAAAGTGACGTGGCAGCATTTCAACGAGCCGAGATGTGCGATTAGTTCCCGGGCAAACCGAGCCCGTCGAAATATCGTGGGAACCCGCTGAGTTTTCTGATGATTTATACCGAGTCAATGTAAGGCTGCTTCTCGATGGAATCGAGATTGATCAGATAGAGACTGGATTCAATATCTGGAAATCGGAAACTCTCGCCAAAGGACTGCCCTTCCATTTCCAGGAAAACTATTTTCAGGTTCAGGGCAGAAGTTTGTTCCTGCAGGGCACGGACGATTATCTGCATACTTTTCTCGACCAGAGCGAGAACACGTTGACCTGGCACGAAGATGTGCGGGGCTGCCGCGACTCCTGTATTGACGTATATGAAAATCTGATGGGGCTTCGCGGCCCGCAGCAGCGCCCCACCGAGACATGGTGGAGATGGATTGATGCCATGCTGCTGAACACGCAACGCACAGGCGGAGCATTCTTTCCCGGCTTGCTGATCTTCAGCAACACTGCGGTCGACAACAAAGACCTAGCCGACCAGCAGGCTTACGTCGAGGCATTTGCCGCGCGTTATAAGGACGCTGCCGGCATTATGTACTACCTGAACGGCGACCTTGAATTGCACGATCCGAACCTTCCAGATCTGCAGCTTCTCTATAACCAGTTTCTAAAGGATAAGTATGGTACCGATCAGGCGCTCCGAAATGCCTGGAAACTATCTCCGCCTGAGGCTCCCATCGGAAGATTGACGATACGTCGCGGGACTGATGACTGGCGTGATGTGCGCACGCTTGACGATTTCCGATTTCGCTCCATGCTTGTAGAGCGTTGGTTGAACGCACTCTACGATTCCATTCGCAAAGTCGACAAGAACCACCCAGTCACTGCGGAGTTTTATCAGACTCCTTCAGATGGGATTGACCTTGTGGGAGCGCTTGGGAAATTAGAGTTGGCGAACTTTGGATATTTTGCGGACAAGGATGAGGATTACTATCGGTTTCCCCAGGTTTGTCGATTCCTTGATCAAAGCGTGCGCGGCAAAGGAATTAACGTTGGCGAGTTTGGAGTCAAGACGCACCCGGCATGGAGCGCAACCGGGGAATACATTGAAGCTCGAACAGAAGAATATGAGCAAGCCTACTTCCTCGCCGTCTCGCATTATGCCTTCGCATTGGGTGCGTCAAAGATACAAAACTGGTGCTGGAAATATCCTGTCGACCTCCCCTTTGAATGGGGCATCAATTATCCGAATGAACTGGTTGGTCGCGATGTGCTCGCCTTCTATCGCAACAGCGGGTTGTTGTTCCGTCGGTTACGCCCAAGATATGAAGCCAGCGAAGTTCTTGTCTTACTCGCAAGCGAAAACCGCATGGGTGGCCAAGGCGATCGGGTGATTGAAGGCCAACTAAACAGTATTCGCCTTCTGATGGATGAGCGGGTTCGCTTTGCGACTCTTTCCGATCAATATATGGATGCGATTCCGGAAGGAGTCACTACCATCTTCTATCCGCTGCCCTATTGCCCTAGCGACACAATAGTGGAGCAGCTTTCCAGCTTCGTGGAACAAGGGGGAAAGTTATACATCTCTGGAGATCTCAGCTATGACACCGCGCGTCAACGCACGCGCACTGGCAGGTTGAAGAACCTTTGCGGCGTGGAATTTGTCTCCGAGCGTTTTCCTAACATCGCGTATGAAAATAGAGCGGAAGAAACTACTCCAGACAACTCTGGATGGCCGAAATATATGGCCGCTCCTGGCATTGTTACTCGTCTTGCCGGCGCACAGTTACTACTGGCCGGGAGAAATGGCACTCCCATCGTTACGGAATTCAAACTCGGTCGAGGTCGAGTGATCTTCAGCAGCGATCCGATTGAGCTTCATGGCGATCCGCGCTACCAAAGCTACGCACACGCTTTCTATCGCCAGTTAGTCTACTCGCTTCAATCTCAACACAGAACCCATCGATCCCAAGGATGCTCCGGTCCACGTTTTCCATGTTCCGTCGCAGGACTCTCGCGAAATTGTCGTGCTGGTGAACTACGATCATCGCAATACAGCGCAGGATCTCGTCATTCCCGTCGCCGACCGGAACGTGAAACTCACATTGCGCCCGTGGATGACGGGAGTAGTAGTCGGCGATTCGAAGACCGGGATTCAAGCCGTCGAATCCTCCGCAGACGTATTTGAAAATGACGAGTTATTGATCGGAAGCAACATGCACTTCATGGCAATTTCGTTCGGCCTGGATGCGCTGCGAAGCACACACCGCATGCTGATTCTGCCTATGGGGGAAGGTGAGATTCGCGTGCCGAATGCGGGCAAGTGGCACCGCTCGGTTGTGCTCAGCCGGTTGCGTGATTGGCGGCCGCTGGAAGCAGGATGAACAATTCATTCCAGCCGAAACGGCAGGCAGTGCTCTCTCTTCCACATCAACGCAAGCCGCTCGCTCAACATGCTAATCCTCTGCGAAGCCGGAATGGAGGCGGACGCAATTCGTCAGATGGAAACATGGGTGAACGCTCCTTGGGAACTGGACTAACACCTCGTAAATTCATCGCCCAATAACTTCCCATCTAGTCCGTTCATTTGAAGATATGGTTTCACATGACGCATCGTTTGGGCCATGATCAATAACTCGTCTACAACCTGGGATTGATGACGATTCGCGCAAGACGAACGCTGAGGCGAATAGCTGGCGCGAAAAATTTTGGAGGAACAGTTCCCGCGTTACGTTTTTCGTCGAAAAGAATTCCTGCTAGGTGCTCAAGCCAGCCACATTGCCTCGCAAAACGGTGACAGAAGCCTTAGGGAGCGTGAACACAGTTTGTGCCGAGGCATCGACGGACGAAACGCCCGGCGGCAATTCCGGATCAGCGTGCGCTGATGCGTCCGCACCGTGCCAGACGTATTGTTCGCTGCCGAATGTAACCACTCGAGTTGCACCCGAAAAATTCCCCGTCGCGCCGCCGCTCGCAAAAGCAACGCGAACCGCATGAGTGTTCTCTCTGTCTTTGTTGATCAGCAACAACGCCCAATTGCCGTCCGGCCGTCGAACCGCATAGCTAGTGACGAGATCGTTTCCGGCGGCATCCTGGATTTCGGCGTCGACAGTATAGAGATGATGTATGCCGGTGCGATGCGTCACCCATTCTTCATTGATCATGCGACCGGCGTGATAAAAGGCCATGTAGTTGATGACTTTTCCTGCGCGATCCGTCAGAACATTTCCCCAGATTGCGTAGCCCTGGCAGCCGTGCTCGATGGTGCTGGGTTCAATCGGGGAGTGTATATACAGCGCGCCGCCCTCCGCGAAAAAACTGCCGACATTATCGGCGAGCCACAAGCCTGAAAAAATATCGGACATATAAACGGAAAGCGAGCCTGAAAGATTGCTCTCCGTATTCATCAGCGGAATTGAGGCTGGCAGGCCGTCATCGCGGAAAGATTGCAGCGTCTTGCGTGTCAGCTCGCGGTTACGGTACAGATCGTCCCACTTCATGGTGCAGGCGTCGAACGGATAAATTTCAAATGAAGCAAACGTCAGGTCGCCTTCGCGATTTCTCGCTTTCAAATAATCGTAAAAGCGGCGGAACCAGGATTTGTCTCCGCGCGCATTGGGCCAGACCGAGACATCCTGATTGATGCCTTGATACACGGGCCCTCCCAATTTGAGAGTGGGATCGACCTTGTGGATTGCATCTGCAAACTGAATGTAGAGCGAGGCGTAGTCCTCCGGCATGTAGTACTGGCCATCGGCTTCCTCATCCATTTCAACCCAGCTGATGGGATAGCCGCGTTTTTTCAGATACGCGACCATGGCGGCGGCATCTTCGGGCACGCTATAGATCAGCGGAACAGTGATCAGAGCCGGCAGATTATTGGTGATGCCACTGGTGTAGAAGATGTCCCAGCCGGTCTGGTCTCCGTGCGGATTCAGATCCTGGACGGTATGCCACGGGTCTGTGGAAGAGCAATAGGTAGCGGTTTGCAAGCGGCCGTCCGCCGCGTGGTTTACAAAGTCCGCGAATTTTCCATCAGCCTCCAACCTGCCCAGGTAGACTTCGTAAATTGCATATCCCACGCGGTGACGCAGGTCGTCGGTCCCGTGCGGCCCTGGCTGATTCGAAGACCGCGTCATCACAACACGTACCCAGCGGGCTGAAATTAGATTGTCGGAAAGCTTGTGCGTGATGCTGCCGCCTTTGCCATCGCGAACGACGCCGTTGGTGAAGCGTATCCAGTCGCCCATCGCTTGATTGGAGACAGGAAGATACTCGCCGCCCTGGCCGGTGGAATCCATTGCCGGCTCTTCCCAATTCATCGGATCTGCCCCGACCCAATATTCCACGTGATAGTCGCGGGCGCATGGTTCGCACCAGTCGATCCTGATCGCATTCACGTCGTAATATTCGCCTAGGTCGACAATGATCCATTGCGGATGCAGAGAATCCTCGTCGTGCGTGAAGGCCTGGGTCAGGTAAGGATTGCTCTTCCAGAAAGTTTTGGGATCGCCGTCGGTGAGGCGGGAGTAGCCGCGATCGGTACCGCCATTGTGAGTACAGCCGCGATGCGGGAGACTGAAGCCAAATGAATCGCGAATCGGCTCCCCTAATTCTGCACTGCCCACAAAGTATCCGCGCTGGTTGGCTTCGTCCGTCCATTGACCCTTGGGATTCCAATGCCAATAATCAATCGTCTCCGGAGTATGCAAGCGATAGCTGATCGGTCCCCAGCCCGCGGATAGACAGAGTTTCACGGTCTCCGGCGTGTAGATCCGGTCGATTGCCTGGCGCGATTGAATGTCCATCGAGGTCGCAAGGGCTTTGTCGGGATCGAAGGAGTTGACGATCTGGTCGGGACCGGCATGCACGCGGAGCAGGGCCGGAGCCGCTGCAGACGGCGTTGCAATTTGATCGGCTAGAACCGCTGCATCCGCAAGGGGTCGCACCATCGTCAGCGCGGCGGCGCCGATCGTCGTCCCCAGAAATTTACGCCGCGAAGTCGTCATAGGATCTCTCTATTACCAATATGTCGAATCCAAGATGAGACAGGGCTTGGCTCGAAGAGCTATGAAGATTGAACGAGCCTCGGGCCAGCCGTGAAGGTAATACAAGGGGCTGGAACTACAGAAATAAAATTAGCACGATCGGGTGACGACACGATGCTTCTGAATCTTTTGCGCTACGCTCGACCAAAATCGATAAAAGCCATTTGCGGGTTCGTATGCAGCAGCTTCACATCCACGGTGTCACCCACATCCAGCCCCTTCTCGCCCTTGATCACACGACCCTCCACCGGGGGATCAAACACGCGCACGTACGTCCCTTTCTCGCTTGCTCCAGTAACCACGCCACGGAATTTTCGCCCAATCTGATCGCCCAGCACAACCGCCGCCACCCGCTTCTGCATGGTGCGCTCAACCTTGTGCCCAGCCTTCTCTTGCACGTTGCACTGCGTCGCAATCGAGCGCAGTTCCGCATCGGAATACGGAGCAGGCAGCCCATCGATCATCGCCTCGATCAGCCTTTGCGTCACCAGATCCGCAAAGCGCCTGTTGGGCGCGGTCGAGTGCGTGTAGTCGCGTGCCGCCAGCCCAAAGTGCCCCAACGGCTCCTTGTCACCGCCCTCGATCACGACATACTCCCCAGGTCCCATCAGCTTGATGACGGCCAGCGAAAGATCGGGATAATGCACGGGGTCCTTCTTTCGCTGCGCCTGCAAAAACAAATTCAGCGCACCTGAATCCGCCTCGGACGGCAAGATTCGTTCCGTATCGCGACGCCAACTCCACAATTCTGTCCCATCGTTCCGGCGACCGAACGATCCGCCGAATACAACTCCGCCCGGCATTGCGCAGCGTCTCCGCCATCGTCTCATTCGCACCAATCATGAATTCTTCGATCAGCTCCGTCGCCAGATTTGGCATAGCCTCATAGATCGCTTTGATCTGGCCATCGACCACCAGCGGGTCCGCCTCGATCCGGCGAAATTCGAGTGCGCCATTGGCCACTCGATGCTCCCGCATCGCCTGCGCCGCCTCGTTTTGCAGCCGCAGTTGCGCCTGCAACTCCACCGACCCCGCGATCTTCACGTCCAGCGGATTTTTGCCCTCGAGCCATGGCCCCACTCGGCTGTATGCCAGTTGCGCCCGGTTATGCACCATCGCCCTGTAGATACTGTGCCCGCTCAACCCGCCCTGCGCATCGACGATATACTCTGTCACCACCGCTGCTCGATCTTCATTCTGATTCAACGAAGTCAGATCAGTCGAAAGCTGGTTGGGCAGCATGGGGAAATTCCGCGTCGCCGTATACACCGTCTTCGTTTGGTCCGACGCATGGCGGTCGATTGGTGAACCTATTCCCACCGCGGCTGCAACGTTCGCAACCGCGACTCGCACGCGAATCCCACCGTCTTTGGCACTTGAATCGGCGGCGCCAGCCGTCAACCGCTCCGCCCACTCCGCCTGGTCGAGATCACGCGAAGTATCGTTGTCGATCGAAGACCAATATAGTTCGCGCAGATCGCGCACTTTTGCATCGAGTGGTTCATTCGACTCGACGCGCGCATCCGCCGCAGCGCGAATCGCAGCCACCTGGGCATCCGTGCCCGCTGGAAAGTCAGGATGGAATCCGTTCTTAATCATCTCGGCATAGGCCGAGGCACCGAGGTCAAACGTAGGCATAGACATGCAAAAGGAAGCCTATCATGCGGACGCGACTCCCGATCAGAGTGAGCTCTGAGAATCGCACTTGAATGATGAATGCGAATGATTGAATCTGTTTGAAGCGGTCGCTGTCACAGATCTCCTCGAACCGCGAGGCCCTTGCTATGCCTTAACCTCATGGGCCAATCCCTTTGGTAATTATGAATGTGATCTGAAGCGAGATTTTTGGTGAGAAAATCGACGCTATTATCCATGAATGACACTGCCGCATCCGAAGTCGTAGCAAGTTCCGCTATCCGAATTAATATTAGGGAACGAAAGAAATGAAGCCACAATTCTATTGCAGGAAAGACATGAAGAAACAGCGCAGAGCAGGCAGCTTGACATCACTGAAAAACAACAGTTCTTTCCTGATACCACTTTCGCTACTTATTTTATTGGTGTTTGCCGTGGGTTGCGGCAGCAACGGGACGTCTTTAGACTCCTCGGGTCCGCCTCCCTTCTCTACCGCCCAGGGTGAAGGCAACCTGATCAGCGAACAACTGGTGATGACCTACCCAACGGCTACCAGCCCAACGCAAACCGGACTTAATACCTTCTATACCCAGACGATCTGCCCTGGCACTCTCACCGCTGCGAACTGCGCATTAAATGAAGCGAGTCTGAATACTTCGGAGTTTGGAAATTTCAAGGTTGCCGCTGATCCGATATCGAACAATCCGCTTGGAGTTAAACTGGTCGACGCAGTCAAGATTGATTACACCGCCATCAACGTCGACCAATCCCCGGTTACGGTATCGGGTGGGATCGCAATTCCGGAAATTGCACCCTCGTCTATCAAGGGAATGATCCTCTATTTTCACGGGACAACTACACAGCGGACAAATGTGCCTTCCAACTTTACGACCACCACTAACACGACTTACTCGGATGGGACCTTACTTGCAGCGGTGTGGGCTTCTCAGGGATATGTAGTGGTGATGCCTGACTATATCGGCCTGGGCGACGACACGACTCATATCCACCCCTATGTGGTTTATCCCACGCAAAATGCTCAGAGCGGTTTCGCCATGGTGCAGGCAGCGCGTAAGTTCCTGACTAATTCCTATAACATAACGGGTACTCTGCCTCTATACATCACCGGCTATTCAGAAGGTGGCGCTTATGCGCTCCAGGCGGCGCATATGATGCAGAGCAACCCGAATTATTCGTCGCAACTCAACGTCCAGCTCAAAGCAGCCGTGCCGCTTTCAGGCTTTTTCGATCTATCAGGAACTGGGCTGTCCTATTTGTTCTACAACATGAATCCCAGCCAAACTCCCAATCAGTGGTACTCGCTCGACCCCACGGTAGCCATTGCCAGTAAGCCATTTCTCAGCGCCTACCTTACGCTGAGCTTCGCCAACTATTCCAACATTACTCCAACGACGATTTTGTCAAACTCGTTCTACAGCTATTCCTGCTCGAACGACCCAACCAACTGCAATCTCGATGACCTTTACTTCACCAATCCTCAATTCCCCGGTTATGATACGGCCGTGATTGCGATCGCTGATTCGCAAGCGGAGATTGCTGGCTGGGGCGTTTTTACCAATAACTCGATTGCTCAGCTCATGACTCAGTCCTACGCCACCGCCCTGATGAACAAGGACACAAGCAATCCCCTGTACCAGCAAGTGGTCAACGCGGATACGTATGGCTTCGTCCCAAATTTCCCTGTTACGCTTGTGTCGCTGCAACAGGATTCGGTAGTAACCAGGGTGAACTCCGACGTTGCTTACGCCTATTTCATGCAGAAAAATCCCAAGGGTTCTTATCAAGAAGACCTTGTTCCCAACACCGATTTCATGGTCTCTAACGGCGAATATCTGCCTGCAAGTGAAGTCGACCACACCAGTGAACTTCCATTCATGAGCGTTCTGATGCTGAACCAATTTAATACAACGAAATGATCGTAGCTATTGTTCGAGCGCCACGCTCAGATTGGAAAGTCGAGCAACAGAGAAGCCGATCGAAAACAAATTGATGAAATGGAAATGACGCAGAGCGCGTCAGACGGATTGTCTGTGGTCTTGTGAGCCAGGAAATGCGCTGCCAAATTCGGCTAAATCATTTAGGTCAGCCGAGAGCCGCCAACACTGCTGACTAGATGGCGGTGTAAGTAGTCTGCCGACAGGCAAGCTCCAGATCAAATTCCCTGCTAACAGGGATATTTACAGGGAATTTCGAAAATTTTGACCAAGAAAGTCGGGGGAAGATCACTCTATTAGCTTGAATCCGGTGGGCTTCTGACTCGAGAACCCGATTTGGCGTGCAAACTTAACAGGGAACTATCGATCCGGTATCAGGGAATTATTATTAGGTAACAGGGAATTATATTTCCCTGTTGCCATGTGCCTTCGCCGCTTGTCGTTTCAGCTAGCTGCATCGTGCCTTACCACGCGGTAATATTCGATTTCCTTGATTATCCAAGATGGGCGGCGAAAGCGGTTAGTCCTAGGGATAAGTCGGCGCTGGATGCTGATTCTGCTGTTGGGCATGGGCTATACTGCTGATCGTTCAGTGGGAGAGTTGGGTGATTTGTAGGTGGTATGGAGTTATTAAGTCACCCGTAGAGTGGCCGACGGAAGCGACGGCAATTCTGTAATTGACCTGTGTCTGCAGCAGGATGAGTTCGGCTTGCGCAAGACGGGTTTGGGCGTCCAGCACAAAAAAGTTAGTCTGTGCACCGAGTTCATACTTGCGCTGCTCGGATGTAAGAGTCTTCTGTGCCAATTCAAAAGACGTTGTCGCGGCGGCCAATGCCTGAGTCGCTTCATCCAACTGGTGGATGGCATCGTGTACTTCGCGCGTAATCTGCTCTCGAACCTGGCCACTGCTATATAGATCCCGTGTGCGCGTGACCAGAGCATTGCCCAGGGCCGCTTGTCCAGCACGATTCCTGACTGGCAAGGTAAGAGAGAGCGTTCCGCCATAGCCTGGAAATCCGAATCCAAAGAGCTGGTTCATTGAGGTTCCAAATCCTCCCGGGGCGATAAAAGCGCCGGTGTCGGGGTTATATTCATCGCCGCCTAAGCCGCTGCTTTGGTAAAAACCCTGGATCTGGAGATTGGGACGAAGCTGATTGTGCGCCAGATGAATGCTGTCCGCATCATTGGCCAGGGCATCCTTAACGGCATCGAGTTCCGGACGCTGGGTGAGGGCCAAAGCCAGTGTTGCAGCCGAGTCGACATTGTCGAGCTCACCTTGGGTTTGCGGGTTCTCCGTCAAATTCAATTCGAGACTGTTCGCCTGAGGGTCGCGATCGGCGCCAATGGTGAGCCTGAGCGCCTCCTCGGCCTGGGCGAGCGCGTAAGCGGCCTGGATTACCTCGACCTTGCGTGCGGCTACTTCCGATTGGGAGCGATAGATATCGAGCGGCGGCAAAGCTCCAAGTTCCAGGGCGCGCTTGTCTCGGTCATAGCTTGCCTCGGCCAACTTAAGCGACTTGTGCTGCACGTCGAGGGCGCCTCGGGCCGCTACCGCATTCCAATATTGACTGACGACATTCAGAATGGCGTCGTTGACCTCGGCTTCAAAACTGGAACGCGACTGCTGCAGCGAACGCCGCGCAATTTTAATGAGCGCAGTATTGGCGAAGCGTCCTGCACCCCGCAGCAAAGGCTGCGTGATCGTGAACGTCAATGCTGAATTGAAATACGGATTGAAGTAATAGAACGAACTGTTGGTTGAATACTTGTTCGACAGGATAACTGCCTGGATATTCGTACCCGTAGAGAAGGTCTGCGTATAACCGATCTGCCCGGTCTGGCTCAAATAGTTGAGCGTTTCATTGGCCGAGCCGCTCACTCCCTGCAGTTGGCTGTAAGAAGGGGACGAATAGCGGAAGATGTTGAGACTGCTTTGGATGACGGGATCGAAGGGTTGAAACTGGCTAAGCAAATTAAACTTCTGAGATTCGATCTGGGTTTCGTCTATATAGACGCTGCTGTTATTTTCCAGCGTCAGCAGGATCGCGTCTTGAACCCCGAGTGTGAGCTTGCCGTCCTGAACGTAGTCCATCAGGTGCTGGGGAGGTGGCAGCTTGCCTGCCCGAACACGCGTGGTGAGCATGCCGCGATAACTTTCAGGAGACTGGGCTTGGGCAGGCAGCCAGGCAACCAGAGCGAGGATTGCAAGAAGGCTGGAGCGAATTAAGCTCATTCAAAAACTCCATCATTGAAAAGGCATTGTCGACAATGGGAGAAAAGGCGGTGTTCCAACTTCAGTCGAAGGAAAAGAGAGGTGGTGCTACTCATAGCGGATGGCCTCCACGGGATCGAGTCGTGCAGCCTTGGTGGCGGGATAAATTCCGAAGATCAGCCCAACGGAGATGGAGACGAGAAACGCGAGGGCGATGGAACTGAAAGTCACGATGGTTGACCATCCGGCCAGCCACGCAATGAGTCGGGAAATGAAAAAGCCAAAGACCACCCCAATGGTTCCCCCGGCAAACGAAATCATGGTTGCTTCGACAACGAACTGGCGCACGATGTCGGATTGCCTGGCACCGACAGCGCGGCGCAGGCCAATTTCGCGGGTACGTTCGAGAATGCTGGCCAGCATGATGTTCATGATGCCGATGCCGCCCACCAGCAGAGAGATAGAGGCGATGGCCACCATGACAGTATTGAAGAGATGCTCGGTGCGCGTTTGCTCAGCTAACAGCTCGGCAGGCACCACGATAGTGAAGTCGTCGGCACCGCGGTGAGACGAATCAAGAACGGCCCTGACCACCTGCGCAGATTTGGAAACGTTCGCGGTGTCGGCCAGGTTGAGATAGATTCCGTCTATCTCGTCCCTGGCATCGCTGTAACTATCTTCAAGGCGGAGAAAGGCGGATTGCAGCGGAATGTAGATGTTGTTATTCACGTCCACTGGTGCGGCGCCGGAGCTACTGCTTTGCGCGCTCAATTGCGGACTGACCACTCCAATCACGCGAAACCATTGCTCGTTCACCTTCACATACTGACCGAGGGGATCGGAGGAGCCGAAGAGACTCCATTTAGCGGCTGCGCCCAGGACGCAGATGGACGCGGCACGACTGTTGTCGTCCTGATCGAAGAATCTGCCACTCAACACATGGAGGCCTGCAATCTGCTGGTAAGAGGGATCGACGCCCATCACATTGGGAATGCCCTGCTGTGCCTTGGGAATAGTCTTCGATGGCGTGAATTGCTTGCGGGGCGTGGATGCAGCGATGCCTCCCAGGTCGTCTTGGATGACTCGATAATCCTGAAGCGTGAGGCCAGGTGACAACAGACGTATCTTCTGATGAGCTTGCCATTCCACCGTCTCCTTTGCCTCAACGATCAGATTGTGAACTCCCATTTGTTCAATCAGGGCCATGACCTTTTGCCGCGCGCCGGCGCCGATGGACAACATGGCCACAACGGCGGCCACGCCGAAAATCATTCCTAGCATGGTGAGGAGCGAGCGCATGCCATGAACCAATAGGTTCTGCATGCCGAGATCGACATCTCTCGACGATTGTCGATAGAAGAGTAGAAGGCGATCACGCCACGTCGATTGGTATTCATCCATCAGGGCGTGCCTCCAATGCCGCCGGCGGATGTGGCAGGGCCAGTTATTTTGCGCGGCGCGGTGGGATCGACCATTGCGACTGTTTCGCCTTGGTTGACTCCTTCAATGGCTGCTCGGCTTTCGTTCTGGCTTTTGATTTTCACCTCTCGCTGCTCATATCCGTTGCCTTTTTTTACATACACAATGTGCTTACCATCCTTCAGAAAGATGGCCACCCGGGGAAGAATGAGCACGTTCTTTTTGACCCCGCCGAGAAAGATCATTTGGGCTGTGAAACCCGAGCGAAGGCGGGGATCTTCATTGGCGACTTGAACGGAGACATCGAAGTTGCCACCGGTGTTGGAAGTGAGGAATTCGCGCACGCTCATTCCGCCGACGCTCTTGACGGTTCCGTGAAAAACACGACCCGGCAAAGCATCGAAGACAATCAGAACGGGCTGACCTACAAAAACATTGCTACGATCCTGCTCACTGATTTTGGAGGTAAGGTCGAGGCCCTGGGGATCAACGACCTGAGCAATCGATGCGCCCGACTCAACCTGGTCGCCCTCACGATAGTCGGGAAGAAACATGCCCGTGAACATTATTCCTCCCATGACATTTACATTTTTCTGGATGGAAACCAGCCCGTCCATGGGCGCCGTGACTCGCATTTTTTCCAAGTTTTGCTGTGCCTGGTCCATACCAAGTTTGGCCTTGTTGTACTTTTCCTGAGCCAGGTAAGTGGCAGCCTGGCCAGAGGACCTATGGGATTCGATGTCCTTTTCCTGCTCAGCCAGGACGCGTTTGGACTGTGCCAGGGCGAGCTCGTTTTTTTCGCCGTCGATCTTGCTGACAAGTTCATTTTTCTGTACATCTAGCTCGGCGCGTCGCACGCTGTAGCGATCCTTGAGCAGGGTGACCTGGTCCTGGGCCGACAGGACGGCGGCATCGGCCTCGGCCTTAGTAATTTCCTGCTCGGCCTGCTGCAGTTCGGAGTGGTTCTGCTCCAGCTTATAGAGCTGCTCGCTGGTGTCGAATTCAAAAACGACGTCGCCCTTTTTGACGGACTGGCCAGTATGCACAACATGGGTCAGTTGCAGCGCATCTCCACCGAGAGAGGGAGCCGACAGCATGATTGAGTGGCTGGCGTGAAGCTCTCCAATCGCCCTAGCTTGAATTTCGATATCGCCGCGCTTGATCTTGGCGAGAGGAATGTCGTCGGTATTGCTGGACAAGCGAACGCGACTGGACGCTACGATGACGCCAAGGCCGACCGCCAGCAAGATGCCAACCAATATCCAGACGTAGATCCGACGCCGCTTGACGCGTACCATCTCACTCCTTCCCCGAAGGCTCTGTTAGGGCTACTAGCTCGCCCGGTTTCAACCCGCTCGAGATCTGGATGCGATCGCGGCTTCTACGTTCTACTCGAATGGCACGCTCCTGGAATCCAGATCCATTCCAGACGTAAACCATTGTTTGTCCAGATTTGAGGAACGACGCTTGCGCGGGAATGGTGATTGCATTTGGAATACGGTCGATGATGACGGTAATTTCCACGGTCATGCCGGGCTTGAGACGTGGGTCGGGCGGGAGGATGGAGATTTCAAGATCGAAGTTGCGAGGGATGGGCCAGCCGGCGGAAAAGTCGGAAGTGGCGATGGTGCCGATGTGCTCAATTTTTCCAGTGAACTGGCGATCGGGAATCGCGTCCAGTTGTAACGTGACTGGTTGTGAAAGGGCGAGCCTGCCGCGCTCAGTTTCGTCCGCACGGGCCGCGACAAGCATAGAGGCAGGATCGGGGAGTTCGGCGATCGGGGTGCCTGGCCAAGCTCGTTCGCCGGCTTTGAACGGACCTTCGCCGCCGTTATGCCAGATGGAAAGAAGACTAACGGTTCCGTCCGACGGGGCCTTCAACGTCATGGAAGACAATGCGGTCTCTGCCCGTTGGGCATCGAAGTCTGCCTTGCGGTTGGCATTTTTTTTGCCTTGAACAGTGGCTCCATCCACCGCCGAATCGGACTTTAACTGTTCCTCAGCCTGGCTCAACGCCCGCTCTGCGTCTGCAAGCTTGAGCCGGGCTTCGGCTCCTTCGATTCTGGAGACGACTTCGCTCTTGCTGGCATCGAGTTTCGCCACCTCGACGTCGTATTTAGCTTTCATAAGCGCGGTCGTGTCGACCTCTTCGTTGAGTCGGCCTTCAGCGCGGACCTTCTCAATGTCAGCATGCGAAGACTTCAGAGCGGACTGGTCCTGCGCTAGATCCTGCTTGGTCTTGGAGGGATCGAACTGGACCACGACATCGCCCTTTTTCACCTGGGTTCCATCTGCGGCGAGCTTGATAATCTGCAGATCGCCGGCATTGGCGGGCGCGGTGATGCTGACTGATTTCATGGCTTTCAACTGGCCGCGAATTTCGAGAACATCAAGAAACTCGCCGCGCTTGACCTGAAATGTGGGAACCGTGGGGGATTTGACGGAAAAATGGGCGACTCCATAGACAGCCGCACTGGCGGCGACAAGCGCGACGATCATCACGAGGAGCCTGCGCGTTGTCCAGAGATGAAGCATTCTCTGCATCATCTGGAACCGCTTCCGACGCCGGTCTCGCCTGCCGCGTTGACATCGATTGCGGCTGAAAGATCGGGCATCAATCTCGGGTCATGGCCCTGAATTGAAAAAGTGGCGGAGAAATTGCGCAGCTTGGAAGAAAAATCGCCAGGCGTGCCCATAGGATCGATAGACTCCAAGTGCGCGGGGAAGACCAGGTCGGAATACGCGTCCAGATGAACCAGCGCCGTCTCGCCGATCTTCAGGCCAAGCACATCTTCCTGGTTGATTGGAACCCGGACCTCCATGATGGCAGGATTCACAACCTGCAGGAAAGGAACGCCGGGACGCACTTGATCGCCTTCCTGCACCTCGCCCATATTTCCTTGTTTCCAGATAGTATTGAAAACCACGATGCCATCGATGGGCGAGTGAATCTCCATCAGGGCGGAGTTGGCCTGCGCGTGAAGCATCGTCTCGCGTGCGCGGTCGCGCTGAATTTCAAGGATACGGATGGAAGCCTGCGCGGCCTTTCGCTTCAGGTCGAAGGTCTGCTTTAACTGCGTCAACGTGGCGTTTGCTTCGTCCAGGTCCTCCCGAGCTTTTTCCGCATCGATGCGGGACAGAAGTTCGACCTTTTCCATTTCGAGCTTTGCCTTGGAGAGATTGTCCTGGGCTTGATGAATCTCGGTCTCATCTTTGGCGCGGGCGGCGTCTTCCTTGGCCTTTGCTTCAATGACCTGCTGATTCAAGTCGTCGGCCTGCGGCCTGCTTATCGATGGAATCTCGAAATTGTGCCTGACGGTCGAACTCGACCAGAAGGTCTCCCTTCTTGACGCGCGTCCCGCTGGGAATGAGCTTGGTGATCGTGAGCGTGCCCACTTGCTGGCCGGCGATGAGGGGAGCCTGAATGGCTCGCGATTCAACTGCGGCGGTCGTGCCCTTGAGGCGAATAGTTTGAGTTGCCGCGGCTTCCGAAGTCGATTGCCTGGCCGAGCTAGGAGCCTTGGATTGAGTGTGTACGAACACGAATGCGAGAATGGCAGCAATTATCGCAGTGGCGGCCCAAGCGACGATAACCCCGCCCGGCAGTCTCCCTGAATGGGAACTGGCCGCTGAATCCACGGACTTCGCTTCCCCTGCGCCTTGGGGCGAAACGACCGGGCTACTCATCTAGGACCTTTTCAGCATGAAACGGGTCGATGAAACTTCGCTGTAACGATTGTGACTTTCAGGCCAATATACGCCCAGCTCCTTGCAATCAGAAAACCAGAAAAGCCGTGGCGTGCGAACGACCATCGGTTGTGACCGACTTGCGATGGTTGAAATGATCTGCTTCCTTTGACGTCTTTGAGACGCGTTGGTTAGGTTCTCTAACTCCGGGTTCCTGCTGTCGGCAACATAGATTGGCATAAAATTTGAGGCCGGGGCAATCCCATGCTTTACAAAAAGACAAGTGTCGAACTGATCGTCATCGCCAATGGGGCCGATGCGGTGATCGGGGAGTTGAACGAAGCGCTCGATCTGCTGGAAAAGCAGCATACTGTTTTCGGTGGGGAATCGAGGCAGTCGCTTTCGAGCACTCGGGGATTCGGAGAAGATCGGCACTGGCACATACAATGGCCGCGAGTGAATCGGTCGCCGTTGCTCTCAGGACAGCGCGTCAGAACGTTGCGACCGCGCTCCGCGCTGTCATCTGATGTAAGTCGATTTGGGCCGCCGCGACCGCAATCCACTCACCAGACGCGAAGTTCATGGTTGCGATCTAGGGCGGATGTTGGGCTATGTGCAAGAGGGTCAAATCTGTCGGCCTGGTGGCGCATCCATTTCAGCCTGTGCCCATGAGAGTTCGTTGGGGAGATATCTTCGCCACCGGAAACACACAATGCCTCCAGCTCGGCTACAAATTCTCGGATCTGCTTCGCATGAGCCCATGAGGTCACCCAATCCTCCAGTTGCTTCAACCGTTCTGCTTCTTTGCGCACCGTGTCCGACAACTTCCAGAGTTCTTCCCTTCTCTGTCGCTCTTGAATTTCCCGAAGTCTCTTTTCCTCGGCCGCGAGCACCTCACGTCGCCCCAATCTCATGAGGCCATCCACGCATCCGGCCAATATGCTTTCCAGCTTTTCCTTCATTCGATCTCTGAGTTCACTTCCGTAGGTAAAGTCACCCATCCTCAGTTCCAGGTTTCCAGTGGGCGCGTGGTCCACGATTTTTGTCTCCCAAGCCCCGTCTCCGTTTTACCTTCTGCCAGTGACCTCGAACTTTTCACGGATCGCGAACTAAATCTTGTGCCCAAATGCATTCAAGCAGACGGAGCTCTAAACAACACCTAGACCCGGTAGAACGCTTGTTCGAGATAAAGTCGCTTAGAAAAATGTGGCAGGTCTGCCGATAACGATGACATGCTCGCGATTAGGGATTTTACTCCCGGGCCTACGGGAGAAACTTAAATTTTTAGACTTTGCTACAATGATGGGTATCTGCTCACTCCAGATTGGAAACGGACGCAGATATCGCGCCGCGCACTTGGAAATTGCGCTCTTCTGCGGGCTAAAGGAGGTTGGATTCGGATGAATTACGACCGCAAGCGACTCCTCGTCAAAACCGCCCGCCTTTACTATGAGCAAGACATGACGCAGGCCCAAATCAGCCAACATCTTCGGCTATCCAGGCAGAAGGTGCAGCGTCTCCTGGATGAAGCTCGCCAGGAAGGGATCGTCAATATCTCGATCCAGCCGATCATGGGTATTTTCTACGAGCTGGAAAAGGCATTGGAGAAACGGTACGGGCTAACTGAAGTTCTCATCGTTGAAACAGGCGGACCAGATAACCAGGACACCATCGCGCGAGAAGTTGGGGCCGGCGGCGCGGAGTACATGAGCCGACTTGTGCGGCCAAACGACAAAATTGTCCTCAGTTCCGGCAACTCGCTGCTCGGCATGGTCAATGCCTTAGGTTCGCGGAGCCGCACTCAGATTCGCGGCGTGGTGCTTATCCAAGGCCTCGGCGGTCTGCTTGGAGATCCTGATAGTGGCATCCATGGAGCCGAACTTGTGCGCCGTGCCGCGAAGGCATTTGGCGCTCGGCCAGTACTCTTTCCAGCGCCGGCAATTGCTTCCAGCGCCGCCGTGCGCGATGCGCTTTACGCTGACCCATACCTTTCCGAGACTCTGGACTTGGCGCGATCCGCAGACCTTGCCTTTGTTGGAATTGGATCGTCCGATAGGAGTCAGATTGCTGCACCCGAAATGTGGCGCTTTCTACCGCCAAACGAGCTTCAAGATCTGTGTGCGCGGGGAGCTGTCGGCTCCATCAACCTGAGATACTTTGACAAACATGGATGTCTTGTCCCGTCAGAACTGGACCAGAGAATTATTGGGCTGACCCTCGACGATTTGAAGCAGATCAGCCGAGTTGTCGGAATTGCAGGGGGGGCAGGCAAACGGCAGGCGATCCACGGTGCCCTGCAGGGCCACTTGATCAATGTACTCGTCACAGACCATTTGACTGCCAAGGCCCTCATCGGCATATCATCTGAGCCCGCGAAATCCATCGCCTAGCTCACATTTCTCGAATTGAAATGAGCTCGCATGCTCATTCTTGGGCTGCCGAATTCCGCAAAGATACACTACCTCTCATCTACTGCGGTACTATACCGCTCTTCGCCGCCGCGCAGAGCGGTATAGTTACCGCATTTCCATGCATGTAGTGAGCAAATGCTCAATGATAGGTGTTTGCTTGACAGATCTTTTCAAATGGGCATATAACCGGTACGTTATTCGGCAGTGTTGAATCCATACTTCGTGGCTTATCGCAACGTCGAGGGCTCGAATTCAGTTTGAGACTTGACCGAGGTTCCATACGGGCAGGCCGACCGCTATACGATGTTTGATCTCCAGGAATGTCGATAGCTCACGATCAGACTCAAAAAGACCGTCGATTCAAGCGACGACAGATCGGCCATCACAGATGCCGACAGACATACAAGCAGACCCATTGGAGGGCCAAGTCGATGCAGCGAATAGTTAGAAGACTTTTGGGAGTTTTCTGTTTGATAGGGGTGCTGGGAGCGGTTTCTATCTGCCATGCCCAATATAGCTCGAACATTCAGGGCACAATTACCGACTCCACTGGAGCGGTGGTTCCCAATGCAAACGTCACTTTGCACAACGTCGATACTGGCGTCGATGCGACCGACGCGACCAACGGCTCCGGATTCTACCGGTTTAGTGCCATAGCTCCTGGCAACTATGCGATTTCGGTTTCCTCTGCGGGCTTCAACCCGGCCTCCGTTGCGGTAGTCGCAACCACGGACGAAACCCGTGGGGTGGATGTCACCTTGCAGGTTTCGGGGGGCAAATCAAACGTGACCGTCAGGAGCGTTGCTCCGGCCCTCAATCCAGATGAAACCCGCATCCAGACCACGATTTCATCGCAGGAAATCGCGAAACTACCACTGCCTAATCGAGACGTGCAGATGCTCATCGCACTCACCCCGGGCGTTGTCGGGTTCCAGAATGAAGCGCCAGGTCTGAGTGGATATGGCAGTTCACTATTCTCCCCAACGTTCACTCCGCCGTACTCCGCGAATGGCCTCGGTAACAATTCCAATCTATATCTTATTGATGACCTGCCTGTGAACTCCGCTCAGACGCAGGGGTCTGCCTTGATGTTGCCGAACGCCGACATGATCCAGGAGGTAGCCCTCCAGACCCAGACCTACTCGGTCGAAAACGGATCCTCGGCCTCGCTGCAGACAGCCTTCACCACTAAGGGAGGAACCAACGGTTTTCATGGCAGTGCCGACGAATCGTACTACTCTTCCAATTTGGGGGCAGCGAAAAATCCGATCTCGCAAACTCTACTTCCATCTCATCAGAACCTGGTGCTCGGATCTTTGGGTGGGCCAATCTTCAAAGATCACACTTTCTTCTTTGGTTCCTTCGAAAGACAGGATGATTTCATCGGCGGCGGAAGCGTCGATAACCCCGAGTTAACGAATCAGTTCGCACAATGGGCGCTGGCCACATTTCCCAACTCCGGTGCAGCAAGAGGGCTCGTGTTTGCACCTCTCGATCGCATTGCCCCCGGGCCACGAGGCGTGACCAAACTCGCTAACGACCCTTCCTACAACCTGAATTGCGGGACAAACCAGACGACTGCAGATGGTCAACCTTATAATTTGCCGTGCGACACGCCCGTCTACGATGTGAATTACTTCTTTAACCAGGGCCAGCCATTTGACGGCACCCAATGGAACGTTCGTCTCGACCAGAACTTCCGCGGCGGCAAAGACAAGGTTTACGGAATGTATGAACGAATCGATCAGAAGTTAGGCGACTTGAGTCAGCGTTCCGAGGAAGACGCCTCAACTCCGAGTCAGAATAAGTACTTTTCTGTGAACTACGTCCATCTATTCAATCCCAGGTTTCTCAACGAGGCACACTTCGGAAATCTCCGAGTCATCAACGGCCTCGCCCTCAACGATCCACGCTCCGGCTCCATTCCCTATCAACAGTTGGGCCTGGACACGACTGCTGGTTTTCAGTTTGAATTCCCCTTTAGTGGACAGCCGTTCGCTTCTCAAGTCAACAAAGAGCACACCTACAGCTTTCGCGATACCGTCACCTACACCAGAGGCAAGCACACCATTCGGGGCGGATACCAGTATTATCGCGGGGACGTCTTTCAGGATTCCAGCCAAATTTACGCTCGTCCAGGTTTTGGATTTAATCTGTTCAGCACGATAGGATTTGTCAGTAATACTGTTCCGCAAAGCTACTATTTGTTCACCATCGGCGCCGACGGTAAATATACGCCGCAGCTATACGGGGCGTCCTCCAGGTTTAATAGCCTGTTCGTTGAAGATAACTGGAAGGTTTCCGAGCGGCTCACGGTGACCGCGGGGCTCCGCTATGACAACTTCGGCAATCCGGTACCGTATGGCAGCACCGCTCAGCCCTTTGTCCCGATGTTTCCGGGAGCTGGGTCGACTTTTCAAGAGCAGGCGCTCGCCACCACCACCCATGTAACGCGCCAGGCATTTACTCAGTCACAAAACCCGAATTTCATGCCGCGCATCGGTTTTGCCTACACGCCGTTCAACGATCGGCTCACGCTGATTCACGGCGGGGTCGGCCTCTATGAGAACGCGCCGACACCATTTCAGATTGCCAGCAATCTTCCCACGCAGCCACCAAACCGGATTAGTCTGTCGGAAAACACGATCCTGCCTTACGGAGATTACACGACGCCGGGCGCGCCTTACGGTTATAACTATCCAGACACTCCTGTTTACGGAACCGCTCCATGGGGAAATACTTACTCCAACCCGGAACAGACTGAGGTGTACTCAGCAAACTTGAATGGATTTGTGCCTAAGTTGAAGCCGGAAAAGATCGTCAACTTCTCGCTCGGGATCGATCGCCAGTTTGCGAAGAATATGGTCTTTGGTATCTCCTACGTAGGTAGCTACGGATACGATCTTCTCTTCGGTTCTGCTGCCTCCGGCGGAGGAGGCAACGTCGACTACAACCTGTGTCCCAATTGCACAGCTCGCCCAACCGACCACTGGGGCCAGATCAACTACGGACGCAATGGTCTGCGAAGCAACTTCAACCAGATGGTTGTCACACTGAAGCAAAACGCCGGAGACTTCAGCTACCAGGCAAACTACAACTGGTCGCGCGCTTTGCAGACTGCGCCGATCTTCTCTACGGATAGCAGCGGAAGTAAGTATTACTGGAATAATCCGGAAGATCCGAAGCAATACTCCGGACCGTCCCCTTACGATGTCCCCAACTCCTTTTCACTTGCCGGCGCATATCAGGTGCCGAGGGTGTTTCAGCGCCGACTCGCAAATGCGGCAGCTTCGGGGTGGCGAGTCAGCACGATCATCATCGCGCAATCCGGAACGCCATTCACGGTTTATGATCCGACCGTCGACTATCAAAATGACGGTGGGTTCGCTGGTTCCAGTGGAACACCGGGCATCCCAACCTACAACGGGACCAGACGTAGCGGCTTTTCGCGCAGCTTGGCGCGTACTACAGGAGTGTTCACTCCGTCGCAGTTCAGCAATCCAATCGGGACGGGTACCGCGGCTGTCGAACCTACGCAGGGGGCAAATACCTTCCGCAACTTTGGCTACTTTAACGTCGATGCAGGCCTGGCGAAGAGTTTTCATGTGCCGCTCCCTCACACGTCGACCGGCGGCCAACTCGTCCTTCGTGGCGAGGCTGTCAACCTGCTGAACCATACCAACTATCAGCCTATGGGAGGCGACATCACCAACGCCACCACCTTCGGCAAGGTGACGTCTGTCAATCAACAGCGCTACCTGCAGCTAGGTGGTCGTTTCGAGTTCTAAATCAGTTTCGTAGCCCTGCTCGTTGCACTGACTCCAGGAGAGACCCACTCCCCACCACGAGTTTCTCCTTTGGGGTCTACATTTCAAAGCGGACCAGGTTTGTTCCGAGAAGAGAATTTCGCCAACGTGCCACGGACCTCTGAAAGCTACGAGAGGTACTGCTTAGATGAACACTCATGGGAGTAAAGATGAGTTTCAATCGCCGGGATGTGCTGAAGATTCTGCCCGCTGCTGCAACTGCAAACTTAACATCGAATATCCTGGCAAATCCCACTGTACGTTCAATTCACATTGAGCCTTCAACAAAAGAGACATATCTTCCGCTGGACAGAATCACAGTGCGAGGCGCGACGGGCGGCACCATTGTAGTTTTCGACGGTGAAGGCGACGAGTACATGCGGTCCCCTGCACGAGATCCATTCGAATTTCAGGCCGGTGGAAGTTTAGGTCGGCAAAAGATAATGCTCCTGGGGGAAAATGATATCCCCCTGGCGGAGGCCCACTTTTACCTGGACTGTGTGACCGATCTGGACGATGAAGGAGGGCTGTACCGCAGCCTGATGGATTCTGTGCGATGGACAATCATGGCCTGGAATAAAGACGCTCCCGTCAATGTGATTCGTTACGAATGTCGCGAGTATCAATTCTTCGCCAATTGGATGTTCGACCACACGCTGATTATGAAAGGTATGAAGTACTACTGGCCGGAGTTGAAGGATCCTGTGGACTTCTTTGCCGTGACGCAGCGCGAAGACGGCATGATCTGGGAGAATTGTTATCCCTCAACGCCGGGGCCGAATTATTTCGATTGGAAGTTTCATTATGGCGATTTTGTGCGCCGGATCGAGGGCGGCTACTTTCAATTGCGACGCGCTCCCGTTGAAAGCCATGTCGAGCAATATTTTGTTGAGTGCCTGTATTACACATGGAAGGCGACGGGAGACCATGAGTGGATGAAGGCGAAGCTGGATTCGGCCATCAAAGCGGTGCGGTACGCTACCAGCAATCCCTATCGATGGTCTAAGAAATATCAGCTCATGCACAGAGGCTTCACTATCGACACCTGGGACTATACCTCCGACGATCAGCAGAAGGTTGGCAGTGACTGTGTCTTTGTCGTCTACCTCGATAGAAGCGAATTTGGAATTTTCTATGGAGACAACACAAACCTGATCATCGGATGCAGACGTCTGGCGGAAATGCTGACCCGAGCAGGCAGGTCGCAAGATGCCGATGAGTACATCCACCTTGCGAATCAGTTAGAGGAGCGTCTGAATAAGCTCGCCTGGAACGGCAATTTTTACACTCATTGGATTGCAGAGAATCCCGACTATCGCCCCGACGTCGGCGTGGATATGTCGACGCAGGTTTCTCTCTCCAACGCCTGGTCCTTGAATCGCGGAATTACCCACGAAAAATGCGTTGCCATTCTCAAGACTTACCAGCGCATTCGTCGGGAAATGCCATCTAGCTCTCCAGGAGAGTTCTATGGAATCTATCCCCCATTTCAAAAAGACTTTACTCGCAATGACCCTGGGCTTGTCTGGGAATACGTGAATGGCGGGGTGTTGTCCGTAGTGGCCGGGGAACTGGCAATGGGCGCATTCGACCATGGATTTGAAACTTACGGAGCCGATATTCTGAAACGAGAGAAAATGGTCGCTGATCGCTTTCGCGGATATCTTCCAGTCACCTTGCGCGGTAAAGGCGTTGACATTCCGGAGAGGACATTCCAGAGACTTGATCTGCGAGCAACAGCAAACGCATCGTTCAAGGAACAGGTGCCGGGCGTGGCCCCATGGATCGGAGGTGCAAACATGGGCCTGGAAGGGATACCGGTCGGCGTACAGCAATTTCAAGGTGTGCCGTTTGATGTGGTCGATCCATCCACGAATGACGGCCGGTGCTGCATCGGCATTGCACAGGCCAGCCCATATATTCAGGAAGCTGCCATACCAGTACATGCCAGGGGATCATCCCTATATTTATTACATGTGTCAGGCGGTAGCGGACCGACGTTCGGCGTTCTGACAATGCGCTATGCCGACGGCTCATCGTACGCGCAATATATTGAGTCGGGAAAAAACATCGGCGGAAGTTTCGAGCCGAGCGACAGCAAATATGACAGCGCAGGTCCG
Organism: uncultured Acidobacteriota bacterium; assembly: GCA_963774515.1. Classification (GTDB taxonomy): domain Bacteria; phylum Acidobacteriota; class Terriglobia; order Terriglobales; family Acidobacteriaceae; genus JAKAAZ01. Next base: position 213,103 of record CAVZFK010000005.1, on the reverse strand, counting down.
CGCACTCAAGATACTCTGCGGGTGGCATGGACGCGGACGAACAGTGAACTGATTGAAATTGGGATGTACGCTGCCGGATTTGAAAATCCCCACCCAGATCGGGAGATAGAATCCATCCATTTTCATGCAGGTGTGGGCGCCTCAGTGTGGATGATTCTGGCTGCCACCCTAAGCAGCGGTCCAGTATTCTTTGCACCCTACGACGATCTTTCGACGGGCATTCCCGATGGCTGGAGTGCATCCGTACTGTATGCGTTGATCGAAGGCTTGGCCGGCGTGGTCGATGAGGATGTTGTTTTCCGCAGCACGCGCCTGACGCCGCGGTGGGAATCCGCGAGCGTTAACTCCGCTAACGTTTCCGTCCGATATCCCTCTTCACAGGGCTACTGCAGCTATCGGTATAAAAAAGAGACATCGAACAACGGGATCACGCTTGAGCTGACAGGAACTGCTCGGAATTTTAACGTTGAGATTTTAATTCCACAGGGCAGAAAACTTCAGTCGGCAAGTCTAAACGGAAAGCCTGCCGAATGCCGCATCCGCACAATCGAACAGTCGCGGTATGTGGTCTTGAACATCCCTCGGCTCGGAGTCCACCGGCTTGAAATGCAGCTTGCATAATGGGAGCGTTTCGGACCTGGTTGAATGCTCAAATGCAAATCTTGAAACAGCGAGCACACACCGTGATTCTGATTTCCTTTGCGGTCGCGCAGGTTTGCGGGCAAATAGCGGTCGCACAAGAAGCGACGTTTCCCCTCAAGGCGCGACACGATTGGACGGCGGCATGGATCGCTCATCCCACAACTCCGCTGCGCGAACCAGCGGTTTTTCATTTCCGCAAGATTTTGCACCTCGATCGAAAGCCTGATCATTTCTTTGTCGATGTTAGTGCGGACAATCGCTTTATTGTCTTCGTCAACGGGGTTCGCATCGGCGAAGGCCCAGCTAGAGGAGACCTGGCGCATTGGCGATACGAGTCCTTTGATCTTGCCCCCGCGCTGCACGCGGGAGACAACATCGTTGCCGCCGTTGTGTGGAACTGGGGCATTTATGCGCCGCTGGCACAATTCTCCAACCGGTCCGCCTTTCTGATGCAAGGAGAGAGCCAGGCTGAGGCGGCCGTTAACACTGATTCCAGTTGGCAGGTTGAAGACGAGCCTGGATTCACCTTCATTCCTCGCGCGGCGAACAGATTTTATTTCTACTGGGCGGCGGATCCTGGCGAAAGACTCGATGCGCATCTTTACGACTGGGATTGGAAGCATCCCGGCAACTCTCCCGAATCCCATTGGATCGCAGCGGCTACTGCAATGCGCGAATCGATCTTCCTAAGCACCGGCCTCGCCAAGTCACGCGGTCAAGACTCCAACAACCCATGGGCCATGGTGCCCGACCCACTGCCCCCCATGGAATATAGGCCCGCTTTTCCCGGGCATGTCGTCCGGACCAATCTTGCCGGCAGTGACAACTTCCCAGAACAGCCGGTTTCAGTTCCGCCTCATCGACACGTAGAGATCTTGCTGGACCGCCAGACGATGATCTCCGGCTATCCAGTACTCACCGTCAGCGGCGGAGTGGCGGCGCATATCCGCATCGGCTGCACGGAGGCCCTCTACGATGCCAACGCCAAGCGGGGAAACAGAAACGATGTCGGAAATCGACGGGTGCTTGGTTTGTTCGACGAGTTTATACCGGATGGTGGAAGCCATCGCGTCTTCCAGCCGCTGTGGTTTCGCACCTGGCGCTACCTTGAATTGGATATAGAAACCGGCGACGCACCTCTACAACTCGACAGCCTGAAAGTAAACTTCAGCGCGTTTCCTTTTAAGCAACGGGGACAATTTCTCTCCAGCGATCCGGAACTTGATAAAATCTGGAGGATCTGTTGGCGCACAGCCAGGCTGGATGCGCATGAAACCTATATGGACACGCCATTCTGGGAACAGCTGCAATATATCGACGATACTCGGATTCAAGCCTTGATCTCGTAGGCGGTGACCGGCGATGCGCGCTTGGCCCGACAGGCGTTGCAAGCTTTCAACGACTCGCGCATACCGGATGGTCTGACCCAGAGTCGCTATCCAAGTACTCAGCCACAATTCATTCCGAACTTTTCGCTCAGCTATGTCGATATGCTGCATGACTACTGGATGTACCAGCGGGATGACGCAATTGTGAAACAATTGCTGCCTGGCACGCGTTCGATTCTGCAATGGTTTTATGAGAGGCAGTTTTCCGACGGCTTTCTGCAAAAGATGCCATATTGGACCGCGGTTGATTCGCCGCCCGGAGTCCGGACATTTCCACGAATGGATCACGATGGACGTTCCGCGCTGGTTACATTGATATTCGTCGACGCCCTACAGCACGCAGCCCAGTTGGAAGACGCCGTCGGTGATAAAGCGATTGCTGCAAAAGAACGTCAAGTTGCGAGAAGAGCGTCCTCCGCAGTTTATCGCCGCTGTTGGAACGCCAAGCGAAATCTGCTGGCTGATACACCCAATCAGACTAGCTTCAGCGAGCATACAAACATTTTTGGGGCGTTGACAGATACGATTCCGGTGCGCGATCAGCCTGCTGTTATGGAAAAGCTGATTTCTTTGCAGTTGGGTCACGATGGCGATGAGCCGCCGAAGATAGCACAGGTGAGCTATCACTATCAGTTCTATCTTTCGCGGGCATTAGATAAGGCCGGCTTAGGCCAGCGGTACTTGGCCACGCTGGCACCCTGGCATACGATGCTTGCTTTAGGGCTGACAACAACACCAGAATATGCCGATCCAACTCGCTCCGATACGCATGCGTGGAGCGCTCACCCGATTCTTGATTTGCTGACAATCGTTGCCGGGATCCATCCCAGCGAGCCCGGTTTCTCACGTGTCAGAATTGCCCCTTGCCCCGGAAACTTGACCTCCTTCGATGCTTCTATGCCTCACCAGAATGGCACCATCCGAGTGCAATATAGACGTCGACAAATGGGTGCGGACTTTATCATTACTCTTCCTTCGAATCTCACCGGAGACTTTGTGTGGCATGGTCACGACTATGCAATCACAGCAGGCACGCAAGAGTTTCACGCAGCTGCCGCATCGGGCGACGCAGATAAAATGCAATGAATTTCGCCTCAAAGTGAAAACGGCGACTAGAACTTCGCCCGACGCCCGTCCAACATCGTTGAAAGCGTCGCGCTCTTCAATTGGGTCCGCACGTCATTCGCAACGCGCAGCGCCTCTGATGAAGTGATGACTAACAGTTTTGGAAAGTCGTGGCGTGGCTGGATCGTTGAGTTGCGTTGATGAAGTCTCCACGTTAATTCACGAGCCACCGCCCCGAGCTTCTGCTCAGAGATCATCCCCTTCCCGGGGTGAACGGAAAATGCCAGATCAGAGAGTTCTGGCGGGACGACGAGCTTCATGTCGAATCGTTTTCTGCCTTCTCAAGGCATGGCGTATGTCACGACGTTCCACTAAGACTTCAGCAGTTTAGGTGCATGCGGGAGCCGGTTTGCTGTCGCTGGAAAGCTGATTTTCATTCCCTCAGTCGAATAGTCTACGAAATCTACTCTTGACAACTGCCGACCACAGGATTACTTTGCATTGTAAAGTGATTTGCAGATGAATGACCTAAATAGAGCGCTGGGAGACATTCGGAGCATTCGCCAGCAGATGGCGCAGACGACGGAATTCCGCGGCTATGGCCCTGTAACACTTGCTGCCACCGGACTCCTGGCTCTGGTCGCCGCGAGCGCGCAGGCGATTTGGCTGGCTGATCCAGCCAAGCACATTCTCATTTACGTGAGCATCTGGGTTTCGACCGCCGTAGCATCGGCGACCCTCATCGGCGTTCAAACGGTGACGCGTACCCGTCGAATCCATTCAGGCTTAGCCGATGAGATGATCCACATGGCTGTTGAACAGTTTTTGCCATCAGTCGCTGCTGGCGCTCTCCTTACGCTTCTATTGCTACGCTCTGTCCCTTCGGTTCTGTGGATGCTTCCAGGACTTTGGCAAATCATCTTCAGCCTGGGAGTATTTGCATCCTGCCGTTTCTTGCCACGGCCCATGGTTGCAGTTGGCGTCTGGTACCTTTCCGCCGGGCTCGCTTCGATTGCACTTGGACCGGGCCGCGCACTTTCCCCTTGGACAATGGGCGTAGCCTATGGCGTCGGCCAGTTTTTAGTTGCGGGAATCATGTATTTCACCGCGGAAGAGAGCCGAGATGACAGCGAAATCTAGGTCCGACGAAGCGCCGTTCGCCTATGAAGGACTTGATCGCGTGATCCATGAGCGCGCCCGGTTAAGCGTACTGACTTCGCTGATCTCCAATCCAAAAGGACTCACTTTCGCTGATCTGAAGCAACTTTGCGCTCTAACAGACGGCAATCTGAGCCGGCATCTGCAGGTCTTGGAAAAATCAAAGATGGTAGAGATCATCAAAGGGCATGATCGCAATCGTCCTCAGACGCTCTGCCGCATCACTGCTTCGGGTCGCAAGCGATACCTCGAATATCTTTCTACCCTGGAACAAGTGGTCCGCGATGCGGCAAGAGTTAGCAAAGACTGAGCCCGCATCGAAGTTGGTTCATGCACTGACGCCATCGCGGGCATAATTTTTTTGCTTGTAGACTTTGCATTGCAAAGCATATTTTTTACATGCAATCGTATCTCAATCGATCGACTTATTTTGCCCATTTACTTTGCATTGTAAAGTTAATTAGAAATGGAGAAACTTCACATGAACGATTTGCCGCCATTGCAATTAGGCCTATCGGCCAGGATCAGATCTCGATCGATGGGCATGAAGCTCATCGTTGTGTGCGGGCTGGCCCTGCTCATGATGATTCCAGCGATATTTGTCAGAGAACTCGTACAGGACAGGACCAACCGCGCCGCCGATGTAATCCGGGACATCAGTCAGCAGGTAGGTGGCCAGCAAACCTTCCTGGGACCAACCCTCGCAATTCCTTACAGCATTGCGGCGAAGAATCCTAGTGACTCAGGCAGAGCACGGAATATATCTTGTATTCCCCGCGCAAGCCAACGCCGTGCTCAAGACAACAACCGGAGAACGTCATCGGTCCCTTTTCAAGGTTCCAGTGTTCCAGGCCGATGTAAGCCTCGGCGCGAGCTTCAACTTAACCGGAGTACTGGACGCGTTGCCGCAAGGCGCCGTTCTCGATTGGAACCGGGCCGAGATGATTGTTGGAGTCAGCGATACGCGAGGGGCATTGTCGAATGCAACGCTGACGATTGACGGCAAAACCTCAACGCTGGTTCCGGCGGCGCTTGTTCCGAGTATTTCGATCGGAGTAGACAAAGGACTGCCGAGTCTATCTGACGCTGATCGGAACGCCCGCCGCGGACTTTGCCAAGCCAGGCGCGGAATTCAACGTAACCTCAGCGCTGCGATTTTCAGGAGCACAACGAATTGCGGTGCTTTCTTATGGCAAAACCACGCAAGTCTTCGCTGAGGGCGATTGGCCAAACCCGGGATTTGATGGTGGGTTCTTGCCGGTCAAGCGAAGTGTGTCGAAACAAGGCTTCTCGGCGGAGTGGTCGGTGCCGTTTATTGCCCGCGGTGTTCGCGCCGAAGGATTGGCGGACTCCATCACCGGTCTCGAAGCTACATCTCTCGGTGTTTCGTTTCATTGAGGTAGCGGACCCTTACCAGTCCGTTAGCCGCTCGCTCAAATATGTTCTTCTTTTCCTGGGACTGCTTTTCCTTTCTTACTTCGTCTTCGAGGTCACAACTGGAAAGCGAGTCCACCCGGCGCAATACATTCTGGTCGGCATCGCTCAAATCATCTTCTATCTGCTCCTGCTCTCTCTGTCAGAAAGAATCGGTTTCGATTTCAGTTTTTTGATTGCCGGCGCTGCCACGGTCCTGCTGCTTTCAGCCAACGCGGAATGGGTGTTCGCAAGCCGCCGGCAGGGCGTGCGGGCACTGTTCGTCTTCACCATTGCTGTATTCCCTCATCTATATGTTGCTGCGCCTGGAAGACAACGCACTCCTCGTAGGCGCAATCGCCAGCTTTCTTACCTTAGCGTCCGCTATGTACTACACACGGAACATCGACTGGTACAGTTCACTTTCCGAGCCAGGGCCTCATGAAACCTAAGGCTTGGCCCGCAGGTATCGAAGCGGACGGAGTCCTCTAACAAACCCTGGACCCAGCAGAACGCTTGCTCTAGTAGTCCTGAATGCGAGGGAAAGAAGGCAAAGGATTGCATGTCGCCATCATCATGGACGGCAACGGGAGGTGGGCCACTCAGCGTGGCCTGCCGCGGGTTGCTGGTCATCGCGCTGGTGTAGCCACGGTGCGTCGCATTGTAGAGTGCGCACTTGACCTGGAAATCGGCTGCCTCACACTGTATGCGTTTTCTTCCGATAACTGGCGTCGACCCTCAGCTGAGGTGCGGAGCATCTTCTGGCTGCTCCGTGCCTTTCTGCGTCTCGAAAGGGAGCAACTCCGGGAGCGAGGCGTACGGCTGCAGGTAATTGGGCGGCGGGATCGATTGACGAAGTCGGTGCTGAGCGAGATCGACAAAGCGGAAAGGGTAACCGCCGAGGGGACGCGTCTTCGCCTGCGCGTTGCTGTCGACTACTCGTCCCGCTATGCGATCGCACGAGGCGCTATCGATGCAGTTCGCCATTTGCAAGGACGAATGTTGCAGCCGGATTCACTTGAACTATTGCTAGCGCGGATCATGGCCGAAGAAAACGGAGATGTGGATCTACTGATCCGTACCGGAGGCGAGAAGCGTCTCTCAGATTTCCTGCTGTGGGAATGCGCCTACGCCGAACTCTTTTTCACTGATCGGATGTGGCCCGAGTTCGACGAGATCACATTCTCACTTGCGCTTCAGGAATTCCGCGGTCGTGAGCGCCGCTTTGGTGCAGTACCCGCGCAGGTGTACCAAGCGACTCCTGCACCGGTAAGGGGTGCTCAATGACCACTTCGAGCTGCGCAATCGGAAATCCTCTTGAACCTGACAGACGGTACACAATAGCAATCGACGGTTCTGACCGAGACTCGATAGTCTTTTGACATCTATGACTCAACCAGATCATCTACGTCGGATTCGCTTTTGGCTCGCGATCTTCATCATCGGACTTGTATTGAGCGGCATCACAGCGTTCCCGATTCAGTCCGAACTCGGCTGGTTGCTTTCGGTCCTTCACTCCGACGCGTTGCAACCGGTAGCCGAATCTACGCACCTGCTCCCATGGATCGAACGAGTCAACCAGGCAGTACGTCTGACGAACGCACAGTTTCCATTTCTTGCGTATGGAACGGACTGGCTGGCCTTCGCCCATCTCGTCATCGCGACCGCGTTTATTGGCCCATTCATCGATCCCGTCAGAAATAAGTGGGTCATCACATTCGGCCTGATCGGCTGCGCCGGAGTCATTCCTCTAGCCCTCATTGCTGGCCACTTGCGAGGAATACCCCTGCCTTGGCGTCTCGTTGATTGCTGCTTTGGGATCTTCGGCAGTGTTCCACTACTTCTCTGCAAGCGGTCAATTGCCGCTCTCGAGCAAAAAAATGGCCGATAGATTTGCGTGACCGATAGCCAACTTCTTTTTCTCCAAGCTCGGAATTCCAAATGGGGCGAAGACAGTCTTCCTCGGTTCGGATCGCACAAGTCATAGAGTTTCCGCGTCTGTCACATCCAAGCTACAAGTCCGTTACTGCTACCTGCTCAAGCAGACACCCTCGCAGACGCTCTTACTCGAAGATGATTTGCAGAAAGAGCACGAAGCTCCCATATCGCAGTCGTCTCTAGTCCCTTTCGAAGGCAGAGAATCGCGAATAATGCCCGGAAACTGCGGGTTTTGCGGCATCTCCTGTTTATCACTTAGATATTAATGACTAGATGGCGGAGGGAGAGGGATTCGAACCCCCGTTACCCTTGCGGGTAAAGCGGTTTTCAAGACCGCCTGTTTCAACCACTCACACATCCCTCCGCGCCGGGGATGGCTAGATTTCCTACCTGCAGGATACCAGCACGACCGCCTCTGAGCAGGAAGGCTGAAAAGCTTTCCCGTTGGCGCTGGTTACCTGATGCGGCAATCCGTTCCCTGCGAATCGCTGCTCCCATTGCGCAAGATGAATTCTCGCGACACGCCATCGATCGTGCGCCCCGCGACTGTCACGCCACTACTGCTCTCCAAGTCGCTGCGCGTGATCCTGGATGCCTCAACACGGCAAGCTGAGAGGCCGAGAAAATATCTCGCCGTTCATGCAACGCTTTCGCAGCGCGGATCACTACTATATCGAACTGCTGGACGATCTAGCTGCTCAGTGAGTAGATCTCCCGGACAGTCCAACGCATTTGTGATGCCTCTACTTGCGGCGCTGCCACTCGCAATCGCTTGAAGAGTCGGATCTCGCCGCCCATGTCAACGCGTTGCGCTCTTGCTTTCTCGATGGAGGGAGGGGTGTACGCCTAACCTTTCCTTGGAGTGACCCATGGCTACCACGTTCGATAGCATACCCGACGCTCAGAGAGCGGATTTCTTAAAGAGACTAGCGATCTATGGACTCGGAGAGACTTCCATACTGCAACCGGATCTGGTTGTTCCGTCAAAGACAACCATGACCCTCTCTGCCGATACCAGGAGTTTCTTGCGACCACATGTATTGGCGACCACGGATCTGAATGAGTTGAAGAACTGGATCGGAGTTCCGGATAAACGCTTTAAAGAGGGCCTCCACTCAGCATTTTCGAAGATTCAAATACCGATTCCAAAGAGGCTCCCTGCAGCTCCGGCAGCCCGTCAAGCAAAGAAAGCGCCGGAGGTAGCCGGCCTGGCGCAAAGGGCATATTCTGCTGCCGACTTCGACAAGATTCGCCTAGCAACCATGTCTTACCTCTGGGGCAATTCGACCCATGTTTCGGATTTCAAGTCGATTGTCGAGGAGGCGATCGGCGAATTTCAGGTTGCGGTTTGGCCGTTTCTCACGATCACAGTCCACACGGGTGCAGTGCTGGAGATCGGTGGCGGCGCGAACGTTCTGTGCGCCTGGAAGATCATCATCCAGGAGGGCGGACAAGTGCGCGGACTAAATTCGAATCTTCATGTGCAATGCACGATCCTGCAGAAGGAGCAGATCTTCATTCGCCCGGGAATAAACAAAGTATTAAAAACCAGCGCGGTCGCGCAGAAGAAATAGGAGGTAGCACAATGTCTGATTTTCAGATTGTCTCTGCAAACGGTGCCGCGGGCGTCAATGGATTGAGCGGCGGTGCCGGATTTTCCGGGCCCAGTGGGGCGAACGCTTCCTGTCATTGGTATGGTGACTCCGCGCCTACAGGCGGTGGAAATGGCGGGCACGGCTCGAATGGTAGCGCCGGCTCGAACGGAGGAGATGCACCGCAGCCGGGGCCGGTGACGTTCAACGTCGGCGAAATCATCGGCACATTCACCTGCGAAGCCAGCGGCGGTCAGGGCGGCAAAGGTGGCAATGGCGGTGAGGGAGGACCGGGAGGAAGTGGCGGCCAAGGTGGCGATGGTGGTAGTTGCCTCGCTTCTGTTGCCGGCGGAGCTGGCGGCGACGGTGGAAACGGCGGCAACGGCGGCAATGGTGGAGCTGGAGCCAATGGCGCAAATATCACTGTCTTCTACACCAGCCTCGACCCAGGCGCGACGTTCAACCTGACTTCGACGCTGGGTGCAGGTGGTGGCGCCGGCCCGGGTGGCGGGTTTGGGCCTGGCGGAGGCGGAGGCCGCACAGGCAACGATGGTGTCCTTGCGCAGGGTGGGAATCCAGGTCGTCCAGGCGCACCAGGTACACCGGGTGCTGCAGGAAAGGCCGGACAAACGAACATTCAACAAATACCTAGTCCGTAGAGGCCGAGCTACAGGCCCCAAAAGCATGAGCATGAATTCGGTGCATGAAAAAGCGTAAGGACAGCGTCGTGAACGCTGGAGGTGGCACTATGTATCCGGCGGATATGTATCAGATCCTTGCAGATCTTCACTCCGCAAGCGTTGGCGAGGCGGAAGCGTTGGGAACAGTACTCCTGGCGCTTCCACCGGACCAACACTCCCGCACAGCATGCAGGTCGTCCTTGAATAATGATGGCTCGCCGCTTCAACTTTGCATAACTTCGTCAAGCCGCGGATGCTCGAGTCGTCTCATCGGCGATCCGGGCGCGTTTGCATCCACGATCAGCGAAAGGATTGAACGAAGCCGCGACGCTGTTCTAGGACTATCCGCCGCTTCTCGCTCAGCGACGTTTGATTCTCTGACCAACCGCATTCTGCGAATGATCGTGCCTGAAAATTGTACGCAGATTGCCGAACCCGACGCTGGGATTATGTGGCTCGCTACGGGGATGCACGAACGCAGCGCTGCCGCCTACCTGAATGCAAGATGGAGTACAGCAGGGGAAGACTGGGCCCGCGCACGACTCTGTTTTTGCTCAATGCTGCCGCACCCCGAAGACGCAGAGAATCTCATCAACGACCTGGAACCTCGAGCACAACTTGCATCCATCGGACTGGAAACAACCTCGTCGAATGATATGCGGCTCAAGATATATTGGCGGCTGACAACTCCCACACTTCTGAGCACACTTGCCATTCCGCTTTTACATCATCCGGCGATGAGCAGATTTTTTGCGACAGTTGTGTCAAACGAGCGCATGTCGCTGACAGGCGTTGTATTCAGTGCTGGCTTTCTTCTCTCGACCGGCCAATTGGAAGATGTGAAGGCAGACTTGTGCGCGCACTGTCTGCCCAGGTCACTCGACAGCTGGCTAGACCGCGTGGATGAAGTGACGGAACAAAATTCTCTTCCAACCATGGCGCTACGTTCCTGTCTGCGAGGAAGCAATCTTGAGCCGGCATTTCTCGGTCTGGGGCTGAATCGCAATCATCAGGTACGAATGAACCTCTATCTAAAGTGCGCCGATGCATGACAAAATTGACAGCGCGATTGGCGCCTCCACGACCTATCTCCTAAACCATCAGGCGGCGGATGGCCATTGGGAAGATTACTCGTTGCCGGTGGGCCCATCGGATGCGTGGGTGACGGCGTACGTTGGACTGGCGCTCAGCCATGTGACTCCACATACAGGCGCTGCCGCAGCCCCGTCGGCGGCGAAGCGCGCTGCCCGTTGGCTTGTTACCAACCGGCCCTACGCTGCGGGTTGGGGATACAACGGCCGCACCGGACCGGACGCAGATTCAACTGCGCACGTGATCGCTTTGCTGCAAGCGATAGGAACAAGCGCGGAGGAGCGTGATTCAGCCTGGTTGCTTCGGCGCTGGCAGCCGGATGGCGGCTTCGCGACGTTTGAAGGTCCGCAGGCCTGGGGACAGGCGCATGCCGACGTAACACCCATCTGCTACCGAGTTCTCTCTCGGCATCATCAAGCCGAATTAGAAACGAACCTGATCGGCTTTCTAACTCGTATGCGTCGTGACGACGGAAGCTGGCCGAGCTATTGGTGGCGCACAGGCTTCTACGGCACGTATGCCTGCTTGGCTCTGATACGAGATCTCAAATTTGAGCCGAATCCGTCGCTCCGTCTTTCGGCGATGAAGGAGATAAATTCAATCAGTTCGGCATTCGATCTCGCGTTCGCAGCCGGGATTGCATCGCTGCAAGGAGACGATTCGCTCTGCCTCTCTCTCGTGAAGGAACTCTTGCGCCATCAAAATACAGATGGTAGCTGGGCTGGCGGAAATGAACTGCGCGTAACGGAAGCTGACTGCTCGTGCCCCTGGGAAGATCCACGTGGTAAGTTGTATCGCGACCTGAAGGGGTTAATCTCCACTGCAACCTGTCTTTCGATCTTGAGCAAGCTATGAAACAAAATCACTGCTTCTCAGACGATCACCCTAAGCTCTACTACCGTGCAACCTGCGGACGATGCCGAGTGATTTCTGCAATTCTGACGGCACTTTCATTGGGTGTCGTGCAGCGTCTGCCACTTTCGTCGAGAGAGGCTCTCGAACTGATTGCTGCCGGGAGTTTAAAAGACGGCAGACCTGCGTTGTTCTATCGCGGGCGCTTCACGTCGAGCATGTGGCTCCTGCCGTGCCTCGGAATCGCAACACTAAATTTCATGGCTCGCACCTTCATCGCATCGACACGGTCGGCGATTCGCGATTTGTCGCCACAACACTTTCACTCCGACTGAGTGCAATCGTGCGGATCTCCGCGCGCTCCTTCTCACCCAAATCCAAAATCAACAAAACAGCCGCCATGGAAAAGATGCGCCTGTGGGGCGCCGCGCATTGAGATGAGTTTGTCGACACGCGATCAGTCTGCTACCCTCGTTCGAAAATACGATTGTGATGGCGGTTACGGAGGTTGCAACCGAATCAGGGTATGATCGTTGCGCGTCGTTTTAGCGAATCCCTGCCGGATACGACTCCGGCCAAAGCGGATAGTTGGACCTGTTTTGAAGGTCCTTGGCTTTTTCTTTGTTTCAGGAACCTATCGTCCCGATGCAAGGGGCGTCACATTTGGGGGCTCACTGATGGATCGACGGGATTTCGTCAAGACCGCTGGCTGGGGGACCGCGGCGCTGCTGCTCAACTCGCGTGCGAGCATAGGCCAGGCAAATCAGGGTCGGCCCGCGCCGCCTCCGATCGAAGTCCACGGGATCGCTCCCAGCAAGCCATCTCCATTGGGAATTCCAGGCTTGTTCCCCGGGAGAGTGGTAGAGGTCTTCCACGAGGATTCCATTTCAGGCAATCGCGTTTCTCAGCCGATTGTTGGCCGCATGCTGAGTGAGGGGATGAAGGAACTCACTGGCGAAAGTTCATCAGCATCGGCGTGGCAAAAGTTCATTGAGCCCCACGACGTGGTGGGAATCAAGATCAACTCCTCGGGAGCTCCGGTGTGCTATTCCTCTCCGGAGATCGTGCGCGAGATTGTCGCGGCGCTGCGTTCGATTGATGTTCCCGCCCACAACATCGTGGTGTTCGACCGTTATTCCGACGAGATCGAAATGGGTTCCTACCAGACTCTGGTGCCTGTAGGAATTCGTGTGGTTGGCATTGAATGCGGCGCCTTCGATGCTTCGCGCTACGACTTCGATGTGTATTGCGATGCGGATTTCTTCGGAGAGTCGGAGACGCGGTGCTATCTCGCCAAAGTTGTCACGCAGGAGCTCACCAAGATTATTAATATCCCGACGATGAAGGATCATTCGGCTTCCGGAGTGACCGGTTGTCTGAAGAATCTCGGCTACGGGTGCTTCAACAACGTGGCGCGCACCCACCAGCAACCTTACACCTATACCGATCCCCTCATCGGTTATCTTTGCTCCACCGAGCCGTTGCGCTCCAAGGCGGTACTGAACATCATGGATGGCATGCGCGAGGTTTGGCACGGAGGCCCGCTGACCTCAAATTGGGATTTCGTCTGCGAAGCGAAGACCCTCTTCATTGGCACCGACCCGGTCGCCGTGGATACAGTCGAGTTGGAAGCCATCGAAAAAAAGAGGCGCGAGGAAGGGGCGATTTCGGTCTGGAATGTTGATCCGAGTACTTTGACCACAAGTGGCGACGACTTCTACCGAAATCCCGATAAGAATTTGTACTTTCGCCAGCCGGGACACATCGCTGCGGCCGGCAAACTAGGATTGGGCGTCTCCGACCTGAAACGAATCGATCATCGCCAACTTCGACTGACGTAAACACAATGGACAACCTCCTAAGCAAAGATCGCGATTGGGTCACCTTATTGAGTGAAAACTCCCGCATGGGAGGATCGCACGAGGCGTCCTGGCAAGTGCCCAAAGGCTTGCGATGGCAATTTCAGGCTGGCAGAGCGATCCGTTCGGCGCCTGTGCTGCGCGACAACGTTTTGTACGTGACAGAGGTTCATGGCGCGGTCTATGCCCTGGATGCCGATACCGGCCGCCCACAGTGGACACGCCAGTTCCCCAACTGGATTCACTCCACCCCCTCGATTTCAGGAAACACTTTGCTGTTGGGCTGCGACGACGGGAAGGTGCATAGCTTAGCCAGAGAAACGGGCAAAACGATTTGGGAGACGACCACCCGGGGAGAAGTCTGGAGTTCGCCCATTGTCCGTGATGAAACTGTTTTCTTCGGTAGCGCCGACGGACGCTTTTACGCGCTGGATCACAAAAATGGAAAGCCGCGTTGGACACAGACGATCGGTGGGCGGATCTATGCCTCTGCCTACGCTGCTGAGAAGCATATTTATTTCGGTAGTGGCGACGGCAAAGTCTATGCTCTGGATTCCTCGACTGGAAAAATTCAGTGGAGCACGCCGACAGGAGACGGCATCGATTCCACACCTGCTATGGTGGGCGACATGGTGCTGGTCGGTTCGGAGGATTACTTCTTCTATGCGCTCGATGCCGGCACGGGAGCCGTGCGCTGGAAATTTGAGACGAAACTCGGTGTCTCCTCATCGCCCGCTGCTTCAGAAGATGTCGTCATCTTTGGCAGCAAAGACCGAAATCTTTATGCGTTGGCGATTCAGACCGGCAAGCTGAGATGGAAGACCTTTACCGGGAGTGCGATTACATCGCCACCTGTGATCAGCACGTCCGTCGTTGCCGTGAACGCTGAAGGCCCCGTTTTGTGCCTCGATATCTCTACAGGACAAGTGCTGTGGAAGGCTGGATTGGATGGTGGTCTTCAATCTGCTCCGGTGTTGGCCGGTGGACGGATCTACGTCGCAAGCCAGAATGGTATGGTCTATGCGCTGGAGTAGCCGCGTCCCAGGTAGGCAGCCTCAAGGGCCTGTGCTGACTGCCCGCGTTCTCTCTCCAAGCCTGTCGTTGGACCAGGGAGTTTCCCCAGTTTTCAGAAAACACTTCGCCATGGGCGCGGTTTTTGAAATCGCCACATACGGAACCAATCCCTCACAAGCCTCCCAGGCAATCGATCACGCCTTTCAAGAGATCGACCGCCTGGAACAGGTGATGAGCATTTACAAACCCGCGAGCGAACTAAGCCGCTTGAATCGCACAGCGCACGTCGAAGCACAAACGGTCAGTCAGGATCTCTATCAGGTGATCCAGGAATCGTTGCACTATTCCGAACTCTCCGAGGGTGCATTCGACGTCACGGTCGGACCGCTGGCTGAGCGGTGGAAAGCCGTGGGCCGCGGCGAGCAAGCTCCCAGTCCGGCCGAGCAAGAAAAACTTCGCAGCGATGTGGGTTATCGCCAGGTTGAATTGATTCCGCCCAATCGGATTCGCTTTCACTCTTCGGAGGTGGCGCTGGATCTGGGAGCGATTGGCAAAGGGTACGCCGTCGATCGAGCTGCCGCCGTGTTGCGCTTCCATGGCATTGAATGCGCACTGCTGAATTCTGGTGGAAGTACGTTTTACGCAATCGGCCACCCTCCCAGCCAATCCGGTTGGAGGGTGCACCTGTGCGATCCTTCCGCGCAAGTTGATCCTCACGTCCTGCTACATGGAAACAGCGTTTCAACATCGCAGCAAACGCCACCCAGTTCGCTGGGATTGCCCTCGTTTGGACACATTATCGACGCCGTCGCAGGCGAGCCATTCGAATCGGCTACAGCCGTGAGCGTCGTCGCAGATTCCGCAACCGCATCCGATGCTCTTTCCACCGCGCTCTTGCTGATGGGCCCCATGAGAGGACAAGCGCTGGTGAAGAGATTACCGAACGTGGCTGCCATCTGGATTTCACCAGAAGGGCTTTCGCAGACGGTGACCAGTGGCCCGGAAATTCTAATGAGAAGCTTGGAGAAGATGAGCCCTCAAAAATACGTAGCGCGAAATCTGGACTAGGTTGGAGTGAACTCATGGATCGACGTCGATTCGTTAAAAGCGCGAGTTGGGGAACGGCGGGGTTGCTATTCAGTTCCCTCGCCTCCAAGGGCCAGGTCGATGCAACAAGGCCGGAGTCACCTGTAATTCCCCAGACTGCCTGGGGCAGAGTATTTATTCGCTGGACTGAGCCGGAGCTACCTCAAAAAACTCTGCTCGCGCATGGCCTGGCAATTCCATGGGGCGCTCCACCGGCCTTGATGGAAAGAGCTCGGAAGCAAGGCTATCGGGTGTACGCCGCGGTAACTCTCGAGCAGGCATCGACAGCGGCGAACAGCAGTCGCGCGACGGGAATTTCTGGAATCATTTTGGAGGCGGCTGACGAGGAGCAAGCAAAGGCAGTGATGGTCGCCCGGGACCTTCGGCTGGCGCATCCCAACCTGACCATTCTGTCTCCCGACCCGCGCGCCAAGCAGCCTGCAATGATGGGAAGCACAGTAATCACACAGCGGGGCATTCTGCAGATATCGAGCCCCACGGAGCAGCCGTGGATTGATTCCAACTTAGCCCTGGTGGCGTTTGACCGCGCGTTTCATCCCACGCAAACTCCCTTGATCGATTTCCATTGGGAGCTTCCCGATGCATTGCAGCAGCAGCTGGGCCCCAGCACAGAAAACTATTCGCTCGCCGTGGCCGAAGCGGGCGCTCTCCATTCTGACTTGATCCTGAATTTGCACCCGCGCCTTGAAAAAGCTCTGGTGAGCGGAAGCGATGAAGCATGGGCCGTCTGGAATCGCGTCGCGAAGTATGTAGAGTTTTACCTCGGCCAGGACGAACGGCCGGTCGCGTTTCAAGCCAACGTTGGCGTGGTGACTGACAACTATGACGCCTCCTATGAGCCGATGAACCTGATGGCGCGGCACAACGTTCCCTTCCGCGTGCTCCCTCCGAGCCACCTGGCACCCGAGGATTTCCAAGGCCTCGACCTCATCGTCGTATTCGCTCAACCGGATCAGGCTGCAATCCGACAAGTGGCAAGGTTTGTGAACGATGGCGGAGAGGCGATTCTGGTGAATTTACCTAGCCTCTTCCCCGCGCGATCGAGTGCAGGCCGCCGAGTCAGCGCCGATTCGGTGATCTATACGGTGGGCAACGGAAAGGTGATTGAAATCGCCGGAGGTGTCGCCGATCCTGGAAAGTTTTCTGAGGATGTTCGCCGGCTTCTTGGCAAAGAGAGGTTGCCGATCTCTCTCTGGAATGCGTCCACCACGATTGCGATCCCTTACAAGCTCCCCGACAGTTCCACGGCTACAGTGGAACTGCTGAATTACTCTGCGGACCCGATGCCGGTGCAGGTACGCATCAAGGGCACTTACTCCGTAGCTCGATATGAAACTCCGGAGCGCGGGTCCGAGATACTCACGCCAACCCATCAAGACGGATTTACACAATTCGATGTGCCCTGGCTAAGGATCGGCGGACGCGTCCACCTAGGCGCACCGTCCAATCCTCAAAGAAATAGCTTGTAAGCTTCTCAGGGTTCGCTCGTCAAGAAGTTAAAACCTGATAGCGACGGCGCGCACTTACGAGCTGGCTCTGTTTGCATTGAAACGCAGATTAATTACTAACTAACTGGATTTCAAATTATCGACAGAAACATCGGAACACATACGATGTTCCTGACCAGGCTGCAGTTCGATAGCTGCCCCATTCACGTTGCTGACCTCGACGCAGACCATTTGAGTCCACTCGTCGTCTCCCAAGTCACCCAACGCTTTCGCTTTTTGCTGCCATGGGTTCCAGATCACTGTGGTGTGGGAATTCTCCTTGGAAGTGCGAATCCTTCGAGACAGCCCTGGATCAATCGCGTCAACCGCACCCGTGGTATTTAAATACACACGATCGGTCTCTCCTGCGAATGAAACGTCTCCGGTCTGGAGTTTCTCTCGAAAGGCATCTGTTTTGTCCAGATAGTTACACCCTTCCAGCCCCTGGATTTGAGTCTTGCGAACATCGTCAACTTGATAGTACGTATGCAGGGCCTCTTCGAATTGAAATGCCCGATCCCCGGTATTCTTCACAAGAAGCTCCATCCGAAGATTTGATCCAAACGTCACCAGATGGGTCAGTTGGAAGTCGAAGGGCCAGAATCTCTTCGTTTCCTCATCGCTTTCGAGAAACATGGCGACCTCAATATTGCCGCCTCGCTCTTCGATACTCCGTAAAGTCCATGCTCGAGTTCGGGCAAAACCGTGAGCCGGCGCCTTAGGATCGTCCTTTTTGGCGCCGAACCACGGAAAACAAATCGGCACGCCGCCTCGAATCGCGAGACCCTCCTGCCAACGAGATTGCTTACTCAAAAAGATAACTTCCTGCGAATGAGTGGGTCGCCAGCGGGTCACATGAGCGCCGTGAAGGTACATCTCCCCTGTCGCGAGTTCAGTAGAAATTTGAACCTTTGGAAGTCCATTATTTCCCTCCACAACTTGAACTCGACCGGGTATTCCCCACTGCTGATTGAGATTGTGAAGATTCGCCGAATACACCATGAATGGAGTGCCCCTCGCGTTCTAAAGAACGTCAGATATTCTAGCGTGGACGAACAACTGGGAAGGTTGCCGGTTGTAGCTTTTCTAACGCATTGCCCATCCCGCCCGAAAGCTATTCTGCCGGATCGTAGTTCAGGTTTGGACCAAGCCATCTTTCGACTTCTGCGACGCTCATATTCTTGCGCTCGTGATAATCAGCGACTTGATCACGATCGATCTTGCCGAGGCTGAAATATCGCGATTGCGGATGGGCGAAATAGAGCCCACTCACGCTCGATCCGGGCCACATCGCAAATGACTCCGTGATCAGCATCCCAGTGTTGGCCTGCACATTGAGCAAGCGCCAGAGTGTTCCCTTCTCGGTGTGGTCCGGACACGCAGGGTAGCCCGCCGCCGGCCGAATCCCACGATACTTCTCCTGGATGAGATCAGAGTAGTTCAAGCATTCGCCGCGACCATAACCCCACTCATCGCGCACCCGCTTATGCAGGCATTCCGCGAAAGCCTCAGCCAGGCGATCCGCAATTGCTTCCGCCATGATCGCGTTGTAATCGTCGTTGTCGGCCCTGAATCGATCGCACAGGTCTTTCAGCCCGATCCCGCTTGTCACCGCGAAGGCGCCGATATGATCCAGCAGCCCGGTCTCGCTGGGGGCGATGAAGTCTGCGAGCGACCTGCAAGGTTCACTTCCTTCCCTGTTCGCTTGCTGACGGAGAAAATGAAATCGCTCCAGCGTGGTCTCGCGTTTCGCGTCTGTGTATAGCTCAACATCGTCGCCCACTGCGCTTGCAGGAAAAAATCCATAGACGCCACGCGCCGTGATCAGATTCTTTTCGATCATGCGATCCAGCAGAACATTGGCGTCGGCAAAAAGTTGGCGCGCCTGCTCGCCCTGCTCTGCATGTTCAAGGATGCGGGGATAAACGCCTTTCAATCCCCAAGCATGGAAGAGCGGCGTCCAGTCAATAAAGTCGCGCAGCGTCGCCAGCGGAAAGTTATCCAACACGCGCACCCCAGTAAACTCGGGTACTGGCAGATCTTCGGCACGCCATTCGATCGGCGTCCGTCTGGTGCGAGCGACCTCAAGAGATACGACCGTCTGACGCGGCGCAGCGTGGGCTTTGCGGAGTGCTTCGTAATCCGCACGATGCTGCGCGACGAAAGCAGGCTTGCCTTCATCGCTCAACAGGCTGGTCGTCACGGGCACCGCTCGGCTCGCATCCAGCACGTGAACCACCGGCTCACTGTAGTGAGGTGCGATTTTCACCGCTGTGTGCCTGCGGCTCGTAGTTGCTCCGCCGATCAGCAATGGCAACTTGAAGCCCTGACGCTCCATCTCCCGCGCTACATGCACCATCTCGTCAAGCGACGGTGTAATCAGGCCGCTGAGTCCGATCAGGTTTGCTTTCTCCGCTTTTGCGCGCTCCAGAATCTTTTCGCAGGGGACCATGACCCCCAGATCGATGACGTCGTAGTTATTGCAGGCAAGGACGACACCGACGATGTTTTTGCCAATGTCGTGAACGTCGCCCTTGACCGTCGCAAGCACAATTTTTCCTTGCGCCTTGACTACCTCGCCGGACGCTGCCATCGCAGCCTTCTCAGCCTCCATAAACGGAGTCAGGTGAGCCACTGCCTTCTTCATCACTCGCGCAGACTTCACCACCTGCGGCAAAAACATTTTGCCGGCTCCGAATAGATCGCCCACGACGCTCATACCGGCCATGAGCGGGCCCTCAATCACCAATAGAGGACGACCCAGCTTGACGCGGGCTTCTTCAGCATCGGCCTCAATGTAGGTATCAATTCCCTTGACGAGAGCATGTGAAAGGCGCTCCTCGACTGTGCCGTTGCGCCATTCCTCCGCCTTCTTTTCACTCACGACCGCGCCGACGTGCTTCAGCGATTCGCCAAGCTCCACCAGTCGCTCGGTCGCGTCAGGACGGCGGTTCAGCAGCACGTCCTCCACCAGCTCTTTCAGCTGCGGTTCAATCTCCTCGTATACCTCAAGCATCCCGGCATTGACGATGCCCATGTCCATCCCCGCCGCAATGGCGTGATAGAGAAACGCAGAGTGCATGGCCTCGCGTACTTTATTGTTGCCTCGAAAACTGAACGAAATATTCGATACTCCGCCGCTGACTTTTGCATGCGGCAGGTTAGCCTTGATCCACCGCGTGGCGTTGATATAGTCCACGGCATAGTTGTTATGCTCCTCCATGCCGGTAGCAACGGTAAGGATGTTCGGATCGAAGATGATATCTTCCGGCGGAAACCCAACCTGGTCGACCAGGATCCTATATGCGCGCTCGCTGATGCGGATTTTTTCCTCGTAGGTTGCGGCCTGTCCCTGCTCATCGAAGGCCATCACTACGACCGCCGCACCATACTTCAACACGGTAGCCGCGTTCTTGCGAAACTTCTCTTCGCCTTCCTTCAGTGAAATGGAATTGACGATGCCTTTGCCTTGCAGACATTTCAGGCCGGCCTCAATCACCTCCCACTTCGAGGAGTCCACCATGAAGGGCACCTTGGCGACCTCGGGCTCACTTCCCAGCAATTGCAGGTAGCGCGTCATCGCCGCAACGCCATCGATCATGCCCTCGTCCATGCAGATGTCGAGAACATTCGCTCCACTTTCGACTTGCTGCCGAGCCACGCTTACCGCATCCTCGTATTTACCTTCCTTAATCAGCTTCGCGAACTTGGGCGAACCGGCCACATTGGTCCGCTCGCCGATCATGATGTAAACGCCACGTTGCTGGGTGAAAGGTTGCGATCCAGATAGGCGAAGCGGCTTCGTCTCCGCAGACACACTCATGCTCTGCTCTCGATCTCAGATTCGTAGGGCGCCGCAGCCGGCTCTTCAGTGGGAGTGATTCCCCATCTCCGCGGAGGTTGCCCTTCGAGCGCTTTCGCAATGGCCGCGATGTGCTCAGGCGTATTGCCGCAGCAACCGCCGGCAATATTGATCAGCCCTCCTCGCGCAAAGTTTCCAAGATAGCGGGCCATGTCCTCCGGTCCCAAATCAAAGCCGGTTTCCGACAGCGGATTCGGCAAACCCGCATTCGGATAACAGGAGATCGCCACATCGGCCTTCTCCGAGAGCTCCTCCAGGAACGGATACATCAGATCGGGCCCCAGCGAGCAGTTCAGTCCCACCGACAGCGGCTTCACATGCTGCACCGCGTTCCAAAATGCCTCCGTGGTCTGCGCGGAAATCAACGTTTCGCCCCCACGCCCCACCGCCGCCGAAATCATCACCGGCAACTCTTTGCCGTCTTGATCGAACACTTCACGTATCGCCACGAGTGCGGCTTTTGCATTTAGTGAGTCGAAGATCGTCTCGACCAAAAGCAAGTCTGAGCCTCCCGCAATCAGGGCTCGCACCTGTTGGATGTAGGCGGATTTCACCTGATCGAAGGTCACCACCCGGAAGCCGGCATCATCGGCATCAGGCGAGTTCGAAAGTGACACCGTCAGTGGGCCGATTGCTCCCGCGACAAACCGCTGCCGTCCTGTTTCGTTGCTGAACCGATCGGCCAATGCACGGCATTGACGCGCCGACGTCTCATTGATCTCCCAGGCCAGGTCGTTGAGAAATGAATCGTCGATCACTTTCTGATAGAACGCAGGGTCCTTCCGCCCACCCCGCTCGCGCGGATCGTCGACGAAGAATTCGCTTTGCGTGATGCTGGTCGCGCCGAAGGTGTTGGTCTCGATGATGTCCGCGCCGGCTACCAAAAATCGGCGATGAATGTCGCAGATCATCTCCGGCTGAGTCAGCGAGAAGAGGTCTCCATTATTCAGCAGATCCTTCCTCGAGTTCTGGAATCGGCTTCCACGGATGTCCGCTTCCTTCATGCCGTAGGTGCGGATGGTCGTGCCCATCGCCCCATCAATGATGGCGATCCGGCTTTCGAGTATCTTTTCGAGAGAATGTTGATGGGCTTTTGTCATGTCTTTTCAATGGCCTTGAGCGCGGCCAATTTGCCAACAGCCGACGTCACATTGAGCTGCAATGTTTTGATATCGAAACGATGCGCGGGGACTCAGAAAGGCTTGCTCGCATTCGCGCCAGTCTTTCTTCGATGACGCTGTTAAGATCGCGGAAAAGCTCGTCCTCCGCAACCGACATCCACCACTGGAACCACCTCGCCTGACCCGATTCCTCAAGTTTGTGAATGCGGTTTACCTTGGCATCCGCTACATTTCATTCCGTAACTGACTGCCTTCATTATAGCGATAGTAGCCAGCCCCAGGCAGCAGCGGCCGCGCCGCTCCGGACTTCGAGCGAAGACGCGGCCGCGGTCTATTCCTCGATTTCATGGCAAGGCAGATGCGGCAAATCACTTCCAAACCTGGAGCCATGCCACCACTTCCAGTAGCCTGTACTGCAGTCCGACCTTACGTCATCGATACTCAGGTACTGGGATGCGCAGAGTACGACAACCCTGAGATCACAGGATTCGGCTAAGCCACGAATGCGTAGCTCGCAGTGAGTTGATTGACTGGACGAGATGTCTGCTCGGCATGACCGCGGAGCATCGCTGCTTCGCGGCTCTTGGCTAATCCAAGCCTCCCCGCCATTCTCACCAGGTCCGCGAGTGAGTTGGCCTGCATCTTCTGCATCACCTGGCCGCGGTGGGCTTTCACGGTAATTTCACTGATGCCAAGTTCCTCCCCGACCTGTTTGTTGAGCAATCCGGAAGACACCAACGCCATCACCTGCCGTTGGCGAAGTGAGAGCGCGGTATACCGCTCCTGAAGGGCTTGTTTCTCCGCCTTTCTAGCAGACACAAAACGGCTCCTTTCGAGAGCCTCCCTAACGGCACTCAGGAGTTCGTTGTCCCGGAAAGGTTTCGTCAGGAATTCTTGAGCTCCTGCCTTCATGGCTTCGACTGTGGTCGGTATGTCGCCTTTGGCGCTGAGAAAAATAACTGAGATGTGTGGGCATTTCACGGCTGCATGCTTCTGCAATTCGAGACCGCTCAGGCCAGGAAGGGACACGTCGAGTATCAAGCAGCCGGGGGCAAGCTCAACGGAATGAGCCAGGAATTCTTCGCCCGACGCAAAAGTCTCCAGAGACCAGCCTTCGCGGGTAATCAGGGCTGCCAGTGATTGGCATGCGGCTTCGTCTGCGTCGACGATGAATACTTTTGGCGCGTCTCGCAAAATCTTCGAGAACGCGAGTCGATCGCTAATCGTGGACGTCGAACTTGCACCATCCCTGAGAGGAGATTCCGTGTGAAAGAAATTCATTTTCGCCCTCCAATAGTTTTCTCGCGATGGGCCCACGCGTGCTGTTTTGGGGCATCGGGGTTTTCAGCGCTGTTTGTGGAGATCGACCCGAAAGAGGAAAAGCGCCGATTACGAGAGCCATTATGTAATCGGAAACGGCATGCAGACAATGCACGATAGAACGAATCTCAAGCGTTCCATCGTATGTTTTCAGTTCCGACTTTTGGGTGATGGCAACAGGGTAATCAGGGCGCTCAACTTCCGATATGCTTCCTTCCGAAGAGTCGAGCGTCGATGGACCAGGCGCCTGGTCCAATCAACGCCAGCGTGCCGCCGAAGACCGCCAGCACGATGGGCATCCAAATATCATTCGCACCTGCGAGAACGATCCATAACTCGATGGCTGCGATCAGTGCTCCCACGGCAGGGGTCCATAGCCCTGCCAGGATGAATAACCCAAGGACAGCTCCTGCCGCTTCAGGGATCACCAGGCCGACGGCCGCAGTTTTCAGCTGGGCTAGCCCGATATAAAGAAGAGCAATCCCTGTGAAAAGCCGTTGAATGAGCAGGCCGAACCCCGGCCAGCTATTCGCGAATGACGAGAATAGTCGCTGCACGGGACCTCCCTCTGGGAGGTTACGACACTCGCAATGGGCCGGGAAGCGCTGAAAGGCCAAACAGAGTTCATACTTTCGGGTGATCAGAGCTCGATAATTCCACGCTTAAGGGCGATCGTGACAGCATGAGCCCGGTCGCTGGCGCCGAGCTTGGACAAGATGTTACTGACCCGGCTCTTGATGGTTGCCTCCGCCAGGAATAGTAGGTCCGCGATCTGCTTGTTTGAATTCCCAACTGCAATCAGCTGCAGAACCTCAACTTCACGCGCGCTCAATTCATCATCGGTCGCGTGCTCAGCCAATTCCGCGGCGACCTCCGGCGGTATTCTCTTCTGTCCCTTAAAGACTGCATGGATCGTCTCGATAAGTTCCCGATCATGGCCTTTCAACAGGTAAGCCCGCGCGCCTGCTCGAAGAGCGCGCAGCACTTGAGCATCCCCGTTATAGGTCGTAAGCACAATGATGCGTGCGTCTGGGAATTCGCTCAAAATACGGATTGTGGCTTCGATTCCATTCAGCCCGGGCATTTGAAGATCCATCAGGGTCACGTCCGGGCGATGTATCCGGAACTTTTCGACGGCCTCTTCTCCATTGGAGGCTTCTGCCACCAATTTCATATCAGGCTCCGCATTGACCACGGCAGCGAGGCCCTTGCGAAGAAGGGCGTGGTCGTCGACCGCGAGAATGCGAATCATGCCAGGAGCGCTACTCATGTCTCGTTGCCTTTCGCAAGAATCGGAATCGGCGGCCATCACCCCGCTTCTGGTATGCCATCGAGGCGGGAACCTGGAACTGCACCTCTGTGCCCGCGCCCTCTTCGCTCCAGAATTCCAGCTGCGATCCAATTCGCTTTGCCCTCTCGCGCATGCCCGGTATGCCGAAGTGTCCTGAAGTCCCGCCGGCTTCCAGAATCTTGGGGGTGATTCCCTTGCCGTCATCACGGATACGCAGCCGGAGATGATGCTGATCGTAACGTATCTCCACTTCGATGTGGCTGGCAGCAGCGTGCATGAAGGCATTCCGGATCACCTCGCGAGAGATCCGGTAAACTTCGTCCTGAAGCATCGGCGATAGATCCTGTGGCTTGCCTTCAACAAGCACGTGATAGCTCGGAGCATGTCCGTTCAAGTTGTCAGCTTCGGCCAACTCACGACCCGTGGCGTTCAGCAATTCCGAAAGGCTGCGTTGTGCGGCTGGTTCCGGGCGCAAATCGCCAATCGCGGCACGGCCCTCTTTAATCCCTTCTTCCGCAGACTGAATTGCCTCGTCAACGGCCTCCATTGCGTTGTCCGAATTGCGGAGCAGTAGTTTACGCGCCGCCTGGAATTGATAGGCCGCGGCCTGAAAGGTTTGGAGCATGGTGTCGTGCAATTCCCGCGCGATGCGAAGCCGCTCTCCCACGCTCGCTTCCAGTCCTGCAGCGAACTGCCGCTGTATCTGATGGACACGCAGTCGATAGAGTGTCCAAAGCAATCCGAGAAAGAAAGCCACACACAGAAACCGGAACCAGTTGGTCTGGTAATATGCCGGCGCGATGGAAAAATCCAAGGACGTGCCCGCTTCGTTCCACATGCCGCTGCTGTTGCTGGCAATCACACGAAAACGATATGAGCCCGGCCCGAGATTGGTATAGACAGCTTCCCGCGTAGCAACAGGTGCGCTCCAATTCCGGTCGAAGCCATCCAGGATATAGCGAAAGCGAATCCTCTCGGGCGAGGCAAGACTTAGAGCCGTATAAATGATTGCGATTCTTTTGGATGAAGGCGGAACGCGCACCGGACTCGTGACATTAATGGGACGATTATCTGCCAGCACAGCCTCGACGTGTGCAATGGCCGGCGGCGAACTGTCGGGCATGTGAGACGGATCAACCACTGAAATCCCGCGACCCAGAGAAAACCAGATTCTTCCCTCAGAATCTGCGACCACAGACCTGCTTCGGTTGATGCCCTCGCTGCTGAGCAGACCGTCCGCTGTCCCGTACTCTCGAACGTCGGATGCTCCGAGAGCACCCCTGGCTAGCTTGTCTCGACGCACCTGCAAAACATGTTTTGAGGTTGCGATCCAAAGCCAGCCTTTCTTGTCCTCTGCGAGTCCGAATACTGGGTCGCGCAATACTGCAGGCCACGTGCCAGGAACATGAAAACGACTGGCGACGGAAACTGCCAGACCACCAGACGTTCCAATCCAGAGAGTTCCGTACGAATCTTCGAAAAGGCAGTTCACCCGGTCAGAGGGCAAACCATCTCGCGTCGTATAAGTTTTCCACTGACCGTTTGACAGTGAGCTCAACCCGCTGGGGGTGGCAAACCACATTTCTCCGTTGCGCGTTTCCAAAATTGAAAAGATGGTATTGGAGGCAAGACCGTTCGCCATCGTGTAATTCGTGAATCGCTGGTCTTTGAGTCTGCTGACACCGCCGCTTAGCGTTCCCGCCCACACAGAACCATCGTGACTGCGATAAACGGTATAAACGTTATCTTGAGCGAGCCCATTGGCTTTGGTATAGGTCTTACTGGTGACTGCCCCGCCGCGCAGCTGCAGATGCGTGAGTCCACCGTGCTCGCGCCCCACCCACAGATCATCCCCATCACCGCCGATAGAATAAACCACGTCACTTGCCGGAATCCCGGTTGGAATTGATTGAATGCTTCCGTTCTTAAGCGCATACAGCCCACCTTGCGCTGGAGCGAACCAAGTGCGACCCTGGCTGTCAACGTAAACAGGTCCATCGTGCTGGAATCGAGAATCGATGGCAGGCGAATAGGTAAGAAACGTACTGTCGCGAATGCGGCCAAGTCCCTGGGAACCTCCGATCCAGAGATTGCCTTCGCGATCCTCAAATAGGGCATTAATACCACCATTGCCGCGAATCTCGTCCTCTGGCGAAAAAGACACACCATCACTATTGATACGCAGCAGCCCGCGTGTTGTGCCCGCCCAGATATTCGAATCTCGATCACGCAGAATGCTCAAGACCTGAACGCGGCCCAGAGCAGGCGGCAAGTTGATTCGATGAAACTCCTTGCCATCCCAGCGAAACAAGCCAGTGTCCGTGCCAACCCACAATTCGTCCTTGCTAATGACCAGCAGGCAGTTGATTTTCCGGTCTGGCAGTCCCGCATCCACCCTGGTAGCTCGCCCGTTGGCAAAGTGGAACAGGCCCACGCCGAGGGTGCCAATCCAAAGCCCGCCGTCATCGCCTTGCGCTATCGAGATGATCGGCGGAGATGCTGAACCGGACAATACAGCGGGTTTCGCCAGCCTCTCAACCTCGTCTCCCCGGAAAAGGAATGTCCCCTTCGCGATATCAGAAACCAATATCCCCTTGTGGCTGACTTTCGCCATGGCGGTGATCTGCGAGGTTATCGCCTGTTCGCCATATTCGACTCTCTCAAATCGACCGTTCTTCTGATGCACTACATCGGCTCCCTCTGGACGGATCCACAGTTGTCCTTTCAGATCCGTCAGCAATTGCAATATCGGAATATCCGAAGCCGAGGCAACTGGCGTCAATGAAACAGGGCTGAACGTGAAACCGTCAAAGCGTACCAGTCCCTTATCGGTTCCGATCCAAAGATATCCATCTGCTGTCTGAGCGATCGCGTTGACCGCGCCTCCCGGGAATGTGCTTCCTACAATCCATTGCCGGCGAACGTACTGTGACGGCAGACGATTGGGATCGAGCGCACGCGCTGGTGCGGCGATGCACACTAAAGCAATTCCAAGCAGCAGGCAGCGAATTGGCTGTTGCAAGCACATCACGGAAGGTACTCGAACTTATCGATTACCACTTCATTCTCGTGTTGCAGCGGAACCTGGCCCCTGACGAACACATAGAGAGAGATACGCACCGTTTGGCCCGCTGGCGAAGGTATTCCCGAGGTGAAGACGTGCTGGTTGATCAGCCTGTCACTCGTCGCATCGCCCGAACCGGCCATCGTCGAAAACGTCACCTGCCCCGGTTCCCAGCGAAACGAATGCGTGAATACACCTGGCGGCACCCGAAATCGAACGAAGTTCGCAGGAATGTAATAAGGCTGCACGACATAGTGCACATTCGTGTTATCCACGAACCCCCAGCGAGATAGTTCAACGTCGAGTTCGCGGCGGTCTCTTTCGGTTCCGACTCCATCCCAGGTAATGAGGGTGAGAACAGCAGATGGCTCGAGGTGGGTCGTATCCTCCACCTGGAACCGGTATGTTCCGTATCCAAGGCTGGCGTTAAGCTTTACCTCCGCCGCGCTCCATTTTCCGGGGCTCCCTGAGATGCGGAGATGGAGCTTGCCGCTTTTATCGACCCAAACGTTGGCTGGATCGAAGAAATTTCTTGAGCCGGCGTGGAATATTGGTCCAGTGCTGGTCGTCCACTCGTAGCCACTGAAGTTGAGCGTCTTTGGGGACGGATAATCGGGGGCCGGGCCCTCACCTTTGGCAGTTGCCACAGCGGCAACCCCGGAACCTACGCCGGGCAATGATTCGGTCTGTACTGGGGGAGCGTAAGTGGAATCGACCAGGAGAGCAGCATATTCAATTCCCAGAAGGGTTGAAGTGTGCCAACGACCGTTCCTTTCAATATTTGTGAAGGGCTGACCCGAGGGTGGCTGCAGATTCCATCGTCCGTCGCTTTTGCTATAGATCACGATTCGTTCCCCAGGTCGCATTCCAGTTGCGTAACCTTCAATGGCGCCGGTTTGCCTGGAAATCGCCTGACCGTGGGGCGTGGGGCTTGCAGCAGGAACCTTGTTAAGTACAACCGCCGGAGGGGAACTGGTCGACGAAGTCCGGCAGCCTGCCAGCGCCAAACAAACTGCGAAGACAATCAATCCAACGGTGCCGCGCAGAAATGACGTGAGCTCCACAGGCCCTTTGCGGAGTTGCTCACAGGACGCGCCGCCAAAGCCTGCGAGCGCGACAGCAGCCTGCGCAAGGCGCTTTGTTACTGCGAGAGGGCGAGCGGCCCACGCCGATTTCAGTTCATTTGTTAAGGAGTGTTCGTGTCCTAACTTCGTTGGCACAGCCGCCGAAGGTTTTCTGGACAAAGGCGCAAGCGGCAGGACGGATGCGGGCCGGAATCGACTCGCGTGTCGACCGCCGCAGAGGATGAATTCCCCATTCTGGCTGAAAATGCCAAGAGGAAACTGCCTCCGGTCTGTCACGATGATGCCTCCGGATCAAATGAGAATAACGGTTCGGCGTTGGTCTAAAACAGGGCAGCAGTTCGGCGCATAGGGGAAGTTACAGGCAGGACCACCGACCCATAACGAATGTGCCGCTTAAGCAGTGAAATTATACGCCGCGCCGGTGACAAACAGTCGCGGAACAGGGTGCACCAATGAAGTGCTGGTTCTCGCGAGAATCGGCTCCGCTGTTAACCAATCAACTATTCGACGCTGTGCGGGCTCGTCTTAACCCCAAGAAAACCATCCAGCGAAAATTGAACGACGACTTCCCTTTTGCGTGGCGTAGTGCGCTGCGCGACATACGGAAAATTGCTTACAGGTGGTTGGATTAAAGGACGATCAGAGCGTTACCCGCTCCTTGAATACTCTTCATGATAATGGCGTCCCCGACGGGATTTGAACCCGTGTTATCGCCGTGAAAGGGCGGTGTCCTAGGCCGGGCTAGACGACGGGGACGCTTGGTGAACTACATTGACAGCGATCGAGGAGGGCTCGAATCGCCAATATATGAGCGTATCAACCGCTCCTGACAGTGTCAAAGGATCACGCCCCTGACATTGCCAAAAAATCATTCTGCTACCAGCGCAGCAGAACCAGTTCCGAACAGAATCCCGGCCCGACCGCAGCCAGAATGCTGTAGCTGCCGGCAGGCGGCTTGATGTTCAACATGTAGTCTTCCAGCACCAGCAACACGGATGCAGAAGACATATTCCCGTTGTTCCGCAAACAATCCCATGAGGGAGCAAATGCTTCCCGCGGCAATCCCAGTGCTTCCGCAGATGCATCCAGCACCTTGGGTCCGCCGGTGTGCATGATCCAGCTGCCAATGTCGCTGCGCTTCATGCCGAACCCAGCCAAAAACTTGTCGACATCGCCAGGAAAATTCTTATGGATCGCATCCGGAACATCGGGCGACAGCACAATCTGAAATCCCTCTTCAGAAATATCCCATCCCATCAAATGTTCTGTGTTGCGATAGAAGCTCGACTGGTGCCCCAGAATCTCCGGACCCTTCGCAGCAACATTGTCTCCAGCAACAATCACCGCTGCCGAACCATCGGCAAACAGGCCGGAAGCAATCATATTGGCGACGGATAAATCCATCCGTTGCCAGGTTAGCGAACATAACTCCACCGAAAGCAACACGGCAATGCGATCCGGATAGGCCTGGACATAATCCGCAGCCTGCCCAATGCCGGCGGCGCCGGCAACGCATCCCAGCCCGAAGATGGGAGTCCGCCGCATATCCAGCGGAAGATTCATCACGTTGCTCAACTTGGCGTCGAGCGAAGGCGCAGAGATTCCCGTGACGGAAACAATAATGATCGCGCCAATTTCTTCTTTCTTGCGACCGGCCCGCTCCAACGCGCCGGTAATGGCACGCTCGCCCAGATCGACGGCTGCCTTGATCCAGCGATTGTTGGCATCGCCCCAGGTCTCAATCGAGGCATACTCGTCGATGGGATACGCCAGGTGGCGTTTTTCCACGCATACCCGCTGATGCAGCCGCTCTAATACATCCGGCTTGTCGAGCTTGTCTTTCCAGTGCTGGCACAACGTTTCAAATATCTTCTGCTGGCTGTAATACCATTCCGGCATTGCGCTAGCGACACTTGCAATTCTCATTCGGTGTACTTCTCTTTCGCTCGTTTCTTAATTCCTGAAGAGTGGCTCCTACTGAGACTATCAGCACGATACTTCACTGGCCACGTTTTGTGGTCATCGCTCGCGATGATGCTATCGCAGTTGAAACCGAAGAGGACAGCCGAATCGCGGCGGATGAATCTGCCGAAATGCAGATTGACCGGGCAGACTGGATTCCTGATCTTTAGACTAATTATGATTGTCTATTATTTCGGGTAGGATTGCACACAAGTTTGCGTTCTTCTGCCGTGCCGACCACGTCGAAACCCCGTTTGGGTGCTTTTATTGATTACTTTTGGGCCGCTTGCGTCGACGGCTGCAACTCGCGGTCATCCGCCATATGGACCAGCAAGCCCTTGTTCGGCAGCGATTTCGAATACCCCGCGATCAGCTGCTGATAATACTGATCCACAGAAAACTCGAACAATTTGTCATGATCGGGCTTCAGCGGTACCAGTTCCAGGTTCACAGGGCTCATTGTCAGCAGCGCAAACTTCATTGTGCCGCCTCGAAAAAAGATGTAGCTCCCGCTGGTGACCGTCGGCTTTTCGGCCGAGGCGTCCGCATGATCGGCCGTCTTCTTGTCCGTACCAAAAACCAGGTTCAGCCGATCGCCAGAAATGTTGATGTCATGCAATTGCCCACTGACATGTGGAGGCGGAAACATCTGGTCGATCGGAAAAATAATGTCGTTGCCGACGATCTCGAAAGACTGCTTCCGCTTCGGCTTGGCAACGCTCGACACTTTGATCCCGAGAAAGTTGAGCACATCTTGATGGATCACACCCGCCACCGTCATGTTGGCAAGGTGCATTCGCATGTTGCCATCCGGAGTGACGTGCAGGCTGGCCGTCCCTGAAAACGGAACGTCGACCAATTTGTGAAAGTCTCCTTTCACCTGGATTGATTGGTCCGGCTTGAAGGTGAGGCTCAGATTCTTCAGCGGGGTCTTGGCACGCGGCAGAATGAAGTCGTTCGCCAATGCCGCCAGGTCCGCGGACGACATGCTGGTGGTCGCTTTCTGAACCTTCAACGAGAAGGAATTTTTGTCATCGAGCGAGATCACCTCGTTCTTGCGCGACGGCGACAAGCACCCCATCCAGGCTGTCGACCTGCATCACCACATTCTTCATCACCCGGAACAGCACGCTTTGCATATGAATGTGGGTGACGCGGTCATGCGAGACCGGATGCGAATTCGCAGCAGAATGACTCGAGGCGGCGGTCGTCGCAGGAATAAACACGCCGGTAACGGCAAACATCAGGATGCATAGCAATGCTGGCATCCACAGCAAGACTTTCGATTTCAAACGGTCCTAGCCTCCGAGGCAGAAATGTTGGCAATGGATCGCCGAGCAGCAGGCCACTGTTGCATGGGATGCGAATTTTCAAGGAGTCACAGCGCGAATCGATCAAATGTGAATCGCTGTGTCAAAAATCGAGTGATTGGACTAGGCGTTGGCTTTGAAGCTCACAAGAGTTCAACAAAAAATCGCCAAAACATGCAAATGGCCCCCGAGATTTCGGCGGCCACGTGGTGCTGATGTGATTGTGAGGAGCGCT
Source organism: uncultured Acidobacteriota bacterium (assembly GCA_963774515.1). GTDB lineage: Bacteria > Acidobacteriota > Terriglobia > Terriglobales > Acidobacteriaceae > JAKAAZ01. The sequence continues at coordinate 180,566 of CAVZFK010000005.1, read as the reverse complement.
ATGCTTTGACGACTTTGCCGGACTTGATGCATCCGGTGCACACGCGGATGCGCTTGCCCGAGCTATTCACCTTCGCCTTGACCGTCTGCAAGATTGACGTTCCAGCGGCGACGCGTAACGTTGTGCGCGTGCGAAACATTGTTGCCGAACTGCGGCTTCTTGCCGCAAATTTCACATACTTGTGCCATGATCTGTATCCTATATCCTGCAAATGTGGATGTGGCTTTGGGAATTGCACACCGTGGTACGCCGCATCGGAAAGTCCGACACACCAGGAGTTTTCTGCTGACAGAAAATCTCCCTCGACCCAAACTATAAGTGTACAGAAAATATACCTTGTAGGCAATTGCGACCTGTCATACAACACTGGCAGAAGCGACTAGAATCGGGCTTTCCCATCAGCGATACAAGTCGTAAGAATTGCGCTCTGTGAAGACCAAGTCCAAGCCACAATCCGATTTCGCTGCAGCCAGCTCCGGCGAGGCTCCCTCCTCAATCAGACCTTTCCAAACGACATGGACGGTTTTCTGGGTCGCCTTCCTGGTGCGCGTGCTCTACATGACGCTGGCCCACACCTATCACCTCCGCACCGGCCAGGATCATTTCGAGTTCGGATATGAAATGGGCAGAGTGGCTCAGGCGCTGGCGACGGGCCATGGCTACGCAGACCCTTTCACCGGCCACACCGGCCCCACCACCTGGGTTCCTCCGCTGTATCCGTTGTTGTTGGCGGGCGTGTTCAAGATATGCGGCGTCTACACACTGCGGTCGGCGTGGGTCATCCTCGCCATCAACAGTTTCTTCTCCGCCCTTACCACGCTCACGACATATGAAATTGCGGCCCGCTGCTTCAATCGACGCGTCGCCGTTTGGGCTGCGTGGATCTGGGCCCTCTATCCTGCCGCTATGCAATATGCGGTTCGCTGGGTCTGGGATATGACAATTAGCACGTGGCTGCTATCGCTGATTCTGGTCCTCGCGCTGCGCATGCGGCAGATTGGCGATCTGCCATCCGATCCTGACCCGCGAACCAATGATGATGGCCGCACCTTGCGGCGCTGGGTGATCTTCGGTTTCCTCTGGGGAGTGCTCGCGCTCAGCAATCCGTCCCTGCTATTGTTCCTGCCCGCCTGTGGTCTATGGGTGTTGCATGGAACTCGACATCTGCCGCGACAGGTTGGATTCGCCTCGATCGCTGCGGTTGTATTCCTGGTTTGCATTTCTCCGTGGGTCATTCGCAACGCCCTCGTCTTTCATCGCTTCATTCCCATGCGCGCAAACTTCGGCGCCGAACTCTACCTGGGCAACGGTCCCGGAGCCATGGGTTTTCTGATGGAATACAACCATCCGTACGAGGCTCCCGACCAGCTGCGCCTGTACAAACAAATGGGCGAGGTCGATTACGCGCAGATGCGTGGCCGTCTGGCAAAGAAGTACATTGAAAGCCATCCCGGCCTGTTCCTGCGCAACTCCCTGAAACGCCTCTATTTTTTCTGGACCAGCGTTCCCCATCCAAGCGACGACGCCTGGTATATTGAGGCGGTTCGGGTCGCCAATTTTGCCTTCGCCAGCATCGCCGGTTTATTTGGCCTGGCGCTCGCTTTGAAGCGCCACAAGCCGGCTGCGTGGCTGTTCGCGTGGGCTTTCTTATCGATTCCGCTGATCTACTATTTCGTCACTGTTCATGCCCGATTTCGCAATCCCCTGGAGCCTTTGATCGCCATTCTCGCTGTCTACTTGTTCCAGTCCGCGGAAAAGCGCTGGCCTAACTGGATTCACCCACAGAACGGTTGACGTACCCTGGCCAGAACCAGTATTCTTAATTGGTTAGGCGATTCGCTCCGCGCGTGCGTTCTGCAACGTGCCTGGATGAAACCCGATCTCCGTAGCATCCACTGCGGCTCATAGGGAAACATGTTCCGCCTGAAATTTTTGTTTGCACCTGGGCGTTGCCCACAGGTGCGGAGGGTTCAGTTATGTACGCAATTATTCGCACCGGCGGAAAGCAGTACCGTGTGGCTCCCGGAGATGTACTGCGAGTCGAGAAGCTACCGCAGGCAGACGGGAATATCGAGTTTACTGAGGTGCTGGCCGCCTCTACCGGCGCACAGGATGCCGGCTTAGCCAAGCCCGGCTCCGCCAAGGTGCTGGCTTCTGTAGTCAACGGAGGCCGTGCGAAGAAGATTTTGGTCTTCCACTTCAAGCGCAAAAAGCAATACAAAAAGATGCAGGGTCATCGCCAGTCCTACACTGAAATCAAGATTAACGAGATTCAGGTCGACGGGCAGAGCTTCACCGCCGCCAGCTAAACGCGTCGGCCGTTCGCTTCTGACATTGAAACGCAGCAAGATTGAACTTCAAGAACAGTATTCAAGGATTGAATCATGGCACATAAAAAAGGATTAGGCAGTTCCCGGAACGGACGCGATTCGAACTCGCAGCGGCTGGGAGTGAAGGCATTTGGCGGCGAAGTTGTGACCGGCGGCTCGATTATCGTTCGCCAGCGCGGCACCCGCTTGAAACCCGGCTTGAACGTTGGCATCGGCAGCGACGACACCCTGTACGCAAAGATCGATGGGCGTGTCCGCTTCGTGGATCGCGGGCGCACTGGCCGCTTTGTCGCCATCGACCCTCTGACCGTAGAAGCCTAAACTGAGAGGATTTCCTCTCGCGTTTTCGCTACTTGACGGCGCATCTCCGAAATCAAATTTCATCTTCTAGCAAAGAAAATTGGCTGACCCTTAGGGTCAGCCAATTTTTTGCTTCTAAGCCTCTCTAGTAGGCCGTTAGCTTGCGATCGGTCCGGTGGAGCTGGTTGCCCTTTGCGGCCGCCCATTCGGTCCCATCACGTTCTCGACCAGGTCGAACACGTCGGTCATGAATGAAGGTGGATAGCTGACTGCAACCTGCCCAGCTGGATTGCCCAGGGTCTGCGCCACATCGTTCCAACGCATTAACGGCGAGGTCACAGGCATCGTGACCAGACGACGAGCCGGCTCCGGCTGCACAAAGTAGAGCGACCAAACTATGATTGCGGACAAATAGATACCTTCATGCACAAAATTCGTTCCACTCGCCAAGTTCGTCTGCCGGGCAAATAGAGCCGAAGTCACCAGATCGCCGACTGCCATCAGGCCAAAGCCGAATGTCACACCAAAGATGCGGCTGCTGAAGCGGACGCCCAACGTATTCGAGGCGAAGGCAAGGAAAGTCAACATGCAGAGCGCCAGAACGCTTTGAGACCGCATCAAAACCTGTGCGGAGGCTAAAAGGACGCTCCTACCACTGGCGTGGGGGGCGATACCGGAAGCAAAGGCCAAGACAACTGAAATAGTCATCGCCCAAAAGAAGATAGGTTGTCCAAGCTTTTGTACACCTGGAACGGAACGAACCGCGTGCCGGAACATCTCATGCAGGACCCGCAGGATCAGAACCGCGCCAATGCCGAAGGAGACCCAATATACGTAGAAGTACACGTAATAGGCGTGAACGCCGCTCACCAGACGCAGGCCGTTCAGCGAAAGGTCCACACATTCGATAGAGGAGGTCACTGCTGAGAAGATCAGCAGCTGCCAAAATGCTGGATAGATCCGGCTCTTCTCGGCTTTGTAAACGAAGAACAGCGCGATTAGCGGGAAGGCCGTATCAAGAAACGTCGGCAATACGATATGTAGCCAGAGGGACATAGGTTGCTCCAAGTGAGCCTGAAGAATACCTCACAGGGAGACAACCCCGCAACAATAAAATTGCGCTGGCGCCAAAAAGGGATTACTGTGGTTCCGAAGTTACTTGTTCAGGCCGCAGGCAGATCCCGGTTCGCACATCGGTACGGGATTCGCGCTGTTGCTCGCCACCATGGTGGTGTTCGGGGTCGTTGCAACTGATTTAGAAGCCAGCATATGGTCTGCAGCGAAGCCGGTGATCAACATTCCGAGAACGAGGGCGCGGATGGCGAGTTTCATGATGGGGTGTCCTTTAGTTACTACGGGATTTAAATTTAGCGCTTGGAGCGCTTGACATCCCTGAGTATACTGATTAGATCGGGTAAGTCTATATTTCCCTATAATATACCAGCATATTTACTAATCATGTGACCGAGGTAACCATCGGAGTGCCATTTTGGACACTTTGTTGCATGTTTTGTGCACTGTCCGAAAGCGCTCTCTGATCGTCGACCTTGCCGTCCGACTCCTGACACGGCTTACCGGCACTTTCCCGCAAGCAACCTTTTCGCCCGTAAACTAGTCAAAATCACTCAATTTGTGGCCTTTCCTCAATGTTCTGAATCCGTGTTGCCCCGTCTCTAGAAACACCCTTGTTTTCCGCAGCTAAAACCCTCTTGCGCCTCAAAAAACAGCCCTCCGGTGACGTCCGCCACGTGATAAAATAAACAGTAGTTTCACTTCGGATAAGTCCTTTCTGAATCAAGCTTTTGCCCGATGTTTGAGCCTAAACTGCTGACGATGGACATCTTCCGAATCGACACTGTTTCCCAACCCGTTTCCGGAGCCCCATGGCAGAGAAAGCGCTAGTCCCAGAAATTACCCCTGAAAACCCCGCAGGCGTCCCTCTCGAGCTCAGCAATACCGCTGCCCAGTCCGCAACCCGGCAGCGTGCCAGCGACAAGTACACCAGCGACAATATCAAGGTGCTGGAGGGCCTGGAGGCCGTGCGCCTGCGCCCCGCCATGTACATTGGCTCGACTGGGGAGATGGGCCTGCACCACCTGGTGTATGAGGTTGTCGACAATTCCGTGGACGAAGCCATGGACGGCCATGCCACCCGCATCGAAGTCACAATCCACATGGACAACTCGATCACTGTCGTCGACGATGGCCGCGGCATCCCAGTGGACGAAATGACCCTTCCCGGCGGCGAGCGTGTCTCCGCCTGCCAGGTGGTGCTCACTAAGTTGCATGCCGGCGGCAAATTCGACGCATCCACCTATAAGGTATCCGGCGGTCTGCACGGCGTCGGTGTTTCCTGCGTCAACGGCTTAAGTGAGTCGTTTGAGGTCGAGATCTGGCGTGGCGGCCATACCTACGAACAGGAGTACGCGCGCGGCATTCCCCTGGACAAGCTGCACCAGACCGGAACCAGCAAGAAGCGTGGCACCAAGATTCACTTCTTGCCCGACAAGACCATCTTTACCGTCACCGAATACAACTACGACACCCTGGCCCAGCGCCTGCGGGAGCTCGCCTTCCTGAACAAAGGCCTTGAAATTGCGCTGACCGACGAACGTACCACCGACCCCAAGACCGGCGAAGCCAAGCATACCGAGTTCAAATACAGTGGCGGCATTGCGGAGTTCATCAAGCATCTGAACCGCGGCAAGCAGACCCTGCACGACAAGCCGATCTACATGGAAGCGGAGAAGGATGGCGTGGTGATGGAGATCGCCATGCAATATAACGACGCCTACTCCGAGACCGTCTTCACCTTCGCCAACAACATCAACACCGTCGATGGTGGAACCCATCTTTCCGGATTTCGCACCGCCCTGACCCGCACCATTAACGCGGCCGGCCAGCAGATGGGCCTGTTCAAAGACCTGAAGGAGAATCTCTCCGGCGACGACGTGCGTGAAGGCCTGGTTGCCGTGATCAGCGTCAAGCTGCCGCAGCCTCAGTTCGAAGGCCAGACCAAGGGCAAGTTGAATTCTGATATCAGCGGCACAGTGCAATCGTTCCTCAACGAACGCCTGGGCATGTTCCTGGAGCAAAATCCGCCCATCACGCGGCGCATCATTAATAAGGCGATTGAAGCTTCACGCGCCCGCGAAGCGGCCCGCAAGGCCCGCGATCTTACCCGCCGCAAGGGTGCTCTCGATGGTGGCGGCCTGCCCGGCAAGCTGGCGGACTGCAGCGAGCGCCGTCCCGAACGCTGCGAACTGTACCTGGTTGAGGGAGAGTCGGCCGGTGGAACGGCCAAGCAGGGTCGCGATCGCCGCTACCAGGCGATTCTCCCGCTTAAGGGCAAAATCCTCAACGTGGAAAAAGCCCGCTACGACAAGATGCTGGGTCATGAAGAAATTCGCGCCATGATCACAGCTCTCGGCTGCGGCATCGGTAAGGAAGACTTCGACGCCAGCAAGCTGCGCTACGGCAAGTTGATCCTGATGACTGACGCCGACGTCGACGGCTCGCACATTCGCACCCTGCTGCTCACCTTCTTCTTCCGCCATATGACGGAGCTGATCAAGCGCGGCCATGTCTACATCGCGCAACCCCCGCTCTATCGCATCAAGAAGGGCAAGTTCGAACAGTACATTAAGGATGACCGCGAATTCGTCAACGTGATGGTGAAGCGCGCCTCGGACGGAATCGTGGTGCGCTATGGCGCCAACGCGGCCACCCTGGAAGGCGCCGCCCTCACACGCTTCATGGGTCACCTGAATGAGTATCTCGGCTTCTTCGACAAGGTAAACAAGCGCCTGCGCAATGAGGAAGTCACCAGCCTGCTGGCGAAACTTGAACTGGTCAAGCGCACCGACTTCGAAAGCGATTCCAGTGCACCGCCGGCCAAACTGGTCAAGCTGCACAGCAAGCTGCAGGCGATCGCGAAGAAATATCAGTTCAAATCCGTCGACGAGCCGGTTCACGACGAAGAGCACCACACTTTTTCCCTGTGCTTCCACGACGCGCAGGGAGCGGAGCGTTGCGTCGACTGGAATCTCGCCACATCGCCGGAATATCGGCAGATGATGTCGAAGTACATGTTGATCAAAGAGCCGCTCGAAGGGCCGTTTCTCATCGAATCCGCCGCTAAGGCGACGACCGCCGACGACACGGACACTGATGCAGTGGAATCCGCGGAAGGCACCGCCGCGAAGCCCGCAACCAAGCGAGCCGCGAAAGCTCCGCAGGATCCCGTCGAGAAGCAATCCCCGCGCGAGCTGTTCGAGTACGTCATCGAACAAGGCCGCAAGGATTATCAGGTCCAGCGCTACAAGGGGCTGGGCGAGATGAGCGATTCGCAGCTGTGGGAAACCACCATGGATCCCGAGCGCCGCACCTTGCTGCAGGTCAAGCTGGAAGACCTCGCTGAATCCGAGCAGATCTTCTCCACGCTAATGGGAGAAGACGTCGAGGCCCGCCGCAAATTTATCGAAGACAACGCATTAGACGTCAAGAACCTCGACATCTAAAAGCGTACGGTGTCGTTCGAAGCATAATTTGGCCACGTGGCCAAGTTATGCTTCTTTTCTTATGTAAACCGTGCGACGTGGCGCTTACGAAACAACTAGGTCTTTCCATCTGCTTGCTGGCTGAATTGGTCAGTTCAAGTCTTTATTGCTTCGAGTGCAGAAAACTCAGATCGCATTTCGGAACGAAATGCATCCAGGGTTCTCACGAATGTTTCGCGCCGCATCGATGACTGCTGCTGGAACCTCTCCAAATTCTTTGTCAGCCCATCCATACTTTCCTCGTGAAGCTGAACCGCGCTTCTGTTGACTGACGTCGTGAGTCATGCCTCAACGAAGTGCCTTGGCTTGTTGGCAAATATTTCTCGCTCGTCTTGCTCCATCCAGCGAATCGATCGAGATACGTTTCGGAGGGCGGGAAAAATGCGGGATGCCTTGACCTTCTACACGTGAGGCTGTATATGTAGAAGCCATAGGCATGAAAGATAACGAAGACAAATTCGATCTCCCACAAGGTACGCTCGATCTGCTGATCATGAGGATCGTTGCGCTGGGTCCCATTCACGGCTATGCCATTGCCCAGCGAATTCAGCAGATGTCGCGCGATGCGCTGCAGATCCAGCAGGGCTCTCTCTATCCGGCTCTTCATCGGCTGGAATATAAAAAGTTCCTCACCTCGCGATGGAAGGCCTCGGAGACCGGCCGGGAAGCCAAATTTTACGAGCTGACTGCCAAAGGTCGAGGTCGTCTCAGGACGGAAACAGAAAACTGGATGCGCCTCACCGATGTCGTCGGTCTGATTCTCAATGGAACGCTGGAGGAAATCTGATGGGGTGGCTACGTAGACTTTTCGCCCGCGACCAGATGGAAGCCGAGCTGGACAAAGAACTACGCTTCCACTTCGAATCCCAGGTGGCGGACAAGGTTCGCTCCGGCATTGCAGAGAGCGAAGCCCGTCGCCAGACACGTCTGGAGTTCGGAGGGATTGAGCAGATTAAAGAGGACTGCCGCGCGCCCCGCGGAACCCTGTGGCTGGAATCTACGCTGCAGGATCTTCGCTATGGGCTGCGACAGCTGCGCAATGCACCGGGATTCACGTTTATCGCCGTGCTCACGCTGGCGCTTGGCATCGGCGCCAATATCGCTGTGTTCAGCGTGGTCAATACGATTTTGCTGCGACCGCTGCCGTTTCCGAACGCCCACCAACTGGTGCGGATTGTAGAGAAAGATCCTCAAGCCGGTGAATCCTCCAAAACCTACACTGCGGATATGACGCAGGATTTCCAGCAGCGGAATCATTCCTTCCAATCCGTCAGCGGCTATTTCGCTTTTACCGGACCGAACAACTTCAAGCTTTCTGGCAGCGGTCAGCCAACGCCGGCTACAGGAATTCTTATCGCTGAGGGATTCTTTGAAACGCTGGGTGTTAAACCCGCAATCGGCAGGCTGATGCGGCCGGAGGACTTTGTGCATCATGCCCAGCCGGCTGCGTTATTAAGCTATCCGTATTGGAAACGCAGGTTTGGTGGCGACCCCGGCATCGTGGGCAAAACGGTTGACCTGAGCGATAAGCTTGACCTGAACAATTCTTCCGTCACAATCGTCGGCGTGTTGCCGCAGACATTTGACTTCGGCGCTGTCTTCTCCCCGGGTGCCAAGATCGATCTCTTTGTTCCATACATCATGGATGATTTCCGCAACGATGGAAACGACCTGGCACTGGTGGGACGCCTCAAGCCAGGCGTGAGCATGAAGCAGGCGCAGGACGAGGCTGACTCGCTTTTTCCGCAGTTCTATTTCGTGAACACGCATCCGGAGTACGGGAAAGGATCCACTGCTCAGCTGACTGGGCTGAAAGAGTATATCAGCGGAAAACTGCGCCGCTCGTTGATTGTGCTGTGGTGTGCAGTGGGAATGATTCTGCTGATTGTTTGTGTGAATCTCTCCAGCTTGCTGTTGACGCGCGCGGCCGCACGTAGCCGGGAATTCGGAATGCGTATTGCTCTGGGAGCAAAACGCTGGCGGCTTGTGCGTCAACTGCTGACAGAAAGCCTGCTGCTGGCGGTTGTGGGAGCGGTGCTGGGATTAGGGCTGGCCTATATTGTTATCGCCTATCTGGCGCACCAGGGATCTCTCAGTCTGCCGCTTCTGAGCATGGTGCGGATTGATGGCACGGCATTGGCATGGACGCTGGTGATCGCAGTAGGAGCGGCAGTTCTTTTTGGGATGACGCCTGCGCTGCAACTGTCGAACAACCATCTGCAGGAAGTACTGAAGGATGGCGGGCATGGAGGCAGTGACGGCAGAAGGCATGAACACATGCGTTCCGCTCTGGTGGTCACCGAAATCGCGCTGGCCTGCGTGCTGCTGGTGGGAGCCGGTCTGCTGCTGCGCAGCTTTCTTCGCGTGCTCGACGTGGATCTTGGTTTTCAGCCAGCCCGCGCCGGCACAATCAGCTTTGACTTGAACGATGGCGGAAACCCTGCGAAGCGGGCCGCGATGTGGCAGGAGGTGGTGCGTCGGGCATCGCTGATTCCTGGCGTTGAAGCGGCCGGTATATCCGACAATCTGCCCATGAGCCGAAACCGAAGCTGGGGAATCGCGGCAAAGGGCCAACTGCCAGTCAATTCCAAGGATTTCATCGGTGTCTTTGTCTACATCGTCTCGCCCGGATATGGAAAGGCGATGGGAATGCGCCTGGTGCAGGGTCGCGATATTAGTTGGGAGGACCTTGTCAATAACCGCAATGTCGTCGTTATTAATCAGACGGTGGCGCGGAAGTTGTGGCCCGGGCAGAATCCTATCGGCCGCCATGCAATTGCAGGTGGAGCAGATGCGGAGGTCATCGGCGTAGTTGCCGACGTTCGCGAAACTTCCGCTGAAGAAGCGGGGGGAGCGCAGATGTACCTGCCAGCAACAAAGAATTTCGGGCCGGAAGGCTCTTATCTGGTGGTGCGTTCCAAGCTTCCTCCTGACTCGCTGGCCGGCTCGGTGATGCGGATGCTACGGGACATCAATCCCGGACAAGCGGCTACGGAGTTCAAGCCGGTTCAGGGACTGGTAGACCACGCGACTTCTCCGCGCCGCTTCTTCGTGCTGCTGGTGGGAGCCTTTGCGGGATTGGGACTGCTGCTGGCTTCGCTTGGAATCTACGGCGTCATCTCCTATGTGGTGACGCGTAAGACCCAGGAGATCGGCATCCGCATGGCTCTTGGCGCAACCCAAACCCAGGTACAACTGGATGTCATCTGGAGAACGATGCAGCTGGCATTGATTGGAATCGCCATTGGATTTGTTGCGTCGCTCGCCCTTGCGCGCCTGATTGCTTCTCTTCTGTTTCGAACAGAGCCATCGGATCCACTTACCTTTGTCGCGATGGTGATTCTGCTAGGCGGAGTCGCACTGCTGGCAGGCTACATTCCTGCTCGAAGAGCTTCAAAGATCGATCCAATGGTTGCGCTGCGGACAAATTGAATTCGGAATCCGCTTGCATCTCTTCCCGTTTCGCGCTGCCGCCGTACACGAGAGTCCACGAAAATCGCCCACGGTCCAATCCAATGGACATCGTGCAATTGTTCCGGCTGGTAATAGCGCCGTCGACTTCTACGAGCAGCCCCGCTCCATCGTCAGTCCGATCGGGCGTGACGCGAGTACCATTGCGCGAGCGGTCGGATAGTCCTCCGAAAAAAGCTCGAACTCGCCGACTCTGGACTTGAGGCTGTTGCCTGCAAACTTTCCATCGCAGAATTCTTTAACGCGGACATGGAAGTATCTGGATTGGCGGAAAGTTCTTCCAGCAGTTGCACGAATCGTCGACTCAACGCGGCCATGCCTCGTTCATCGAATAGGTCGGTGCAATATTCAAAGGAACCAGAAATTCCGCTGGCGCTTTCGGTTAGCTGCAAGGTCAGATCAAATCTCGCAGTGCCTGGTTTTGTATCCAGTTGAATCAAACTGTTGGATTGGTCTCCATCTACCGAATCAAAACCGAACATCACTTGAAAAAAGGGAGACCGCAGCGACCGCAGGTCTACTTTCAAGGTGCGAACCAGCTCCTGGAAGGGTAGATCGCCGTTCTCGTAGGCTTCCAGAGCCGTGGTACGTATGCGCTGTACAACCTGGCGGAAACTTGGCTCGCCGCTCAAGTCACAACGGAACACGATCATGTTCACGAACAAACCGATAATGGATTCTGTTTCTACCTGCGTACGCAAGGTGCTCGGGGAGCCGATGCAAAAATCTTCCTTTCCGCATTTTCTGTAGAGCAGAACGGCAAAGGCTGCCAGCAACGTCATGAACATGGTGGCACCTTCTTGCTGAGCAATTCTCTTTAGTGAATCCCGCAAGGCCGGGTCAATCTCAACCGGAGTAGTTTCCCCCCACGGAGTACGTTTTTCAGGATAGTGGCGGTCGTCCGATAGTTCCAGATAGGCAGGCAATGCCGCAAGCTTCGTCTTCCAATAGTTGGCTTGCTTCTGCATTCGACCATCGGCCAGATGCTTTGCCGTCCACAACGCGTAGTCCGCATATTGGATAGGAAGATTCGGCAGAGTAGCGGCCTGTTTTTGCACTGCCGCCTGGTACAACGTGCTCAGTTCGTCCCGCAAGATTCCCAAAGATCTGCGATCCGCGATGATGTGATGAATATTGAAAAAGACCACGTGCCGCTGTTCCGCCAGACGAAACAAGTGGAACCGAACCATGGGCGCATGACTTAGATCAAAAGATCGTCGCGCCTGTTCGCGGATCAACGTCTCCAACGCCTGGTCTCGATTGGCCTCGGAAACATGGGAGATATCTGTAATCTCCACTCGCGCGGTGACTTCGTTTTCCACCCGCTGAAACAGGTCCCCATCTTCTTCATAAAAAGAAGTGCGCAGAGTTTCATGGCGAACAAGCATCTGGTCGACCGCTGTCTGCAATGCAGCCGTATCAAATGGACCCTCAGCCAAATACGCGACCGGAATGTTATAGGCAACACAGCCAGGATCAAAATAGTCGATCAGCCACATTCCCTGCTGAGCGTCTGTCTGCGGAATTTTTCCACTCCTCTCTGCCCGGACGATTGAGCTTTGCATTTGGACAGCGGCGGCATCCTGCAGAGCCGACAAGAGGTCTCCCTTGCGGCGCGTGAGCTCTCCACGCATCTCAGAATCCACAGCCCCAGACGGCGCGTTGATCTGCAACCGCCCTTCATTGGCTCGGATATCGATGTTCCGCTCTCGCAGAAGGTTGATGAATTGGACGGTCGTAAGTTCTTGCATTCGTCTATGCCCTGATCTTCGGCAGCACCGGATAATTTGGCCCTGGCCGATTTGTTCGGATCAATATTGCAACTGCACATTCTGCCCTTCGCGAAACACTCCCCGATCTGCCACACCGGTGGCGGCACCGTGGGAGGACTCTACTTAGATTTCGATCTCCTCACGCTCCGGAGCGGAGGTCGCTGGATTTGAGGTCGAAGCCCACGACATCAATCGAACATGCTGCGCCAGCTCTGCGGGCGTAGCCGCTTCAAAAATGATGCGCAGCGACAAATTAATTTTGAAACGCTCGCGCACACGAGCCAGCACCTGTGTCCCTAACAGCGAGTGGCCGCCGAGTTTGAAGAAGTCGTCATGAATGCCGATCGGTTCCACTCCCAGCAACTCCTGCCATGTAGCGACGATAAAGCCTTCAATTTCGTCGCCGGCCGGCACAAAGTCATCCAGCGAATCCGGGCGACTGTGAACGGTGCCGGCTGTGGGCGGTGTTGGGTTTTCCCTCGAGTCTCGCAGATTTGCGATTGCCTGGCTGGTCAACCGCTGCAACCGCACGAAATCGCGTGTGGAAACAAGTACCTGGGACACCGGAGAAAATAGCACGCGATCGAAGACGTCGACAGCCTCTGCCGAAGCGATAGCATGCTTTAATCTGTCTTCGCGAAGGTGGGCCAGCGCGGCGGGCAATTCCGTATGTACGGCCATGCCGACATCACCCCACGTATCCCAATTTACCGACAGAACTCTGGTGCCGTTGAGGTCGTCAAACGCGGCTGCAAAGCCGTCGAGGTAGGCATTTGCCGCGGCATAGTCGGACAACCCAATCGACGGAATGACGGCGCTGATGGAGGAACAGAGCAGGACGAAATCCAGCTCAGGCACGCCGATACAATCGCGAATCCATTCCGTTCCCTGCACTTTAGGAGAGAGAACGGCAAGAACCTCCTCGCGCAATTTCGCCTGCATCATACCGGCGCCGGCAACACCCGCAGCATGGATTATGCCGTGAATGGGGCCATATTCCGCGCGCACGCTGGCGAGAAGTCCCCGCATCGAAGGGAGATCGATCGTGTCCACTGCATACACGAGTGGCTTTCCACCCAGATCCTCGATCGACTGCACACCTTGAATTTTTCTCTTTAGATCTTCCGGTGTTTCCGGCGATTGCAGCAGCGCTTTCCAATCGGCAGCCGGCGGCAGAGGCGTGCGCGAGGTAAGAACAATGCGCGCTTGTGCAGTCCGCGCCAGATGCTGAGCCAGCACCAAACCAACACCCCCCAATCCACCGGTGATGATGTATGTTCCGCCGGCTCGCAATCGAATGCTCTCGACATTTGACTGATCCGGTAGAGATTTCTCAAATGAGAATGGCTCAAATCGTTGCACCCATCGCGACGATCCGCGATAGGCGATGATTTCATTCGATGCTGGAGAAACAAGTTCTCCGACCAGCTGTCGAATCGCTAATGCAGAGTTGGATTGAACATCGACATCGATGACTCTTGATCGTATGTTCGGACATTCGATCGGTATCACGCTGCAAAACGAATTCAGCGCAGACGGAATGGGCGAAGTAATCTTTTCGCCGGTCACGCTGTAGGCACGATCAGAGATCACGTTGAATTCGATTGGCTGCGCTGGATTTTGCTCCTCCACCGCCTGAACCAGAAACATGGTGCTCAGCACGCCACGATCCAGCGCGCCCTGCAGGTTCGACGATCCGTTGGCCTCCGGCCACCACGCATGAATGACCCTGTCCGGCCAGAGTCCGCTCGCCCGCAAATCCTGCAGCAGGGCCACATAGTCCTCCCGCTTGGCCGGATCAATCTCATAGAGTCCAGCAGAGACGCGATGGAATTTTTCTCCAGCGCGAACGCGGATGATCTGACCAAAGTGAGAGAGTTCCGATGCGAGCTTTTCAGAAAATGGCCCATCCTCCGCCAGAAGAACCCAGGTCAAATTTGCATCGATTCGCGACTCCTTCCGAAATGCGGGAGCGGTTCGAGTCCACGATGGAACGTAAAACCAATCCGCGACATTTGCCTGCTTCAGCGGCATTGCGGAGGTCGTCACTTCTTTCGCTTTTTTCGGCTCGATCCAATAGCGCTGCCGTTCGAATGGATAGGAAGGAAGGGACACTCGCGTCCGCCGTTCACCTCCATGCAGCGCATCCCAGTCTGGACGGATATTCAGAAGCCACAGCCGTCCCATCGCTGTCAGCCAGGTCTCGCGATCGTCCTGCACAGCCTGACGAGCTCGCATGGAAGGAATCATCGGCCGTGCGCTGCGCGGCTCAAGATGCTGGCGCGTCAAGGAAAGCAGCGTCTCTCCTGGGCCCACTTCCAATAACACGGGGTCGGACTCTCGCAACAGTTTCTGCGCGCAATTGGAGAACTGGACCGTGCTCCGAATATGCGATCCCCAGTACGCAGGGTTGGTAGCCTGACTCTCTGTGATCCAAGTGCCACTCACATTCGACAAATATGGAATCTTCGGCGGATTCAACTTCACTCGCGCGACAAGGCGAACAAACTCCTCCAACATTCCATCCATCATCGGGGAATGAAAGGCGTGGGAAGTATGCAGACGCCTGCAATCGATGTTCTTGCTGCGAAGTCTGGCCTCCAGCGCGTCGATAGCCGATGTCGTTCCAGATGCGACCGTTTGAAGTGGCGAGTTGACAGCCGCAATCGAAGTCTCCGGCGAAAGCATGGGCAGCAGATCGGAATCCGAAAGACTGACCGCCAGCATGGATCCGCTGGGCAACGCCTGGATCAGCCGGCCTCGCGCAGCAATCAATGCGATTGCATCTTCAAGCGAAAATACGCCGGCGAGGCATGCCGCCACATACTCTCCCACGCTGTGCCCTAACATCGCGGCAGGTTGAATACCGCATTCCATAAAGAGCTTAGCCATCGAATATTCGATGACAAATAATGCCGGCTGCGTGATGGCCGTTTGGTTCAACCGCGCCTCAGCCTCTTTTTCCTGGGCTGGTTGCGGAAACAGAAGACTCCTCAGGTCGAGATTCAGATGAGGCTTCAACAGCTCGCAACAACGATCGACCGAATCGCGAAATACAGCGGTTGTGCGATACAAGTCCAGGCCCATATTTACGTATTGAGATCCCTGGCCTGGAAACAGGAAAGCAGTTTTCTGGGCTTCCGCCGGTGCTTTATCTGTTCTGAGTGATTGCGAACGCGGTGATTGCGATCGCGGCGCTTCCAGCGCTGCCTTGAGCGCCGCAACGTCTCGCGCCACCAACACGCGGCGGTGTTGAAAAGCCTGGCGTCCCTTTTGCAGCGTGAACGCGATGTCGGCCAGATTCGCTGTCGGATTTTCTTCGAGAAAGCCAAGCAGTTGTGACGAACGCGCTTCGAGCGCAGAACTTGTTTTTGCTGACAGCACGATCAACTGCGATGCATTCAGCGGATCGGAAGGCGTGATCGGTGCCTCTTCCAGAGAAACGTGAGCGTTGGTGCCTCCGATGCCAAACGAACTGACTCCGGCACGAAACGGACCAGGCTTGTCGTAAGCCGTCAGCGACGAGTTCACAACGAATGGAGTTTTTTTGAAATCGATGAGTGGGTTGGTCTTGACGAAATGGAGAGTCGCTGGAATCGCGCGGTGCTCGACCGCCAACGCCGTCTTGATCAAGCCTGCAATGCCCGCGGCCGTGTCCAGATGGCCAATGTTCGTCTTTACCGAGCCCAGCCGGCAGGACTCAGGCTTAGTTGCCGCCGACTCGAAAACCTTGGACAGCGCTGCGAATTCTATGGGATCGCCAACCTCGGTGCCGGTGCCGTGCGCTTCGATGTACCCAACAGACTCCGGTGCAAACCCGGCCATCTGCATCGCTTTTCGGATGACTGCACTTTGACCCTCGACGCTCGGCGCTGAATAGCCAACCTTGGCCGAGCCGTCGTTGTTCACGGCCGCTCCACGAATCACCGCATAGATATGGTCCCGGTCGGCGATCGCATCATCGAGACGCTTCAAAACTGCAATGCCCGCTCCGCCTCCAGGTACCGTCCCAGAAGCAGCGGCGTCAAAGGCGCGACAATGTCCGTCGCGGGACAAAATCATTCCCGGGACGTACAGATAGCCCGGATACTGCGGAATGGGAATCGACACCCCCCCGGCAAGCGCCATGTCACACTCACGTCGCAGCAGACTTTCAAATGCCATCTGCACCGCGACTAAGGAGGTGGAACAAGCTGTCTGCACACCGACTGCCGGACCTCGTAAATTCAGCTTGTAGGCCACTCGGCTACAGAGAAAATCTTTATCGTTGCCGACCATCACCTGGTAACCGCCAGCCGACTCGATCACATCTGGATTGGAGAATAGGTTGATGACGCCGTAAGTATTCATTCCTGCGCCGGCAAAAACTCCGATGGCGCCCGGGTAGGAGCTTGCATCGCAACCCGCATCTTCCAGTGCGTCCCAGGCACATTCAAGGAACACTCTTTGCTGCGGATCGATGATCTCGGCCTCTCGCGCGCTGAAGCCGAAGAAAGAAGCATCGAAATAATCCGGTTCATGAACTCTCCCGGCGGCAGGGACATAATCCGGATGGGCCATCAAACCGGGATCGACTCCAGCGGCAGTCAACTCCTCGGTGGACGCGAACTGGATGCCTTCCACCCCTTCGGTCAGATTTCTCCAGAAATCTTTTACCGTGCGTGCACCGGGGAACCGTCCCGCCACACCCACGATTGCGATTCCCTTTTCGTTATGTGTTGCTGCCGATTCGTTCATATCCCTGACCTCTAAATTTCTTTCCTGGACTATTGCTTAACTTCGCAGGCTTCAGCCTGGCTTTGCTGCTCGATAAAGCCCGCCAGCATCCGGATGGTCGGATACTGAAAAAAGCTGATTAACGGAATCTTCGGGTCGATGCGCCGATTCAGTTCATCGTGAGCCCTGACGATTTGCAGGGAATGCGCCCCTAAATCGAAGAAGTTATTGTCGACTCCCACCTGATCTGTATCCAGCACATTGCGAAATACCTCCGCAATTGTCTGCTGCAAGGTAGTCGCGGGAGCTTCAAAGCCGAGTGTGTCGGCTTCAACAGATCGCTCCGGCGCCGGCAGCGCGCTTCGATTTAGTTTTCCGTTGGGCAATCTGGGAAATGCCTGCAGCGTCACGAAAGCCGAGGGAATCATATATCCGGGCAGCACCGCTCGCAGATGATCGCGCACGTTGGCCAACGCAGGCGGTTCGCCTTCGGCGCAAAGTAGATAGGCGACGAGTCGTTTCTCTCCGTTGTCCTCTCGCAACAGCGTGACCGCATCGGCGACACCCTGGCAGTTTCGCAATGCGTTTTCAATCTCTCCCAGTTCGATACGGAACCCGCGAAGTTTTACCTGGTGATCCATTCTTCCCAGAAAATCCAACGTGCCATCCGGCCGGTAACGGACCAGGTCGCCAGTGCGATAGAGGCGCACACCAGGATTCGCTTCCGGCAGTCCCGCAAATGGGATCACGACGAATCGTTCGGCCGTAAGATCAGGGCGATTCAGATATCCGCGAGCCAGACCGTCACCGCCAATCCAAAGTTCTCCTGGCGCACCCTGCGGCACCGGTTGGCCAGATGGATCGAGAATGAAGAAAGATGTGTTCTGGATGGGACGCCCCACCGGGATTGCCTGTTCTCCCACATGCTCAATCGGCAGCACTGCGGACCAGATGGTCGTTTCTGTTGGCCCATACATATTCCAGAGCGACTCGCAACGAACCAGCAAGGATCGCGCCAGATCCGTATCCATGGCTTCGCCGCCGCACAGAATCTTCAGGTAAGAAGCGCCTTTCCATCCGGCAGCGATCAGTAATTTCCATGTCGCAGGCGTGGCCTGCATCACTGTCGGTCGATACCGCTCAAGATCCGCGAGCAGGCTTTCCGGATCACCCGGCTCCAGTGCAATGCACACTGTCGATCCAGTGTAGAGAGGCAAGAGTAACTCCAGCCCCGCGATGTCGAAGGATATCGTTGTAACCGCCAACAGCACATCGTTCGCCGAATAGCCGGGCTCCTTGCTCATGCTCTCGAGAAAGTTCACCAGAGCTCGGTGAGTGATCTGCACGCCCTTGGGTCTGCCAGTCGAACCCGAAGTAAAGATTACATACGCAAGGTTGTCCGGCCGGACAGAGCTTGAAACCGGCGCAACTTTCTTATTCGGATCGACCGCCTCGATATTTTCAGACTCATCGAGATCATCGAGACAAATCACGTCGAAAGTTTCTTCCTCGCCTTTGACGGGCAACACGGACAGCAGGCTCCTTGTCGTCAGCACAACGAGCGGCTTCGCGTCCTCAAAAATATTTGCGATTCTCGCTGCCGGATAAGTTGGGTCTAACGGCACATACGCCGCGCCTGTTTTCGCAATCGCGAGCATGGATGCAACCAGGTCCGAGGAACGCTCCAGGCAAAGAGCCACCAGCTTCTCAGGTCCCGCACCTCTGGATTGCAGATGTCTGGCAATACAGTTCGCCCGTTCCTCCAACTCCGCGTAGGTGACCGACGAGCCGCCCGCCATCACGGCAATGCGCTCCGGAGTGGCCTGCGCGTGGGCCTCAAACCGCTGGTGAAAACAGATCTCAGGGAAATCTTCCTGGGTGCGATTCCACTCAACCAGCAGCTTCTGCTGTTCCGACGAAGACAAAAGCGGAATAGACGAAATCGTCTGATTCGGATCCGCGCACACACCACGGAGGATGGCGAGATAATGCTGCTCGATCCGTGCGATTGTTTCCGCTTCGTAAAGGTCCGAGTTGTAGTCGAAGAAGGCCCACAACTCGCCGTGCCGCGGATATACCTCAACAGTCAGGTCGAAACGCGCGGTGTCTACTTCCAGCTCCACCGGAGTCGTGACGATGCCCTGAAGATCCAGCTCATCGAGCGGGTAGTTCTGCAGGATGAACATCACCTGAAACAGAGGCGAATGATCCAGTGACCGCTCCGGGCTCAATGCATGAACAAGCTTATCGAAGGGAACATCCTGATGTTCATATGCGCGAAGAGTCACATTGCGAATTCTTGCCAGCAGCGCGGCGAACGTAGGATTGCCGCTCAGGTCTGTGCGCAGAACAAGATTGTTCACAAAGAAGCCGATCAGCTGGTTGAGTTCGGCGCGGCTGCGATTGGCAGAAGGCGAGCCCACGACAATGTCGTCCTGACCTGAATACCGTGCTAGAAGCACTTTGAAGGCAGCCAGCACGGTCATAAACAAAGTGACGCCATGCCGCTGACTCAGTTGCTCCAATGCACTGACGAGTTGTTGCGGAATAACAAGCTTTGATCGACGTCCTCGGTACATTTCCCGCTGAGGACGCCGATGATCGGCCGGAAATCCAAGAACTGGAGGTGCGCCTGCCAACTGTTCCTTCCAGTACGGAAGCTGGCGGTCCAACTCGCCCGACTCCAACCATTTCCTCTGCCAGGCTGCAAAGTCGGCGTATTGAATACGTGAGCGGCGTCAAAGACGGTTCACGGCCGGCCGCGTACGCCGAGTAGAGCTCGGCAAATTCCTGCTCCGATAACTCCCAACGACCAGCCGTCGGAGATCAGATGATGCATGACCAACAGGAGAATGTGCTCTTCAGGAGCAATCGTCAAAAGCCGCACCCGAAAAAGAGAATCCTGAGTGATATCAAATTTTTCCCGGACCAGTTGCGCGGCATACTTCATGAGTTCCGAACCGGGGCCATCGTCGGAGAGATGGCTCACATCGATTTTCTCGAGCCGCCAATCGCGTCCGTCCCGAACGATTGCCTGGGGGGCGCCATCGATCTGGATAAAGCCGGTGCGCAAATCTTCGTGGCGCTGCACGATGTGCCGCAGCGTCCGTTCAAGCGCCACCACGTCGACCTTCCCCTTCATCCGCAAAACCGCGCCAATGTTGTAGACGGAGCTGTCGGGGTCCAACTGATTCAGGAACCACAGCCGCTGCTGAGCAAGTGAAAGCGGTAACGGTCCCGAGCGATCGATGCGCGGAATACCGGAGTCACCGACCACCCGCGCTTGCCGGGAGGCCTGTAGAAAAGCAATGATTTCAGGTTTGCGCGCCCCAAGTTCCTGGCGAAGCTCAGCGGTCAGCACACCTTGCGGAGCGCTGCACTTCAAGGCGTCTCCGTCCAGCGACAGGCCGACATTCAAAGACCGAAGCTGACCTAGCAATTCAATGATCGATCTCATATGCGAATCTCTTCCTTCTGCAATGTTTCGGCCTCTGACTGCAGGCCTCCGTGGCTTGCCCACAGCATGGTTTCCAGCAGGCCCACCATATCGGAAACGCTGGGATAATCGAACACGACCGTGGGCGACAAATTCTGTCCCAGACCAGCCTGCAGGCGATTTTTCAAATCCACCGCCATCAGCGAGTCCAGCCCTAACTCGGTCAGCGGGACCTCGACCGGAAACACTTCGTCGCGGCGAAAACCGAGCACCTGCGCGGCTTGCTCTTGCACGAAATTTTCAATCGATCGCCTGCGAACCTCCGGAGCCTGATCCATCACCCGATGAAGGCTGGCCGCATTCGGCACCGTCGCAACTCGAATTTGCGTTTGTGCGCCGCGCATTTGTCCAAGCTTTTCCAACAGCGGCCGTGCTCTCTCGGACTCGAGAATCTGCTTAACAGCGTCCCAGTCCACTCTTGGCAATCATCACTTGTGCACGGGAAGAAGCAATTAACTCGCGGAACATGTTGAAAACCTTTTGAGATGGCATCTTCAAAAAACCAGCCTTGGCAAAAAGGCTCTGATCGCCTGATTGAACCAGCCGCATCGTATCCCATGTTCCCCAATTGATTGACAGCATCGGAAGACCCGACCATGACGATAGTGTGCCAGCGAGTCCTGAAATTGATTTCGCGGCAGCGTAGTGTGCCAACCCTTTGTCCCCAAGCAACGAAGCCGCCGAGGAGAAATACCAGAAAAAAGTCCAGATCTAGATCCTTCGTTAGTTCATGCAGCACCCATGTGCCCAAAACCTTGGGGCGAAGCATCGCATCGATGGTTTGTTCTGTAAGATCCCAAAGTTTCGTTGCGCTGATGAGAGCAGCAGCATGAATTACGCCGCGCAATGGCGGGAAGTCCGGATCCGAAGCGCTGAAAGAGGGCTGTCATATCCGATGTCGATGCGACATCTCCGACGACCACGGTAACCTCGGTCCCCAGCGCTTCGATTTCCCTGATCGCCTTTTGGCGCTCCGCAGCAGAAAGGACCGCCGTTGCTTCCTATTCCAGTTCTGCCGAGCAAAACAAGATGGCTGGCTCCCTTCTCCGCTGCCCATTTCGCCACCTGTAACCCGACTCCGCCAAGCCCGCCAGTGATCAGATAAGATCCACTCTTCCGTATTCCGACGTGCGTGCCCGCATTGAAGCCTCCAGGCTTGAGCGCTGTAAACGAGCCGCCAGGCGGTCGCCATCCGGTAGGCCAACTTGATCTTCCCCGTCGGCTCCCAGCAGTCTCCGCCAGCAGGCTCTTCGCGGCGGTCTCCGGCGTCATGGCCGGGTCCAGATCGATCAGTCCTCCATATTGCCCGGGCGCCTCCAGTCCGAAAGCACGTCCAATCCCCCACGCAAGGGATTGCGTCGCTCCGCCGATCGACGGAGAGAACGAATCCGTAGCCTGCGCGCCGCGGGTCGCAATCCAGAGGCGTGAGTTTCCATCCTTGGGGTGCAGCAAAGTTTGGATCAGACGCACGAGCGTTTTGGCACAAAGTTCTTCGCCATGCTCCAGTTCAGTCCTGGATTCGATCGCATCGGCGACGTCGATTCCCCACAGATACACCATCGCGTGAGATACGTTCTGTTGGCGCGCTGACTTCAGTCGGAGAAATTCCGCCGCGATCTCGGTTGCAGCCCTCGGGCAGACGAATTGTCTCGCACGATTCACCCTTGGCCTCAACAATTTGCCCAGAGCGTCTCCTACGCCAAACTCGTCCGCGAAAATCGATCCATTGCTGCTCGGCCGGTTTGCTGAATCTCCGGTGGCGAGCGCATCGTCCGCGTCTGCTTGCGCAACGATGACCACCTGCTGCGATGACGAGCCGTCCTGCAGCACATAGGAGATGTTGCGACTGGACCGAAATCTCCTCCTCGGTCAGAAGCTGTGCCCATGTCGAGGCGGAAATCAATCGGATGCTCCTGGCGCTAGATCAAAGTCACTGCATCGCCACCAGCCATCCGTCAAACCGAACGTAAGGTCCAGCCAGTGGTCTGGCCGAATGCCTTCCACCAGCAACAGGACTCCACCGGGCGCGAGCATTGCACGGATATGCGCCAGCGTTCGCCGCAGATCCGCTGTTGCGTGCAACACATTTGCTGCGATGACGATGTCATAGCTACCCGACTCAAATCCCTGTTGCAGAGGATCATTCTCGATGTCGAGAAGTCGATAGCTCATGGCTGACGAATTGGCGAACTTGATGCGAGCCCGAGACAAAAATACCGGCGAGACATCGGTGAATACGTACTCGATGGCCTTGCCAGCAAGCGCCGACAAAATCGGGACGGTCGTCGCGCCTGTGCCGCCTCCAATTTCCAAAATGCGCACCGGGCGATCCGTGATCGAGTCTGCAGCAGAGCGAACTACCTTGGCGGCCTTGGCGTTAAAGAAGCGGCACACCGGGGACTGCTCGTAGATTTTCTCAGCCTCCCCAATGGAACCGTCGGCAAAGATCAAGTTGCAAGTGGATCGTACTCGCCCCGCAACACAGGCAATAGCTTGCTGCCGCACCGCTGAAGAATGTTGATTTCCGTCAGCATCTCAGGGTATTCGTCGCGAAGTTTTTCGAGCGTTCGATCTGCGTCTGCATAGGCGGAAAAGTCTACAAACCGGAAGCGATCCGCAGTGTGTTCAACAATACCGTCTTCGACCAAAATCGCCAGCATCCGGGCCAGTATGCGACGGCGTGCAGGAAGTAATTTTTAATCGCTGGCTCATCTCCTCAAGGTTGAAGGCCGCGGTCGGCAGCGGCGATAATCCTGCCTCGCTGAAACGCGCGCAGGATTTGTCCCACATAGACCGGCTTCAACGCCGTCATGAGCCGTTCCACCCGCAAAAGTTCTGCATTCGCCGGCGTCACCGCGACGCTGTCCATCAGATCCTTGTCCAGTCGAATGGTGGAACGAGAGGCTACGTGCGGCAGCGCCTTCGGTTCCCAAACCAGGTCGTAGATCCAATCGTCAGTGCCGGCAATCTGTGGGTCTGCCATTGCAGGAAGAGCAGCGTCCTGGGTTGACTTGGACGAACTTCCCGACTGACGGACTGCCGTGCGCTGCATCGGGCCGCGATTGGAAATCATGTTCCGGGTCCAGCCAGTATCTCTCCCTCTCAAAGGGATACGTGGGGAGCGAGATTGTATTGGCACCAGCATTCAAGAAAAATTCGTCCATTTCCAAGCGGCAGCCGAGAACGTAAAGTTTTGCTGCGGTGCCGACGAACTGGAGCAGGTCTCCGCCCCGACCGGACCGCTGCAAGACGTGTGCCTGGCAGATTGTTCCCCGCGTACTCCGCAAATGACTGAAGCGCCGAATCGTCTCCCATGTAGAGACACGCCGCACAATTCTCTTTTGCTAACCGCGCGAGCATTTCCCCAGATGGAACCGAGGATTGAAAACTAGATCGCCCGTCGCCCAGGGGATGGATGCGAGTCCCATCCATGGCCGGTTGAAGTGAGTTCGATAGAAGAGGAATTCGCGGCGTCCGATACCGGATTTGACTTGCACATGCTTCCAGTTTCGCTGGACTATTTTCAGCATTTGCAATGGCGAGGCGCAGGCCCTCTGACAAGGTCAACGCTCCTGTGACACTCGCTGCGACAATCTCTCCAATGCCGTAGCCAAGGACCACTGACGGTTCAATGCCGCAGGCGCGCCAGAACTCAGACAACGCATACTGATAAGTAAACGCGGCAGCTCCCGCATACCAGTCGGACCGACCGCTTTGCTGATCCGCAGCCACGCCCGGCGCGGTCACCATAAAGAGGAGAATCGAGCGGCAATCCCAGTTCAGTTCTTACAATCTCTTCACACTGCTGCACCGCTTCGCGAAATGCGGACGACTGACGCAACAACTCCTGTCCTGCATCATCAAGATGGAACGCATCGTCACCGAAAACAAAAGCAATTCGTGGCGAGTGACTCACCACCCGCGCCGGCCCCACGATTGCAGCGGAATTGTTGTCCGCCAGCCCTTGCAGTTGCGCCAGCAACTCCGAGCGCGAGTCTGCCACAAGAGCGGCCCGATACTCAAAATGCGTCCGGCCTGCATGCAGCGTGCGAGCAATATCGGCGAGCAACAGAGAAGGATGCTCGAGCAGATACCGGTGCAACGCAGCCGCGGTGGATTTCAACGCGGTTTCTGTTTTCGCCGAAAGAGGAAATAGTTGCGGTCCCTCTGCCGCGGCAGCGGCTTGCGATACCGGAGCTTCGCGCGTTTCAACCGCCTGCCGATACTCTTCGACGATCACATGAGCGTTCGTACCGCTGAATCCGAAGGAGCTGACGCCGCCCACTCGCGTGCGCCCGCGGCGATTCCACGGCTGAAGTTCTGACGCAACCTGCAGCGGCAGATGGTCCCACTCGATGCGATGGTTCGGAGTGTCAAAGTGCAGACTGGCGGGAATTTTTCCGCGCTGGATTGACAACACCAGCTTCATCAACCCTGCAATCCCCGCCGCCGACTCCAGGTGTCCAAAATTGGTTTTCACTGAGCCTACGAGTAAGGGTTCGGATTTCCTGGATTCATCTGCGAATACCGCATTCAGGGCGCCTGCCTCGATGGGATCGCCTAGAGAAGTCCCTGTACCATGTGCCTCGACGTAATCGACATCGTGCGGGCGCATGCCTGCATCGGCCAACGCACCGGAGAGGACCGCTTCTTGTGAAGGTCCATGGGGCACCGTCAAACCACTGCTGCGTCCGTCTTGATTACAGGCCGATCCTCGAATCACGGCGAGAATACGATTCCGATCGCGGATCGCATCCGGCAATCGCTTCAACAGAATCATGCCGCATCCTTCACCGCGCACAAAGCCATTGGCAGACTCGGAAAATGCCTTGCAGCGACCGTCTGGCGCCATCATCCGACTCTGCGACAACGCAATCGTAATATCTGGATTGAGGATCAGGTTCACTCCACCCGCCAGTGCCGCATTACACTCCCCAAGTCGCAGGCTTTGACAAGCCAGGTGAACTGCAACCAGCGACGCTGAGCACGAAGTATCCACCGCCATGCTGGGTCCCTGGAATCCCAGCACGTACGAGATGCGACCTGCAGCCATGGCATGGGAAAGTCCAGGCGCGAAATACGGCGAGATTTTTTCGCGCGGCGAATTCAAGGCCACCTGACTGTAATCCCCGTTACAAATACCGACGAAGACTCCCGTCTTTGTACCCGCCAGGCGTGACGGCGCAATGCCGGCATGTTCCAGAGTTTCCCACGAAGTCTCCAGCAACAGGCGTTGTTGCGGATCCATGCTCATGGCTTCGGTTGGCGCGATCCCGAAAAACTTTGCATCGAATAATTCTGGCGCCTCAATAAAACCACCCCAGCGTGTCGCCATTTTGCCTGGCGTGGCCGGGTTGCGATCGTACAATTCCTGCAGGTCCCAGCGTGATTCAGGCACTTCGCTGATCGCATCGACCCCGCTGCTCAGAAGCTCCCAGAATTGCTCCGGATCATGCACCCCGCCCGGAAATCTGCACCCCATCCCAATCACGGCCAGCGGAACTCTACGCTGATTCTCGGCAGCCTGAACGCGTTCGTTCAACTCGTCCGCCAATAACGCGAGGCGCTTCGGCGATAGCTTCGATATCTTGTCGAGAAATTCGCTCATCGCGCGCCTCCTGCTGCTCTCAGGCTCAGCTGCCGATCCACTTCCTCATCGGAAAGCGCCTCGATGTCGTCCAGGAGGCTAGTCGGCAGAAAGTCTGCTTGTCTCACCGTCTCTGTTTCCGGCAGATCGCCGAACACTTCTCGCGAAATATATCCGGCCAGAGCCTCCACCGTTGGGAAATTGAATAGCAACGTCGCCGGCAGAGCCTGACTTAAAGAGGCTGCCAGTGAATTGCGAAGCTCAATCGATAGCAACGAGTCCAGTCCAAGCTCCTGCAAAGGTTGTTTCGGATCAATTTCCTGTGCACCACCGATTCCCAGGGTGGCCTTGACTCGATCGCCAATCAGATCCATCAGCAAATGCATCCGCTGGGCTGAAGCCGCCGATTCAAGTTGCGGCAGCCAGGACGGATTCTTCTTTTTCTGTGCGGTTGCAGTCGTGGATTTCGCTCCATGCAGAGTACGCAATCCCCGCAAGAGTGGACGCCCCGCATCCCCCTGCGACTCTAGTCTGCTTGCAAAATATTGTTTCCATTCGATCGGTGCAACCATTGCCTGAGCGCGGTCATCGGCGATCAATATTTCGAGCGCTTGCAGCCCATCGCGCGTAGAGATGCCGCGAATCCCCATCTTCGATTTTCTGTCTACCACGCGAAGTTGCACTGCGGCTCCAGTCTCGCTCCACGGCCCCCAGTTCACACTCAGCGCCGGCAGTCCGCGGGCTTGCCGGTATTGCGCCATCGCATCTAGAAAGGCATTGGCCGCTGCATGATTCGCTTGTCCTTCAGAGCCGAAGATTGAAGCTACGGAAGAAAACAGAACGAAGTGGTCGAGAGCCTGATGTGCAGTGAGACGGTGCAGATGGCAGGCTCCTTCTAGTTTCGGAGATAACACGCGCTCGAACCTTTCCCAGCTTTGCTGCAATAACGCTCCGTCATCGAGAACTCCGGCGCAATGAAAAATCCCCCGAAGCGGAAACTGCTCCACGGTTTTGAGCGCAGAAGAGACATCGACTTCCTTCGACACATCGCCTTGGCAAATGCTGACCAAAGTTCCCGCAGCCCGCATCCTTTCGACCGCCTCGATCGCGGCAGCCCCAGGCACACTTCGACCCAGCAGAATCACGTGGCCCGCGCCGCGCTGACTCAGCCACTCCGCAACTGCCAGCCCGATTCCAGCCAGGCCGCCTGTCACCAGGTACGCCCCATCCGGCCGAATCGTCGGCCGCTGAGCACCTAGCGCGGGGCAAAGAACTACCCTGCCGATATGTCGCGCCTGCGCCATGTATCGGAATGCGTCCTGTGCTTTTTCCAGCGGGAAAGGTCGATGCGGTAAGGGTCGGAGCGTACCCGACCGAAACTGATCGAAGACAGTTGTCAACGTTTCGCGAACCAAGCTGTCACCACTCTCGAGCGCTGGAGCCAAATTGAAAGGAATGTAGGTCACGCCCGGGTGTGAGTTCATTACGGATGTTTGTGTCCGCAGGTCGGCGACTCCCATTTCAATGAAGCGTCCACCCGGAGCCAGCGAATCCAATCCTGCATCGATGAACGAACCGCTTAGAGAATTCAGAACAATATCGACCCCTCGCCCGTTGGTGATCTGGCGAATTTCCTGCGCGAACTCGAGTGACCGTGAATCCATCACGTGATTCACTCCGATGGCCTTCAGGTACGATCTCTTCTCTGCGCTACCGGCAGTCGCAAAAATTGTTGCGCCGGCGCTCTGTGCAATCTGAATCGCCGCCAGGCCAACTCCTCCCGCACCAGCATGAATCAGCACGCTGTCGCCCGTGCGTATACCGGCCAGCGTTTCCAACGCATACTTCGCCGTAAGAAATGCAACCGGAATCGTCACGGCAGCCTCAAAGCCGAGACTCTCAGGTTTTTTCCACGCCATGCTCGCACGGGTAGTAACAAACTTCGCAAAACAGCCCTGACCGAGAGCGACCACTTCATCTCCAGGCCGAAATGTTGTCACTCCTGAACCCACTCGAACCACGGTCCCGGCGCATTCGCCACCGAGTGGCCCGCTCTTGCCCTTGTACATACCAAGCGCATTCAGAACATCGCGGAAATTCAGCCCGGCGGCATGCACACGAATTTCGATTTCACCTTCTTTGGGAATCTGCCGATCCGCCGCGGTCAATTCAATACCGTCCAGTGTGCCCGGTGTCGCCAGAGTCAGATGCTCGTTCAATTCCTCCGCGTTGGAATCGTGAGCCGAGTAGAGGCGCAATGGACCGGAGCCTGGGACAATAGAGTTCGTTTCCGCGCCACGCCAACTCATCCTCGGCGGCGAGTTCCGGCAACGAGTGCTCGAGTCCGAGCAGCCGCAATATTTCCTCACCCGTAGTCTCACGAGATGGATCGAGATCCAATCGCACTACCCGCATCTCTGGATACTCGGCCGCGACGGAGCGACCAAAGCCCCACATCGTCGATGGCAAAACGTTCTCCAACGCAGGACCTTGAGCTCCCCGGGTCACAATCCAAAGTCTGGGCATCGTTTTCAGATCCATGCTTAGCAACGCTTGCACGGTTCGCAAGCATTGCCCCACGATCTGCGATTCAAGCTTCATCCACTCTGCCGGTTGGAGCTTGGAGATATCTGATGAGGATGTCGCAAAGTAGACAAGATCGCTGATCGGCAACGCACTCTCGCTCTGGATTGCAGCCAGTTGCGACGTGGGTTCACCCGGCTGAAGGATTGCGGACAACACGCCATCGCGCGCCAGCGCATCCGACAAACTCGAGCTCAAGCCTTGCTCCACCGCGCCAGCGAGTACCCAGGTTCCGCGGGCCGCCATCGCCGCTGCTCCCGCCTTACCATCTCCGGATTGTCGCGAATCTCTGCCGTGCGTATGGAAAGCATTCTGAATCGCACCGTCCACCGGGATCCACGCGACTTCGTACAGCGAGTTGGAAATTGGCGTTGATTGATGTCTCTGCTGATCTTCCGCATTCAAGGGTCGAAGCACCAGGCCAGTTGCGGAAAGTAGAAGATTGCCGGATCGATCGAACCCATACACATCCGCAGTCACCGCAGTTCCACTTCCACCTGCATTGACATGGCGCAAACGCGCATGGGCCAGCGTCAGTTTTCTTGGATCGCCCAGGAGTCGAAGTTCATCCAGTGCAGCGGGAAGATAGATCGCGTCTGGGCCATGAGACGCAGTCAGCAATGTGGCGACGACAGACTGAAAACATGCATCCAGCACGACGGGATGAATCTGGTAGCGATCGGCGTCCGCCTCGACATCCGACGGAAGCACAAACTCTACCAGGGCTTCGTCAGTGCCACGAAACACCCGGGTCACCGAACGAAAGCTGGGGCCAAATTCCACATCCATCTTGCCTAGAGCGTCATAGAAAGAACGCGAATCTTCCCCTTTTCCGCAGCGCTCGCGAATTGCGTTCAGATTCTCGGCGACGCGCTGGTCTACAGTGTCCGGAGCCAGTGAACCGGTTGCGTGCAATATCCACTCTGGCCCGCTCGCAGTTTTTTCCGCATCATTTTCGGAGGCGCAGCTGTAGATGGCAAACGAGTGACCCTCGGCCTCGCTGCGAAGCACGCATTGCAGATTTCGTGGCTCGTCGAAGATGCAGGGTTGAAGAAAGGCTACGGCGCGAACAGTCGGCGATTCTCCAGACGCGGCCAGCCCACTCACCTTGGCAGCGCTCAATGCCATATCCAAGTACGCCGCCGCCGGCATCACTCGTCGTCCTGCCACCACATGATCGCCAAGATGCGATGGACGATCGGGACCGATCTGCGATGCAAACTGAATTTCCGCAAGCGGAGAGTGGAGGCGCAAACCCAACAGTGGATGCTCCCCCGTGGAGCCGAATGAAACAGATCCGGAGATGCCTTCCGGCTTCATCGGAAACCAATACCGCTGGCGCTCAAAGGGATAGGTCGGAAGCGCGATGGGGCGTCCGGATTTTTCGTGAAGTGCTTTCCAGTGAATTTCTGCGCCGGACTCGTAGAGAACCTTGACTGAGTTGAGAAGGTCTAGCCATGGATTGCGGCCCTTGCGCACAGACGGCAACCAGGCAAGATTCGGAGGCATTGTGTCCCGATTTGCCAAGACTGAGCAGATGAGGTTGCGGGCCAATTTCGAGCAGGGAGTTGCACCCGGTCGCCAGCGCGGACTTCAGCCCGGCATCAAATTGCACGGTGCCTCGCATATGATCCCGCCAGTACCGAGCCGTCGCGATCTGCTCGGCTTGCGCCGTCTTTCCTGTCAGGTTGGAGATAATCCGGATCTGCGGCGCATGATACGTCACCTTTTCCGCGCAGGCCTCGAATTCATCCAGGATCGGCTCCAGCAGCGGCGAATGGAATGCATGCGTTACTTCCAGCGCGCGCGTCCGGATGCCTTCCGCTTCCAGTTGCTTCGCGACTCTCTCCACCGTTGCGGCCAGTCCTGACAACACTACCGTCTCCGCCCCGTTGATCACTCCAATCGCAACTTCTTTTTCCAGTCCTGCGATCGCCTTCTGCACTCGCTCCGCTGTCGCTGCGATCGACCGCATCGCTCCTGCTTCGGTCAACTTGTCCATCAGCCGCGCCCGCGCACACACCAGGCGCATGCCATCCTCTACGCTGAATACTCCGGCAATCACCGCCGCAACATATTCTCCCAGGCTGTGCCCCAGCACCACCCTGGGCTCGATTCCCCAGCTGCGCCACAACTCCGCCAGCGCATATTCAAACGCAAATAACGACGGCTGCGCGTATCGCGCCCGCTTCATCCGGCTCTCTGCCTGCTCCATCTTCATCGCTGGGCGGATACAGCACTTCAATCAGCGATTCGCCTGTCTCCTCTTTCCAGGCCGCCGCGCATCGTTCCATCGCAGCTCGAAACACCGCCGAACTTTCATACAGCTCCCGCCCCATCCCCACATACTGGCTTCCCTGCCCGGTGAATAGAAAACATATCCCTCCGCCTTCAGACACCGGCGCGGTCGCACCGTCAAAAGCTGCGAGTTGTTGCTTCAACTGCTCTGCATCCGTAGCCAGAAAACATGCGCGATGAGAAAAATGTGACCGGCCAGTATTTGCTGTGTAGCAAACGTCGCGCAGGTCGACTGCAGGCGTTCTGATCAAGAACTTCGCGGTAGAGTTCCGTCAACTTCTTAAGCGAGGTAGAACTCTTTGCCGAGAGCGCAAGCATTTGTACAGGCCAGTCGCGCTCGCTGCGTGGAGCATTCTCCTGCAAAGCCTCGGCAACCACAACGTGTGCATTGGTTCCGCTGAAACCAAACGAGCTGACGGTCGCGATTCGCTCTTTCCCGTCCGTCTCCCAGTCAGTCAATTTGCGCGGAACCGTCAGCTTCAATTCGTCCCAGCGCACGTGCGATGTCAATTGCGTCAGATGAAGGTGAGCAGGAATCTGGCGATGCTTGAGAGCCAGGATCGTCTTGATCAATCCAGCCACGCCCGCCGCTGCTTCCAGATGGCCAATGTTTGTTTTCAGCGACCCGACGTGAAGAGGTTTCGAGCGCCCAGCTCCATAAACGGCGCCCAGAGCCTGCAGCTCGATCGGATCTCCCAATGCGGTTCCTGTACCGTGGGCTTCGACATAAGAGACATCACCGGGCTCGACTCCTGCCATCGCAAGCGCCTGACGCATCAGCTTCACCTGCGACGGACCATGGGGAGCCGTCATGCTGCTGCTCGCGCCGTCTTGATTGATGGCCGTTCCGCGAATCACCGCCAGGATACGATTTCCGTCAGCCTGCGCCTGAGACAAAGTTTTCAGGGCCACGAAACCGCAGCCTTCGCCGCGAACAAATCCGTCAGCGCTTTCATCGAAAGCTTTGCAGCGACCATCCGGAGAAAGCATGCGGACCCGCGACAGCATCGCCGTCGTTTCCGGAGCCAGCATCGCATTCACTCCACCTGCCAAGGCAAGGCTGCAGTCTCCTGCGCGAAGACTCTCACACGCCACATGCACTGCGACCAGCGACGAGGAGCAAGCTGTGTCCAGAGAAATACTCGGTCCCTTCCAGTCCCAGCAGATAAGAAATGCGCCCGGATGCGATGCTGTGCGCAATGCCAGACGCGTAATGCGCGTCCATCGCCTCCGGATCACCGGTTCGCGCGTGGAGTTGGCTGTAATCGTTGCTGGCAATGCCAAGAAAAATTCCGGTTTTTGTCGCTCTCAGATCCATTGGAGCAATACCGGCGTTCTCCAACGTTTCCCATGCGACCTCCAATGCGAGTCGCTGCTGCGGATCCATGCTGGCTGCTTCTCGTGGCGCAATCTCGAAAAACTTTGTGTCGAACTGATCCACTTGATCGAGAAATCCGCCCCAGCGTGTCACCATCTTGCCGGGCTGGTCGGGATCGGGATCGTAATAGGCATCCGCATCCCACCGATCCGCGGGAACCAGCGAAATCGCATCGCGACCCTCTCGAAGCAAATCCCAAAAGCTGTCGCCGCTATCCGCGCCTCCTGGAAATCGGCATCCCAGGCCAACGACCGCAATCGGCTCGCGGGCACGCAGCTTCGCGGCCTCCAGCTTCGCCTGCATCTCCTGAACCGCGAGAAACGCCTGCTTCAGAAGCGCCGAGCTCTCCGTCGATTTCTTGATCTCATTCATAGTGCGAACAAACTTTCATCATGCCAATCGGCTGCGTAACAGTTCCGCTACATCCTCTTCCGACAAATCGGCAACCTCTTCCGCCGTCAGAAGTTTTTCCCCACCAACCGGCAACGAAGAAGACTCGCGGGCTGGCTCCGATGAGCTCTCGCCTTGCAATCGGGTAAGCAGATAGCCTGCGATCGCATCGGGAGTTGGATAATCGAAAATCAAGGTTGCGGGTAAGCTATCCACCCCCAGCAGTTTCGATAGCCGGTTTCGCAATTCAACCGCCATCAACGAATCCATGCCCAGGTCCATGAGTCTGTCCCGTTTTTTTGGCAGGGTGCCTGGACCAAGACGCAGCACCTGCGCAATTTCTTTCACGACAATATCGAGCAGCAATTCGCGCCGTTCCGACTGCGGTACTTCCTGCAACAGTGCACCGATCGCGATGGCAGCTTCCTGAGTTCGGCATTGCTGCGGCAAAACTCGAGGTGTCACCCCACGCGCTTTCCTGCGGCACATCCGCTATCGTCAACGTCCCCGCCGATTGCGGACCGACCGCCGTGCCCGCCATCGCTGCTCGAGCAAGAATCACATGCAGTCCAAGAATCCCTGCGGCAGATTCCGGTTCTGGAGCGGAAACGATCTGGTCCAACCCAGCAGCCTGCAATGCGGATGTCCATTCGGGCACGCCGAGCAGTGCCACGCCGGCGCGAAGATCATCATCGGATTTTTGCCAGCCTTCAATCAATCCGGTGGAGATGTCATGCCACGCGAATGACTGGGTCGTTTCCAGCAGTATCATCACTCCGCCCGGTGCAAGCAGGCTCGCGATTCCGGACAACGTAGTCTGCAAGTTTTTGGTGGCGTGAACGACGTTGGCGGCAATCACAACGTCAAACGAACCTCGACGCGGAGCTAAATGAGTTTCGTTTTCGATGTCCAACAGCCCGTAGCGGACAAATGGATACGACGCGAACCGCGCTCCGGCGCGCTCAAGAAAAACCCCGGAGACATCGGTGAAATGGTAGGACACGCGATCGCCGCTCAGTCCAGGAAGAACAGCCGCCGTAGTCGCTCCCGTACCTCCACCTAATTCCAGGATTTGCAGTCGCCGCTTTGTCGGAGCCGCATCGACGACAGCTTTCACAGCTGCCGCAACAATCAAGTTGGCATAGCGCGCCGCACTGGAATTTTCGTAAAGATTCCTCGCCAGGTCGGGACTCCCACCGGGAAACAATGTTTCCAGCGGACTGGTCGTGCCCAGCAATACTCCACGGAGATGCTTCGAGCAGTTGCGAAGATATTCCAGCAGAAATGGATCATCCTGCAAGCATCGCTCTGCATCCCGCCACGCCTGGTCCAGGTTCGCCGCCGGATGTACGACAGGCATCAGGAATCGCGAGCCATCCCGTTCCAGATATCCTGCCTTGCTCAACAACTGCAGCCACTGGCCCATCAGTTTCGTATGCGCTGGCAGAATTCCGCAGCTATCGACAAGCGACTTCGCATCATGGGAAACACCCGCCTTCGCAAAAGCGCCGAGGCCGCCCAGGGTTTGCAGAATCTCCGCAATCGTCAATCGTTCAAGAGCTTCCCATGCGGCGCCGAACGCTTCCACCTTCATTCCGATCGGCACCATCTTTGACTGTGACAATGCCGTCTGTGTCGCACGCTGCCATCTCTCTTGAGAAGTGTCCTGATCCTGGTTGACGAGCCAATACCGCTGGCGCTCAAAGGGGTAGGTCGGCAGCGCCATTCGAGTGCGCCGGTTCCCTTCATCGAACCCGCTCCAGTTGATCCTTTGACCTTCGATATACAACTGCGCAAGTGTTTCCAGCATTTGCTGCCAGTCGCTTCGTTGTCGCCGCATCGAAATTTTCACTCGTGGTTCAAGCGATTCATCCGATCGAACCGCGAGTGCCTTCAGATGGGGTTGCGGGCCAATTTCGAGCAGGGAGTTGCACCCGGTCGCCAGCGCGGACTTCAACCCGGCATCAAATTGCACGGTGCCTCGCATATGATCCCGCCAGTACCGAGCCGTCGCGATCTGCTCGGCTTGCGCCGTCTTTCCTGTCAGGTTGGAGATAATCCGGATCTGCGGCGCATGATACGTCACCTTCTCCGCGCAGGCCTCGAATTCATCCAGGATCGGCTCCAGCAGCGGCGAATGGAATGCGTGCGTTACTTCCAGCGCGCGCGTCCGGATGCCTTCCGCTTCCAGTTGCTTCGAGACTCTCTCCACCGTTGCGGCCAGTCCTGACAACACTACCGTCTCCGCCCCGTTGATCACTCCAATCGCAACTTCTTTTTCCAGTCCCGCGATCGCTCTTTGCACTCGCTCCGCTGTCGCTGCGATTGACCGCATCGCTCCCGCTTCGGTCAACTTGTCCATCAGCCGCGCCCGCGCACACACCAGGCGCATGCCATCCTCTACGCTGAATACTCCAGCAATCACCGCCGCCACATATTCTCCCAGGCTGTGCCCCAGCACCACCCTGGGCTCGATTCCCCAGCTGCGCCACAACTCCGCCAGCGCATATTCAAACGCAAATAGCGACGGCTGCGCGTATCGCGCCCGCTTCATCCGGCTCTCTGCCTGCTCGATTTCATCACTGGGCGGATACAGCACTTCAATCAGCGATTCGCCCGTCTCCTCTTTCCAGGCCGCACTCGCATCGTTCCATCGCCGCCCGAAACACCGCCGAACTTTCATACAGCTCCCGCCCCATCCCCACATACTGGCTTCCCTGCCCGGTAAACAGAAAACATATCCCCCCGCCTTCAGCGTTCTCCGCTTCTCCGATCAAGACGCGCGCGGGCGACGCGCTATTCTGCGGATTTTCCAACGCCGATGCCATCTGTTCAGCAGTTTCTCCAACTACTGCGACGCGATGAGAAAAGTCGGCTCGCCCGGAATTTGCGGTGTAACAGAAGTCCGGCAATGCAGCGGAAGGAATGGCGCGAAGTGCCTTAGCATACCGAGCGCAAAGTTCGTCGAGGGCTGTCTTCGTTCGTGCGGAGATGGCGAGAATATGTCGTGGACGTTCGCCGGCACGGAGAGCGCGTTCCACGGGCGGTGCTTCTTGCAATACAACGTGCGCATTGGTTCCGCTGAAACCGAACGAGCTGACACCGGCGTATCGAGGACCTGCCGAAGGATTCCATTCGACCACCTGGGTCGGCACCGTAACCGGCAAACGATCCCAATCGATGTGAGAACTTTTCTGCTTCAGGTGCAGACTCGGCGGAACCGCACGATGCTGCAGCGCCGACACAGCCTTCAACAGGCCTGCGATCCCACTGGCTGCTTCCAGGTGTCCGAGGTTTGTCTTCACCGATCCGATCGCGAGAGGAGTATTCGCATTCCGTCCGCTCCCCAACACGGAGGCGAGTGTTTCCACCTCAATTGGATCGCCAAGTGCAGTGCCGGTGCCATGCGTCTCCAGATATCCAATCTCCGCAGCATTCACCTGCGCCATTTCCAGCGCGGCGCGGATCACCGCCGCCTGCGCCGGGCCATTCGGTGCGGTTAATCCTCCGCTGCGCCCATC
Source organism: uncultured Acidobacteriota bacterium (assembly GCA_963774515.1). Lineage (GTDB taxonomy): Bacteria > Acidobacteriota > Terriglobia > Terriglobales > Acidobacteriaceae > JAKAAZ01. The sequence continues at coordinate 144,165 of CAVZFK010000005.1, read as the reverse complement.
GTGGTTCACGGCCGATCCTCGAATCACTGCCAGGACGCGATCGCCATCAGAAACTGCATCCGACAATTTCTTCAGCACAACGACGCCGCAGCCTTCGCTGCGCACATAACCATCGGCGCTTTCGTCGAAAGTCTTGCAATGTCCATCGCGCGCCATCATATGCGCCTTGGTCAGCGCGATATTCGAATCGGGCGACAGAATCAGACTGACTCCGCCGGCCAGCGCCAATCTACACTCTGCTGCCCGCAGACTCTGACAGGCCAGGTGAACGGCAACCAGCGACGAGGAGCAGGAGGTATCGATAGCCAGCGACGGCCCATGCAAACCCAAAAAATACGAGAGGCGTCCCGCGACCATTGCAGGAGAATTGCCCGAGCCGGTATACGCATCGATGTGTTCGAGATCTGCCAATGCAAACCGGCCATAGTCGTGATTCCCAATCCCAAGGAATACCCCCGTCGGGATCTCGTGAAGCGCCGCACCTGCATACCCTGCGTTCTCCAGCGCTTCCCATCCCACTTCCAGAGCGAGACGATGCTGCGGATCCATGGCCACGGCTTCACGCGGCGAAATACCGAAGAAGGCCGCATCGAAGAGATCGACGCCCGCAACAAATCCTCCATGCCGCGTCACCATCGAACCCGGTACGTCAGGATCTGCATTGAAGTAGGCACGCCAATCCCATCGTTCACGCGGAATCTCGGTAATCGCGTCCCGGCCTTCGGCAAGAAGATTCCAAAATGAGGACTCATCGATCGCGCCACCAGGAAATTTCAATCCCACGCCGATGATCGCAATCGGTTCATGCGACGCGGCCTCGAGCTCTTCCACCCGGGCACGCAGCGTACGAATTTCATGCAGGGCTCGCTTGACCGGCGATAACTCAGGCGAGATTTGGGTGCGATCGGAAATGGAATCAGGCATGCGCTTTTTCCTTTCCGGCTCGATCCAGCTCCTCAATCAGCAACAGCTCAGCTTCCTCATCGCTCATCGATTGCAATTCCGTCGAAGCTGCGTTGACATCGACCGAAGCTGTGACGTCCGCGACCGGCTCGATCGTTGGCTCCAGGATTCCAAGCAGATGCCGCGTCAGCACTTCTACCGTTGGGTAGTCGAACAGCAGTCCAGCGGCCAGGGTTATCCCCAGCGACTGCGACAGGTCATTCCTCATTTCGAGCGCCATCAAAGAATCCATCCCGAGATCCTGCAGAGCAACACTGTCCGAAATGACTGCCGTTTCCTTCAAGCCCAATACCCGGCGCGCACTCGATGTGACATGCTCCGACAATATAGACTTCCGCTCGAACGCTGGAACCGTGCGCAAATTCTCGAGGATCAAAGCAGCATCCGAAACACTTCCGCTCGACGACTCTTCATGCAGCTCGCGCTCGAGCGGCCGCAATTCGTCGAACAACGGAGAATCTCCGCGCGTCGGAGCGGCACTGAGAAATTGTTCCCAATCGATCTCCATTACGGTGACCTGCGACCTGCCCGCTTCGATCGCCGAATGGAGCGCCGCCAGAGCAGCCCTCGGAGCCATCGGCGTAACTCCTTGCCGAGTCCATCGAGCGGTTTGTTCTGCAGTCAACCGCGCAGCCATGCCGGATGAAGCCCAGGCGCCCCAGTTCACGCTGAGCGTTGGAATTCCACGGCTCGAACTGTGATGTGCCAGCGCATCCAGAAATGCGTTCCCCGCAGCGTAGCTGGCTTGTCCAGCCGATCCAAGTACGGATGCCGCGGAGGAAAAAAATACCATCAGCCGGATCGGGTCCGGCTCGGTCAGTCGAACCAGATTCCACGCTCCCAAAATTTTTGGCGCCGTGGTCTCGCAGTAGGAACTCCACGAAGTTTTGCTCAACACGGAATCGTGCAGCACGCCAGCCGCATGAAACACCGCCCGCAGTGGCGGCCGAGTTACACGCACACGATCCAGCAGTTGCTGCAATTGGCTGGACGACGTAACGTCGACAGCTTCGACTCCAACATCCACACCTTGCGCGCGCAGTTCCGCGATCGTCGAGTTCGCTTCGCTATCGCTCGCGCTTCTGCCGGCGAGAACGATGCTTCGCGCCCCTTGCTCCGCCAGCCATCGTGCCAGCTGTGAACCCAACGCACCCAGGCCGCCGGTGATTAATACAGTGCCGTCGCCGACTGCATCGCGAACGCTCTGGCCTCGATCTGTTTCGTCAAACCCCAGCACGATCTTGCCGATATGACGGGCCTGCGCCATGGTGCGGAAGGCCTGCGCCGAGTCGTCGAAGGAGTAGAGCGTGGTTGGCAGTGGCTGCAATTCGCCGCTCGAAAAGCGCTTCATCAACCCGCTCAACATTTCGGCGATCAGCTTCGGATCTTCCATCGCTACGTCGCCCAGATCAAATGGAACATAGCGAATATTCTTTCCCAGCGCGGCCACGTCTTCCGCGCTCCACAGATCGCGCTTGCCCACCTCAAGGAAACAACCGCCCCTCGCCAGAACATCGAGACTGGCGCCGATGAACTCTCCCGCGAGCGAATTCAGCACCACATCGACACCCGCTCCACCAGTCACCCGCAAAACTTCGGTACGGAACGAGAGCGAGCGCGAGTCGAAAATATGTTTCACTCCCAGCGAGGATAGAAATGCCCGCTTGTCAGGATGGCCGGCGGTGGCAAAGACCTCTGCACCCGCACGCATGGCCAGCTGAACTGCGGCCAATCCCAATCCACCGGCGGCAGCATGAATCAGAACGCGTTGCCCCGAGCGTAAATTGGCCAATCGACTCAACCCATATTCCGCCGTCAGAAACGCAACCGGAATTCCAGCGGCCTCGGCGAAGCTCATGGCAGCTGGCTTTTTCGTCACGAAATCTTCCGGAAGATTGACGTAGGTTTGCAAACTGGCCGGAGCGAATCCGAGAACAGCATCGCCGACTCGCAAGTCGCGAACCTTGGAACCCACCTTGACAATCGTGCCGGCACACTCCGCACCGGGGGTGGGGGTACGCGCCGGAAACATTCCCAGCGCCGTCAGTACGTCGCGGAAGTTCAGGCCCGATGCGCGCACTTCGATTTCGACTTCATGCGGCTGCGGATCTCTTCGTGCTGTCCCCTCGATACGTAAATCTTCCAGGCGACCGGTAGAAGAAATCTGGAGTCTTCTTGCATTGTCTGGCCGCGCCAGATTCTGAATCAGCCGCGCCGCATAACGAGTTCCATGGCGGAAGGCAACCATTGGTTCCGGGCCGCTGGCGGCAATTTCAGACATGACCATATCGGCGATCTGTTGCTCCGCCCCGACGGTCGCGACCTCAGAACCCACGTCAATCAACACCGGCGAAGTCTCTGGATGCTCCAACATCAGCGTCCGGCATAATCCCCAAAGCGGCGCCTGCGCAACACGAACATCTTCTGAGGGCAACACGGAGACAGCCGACGAAGACAGAATCCAAAGCCTCGGTGCGACAGCGTCTTTTGACGCTTGCAGACTTCTCACCAACTGCAAAACAATCTCGATGTCTTTCTTTTCTGGATGAGTCCATGGCGAAGCGTCCGGCGGATTTGAGCCTCCCCGCGCGTCATAAACGATTCCCGTCCATCCCCCTCCGGCGATTGTGGAGTCATATTTGTCCGAGCCATAAACTACGGCGTCGCACTTGCCACCCTGTTGCTCCAACAGACCCGCCAGAAGTTCACAACTGCCTTCGCGCGACTCGATCAGCAGCCAGCGTTCACCAGTCCTGCTAGACGGGACAGCTGCCACAGGCACGGAGCGCCATGCCAACTCATAGGTTGGAGCCGCATCGCCGGTAGCCGCCGAGTTCAACAGTTCCAGGTTCGCGCGTTTCGCTTGAAAACCGGCGAGTCTCGCAACGACGTGTCCGCCCTCATCCATCACGACAACATCAGCGGAAAATGCTGCGTCGCTGGAAGAGACAATCTTTGTATGAACCCAGACTTCGGACATGCCCGTGCGGAACAACTCAAAACTGTCCACACTGATCGGCAAAAACAGATCGGCATTCGAGTTCCCACGCGCTGCGATCACGGCCTGCAAACATCCGTCGAGCAGCGTGGGATGCATTCCATACTTCCCCGCCTCTCGCACCGTCTCGTCAGACAAGCGCAGGCGTGCCAGGGATTCGCCCTCGCCGGACCGCACCCATTTCAAAGTTCGAAACGCGGCTCCATAGCGAAGCCCAGTGCGTTCCAGCCTGTCGTAAATCGCATTCGGAGAAATTTCCTTTTGACATCGAGCTTCCAACCCGGCCAGATCGTGAACGATCTCCTCTTGGTCAGCTCGCGCAAACGAGCCCTTGCCGTGCGCTGTCCAGCGGGTACCGCTTGAGGCTGGCAATTTCGACGGAGCTATCGCTCACCAGCACTTGCATCCGGGATTGATCCGAATTCAAAAAGAGCGGCTCACGTAAAACGAAATTCCGGATCGAATTTTTTCCCGACTTGTCGATTTGCCGAACCGCCGCGGCAGCGATCTCCAGAAACGCCTGCGAATGGAAGTATCGAACGCTCTCCCAGGCCATGTTCCGCCAGATAAGAATCTGCCAACGTGGAGATGTTCGATTCGAAAAGCTTGCCTTGCAGAAAACCCGTCTCGATCTGTTTTCCCAGTAAAGGATGAACAATCCGATCCGCGGAAACACGCGCGTTCGTGGCCTCCTGACTGATTGCCTTGGCGGCGGGAACTTCAGGCAGCCAGAATCGTTCGCGCTTCCACGCATACGCTGGCAGTGGAATCGTACGACTATGGCCGGCGCTCGCGGTTGGCAGCAATGGCGCTTCTTCCACAATAATGTGGCCGTTCGTGCCACCTAATCCAAACGAGCTGACTCCCGCCACGCGAGGCTTGTCGCTGCGCCCCCAGGGAGTGTTCTCTGTCGGAATCTTCAGGCGCGTACCGTTAAGAGAAATCTCCGGATTCAATTGGTGGAAGTGCAGATTTTTTGGAATTTCTCCGTGCTCGAGGCAGAGCACAGTTTTGATCAGGCCAGCCAGCCCTGCCGCCGCCTCCAGATGGCCAAGATTTGTCTTGACCGCGCCTAGAATGCAGGCCGGCGCTCCCAAACCCGGTTGCCCATACACGGCGCTGACCGCCTCAATCTCAATGGGATCACCTAGCGAAGTACCCGTGCCGTGGGTTTCGATATAGCTAACGTCGCTGGGCGCAAGCATGGCGTTATTTAGCGCCGCGTGCAGCAGCGCTTCCTGCGCCAATCCATTCGGAGCAGTCAGAACCGTGGTTTTTCCGTCGTGGTTCACTGCCGTTCCGCGAATCACGGCGCGGACATGATCCCCGTCCAGCAGCGCGTCGGACAATCGTTTCAAGATGAGAACGCCGCTGCCTTCTCCAGGCACAAACCCATCCGCTCCGGCATCGAACGTCTTGCACTTTCCATCGCTCGACAGCATGCCCCACTTTGAAAACACGATCACTTCATCGGAGAGCGTTTTCAGACTGCTCGCTCCCACAATGGCGAGACTGCATTCTCGGCCACGAAGGCTTTGGCACGCCAGGTGGGTGGCAACCAGCGACGATGAACATGCGCTATCGATGGCCAGACTCGGTCCTTTTAAGTTGAGCAGAAAAGATAGACGTCCAGCCGCAACACTATGGGCGCTGCCGATTCCTCCATGCGCCGTCAGCGCGGAGGTATCGCGGAAATGTAGCCGGCCATAATCGTTGTTGTAAATTGCGATGAAAGCCCCGGCATCCGTACCGGAAAGCTGCGCCGGATCAATCCCCGCGTCCCACAGCGCTTCCCACGTAACTTCCAGCAGCAGTCGCTGCTGGGGATCCATCTGTTGCGCCTCGCGTGGTGAAATGCCAAAAAAGGCTGCGTCGAACCCGTCGATCTCATCAATGTAGCCTCCTCTTCGGAGTTGCAAAGGAAGCGTAGCGGCATCTTTCCAGCGCCCAGCCGGGAATCGGCAGTAATGCCGTCGCGTCCCTCCCGAAGAGCTGTCCAGAATTCCTCTGGAGAATTTCCTCCGCCAGGAAAGCGGCATCCCATGCCGATCACAGCGATCGGATCGGACGCGACCAGGTCGAGATCTTCCTTTTCCGCTCGCACTCGCCGAATGGCAAGCGCCAACTTTGCAGAAGAGATGCGCGGCTTGTCGGAAGCAGCCATCAGGAACTCCTCTGCCCATGGCTCATCAGGGCCTGCAGCGCATCTTCTTCCGTCAAGCCGTCAGACAATCCGTCCACGCGCGCGTCTTTCCGGTTCGCCGCAGGTAAGCCGTTCGGCTTCTCTGCACTCGCGCTCGACTCGTCTGCAGACGTCAGCTGTAAACGGCGCAGAAAATGAGAAGCCATTTGCTGGATCGTCGGGTAATTAAATACCACCGTTGCCGGCACCGGAATCTCCAGCGTATTACTCAGCCGGCGAACAAACTCCAGGCCCATCAGCGAGTCCAGGCCCATGCTTCCCAGCGGACGCTCGCGGTCAATCTTTCGCGTCGCCAACTTCAGCACTCGGCCCAGCACTTCCTGCAAATGCATTTCGAGCATTTCCTGGCGCTGTTCGATTGAATCGGCTTGCATTAACTGATCCAGAATCTCTGCGCGACTGGAGGAAGCCTCCGCCGCCGTGGAACTCCGCGACAGCGTGGAGAAAGCCGGTGAAGCGCCGTTCGGCCCATGGAACGCCGCAAACTTTTCCCAGTCGAATGGAGCCGCCACCACCTGCACGGGATTCGTTTCGAGCACGCGTCCGAATGCCGCAAGCGCTTCTGGCCTGGAGAAGTTTCTGATTCCCTGCTCTCCGTATCCCGCTAAACTTTTTTCGGTTCCAGTTGCCTGCGCCAATCCGGTCTGATCCCACCCACCCCAATTCACCGCTGTCGCCGGCAATCCCAGGGATCGGCGGTAGTGTGCAAATCCATCCAGAAATGCGTTCGCCGCAGCATAACTGCCCATTCCGGGTTGCGGATGCACGGCCGCAATCGAGGAGAACATGACAAAGAAATCCAGATCCTCGTGCAGCGTGGCTCGATGCAGATTCCATGTGCCGGTTATTTTTGGCGCCATCACCGGTAAAAATCGCTCTGCGGATAAATCCGCGACCAGCGCATCATCCACCACCGCCGCCGCCTGGATTACACCCTTCAGCGGAGGCATGTCTGCATGGATCGTCTCCAAAACCCGCGCAAGATCTGCTTCCCGCGTCACATCGCATGGCAGCGCCACCACTTTAGTTCCACGCTGCTCAATTCCTCGAATCGCTTCCGACGCTTCCGCCGATGGACTTCGTCTTGACAGCAAAACCAGGTGTCCTGCGCCGTTCTCCGCCATCCATTCCGCCACCGTCAGGGCTACGCCGCCTAGACCGCCCGTGATCAGATAAGTGGAATCCCTCGAAAATAGAGGACGGTCCGTGGCAGGCAACACGTTCACGTTGCGGTCCATATGTATGGCAATTTTTCCAATGTGACGCGCCTGCGCCATAAAGTGAACCGGCACACTTGGGTCAGCAGCAGAAAAGGCGTGTACTGGGAGTGGCTGCCAGTCGCCAGCTTCAATGTGACCCATCACTTTTCGCAGCAATTCGACGAGATAGTCAGGTATCTCTTCGATAGCCGCTGCCAGATCGACGGCATAAAACGATAAGGTTCTTGCGGAATACTTTCAATCCAACTTGCCGGTCATCGTAGATATCCCGTTTGCCCAATTCGATGAACCGGCCATACGGCGCCAGAACTTCTAGACCCTTGGATTGGAACTCTCCCGTGAGCGAATTCAGGACGATATCGACGCCGCGGCCACCGGTTGCCTCCATCACTCCCGCCGCAAATGTCAGCGATCGAGAATTGAATACATGCTCGACACCCAGCGACCGCACGTAGTCCTCTTTTTCTTTCGAGCCGACGGTAGCAATCACCTTGGCCCCTGCCCATCGGGCGATTTCGATCGCGGCCAGACCAACCCCTCCGGCAGCCGCATGAATCAAGACCCAATCTCCCTTTCGTATGCGGGCCAGTTCCACCAGGGAGTAGTAGGCCGTCAGAAATGCAATCGGGACCGTCGCCGCCTCGTCCACACTCAATTTTGCAGGCTTACGCAGAACCATCTCCGCAGGAACAGTCACCGCGGAAGCCAGCATCGCTCACGGTGTGCATGGCAGGTGAGATGGCGATGACCTGGTCTCCAATTTCAAATCCGTCGCACGCCTTCGCCGACGGCGGCCACCGTTCCGGCGCATTCAATGCCCAGCCGGATGGGCGCGTTCGGATCGAGTCCTGGACAAATACCCATCACCTTGGTCACGTCAATAAAGTTCAGGCCCGCAGCTTGAACGTTGATGGTGACCTCTCCCGCACCGGGAAGAGACGGCTTGTAGCCTCGCAACTCCAGATGATCCAGAATGCCAGGCGATGGAATCTCGATGCGATACTGCTCTCCACTTTCCAGAAGTTTGGGCTGCGCTTCCGGCAGCTTTGGCGCGAAGGCAGCGATCCTGGCAACGTAGGTTGCACTCCCCCGCAACGCAATGCGGTCTTCCTTGCCACCGGAGCAAATAAGGAATGCCAGTTCGCGAGCCTCATTCTCATCCGGGGCGCCGCTCAGATCGACCAGTGTGGCATGTACCTCAGGATGTTCACGTGCGATGGTGAGCCCGATGCCCCACATGGGCGTGTTCGCAATTCGCGGCGGTTCTTGGGAGTTGCCTGCCTGCATCGCTCCAGCCGTCACCAGCCACAGGCGCGGAGGATTTTGCCAATTGGCGGCAGCAATCGCCTGCACAACTGCAGGCACATGCTGGCTGCTCCTGGCTTGTGCGCCGATCAACATCTCCGCGTTGTATTCGCCAGACGCATCGCTATTGAGCGTCCACAGATGGACCACCGCGGTCGGCACGCCTTTGTCGATCGCGACTTCATCGAACAGAAGTCCTAGATCACGCTGTGAGGATGGATTGATCTCAAATTCTGCGTCTGCAATCTTTCTGAATTCCGATCCTGCTCGCACAACGGTGCAGCGTCCGCCAACAAATTCCAGCGACTCTCGCATCGTCTTGGCAATCCCGCAGTCATCACCAAAAATAATCCAGTTTTCTGACGACGCCTGCGCCAAAAGCGCCACCCTGGCCTCGGCTTTTCCTCGAGCCTGATCTCCGGCTTGTGGGCCCGCATCCTGCCGCACCCATTCCACGCTATAGAGCGGGTCTGGAGCACCAGGAAGATTTTGATGAGCGACGCGCCGTACCTCCATTCCAGTGACATCCATCAGCAGGTGGCCCGCAGGATCAAACAATCGGATGTCTGTGCGGAAGGTTCCATTCAGCGGATCGGCACTCACTAGCCTCGCCTGTGTGTAAAGCTCGCCGTGATCTGGAACCGAACCGTAGATGCGAATGGTGTCGATCGCAACTGGCAAGTAAGTATCATCGCCTGCAAAAGCTTTGTGCTCTGGCCGCAGATGAATCACAGCCTGGAAGCAGGCATCCAGAATCGCTGGATGGATTACGTCCTGATCACCGTCCTGCACTTCAATCTGCAATCGACAGAGACTTCCGAAGTCGCCAACCCAGGCTTCCTGCACCAACTGAAACGCCGGCCCGTATTGCAACCCGGATCGGCTCGTTCTGGCATAGTGATCCTTTGCATCGCGGTGCATCGCGCCGTCGGACTGCAAAGCATCCAGAGAAATCGTTTCAGCGGGGATAGCCTCGGCTTGAAATGGCTGCAGGATGCCATGCGAGCGCACTGGCCATGCGGCTTCCCCCTGGTCCCCACGACTGCGAATCGCAAACGAGTAGGCGCCGTTTCCGTCCGGCGTGAGAGCTAACTGGAAGGTCTTGGCTCCCTCTTCGGGAATGTAGGCAGCACTCGCAAAAACAGCATTCCTCACTTCAAAAACCTGATCGGGGAACATCTCCCTGAGCCGCCGACAAAGCCATGTCGATATGGCCGGAAGCTGGAAATACAGCCGAGCGCAAGACTCGATGGTCATTCAGATAACGAAGAGTTGCGATGCGCAAATCGGTTTCCCATAGCGTTGCCTTGGGGTCCAGGGAAGATTCAAATTTGTGGCCGAGTAAAGGACTCCCTTGACCGCGCAGTGCATGCTGCGTCCGAGTCAGGTCGCTTGGTTCTGGCCAGCAGCGTTCGCGCTGAAACGGATACTGCGGCAACCGTACATTGCGACCGCCATTCGAATAGAGATTCCGCCAATCGATTGGCCATCCCGCCGTATAGAGTGCTGCCAATCCTGACAAAAGAGTTGCGCAGGCAGGTTTTTCGCGGCGGAGAGATGCCACGGCAACCGCGCGCGGCTGGATCGCTCGTGCCGACGCCTCAATCGATGGAAGCAAAATTGGATGTGGGCTGAGCTCAACAAAAACTGTTTTGCCATCCTCGCAGAGTCGCTTGATCGCGGGAGCAAACAGAACGCTTCTCCGCAAATTCTCCACCCAGTACCGCGCATCCATGAAGGTGGTTTCTTCAGGCGATGAGTCACCTGTCGCCCGTGAGTATTTGCCGGTGACCGTTGACAGCAGCGGAACCTCAGCGGGTTGAGGACGAATATCCGAAAGCTCTGCCAGAAGGTCCGGCAGAATCGGATCCACTTGCGCGCTATGCGATGCGACATCCACTTTAATCTGCCGGCAATAAATGTCCCTGGCCGTCAGATCCCGCAAAAGCGTCTCAATGGCGTGGGTGTCACCGGAAATCACGGTGGTATGAGGCCCATTGCTGGCCGCCACCGATACATCCGCAACAGACTCCAGAAGCTGCTCAACCTCGGCCAGTGGCAACTCGACGGTCGCCATACTGCCCGCGCTGCTGAGAGTCTTCATCAACCGACTGCGACGGCAGATGACGGCAACCGCGTCCTTCAAATCCAGGATCCCAGCTATGTGGGCTGCCGCAACCTCACCCATGCTGTGGCCGACCACAGCGCTCGGGACAATTCCCCACGATTTCCACACCGCCGCCAGAGCCACGCTCATGGCAAACAAGGCAGGTTGAATCACGTCGATCTGGGTCAGATACGTGGCTGCATCCACGCCGATCACCCGATCGATCAAGCTCCAGCCCGTCTCCGCCAGGATGGCAGCGTCGCACTGCTCAAACGCCTTGCGAAATACGGGATTGCGATCGAAGAGTTCACCCGCCATGCCCAGCCATTGCGAGCCTTGTCCAGGCGCAACAAACACAATCGAGTTCTGCGATGCCGGCGTGGTCGAGCTTTCACGGCCGAACAAAACTCCGTCGCTGTCTTCCTTCGCAATTGCTGCGGCCAACCTTGTCTCAAGTTCCGCCACATCTTCCGCCACAATAGCGACTCGGTATTCGTGGTGGATGCGGCGCACACTCGCCGTATAGCAGACGTCTGCAATCGGATAATCCGAGCCGGCAGCCTGCAGCTCATTCAAGTGAGCGCGAAGAAGTTCATCTAAAGCTTCACTATTTCTGGCAGAAATAGTTAATAAATAAGGGCCTGCCTGTTGAATGGCTTTCGGCTCTACATCCGTCTCTTCCAGCACCATGTGGGCGTTAGTTCCACTCAGTCCGAAGGAACTCACTCCCACCAGCGCGCGCCCTTCCTGCTCCGGCAGTCGAACAGGTTCTGTCACCACCCGCACCGGAAACGCATCCCATGCAACCTTCTGGCTTGGAGTGTGAAAGTGGAGACTGGGCGGAATCGTGCGATGTTTCAAAATCAGCGCAGCCTTGATCAGTCCTGCCACTCCAGCGGCAGACTCAGTATGGCCGATATTCGTCTTGATCGATCCCAGTGCACATGGCTCCGAGACTCCTGCTTCCACCAGGGCAGTGCCAACCGCCGAGATTTCGACCGGATCGCCGACAGAGGTTCCGGTGCCGTGCATTTCGATGTAGCAGATGTCTTTTGGCTCGACGCTGGCAGATTTCCATGCGTTCCGCAACATTTCCTGTTGTCCCGCCCGACTGGGCGTAACCAGAAAACCGCTGCTGCGGCCGTCATTGTTAACAGCGCTGCCTCGAATGACAGCATAGATGGAGTCGTTGTCCGCAACGGCTTTCGACAGGCGTTTCAACACCACGATTCCAGCGCCTTCGCTGCGTACAAACCCATTGGCCGTTTCATCTCCGAACCTGCAGCTGCCATGCGGCGACAGCATATTTGCTTTCGTAAACAGTTCGGATATTTCTGTGCCCAGAAGCAGATTGGCTCCCCCGGCCAGCGCCATATCGATTTCCCCAGCCCACAGACTTTGGCAAGCCATATGCGCCGCCACCAGCGAAGAAGAGCACGCCGTATCGATGGTTAAGCTGGGCCCTTGAAAACCGAACATGAACGATAGCCGGCCAGACGCGGAAAAACGACCGCACCCGGTCACCGAATAGAAATCTCCTTCGCTTCCTGACTCATAGAGCCGTGACTCGTATTCATTCGTCCAAAGTCCCAGATAGACACCTGTAGCCGAGTTTTCGTATGCCTCTCGCGTCTGCCCCGCGTCCTCCAGGGCTTCCCAGGCAACTTCCAGCAGCAGACGATGCTGCGGATCGATATAGATCGACTCCCGCGGGGAAATTTCAAAAAATTGAGAATCAAAGCCGGCGATGTCAACCAGAAAGCCGCCGCGATCCGTTCGCAACCGTCCTGGCTTGACGCGCGCTTGTTCATACAGGCGATCCAGATCCGCGAATCGTCCTCCGGGATATGGCCCGACCGACTCCCTGCCCGCCAGCAGATTCTGCCAAAGTTCCTCCGGATTGGACGCGCCAGGATATCTGCAGCCGATCCCAATGATCGCAATCGGATCATGGTCCAATGCCTTGGGAGCCAGGTTCGTATTCAGTTGCGGTTGAGTTGTCTTCTCGCGTTTCATCGACCTTCTGCACTCCATCCCACGAGTGTGGCGCTCTGTTCGGTTCCGCACGAAACAAAGCGCGTTTCAACTGCACGAACCAGCTCTTGAGCTCTGGTCTGTAGAAAGAAATGATCGCCGGGTAGTATGTTGAGATCGAATCCAACTTCTGTATGCGACTCCCATTCGCGCAGACACTCAGCTTTCACGGCTGTGTCTTGCTCCCCGCCGAATGCGGTAATGGGAATATCAAGAGCCGGGCCCGGTTCGTACCTGTATGACTCATACGCGGTGAAGTCCCCACGCATAGCCGGTAGAAACATCTGCATCACGTCAGCATCTTCAAGGATGATCGGGGGAATCCCCCCATATCGAGATTGAATATTTGCGATAAATTCTTCGTCCCCAAGCCCATGGATATCTGGGAAGGGAGATTCCATGTGGGGCGGGCGGGTGGCTCCCACAAACAAGTGAATGGGGACTGATTGCCCGGAACGCTGCAGTTGTCTGGCGAGCTCGAAGGCTACCAGTCCTCCAAAGCTATGCCCGTAAAATGCGAATGGCTTATCGCACAGGGTAGAAAGATCCAGCGCAATCTCGCCGACAAATTCTTCGACGGAGGTGAATGGTGCCTCTCTCAACCGCTGCGCTCTGCCTCGATACTGCAGACTCACACACTCAATGTTTTCGCCGCACAAATCCGCCCACGGAAAGTAGGCAATCGGAGCGCCGCCTGCGTGAGGAAAGCAAAACAGACGAAATGCTGCCGCCGGTCTTGGCTTGAAAATGACAAATTGCGATCTCTGTTTCTGCATGCCTCGAACCTCGCAGAACCGCCTTGACAGGGGGGTGCAGCACTGAATAATGCACGTTGACTGCCATCTTCCAAAAGCGAAGGAACTCGTTCAATCCTCTGCAACTTCGCCATCTATGCGCCTTAGCACGGTTGTCTTTGTACTCCGACGCAGCGGAATCGATGATTGCGCAGAGTTTTGCATAGTTTGAAACCTCTTTTCGCTGGGGAACCGGCAGGAATCGGCGATGGATCAGTGTGGTCATTCTACTCAGCTTCGCCATCGGAATAACCTCCATTTCCGAGACCGTTTTGATGGCATCTCCGTATGCTATTAGGTGATCGATTAATAGCACGGTAATTATCGTAAAGTGCGACTTAAAATTGAGCGAAAACCGTGACGTAAGGGTTTGGTTCAGGCCCCGCTTCGACCTCAAAGCTGATAGTGAAAAAGCTCCGATTACCGCTACAAATCTGGAAAAAAATCTGCCGGCCATGTCTTCCGGGCTGAATCTGTCTCGCGCCCAGTCTAACGGGCGAACAGCAGGCGGTGAGCCGCTCGGATCGGACGCATCACCCGGTCGGCACCCGCCAGGTTGAACTCCAGCCACCACATCGGCAATACGTAGGCAATCGCCGATAAGAAAGCGACAATCAGCAGGTAAGGATAGCTTGGACGCAGCCAGAAGTGTGTCATCAGCAGCGGCAGAACCAGACAGGCGGCGCAGCGCAGACCGGTGCGGAGATAGAGGAGAGCAGTGGCGCGGATGCTGATGTGTAGAACGCGTTCGACGACGATCGGCTGAATGATCCCGCGAAAAACGATGCTGGGAATCAGTGTTCCAACCGCAACCCCCAGCATTCCATATGGCCGCGCAAGCAGAAGGCTGAGAACCAGGTTGACCAGCGCCTCACTGATGTTGACGGCGGCATAGGCTTTCTGGTGCAGGCTGGCATACAGGGCATTCACTGAGGTGGCCTGCGACGTCTCCACGAAGACCGCGATGGAGAGAATGACGATGACTGGGTAGGCGTCGGTGAATGCGGCGCCCATCCATAAAGTAACGAAGTCCCGTGACCACGCGATCATTCCGAACAAAATGAAGGCCGAGCTGACCAGGGCCAAACGCGTTCCCGTGAAGAAGCTGCGCTCAAATCCTCCATCATCGCTGACACTTTTCTGCATGCTGAGTACGGGCATCAGCACGCCCACAATGGCATCGATTCCGTCCATGTAATACATCACCAACGTGGTGCCGATACTGTAGTGCGTGACTGCGGTCAGGCCCACAAAAAATGAGACCGTCAGCGTATCGGTCTGGAAGCGGATGCGGTCGGCAATTTGTCCAATCAGAACAGCTCCACCGAAGCTAAACAGTTTTTTCGACGTAGGTCGATTCCAACGCGGCCACGAAAAAATTTTCAGGAATGGAAACTCGCGATGAACCCGCCAGATGACGATGGCATTGGCTGGCAGCGCGGTAAACAGGCTGAGCCACGCCAGCGAAATGACTCCATAATGCGCGTTCAGGAGAATGACAGTTCCAACCGCGCGCAAGATTCCAGACAGAATCAGCACCCAGGCGGTGACGTCGAAATGCTGGCCGGCATTCAAGGTTCCAAAGGGAACGCGCATCCCAAAGCCGGAGGCCGTACCAAAACCCACGATCAGCAGAACGATCGCCAGCTCACGGCTGTGGGAGTAGTGCAGAAAATAAACTCCCCCGGCTATCACGATCGTTACAGCCGAAAGGACTGCGGCCACCGCCCCGAAAATGCGCACGGCGGCGCCATAGATATTGCGCGCTTCTTCATGGTCTTCCCGCCCGAAAGCGTAGGCCATGTGAGTGAAAACGGCGCCGGAAAGACCGAGATCGAGAAAGCTGTAATAGCCGATGAAGGACATCGCGATGGCCCAGATCCCGTATTGTTCCGCCCCCAGCTTGTGGACGGTAAACGGCATGATGAAGAAGCCAATGATGGCCAGGCTCACCATTCTGAGCACACGGCTGCCAGAACCTCGGACGAGTTTTTTCAGGGAGAAAGCCTTGCGATGTTCTTGCTTTGGAACAGTGGATGCCACAGCAGTGAAGCTCCCCTACGAGGCGTGCAGACGCAGATTTCACCCTCTTCAATGCATGTGACTGGCCAAAATCGATGGGAGCGAAAACCTCCTCATTCCCTCGCCAGGAGACGAAGATAAGGCGCACTCACCAGGCAAATGTGCAAAGATTTGCACCCTTTTGCGCGAAGGACGACCATTTCCTTCTGCGCGCCTGAAAACGGCCGACCATGCGCGGCCATGGCCCGATTAAGCCAATTCGGACCAATATCGCCTCCCAAATTTCAATTCAATCCTTTCTGGAAAAATCGCATAGTCCTCTCCCAGGCCACCGATTACCTTGTGTTGAATATTGCACCTCACATGGCTCTCGCTTCGCCCACATCGGTCGATGCTGGAGATAGCTATCCGTGCCTAATGAGTTTCAGGACCGAGCCGTCTCGACTGCGGGCTCCTCGATCACGCACGCCCCGCAACCGAATGTAGACCGTGGGAGCGATTGCCATATCGCTCAGGAGTTCTCTCCATGTTGATCGAGGATGCTTCCCTTTCGACCGTAGAAAAAACGAGTGAAGATCCGTCGCCTGCGCCAACCAAATTTGTCGCTCGGCAACCGATTCTCGACCTGCACCGCACCGTCATCGGTTATGAATTGTTGTTTCGTAGCGGCTGGGAAAATGCGTTTCGCGGCGAATCCTGCGATGCCACTCGCCAGATGCTCGACAACTGCCTTTGGATGGACATTGATTCCCTCACCGGCCACACCCTGGCCTTCATCAATTGCACCCGCGAAGCCCTGGTCGGCAAGTTGGTGACGCTCCTGCCGCCTGCCACCACGGTGTTGGAAATCCTGGAGACAGTTGAACCCGACAAAGAGTTGATTGCTGCCTGCGTCGCACTCAAGGGGATGGGCTACCGCCTGGCGCTGGACGATTTTCTGCCTCGGCCCGGGATGCAGCCACTCATCGACATCGCCACCTATATCAAGGTCGACTTCCGTCTGTCCGACGCCGCGCAACGAAAACAGATTCACGACCTCGCGCGTGGCTGCGGCGCCATTTTGCTCGCCGAAAAAGTTGAAGATCAACAGGAATTCGACACCGCCGTCAGCGAAGGCTATCAATGCTTTCAGGGATATTTTTTCTGCCGCCCGAAGATCATTGCTGACCGCGAAATCCCACCTAACCGGATGAACTATCTCCGCTTGCTGGTCGAGCTCACCCGCAATCCGCTCAATCTCGATCAACTCACCCGCATCGCGCGCTCTGAGCCTTCCCTCAGCTACCGCTTGCTCCGCTTGGCAAACTCCGCCCTGGTGGCCGCGCGTAGCGAAGTCACCAGCTTTCTCGGCGCATTCATGCTGGTTGGTGAAGATCGATTTCGCAAACTGGTGTCGGTCGCCGCTTCCGGCATCCTGGGCCACGATCAACCCCCGGCTGCCCTCATCACCCTTTCACTGGAGCGAGCACGCTTCTGCGAACTACTTGCTCCATTGATTGGGGAAAACTCCACCGAGCAGTTCATGCTCGGAATGCTCTCCCTGGTCGATGCCGTGTTGCAGATACCCATGGAAACGGTGGTGAAATCGCTCCCACTACGCCCCAACGCCAAGGCCGCCCTGCTGGGAGAAATTAACCCAACATCACTCCCGCTGTGCCTGGTGCGAAGCTTTGAAAACGGCGCATGGGGAGCTTGCTCTTGCGGAGCGCGACGCATGGAAGTCAGCGAGGAGACTTTGGCTGAGCTTTATGTGCAGTCTGTGCAATGGGCGAATGAGGTCTTTGCCTCGACTCGATAGCACGAAACTTTATCTGGAAATATCTATGTCTGATACGCCGCCAGGCGCTTCTCAGCCGGCTTGTTCATCTCGCGAGCGATGGCTTTTTGCAGATGCCTTGCCACGCGACGAGCCGTGTAATCGGAGCCATACGCAAATCGCATCATCGGGCCAAAGTCATTCGCCGCCGCAATGCCGACAAAATATAACCCGGGCACAGACGACTGAAAATCGGCCGACAGGATGGGTGCATTGGTCAGAGATCGAATCTCGTTCCGAATCGCACTATCCAGAAATTCCAGGCGACGCAGGTCCGGTTTATATCCCGTGGCCGCAATCACGTGTTGCGTTTCATGTTCACGGAAACTGCCATCCTCCGACCGCAACGACAAGCGCACGCCTTCATTCGACGCGACAGCCTGCGCAATCGAGTATCCCAGCAACATCGGGATCTTACCTTGCACGCGCGCCTTCATCGGCCATCCCGGCGCGGGACCCAGATGGCTCTTAATGATCCGCAGCCGAACATTCACCGGCAAATAACGGAACATCCCCGGAGCATCCGTGTAAATTCTGGATTTCCATCCCGGCCCCAGCCCGGACGATGGATTTCTCAATCGCTGCCACATCGAACGCCGGCCGCTTCCCGGCGCATCGTGGAATCGGATTCTTTGAGCGCGCGCCAGCAAAGTGACGTCGACGCCGCTTTCATGCATCAGCGCCGCCATATCCACCGCGGAAGCACCCGCACCGATGATCGTCACCTTCTTGCCGCGGAACTCGGTACAGTCATGGTGAGCGGAACTATGGGTCAGCAGTTCCTTCGGCAAGTGCGACAGCAGTCCGGGGACATAAGCGAAATGGCTGATTCCCACTGCCATCACCACGCGACGCGCTTCGAAGCTTGCTCCATCCTCCACCTGCAGGCGAAAGCCATCCGCCGTGCGCTCGATCTTTGTCACCCGCCGCGAATCAAGATGCGGAACCATCTTCTCTTGAAAGGCGAGGCCGTAATTGACAAACGTCTCCAACGGCACTGGCAAGCGCGTGTCGTCATAGGGGAGTCCGTTCTCCCCACAGAATTGCTTCAGCGTAAAACTGGCATTGGGATCGGAAAGATTGGACGCGAAGCCGTCCGACTTCAACAGCATTCCTTGCGGCATGTGCTGCCGCCACACTTCCATCGGGGGACCAAAGATAGCGAAATGGATCCCACGAGACTGCAGGTGCGCGGCAAGAGATAACCCGTACGGACCTGCTCCTACAATTGCAACTTCGAAGGCAGAATTCATGCCGATCCTCGATCGATGGCGGAAATTTCACGTTCAGCGTTGGAAGCGCTTTTTTCCGGCTTCCATTCGGAGTCTTTCGCCGTTCAGGGGTCTGGAGCCCTTGTCGCTCGACAAACCATGCGCTGCTAAACATTCCCTGGACGCAGGGCCTGTCTTCAGTAGAATTTGATGAGCGATCCGTTCGGTTGTCCTATATTTATCACAATCTCTTCTGGAAAAGGCTGGCTGGGAAGGTACCTCCGTGGCACCCAAAGTATTGCTGGCGACGACGTGCCGATGGTTCTCGACTGCCCGCCTGGCGATGGCCTTCCACCGGGTCGGCTGCGACGTTGACCTCCTCTGCCCGCCGAATCACCCCGCCTTTTCAACCCATGCCCTGCTGCACCGCTATAGATATCACGGCGTTAGCGCACAACAATCCTTCGTTTACGCAATCTTCAAATCTCAACCGGATGTCGTGATTCCCTGCGACGACGTCGCTATGCGCCACCTGCATCGTCTGTATTCCACGGC
This sequence comes from uncultured Acidobacteriota bacterium, assembly GCA_963774515.1. Lineage (GTDB taxonomy): Bacteria > Acidobacteriota > Terriglobia > Terriglobales > Acidobacteriaceae > JAKAAZ01. The sequence continues at coordinate 124,937 of CAVZFK010000005.1, read as the reverse complement.
TTCGCAAAGCGCCAGCGCAGACTCAAAATCGCTGTGCAAATTACTTCAGGTCTCCATGGGGGACCCAGTTAGTTACCCCATCACCGAGTCCAGAGAAAAGTTTATGGCCCTGGTCCGCGAGGTAGGCGTTCGCGTTCCTGAAACAAAGACCATCGACTCGCCAGATCAGTTGCAACAATGGCTGGCGCAATTCGGTTTTCCCGCTGTTCTCAAGGCCGATGGAACTTCTGGCGGCGAAGGTGTCAGGATCGTGCACACTCTGCCCGAAGCTCTGAGAGCCTACAAAATACTGCACGCTCCGTTGGCGACTTTGGTGGCTGCGAAACGAACATTCATCGATCGCGATTCAAACTGCATTGTCCCGTGGTTGATGCAACACCCGCGCCAGGTCAGCATCCAACGCTTTGTAGCTGGGCCCGATGCAACCATTGCCGCCGCATGTTGGCAGGGTGAAGTGCTGGCCAGCATCGATGCCGAAGTGCTGCAAACTTCAAAACCGAAAGGTCCTGCAACCATCGTTCGACTCTGTCGAGACGAGCAACGTCTGCAAGCTGTGCAAAAGATCGTCCGCAAGTTGGGCTTCTCTGGATTGTGCGGCTTTGACTTTATGATCGACGCAGCCAACGGAGATTCATACCTGATTGAGATGAATGCCCGCGCCACCCAGACCTGCTCGCTGCCCCTGGGTCCGCAACGCGATTTGATTTCTTCCTTCTGCACCGCACTCACCGGGCAGCCGTATTTTGACACTCCACTGCAGTTCGCCGGCGATACCATCGCATTATTCCCCATGGCCTGGAGCGGAGATACCGCGAGCGATTTATTCCGCTCTTCCTACCTCGATTTGCCGGAGACCGAGCCTGAACTAATCGCTCTCGGAATGAAACAGATTCAAGTCACGTTTCAGCAGAAACTGCAGCAATCGTGGATTCAAATATTTTCAAAGTTAGGATTGCACCAGCCGTGAATACGACCCCGAATACTCAAAGCCGCAGCGCAAAGTATCAGGTGCTCCATTTGATCGGCTGTAACCTGGTGGGTGGCCCGGAGAAGCAAATTCTGCATCACGCGCAGGATATGCAGGACTCCGAATATCAGCTTTCGATCGGCTCCTTTCACGACCTGCAAGAGTGGCCGGAGATTCTGACCGCCGCTGACCAGCACAACATTCCTACCTTGTGTCTGCCAGGCGGCGTGCGTCCTGACCTGGTGCGTCGATTGTCCAGAATGCTGTCGGAGCGAAAAGGTTTGCTTCTCTGCACGCACGGATTTAAAGCGAATGTTGTCGGCTACCTGGCAGCTCGCCGAACCGGTACATCTCATGTCGCGTTTTTGCGAGGATTCACGGCCGAAAATCGGCGCATCCGATTTTATGAAATGCTGGAGCGCCAGGCGTTGAAGCGCGCCGACCGCGTGGTGTGCGTGTCAGAAGCCCAGGCAAAACAGATCGCTCTGATACGCCGAAATCGTCGTGCGCCCATCGTCGTAAAGAACGCGATGCTGCCGCCCTATTCTCGACAGCAACATCGTCCACCGATTTCCCGCAATGATCTCAGCATTCCTGCGTCTGCGTTTGTGTTCGGTTCCGTCGGCCGGCTCAGTATAGAAAAAGGCCACCGCTTCATGGTCTCCGCATTTCATAAATTGTGTTCGGAGGCGCCTGTCGGCGCTCAGCTCTATCTCATCATTGTCGGTGACGGAAAAGAGGAGCAGTCGCTCAAGCAACAAGCCACGCAACTGGGGATTCGCGAACAAATACATTTTGCCGGCTTTCAAGGCAGTCCAACGGAATGGATGCAGATGATGGATTGCCTGGTCCAGCCTTCTCTTACCGAAGGCACGCCGAACACAGTGCTTGAGGCGCTTTGTTTGAAGCTGCCAGTAATTGCCAGCGCTGTCGGAGGTGTTCCCGACCTCATCGTCGACGGCCGAAACGGATTGCTGGTGCCTCCCGCGGATGTGGAGCAAATGACCGCGGCGATGAAGAAGATGTGGCTCTCTCCGGACTTGCGCAGCCAGCTGGCAGCAGGCGCCGAAGATCTGCTGCAGGAATATTCACCGGCCTATCAGCGGCAGAAACTGATCGACGTCTACGAAGAAGTATTCCGCGGAAATCTTCAACAAGCTGCCACGTAAGACAAATCAACGCGACGCATTGTCGAGGATGTATCTACCGCTGCGCAAGATTCATTGCGCAGTGAGCGTTATCGGCTGGTCCGCCACCACAGATGCCGATTCGCACCGCTCAGCGCCAGTACCTGCGACGACAGCAGAACGAAAACGTAATAAGGAAGCAGTAACGCCCCGGCAAACGGTACTGGCCGATCGCAGGCAAATCGAAACATCAGCATCAGATACAAAATTTGCAGCGCAGCGACGCCAGCCAGCAAACTCCACGTGATTGGAAACATGGACGGCGCTGCAAGGCTGAATGCAAGCGATAGCACCCACAGATAAATCAGCACCAGTCGGCTGGTCATCAACAGCATCACGATCTCTTCCATCGCACGCCAGCTGCGTTCCCGCCGAGCGGTCGCAAACAGAATTGGGATGGCTTTGCGAAGCAACTGCCACGTCCCGGAAGCCCAGCGGACTCGCTGCGGCTGAACGTCGCGAACGCTCGATGCCTGCCTCGACCACAGCCGCGCCTGCTCCTGATAATGCACGGCGATTCCCTGTTGCCCCAGCAGCAGAGAGTATTCCGCATCCTCCACAATGGAGTGGGCGCGCCATGGCACGCGTTCGAGAACCGCTCGCGAGACGAAAAATCCGTTGCCCACCAATAACTCAGACAGTCCCAGGCGTTCGCGCGGACGAGCAACAAAGCTATTTTCTCCCGCCTTCGTGACCGCGCCGAATTGCTGCAGCCAGTTCTTGCTGTCGCTCGCAGGGGAAAAATCGTACCGCGATTGCGCAACCGTGTGCCCCTTAGAGTACGAACGGTCGAACGCGGCAAAAAATCCTTGATCGATGACGCTATCGGCATCGATCACGCACACCGCATCCCACTCCCAGCTTTGCGCAATGTTGAATGCCCAGGTCAGCGCCTGTCCTTTGCCTCGCTTTTCCGGATCGTTGCGAACCAGGACTTCATGTGCGCCCGCCAGCCTGGCCATCTCGGCCGTATCGTCCGTGCAGTTGTCCGCGATCACTACGCAACGAAGATGAGGATAGTTCTGCGCCAGCACGCTTTGCACTGTCGCCGTCAATCCTGAACCTTCATTGTGTGCTGGAATCACGACCAGAAAACGAGTCGTCGGGAGTCTCCCGCTTGCAGCCGCGGAGGCTTGCCCATCTTCTTTCTCGTCACGGCCACCGACAATACCCACCACCGCAAATGCCAGCGCGTACAGTGTGCCCAGCAGCGCCAGAACCGCAATAACAATCGATGCCAGACCCAATCCAAGCGCCAGGCTATGCCACATCTGTATCAGGACTGGGTTCATGACTTGCTATTGCAACTCCGTGGATCGTCTCAATCCGCGGATTGAGTGTTGTAACGTCGAGTGGGACGTAATCGATCGACGGGTAGCGTTGAACGTCTGACAGGTCGTACGGAACGAACAGGCGCCGGTTTCGCCTGCAGGAATTTCCTGCAGCAAAAATGGATCGAAACCGCCAGCGCCGCCCACACTGAGAGGTGAATCATCATCAGCCCTCTCCCTTGATCTTTTCTTTCAACTTCACTGCTTCACGCGCCAACGCCACAGGCAGCCTCATTCCCTGGCCCTTCATGCGATCATGCAACCGCGACCGCCCTGGAGGTAGCGGAGAAACACCCATTTTCCGCAGGTAATAATTGGCCCGGTAAATGTTCGCCAGCTTGTCGTTCTTGTATTCGAAATTCTGATTCACGGAAACCGAAATGTCATCGCCATTTTCCAGCCAATGCGGCGCATTGATAGGAATATGTACGGCCTTTCCCGGTTCCAGCAAAAATGAGGTTGCACGGCTCTGCAGATCCTTCTTATAAATGGCCGCATTGTTGTCGACCGACCAGAATCGCTCCAATTCAGGCTCTGTCAACACTTCCCTGTCGTTCTGATCGAAAATATGAATCGTCTTTTTCCCGTGAATCTGCAGCAGCAGACTGCACTCCTTGTCGATGTGGTACTCCGTAATGCGATGCGGAGACGTGATGAACATGATGGACTGCCGGCTCTTGGCTTCTTTGCTCAGCGGGATGCCGGTCATCTCCTGCACTTCAGCCAGTCCCTTCTCCAGCAGGTCGTGGATCTCTGGATCGCGGTCGGCGCCAAAAATAATGATCCACGCATCCGTTTCCCGAATGCGCCGAAAGGCTTCATCGATAGAGAAGTCTCGACCTGGACGATCGTTCCAGCGCTGATCGATACGCTTTTTGCCCGCGTTCCAATACACTTTGTTTGGGATCGGCAGAGACCGTTCCAGCAAACTATGCAGACGATCCATGGTGAACGCAGGATGGCTGCTGAGTGAATGATCCAACATAAATGGACGCCGGTTAAAGTTCTCCGCGAACTTCGCCCGCTCCACAGAATACAAGCGCTCGGGCACGTGAGGGATTTCGTTGGTGATAGGCGGTGCTACTGCGGTGGTTGTCGACATAATTGTTACCTCTAGCTGCCGATTGGAATCGGAACCCTCTCTATACGTTGCAATTCAATGATCCTGGAACGACTAGTCGGGACCGGCGAGAAGAAAATCGCCGTGACCTCGGAAGAGCACTCACATGACTTCGTGGCCGTACGCCGAACCCGTTCCTCAACTCGAAACCAATAGCGTTCACGTTTGGGCATGGGAGCTGGACGGTCTGCCGCTCGACTCCGACTGGAGTCTTCTCAGCGACGAGGAAACTGCCAGAGCACGGCGCTTCGTCTATCCCCGCGACCGCGATCGTTACGTTTGCGCCCATGCGAACATGCGAACCCTCTTGAGCCGGTATATCGGCATCGACGCCGCCAGGATCAACTTCACCACGCTTGCCTACGGCAAGCCGCAACTTAACCTGGCTCCCGGTGCGCAGCCGATCCACTTCAATCTGACCCATAGCGCCAACCTCGCAGCGCTTGCCGTCAGCCGCGACTACCCGCTTGGAATCGACGTCGAACGGATTCGACCCATCGATCCCGACATCGCCGCGCATCATTTCTCTCCACAGGAGTTGCTCATCCTCGACCGTCTTCCCGCGCCGCTGTGGCTGGCCGGCTTTTATCGCTGCTGGACCAGCAAGGAGGCTCTGCTGAAGGGCGAAGGTATGGGCCTGAATCTCCCGTTGGATGGGTTTGATGTGGAAGTCCATCCCGATCGTCCCGCGGCCTTGATCGCGGTGGCTCCGCATACGAACATTGCGTCTGACTGGACCCTGGTCGAGCTGAAACCCGCGGAGGACTTCATCGGAACCCTCGCGGTTCACGACCCCGCCAAAACATTCCGCAGAACGTCGCTGCAATGTTTCTCTCTGTCCCGCTAAGGCGTTGCCCTTACGGTGTCGATGCGTTATGAGCAAACCAGTTCTCAAATTGCACCTCCTTATAAGGACTGTTGTTCTCTGCCAGTAACGGCGCCGGCTTGCCTTGCAACGTGTGCGCGAAAAATTGCAGCGTGTACGCTTCGACGATTTCATGGGCTCGCCGTGGCGAAATAGGTCCCGAGTCCGTTAACCGCCGCAGAGGCGAATACAGGGGTCTGTCCGTAAAATTGAAATGCCGCGTTCCCAGAATCGTCAGCTCGTACCCGCCGAACGCGCCCATGGTGTGATTCAAATTCGCAATATCGATATCGGTCAGCTTCGACTCTCGACGCGTCTGCACGTCCTTGGAATTCAGCTGCGCTGGTGTAATCGCCGGACTATCGTCATTCATGACCATGTAAGGTTTATCGAGTCCACGCGTGGCAACTTCGCCGAACATCCATCCATCTTCGTTCAGGGCTGCCTTTACCCTTGGATCCTGATAGCAAACTTCCGCCGCAACAGCTCCGCCAAAAGAATGACCAAACGCCCCCGCATCATTTGCATCGACACGGTGGAACCATGGACTGCGGGGATCAAGGTTCGCAGCCGACAATGTGTTCAGCGCCAGCACATCATCACCCGCCTCGATATCCACTTCGCGAGCTCCAAATGCATACTGCTGCGCCACCGTGGTGTTTTGGAAGCCTGCAATATCGTGTGTGTCCGTGGGTCCGATCACGCGCCCGTCAGGAAATGCGACCGGACCGGAGTTATAGGTGTGATCGACTCCGACCACAATGAAGCCGTGGCTGGCAAGATCCTCCACCTGGTACGTGTTCTGCGTCCGATGTCCCGCCCACGCTGGATTAAAAAGCAGTACTGGAAAGGGCGCCCCACTGGTCGCGACTGCAGCATCCGTATAGGAGTGAGTCTTCAAAACTGCCATATAACTCGACAAAGAGTTGTCTCGCGACGTCGGCGATAGCTGGCGAGAGGTTGATGATCTGGAGTCGCCGGATACCATATCTGGACCATGATCTCGCGCGGCCGTGACGACCCCGCAACGTGTGTCTCCATCCGCACCGGATCCACCAGGTGTTCCACCCGAGTGCCAGTCGCATACGGACCCGTAGGCTGGGGCAAACTGAACATCGGCAGCACAAACGTGCAGCCAGCTGTCACTATCAAAAGACCGGCCACAGCGGTCGCTGCCAGCACCTGCACCCAATTGCGACGCTGCGCTGCGGTGCGCCGCAGTGCGAACAGGCTCAGCAGCACGCCAAGGTACAGCGGGATCAATTGCCAGTACACTCCCAGCCACGCGCCGGACACCAGTAAAACTCCGCACGACATGGTGGCGAACACCAATCCCGTGCGCCTCGGCATCCAGCCCAGCAGAGCAAACACCGCCGGAATGGCCAGCACAAATCCGATTGATTCTAAGAGCCGCATCAATCCCCCACTCCAGGAGCCATACTGATGCGAGCGTTCTCGGCCGTAACAGTGTCAGCCTTTGCGGCCACATTCTTGATTGAGGAACCTGTCCCGATCCCTAAAGCAGCGCGAGCCCGTAATGCCATGGCCCTTGCTCCTGGGAGTTTGAAGATTTCGATGATGGTCCCCTGGCACCACCTCAACATCTACAGACTTCTCGAATAACGTCGACCATCCCATATCGGAGTCCAGCATCGGACCCCTCGGCTCTTCCTCACTGCGGAACAAAAGCGCTTTGCCCTGCAATGGCCCACTCGCTGCAGCCAATCGCGCCGTCTCCTGCATATGCAATGCGAGTTTTTCCTCTTCCGTATAGCGAGATTCCTCGGGAGTCGCCCAGCGCTGCAAGCGTCCTCCAAGCTTACCCACCGCGACCGTGAGCGCATGCATGCTTCGCTCTAGAAATGGAGCTGCCTTGGTTTCATCGACCTTCTTCGCTTGGCGCTCCATATAGCGGAATCTTTGGAACTGATAGATCGCCAGCATGATGCGGCGACGAATCGGCGTCTGCTGACTCCAGTAACCCGGCGCCCATGCATCGATAATCATCAGCAATTCAATCTGCTGTCCCATTTGTTCCAGACGGCGCGCCACTCCATAGGCAATCCACGCCGAGAGACACCAGCCGGCCAGTCGATACGGTCCCGATGGCTGCGTTTCGCGAATCAGGCGAACGTAGAAATCAATCAACTGCTCATAGTTGGCAGTTGCCATCGCCTCGTTATCCTGTTCGAGCGTCTGCACAGCGAAGACCGGCTGCTCGGTGCCCAGTTCCGCCGTAAGCGTGCGAAAAATCATGCTTTGCGAAATCACGAAGATCGGGCGGCCCGCTCCCAGCGGCTGAATCGGCACAATGCGTGGATTTTCCTTTGCCGGACGGTGAGCACCTTGACGCGCGACTTTTTTCCCTTCCAATTGGACCCGATCCAGCCATGCTGCCAGGGTTCCGATCGTCGGATGCCGGAAAACTTCCGCGGCCGTCAACTGAACGTTGAACTCGCGCTTCAAGATCATTTGCAGTCTCGCCAGCAGCAGCGAGTGGCCGCCCAGGTCGAAGAAATTGGAATCGACGTTGAGGTCCTCAATCTTCAGCACCTGACGCCAGATGCGCATCATCTCGCTCTCGCTCTTCGAGAAAGCGGCCGTCGACGCCGGGACAACGGCTGCGGACTCCTCTTGTGACGAAGTCGCCGGTGGCATTGCCTGTGGACGCGGCAGCAGCCGTCCAATCACAGGTAGCACAGACACGGCCGTCGAATACGTTTCCATCTCTTCGATCGTCATCAATTTCAGTTGCGACAACGGAATATCCGGTGCCATCACGGCTTCCCGCAACAAGCGTGCAAAATGGCGCTGTACGATCCGGATCGTCGCTTCGGAATAGAGCGTCGCATCATACAAAAATTCCAGATGCACGCCGCTGTTCCGCTCCACCACGCCTAACTGCCATTCGCTGCCCGTTACCGCGGGGACGTCGGGTAAGGAATCAATTTCGAGTCCCTTCCATTGCATCTCGTGCACAAACGCACGCTGATAGAAGAAGGTGATCTGGTTCAGCGGATGATAATCCCGGCCCACCCGCATATCGACTAACGGCGTCACTAGATTGAGCGGCAAGGCACGCTCCATCGCGTCCATCGAGTCTTCGCCAAACCGTGTTACCAGCTGGCGAAACGTTGTCTCCGCTCCAATATGTGCGGCCAGGCAGATCGGATCCGCCAGTGGCCCCATAATGGTTTCCGTATTTTCGGTTCGATTGGCGTGCGGCGTTAGAAAGAAAATGTCGTTCCGCCCGCTATAGCGCGACAACAAAGCCTGAAATAGCCCGCCAAAGATAGCGAACGCGGTCGCCTGGCATTCGCGCGCAAAGCGCCGCGCCGACGTCACCGTCGCAGGATCCAGAATTTCCGTAACCAGTCCCGCGCGCGCATCCCCACCCTCATTGTTTAGGGCTTCAAGATTCTGCGGCAGTTCCAACGGAGTCCAGACTCCGCTGAGATATTTCTTCCACCATGCAAGCCTGCGATCCTTTTCCGGGCTCGCCAGCAGCTTGCGCTCGGCCTGGGCATACCAGGAAAACTGTACTGGGGAATTCTTGCCGGCCCCTCCGGAACCAATCTCCTGCTCATACGCCTGCTGCAGCTGTTCCAGAAAAATTCCTGTCGACCATCCATCTACGATGCAGTGGGAAAGTGTAATCGCCAACCAATGCCGCTCGTTTTCCAGACGCAGCACCCGCACCCGGAACAGTGGACCTTTCGAAAGAGAAAATCCCTCCCGTCCCTCGCGGTCGATAATCGCAGCGTCAGCAAGCCGCTGCGCTTCTGAGCGCGAATTCTCTGGTCCCTGCACATCCGAAGCAAGCAGGCGAAAATCAACGGGCAGCTCCGAATGAATTACCTGCCGCACCTCGTCGTTCTCTTCTTCTAGAGTGGTTCGTAAAATCTCATTGCGGCGAGCTACGCTGGCAATCGCTCGCGCCAACGCGTCCACATCCAAACGACCCTTAAGCTGCAAACGGATCCGAACATGGAACGCCACGCCTCCGGGATTTAAAGAGTCCAGCCGCCAGAACCGTCGCTGAAACTCCGTCGCGGGAATCTTCACCACGCCGCCCGTCGACTCCAAATGTCCATTCACTCCGGTCGAGATATTCTTCTCCGCCGGCGCAGCTATCGCAGCCAAGCCTGCGCGCACAGCAATCGCGGCCGTCGATTCTTCCGCTCCCTTCGCGACCACTCCAAGCAGCCGCTGGAAATCTTCCAGCAAACGAAGACCAGATTGCTGCGAAACAAAATGATTGTCCACTTCGCAGGAAAGACGCCATCCATCGGCGCGCTCCACCATAAAGACAGTCAGCGGACGAAGCGCTCCTGGACTGACGGAAGGCACTGCCGTCATCGCGACCCCGCCCGCAGTCACGGGACGAACAAAATCCTGCTGGCAAATAAACCCCACCGGCGTCAGTGATTTGGCGCCAGCCGCCGCCCTGCCTTCTTTCTCCAGGTCCGCCAGCAAATCTTCATAGCGGAATTGTGCATGGTCAAAGCAGTCCGTCACCATGTCGCGAACCTCATGCAGCAGGTCGCTGAAGCGCATCTCCGCATCCACGCCGAAGCGGAGCGGTAAATAATTCACAAATGCTCCGACAACGCTTTCCAGTTCCGACTGATCTCTCCCGCTCATGGGAGTTTCCAGCGCCACATCGGCCTGCGACTGGTGCGTCCGCAGCAGAAGTCCAAACGTGGCCAGCACTGCGTGGAAAAATGTCGAATGATGCCGCTGCGCCACAGCTGCGATTGCGTCCGTCAGCGACCGCGGCAGCAACATCGAGTGAATCGTAGACGTCTCCGTCTTCGCCGTGGCCTGCCATGCCTTCGGCAGCGGAGCGACTTCAAGGCCCTGCAGTTGCTGCTTCCAATACGCTCTGTGAGATTCGTATTCAGGCGTTTTACGCTGCGCGTCCAGCCATACCGCATAATCCCCAAAGTCCAGACCGGTCTGCGCCGAAGGCTCTTTGCCCTGCAGCAATTCCCCATAGCAAGCCATCAGGTCGCTCACCAGCAGTCCTACAGACCAGCCATCGCAGACGCTGTGGTGCGCATTCCATACCAGGATGTGTTCTGTCTCGCTCAACCGAAGCATGCCCGCGCGTAACAGCGGAGCTGACGTCAATGGCAGAATCTGTCGTGCGTGCTCCAGCGAAAGACACGCGACTTCTTCATCTCGCGCCTCCGGATTCAGCGATTCAAGATCGCACCACTGCAACGGTAGAATTGCGTGGTCTGCAATCCGCTGAACCAGAGCTCCCTCGTGCATGGTGAACGATGTGCGCAGCGCCTCATGCCGCGTCGCCAGGCGTTGCAGCGCCTGCTCAAACTTCTCTCGATCCAGCGGACCGGAAAGTCGAAATCGCACAGCAACATTCCATGCCGCATCCGCAGCCGCTTCATTCAGCTGCCACAGACGTACCTGCAATGGAGTGGCAGGCATCGCATAGATGGCGCCCTCTGTCGCTTCGTCGTTCGCGGATTTTGTGAAACCAACCAAGGTCGACACGATCTTTCTTCCTAATCCTTACCCACGCGCCATGTAACGTGTGCCGGGTGTCCCACCGTTATAGCGTGATTGAAAGTCTACATACGAACCCGGTAATTCTCCCGCGAAATACGCTGTAATGGAACGGCGGGAACCGCGACGCTAAACTCACTGTTTTCCGCTTTATCCACTGCCGCTGCAACTGCTTCAACCGTATGTAATTGCATTAATTGCTTTGCGCTCACCGCAAACCCCCGATGATGGGCTCGCGAGGCGATTTGGAACATGCGCAACGAATCGGCGCCCAGGTCCAACAAACTAGCACGAATACTGATGCGCGCACACCCCAAAACATCGGCGAAAATCTCTGCCAGCGTGATCTCCGTCCGCGTCTTCGGCTCGAAGAACTCTTCCACTTCGATCTCTGCGCCTGTACGCGGCTCCGGCAACGCCTTGCGATCGATTTTGCCATTCGGCGTCAGCGGCAAACTCGGCAATGACTTCATCACCGTCGGAACCATGTACACCGGCAATTGACTGCCGAGCGCTCGCTTCAATTCCGCCGGCGTGGAATTTTCTGCACCCGTGTAATAGCCCACCAGGATGGCTTCGCCGCTCGCATCCGGTCGCAGCATCGCAACCGCGTCGCGAACTCCGGGAAGCGCTCGGATGGCAGTTTCCACATCACCCAGTTCAATTCGGAATCCCCGCAGCTTGATCTGGTGATCGAGCCGTCCCAGGAATTCAATCCGTCCATCCGCCAGTTGCCGCACTTCATCTCCGGTGCGATACATCCGCTCTCCCGGAACGAATGGGTCTGCAAGGAACTTCTCCGCGGTCAACTCAGGCCGTTCAAAATATCCTCGCGCAACACCGTCGCCCGCGATGTAGAGTTCTCCGGAAACTCCCGGAGGTACCAGTTGGAACTGTGTATCCAGCACGTAAAACCGCGTGTTCGCGATCGGTGGACCAATCGTCATCCGCCCTGCGCCGCGCTTCACTTCGGTGATCGAAGACCAGACCGTGGTCTCCGTAGGTCCATACATATTCCACAACCGGCCGCCATGCTCCAGCAGTTGGTCTCCCATCGCCGCCGTCCATGCCTCGCCGCCACACAGCATTTTGAAGCCCGGCGCTGCCTCAAATCCCTGCTCCAGCAGCATTCTCCAGGTCACTGGAGTGGCCTGCAGCGTGGTCGCGCGTGTCGCTTGGATCAATTCCTTCAACTGCGCGCCATCCGCAACATCATCGCGGTGAGCAATCACCACCGTGCCTCCTGAAACCAGCGGCAACAGCATTTCCAGCACTGCGATGTCGAATGACAATGTCGTCACAGCCAGCAATCGATCTTCCGGCTTCATCTCCAGCCGCTGCGCTGTGTCCGTCAACAGGTTGACCACGTTGCCGTGACAAACCTCCACACCCTTTGGCCGACCTGTCGATCCGGAAGTGAAAATGACATAAGCGCGATCGTGACTGTGGATAGCAGGCAAAGTGACGATGGGCTCTTTCTGCAGAGCCACGGCTTCGTCATCCAGAGCAATCACCCTGGCGTTCGATTGTGGCAATGCCTCCAGATGTTGGACTAATGTAACCATCACAGGCACATTTGTTTCTTCCAGGATTTGCGCAATCCGCGCCGGCGGAAACATTGGATCCAGCGGAACATAAGCAGCCCCCGCCTTCATCACGCCGAGCATCGCAATCAGCATTTCCAGCGACCGATCCATATAGATGGCCACCAGCGAACCTGGGCCTGCTCCATTGCGAATCAACCAGGACGCCAGCCGGTCACTTTGTTTGGCGAGTTGTGCGCGCGTCAACTCCAGACCATAGAAGTCCGCTGCAGGCTGATTTGGCAACGCAGCAAACGCCTTCGCAATTAAGTCGGGAACATTTTCCGCTTCCATCGGTCCGGTTGCCGGTGGGTTGCACGCCTCCAGCAGGAACTTCCTTAGCGAGGGTTCAAGAATTTCGAGCGTTGCCACGCTCTGCGCCGGGTTGGCAACGATGGCCTCAAGCAGGGTGCGATAACTCTGCATCCAACGCGCAATCGTCGCTTCGTCATAGAGTCCGGTACTGTAATCGCACTCCAGTCGCAAGCCATTGCCGGTATCGACAATGTTCAGGAAAAGATCGAAGTTCACAGCGCGCTTGCCGTTCGCCTGCACCGCAGTCTTCAATCCCGCAAACGTTGCGCCTCTGCCGACTTGTTCCAGGTTGAACTGAATTTCGCTCAGCGGAAGCCGTCCCGGCTCACGCCGCGGTGTCAGTGCACGCACCATGCTGCCATAGGTCGCATGCTGGTGATCATAGGCATCCAGCACCACTGGCTTCAGGGCTCGCAGATAATCCACTGCCTTCATCTCCGGAGCCAATCCGGCGCGAATCGGCAACAGGTGAACGCAATGTCCAACCAGAACTTCGTTTTCCATCTGCGACTGCGCAGCCGCAGGAATCATGGTGACCGGATCGGCGTTGCCGCTCAGCCTCCACAGCAGAATCTGCCAGCCAGCCAGCAATGTGGTGAATAAGGTGCATCCCGCCTGCGCGCCGGTCTTGCGCAGCGTCGCTGCAAATTCTTTTGAAAACTCCGCCACATACGTCGAGCCCGCAAAACTGCGCTCTGTCGGACGAGTGCGATCGCTCGGCAGCGTCAAAACCTCCGGCTCCGGCGTCAATTGCTGCTTCCAATATTCCAGGTCGCTGCGTTCCTGCTCGCGCCACTCCGCTTGCTGCGTCTCTTGCGCATAGCGTGTAAACGATTTCGCCGGCGACAAGTTTGCGGAGCTCTTCTGCACCGCGGCCGTATACAACTCGCCGAGTTCGTCCACGATCACATTCACCGTCCATCCGTCGCATACCAGATGGTGCCCGGTAATCAGGAGCACATGCTTCTCCGCCGCCAGCTTGACGCTCTGCGCGCGCAGCAAGGGTCCTTGCACCAACTCAAACGGCTGCTGGCCTTCCGCCGTGATCATCGCATCGAGCAAGTGTTTCTGCTCGGCAGTGGAATGGCCCGACAAATCAACTTCCTGAATCGGAATCTCACGGCCTGGATGCACACGCATCTTGTCTCTTGCGGGCACCAGTGACATGCGCAGCGCGTCATGACGCGCGATCAACGCCTGCCACGCCTTCTGCAGCGCGTCCCGATCCAGCACTCCATCCAGAGTTAGCCGAAACGACTCGTTATAGGCGCAGTTGGCCTCATCAGAGACCTGCGCCGCCAGCATGATTTCCAACTGCGGCTGGGTCAATGCCACTTCTGTAATTGCCACAGTTACATTTGTGTCGACAGGTTCCACTCTGCCTTCCGTTCGCTCCTGCGGCATCAGCCCTATGCGTTGCAAATCAGCCAGGCTTTCATCGAATGCACGCACAATATGCTCGAGATCGGCATCGCTGTGCTCTGTGGTCAGATAGAGCGGAAATCCTTCCAGTATAAAAACGCCCTTTTCCCGGAGTAAGTAGAAGAGCAGCCCGCCAAACCGTAGTTCCAGTGGAATTCCAAAATACATCACGCTGCCGCAGGCATCCAGATGCAGCGGAGTACCGCGCTTCGCAAACACTTCATTCACCTGCGCGACAAACCGCGCTGAACGCTGGTTCAACGTGTCATACAGCGCAACCCCAGCGTCCCGGATGTGCTCCAGAGTGGCGCACAAGGCTGCCATCGTCAACGGATGACGAACAAACGTACCCGCGAAGAAAGTCACGCCGGCTTCAGGGACCGAAGCATCGCCGAACTGCCAGGTACCTCCATCCAGCGCGTCCATAAATGCCGATTTGCCTGCCAGAATGCCGATCGGCATACCGCCGCCAATCACCTTGCCGTAAGTCACCATATCGGCGTCAATGCCGTAGTATCCCTGCGCTCCTCGGGGATGAATGCGGAATCCATTCACCACCTCGTCGAAAATAAAAGCAGTTCCGGATTGCCGCGTAACCTCTCGCACCCGCAGCAGAAATTCCTTCGGTTGAAGATTCGGATGACGGCTCTGCACCGGCTCAATCAAAACCGCCGCCAACTCGTCCGCATGCTGCTCAATGTATTTGAGCGCCTCATCCGTTCCGTAATCCAGCACGGTTATATTTCCAAGATTGGCGCGGGGAATTCCAGGGGCCGCGGGCTGCGATAAAATCTCGCCCTTCCGCTTCAACTGCTTTACCAGCACTTCGTCGAACTGTCCGTGATAATCGCCTGCGAAGAAAACGACTCGATCTCTGCCGGTCACCGTGCGCGCAATCCGCATCGCCGCCATCACCGCTTCAGAACCGGTGTTGCAGAATGTCACCCGATCTGTTCCCGTCAACTCGGTCAACAGGTCCGCAGCCTTCCCTGCCAATGGCGTTTGCGGGCCGATTGCGAAGCCCTCACTCATCTGCTCCTGCAGCGCATTCAGCACAAACTCCGGCGCATGGCCAAACATCGTCGGCCCGAATCCATTCACCAGGTCGATGTATTCATTTCCGTCAATATCCCACAGTTTCGATCCCTTGCTCCGCGAGGACACAAGGCTGTAAACCATCTCTTTCCATTCCGGGCGAAATCCGCTGACCACGCGTGGATCCGCGAGTGTCTTGCGATGCTGTTGCGTGAAAGCCTTCGATTGCGCGGTCTTCTTGCAATAACGCGCTGTCAGATCCGCTACGAATTTCTCCTGTTCCGGCGTCAATGTGTGATGTGCAGCGACGCTCACCTGCTTTTGCATAAGCGGATGATCGCCAGCCAACTTCGAATCAGTAGCGCTCGTTAATGCGGCAACAACAGGTTGCGCGACAGCCACGGTCTTCGGCTGCACAGGACGCGATTGCGTCCCAGCTTGTGCCAGCTCCGCACTTGCAGGTGCACTTCCGAGAATTTGTAACTGAGACTGTATCAATTGCGTGACGGCCTGCAGTTGTTGCTGCATCAGCGTCGCAATTTTTCCATCCACTACCATGCCGGCCTGTGCTGCTGGCGACATTTGCGTTCCCCTGTGGCGTGGGAACAGCCAAGTTCGGTGCGGCTACCATCGCCGCGGGTTCTGCAGCTTTCTCAACTTGGGTTGCCGCTACGGCTGGCGCAGCATCCTGCGGCAGTTGCTGGTCAAGGTATTCGGCAATCAGTCGAATTGAACCTAGCGTATCGAGCAGTTGGCGAAACGCGACCTTCACTCCATATTTGTTCTGAATCTTCTGCGCGGCCTGCGTCAAAAACAGCGAATCAAATCCCAACTCCAGAAAACTCGTTTCAAACTGATCCGCTGCCAATTCCAGGCCCGACAGATCGCCCAGCAATTCGGCCACCTCCTGGCAGATTCTGGCGCTTCGATTTTCGCGAGGTGTGGAGCTGTCCGTCTTGATGCTGGCGGTAAATGTCATTTGTTTCTCCAAGGAGTTCAAGGTTGTTGCCGTGCTGTTCCCATTCGCCGATGGGATGTTTTGTTCCAATAGTGATGCCGTTGTATCTTTCGTTTCCGCATCTGCGGATGCGTCCGTCGCTACCGCATCTCTGCGAGCTTCCACCCAGTAGCGTTTGCGCTCAAACGGATATGTGGGCAATGAAACCCGGCGGCGTGATTCGGTCGCGTAATATGCGTTCCAATCGACAGACACACCGCGCGCCCACAGAGATCCGGCCGCAGTTGCGATTCCATCCCATGAAGATTTGCCATCTTTCGAAGCGCGCGACGCTCCCGCCGGAATCGAAACACATGTCGCAATCTTGCTTCCACGCGGCACTTGTTGCCGCACCAGCGTGCTCAATGTATCTCCGGCGCCGGCTTCCAGCAAAACCTCATATCCATCCTGGATCAGCTTGCTCGCCGCCGCGCTGAAGTTCACCGTCACCCGGCTGTGCCGCGCCCAGTATTCTGGCGACGTCGCTTCAGCAGCCGTCAGCATCTCGCCCGTCACTGTCGAGAGGATCGGCAATTGCGGTTCCTGCAAAGACATCGAAGCCAACAGGTTCCGTAGCCGCTCGACCACTGGCTCGACCATCGCCGAATGAAAAGCGTGAGAAGTATGCAGCTTGCGGCTGGCAATATTTTGCTGCTCGAGCTTCTTCGCCAGCAGATCGATTGCCTCTGTAGGCCCGGATGCAACCGTCAACGATGGCGAATTGATAGCGGCAATTGAAACATTCTCCGGCAGCATCATTTGTAACTGTTGCGATTGCATACGCACGGCCAGCATGCTGCCGCCCGGCATTTCCTGCATCCATTCGCCGCGTCTTGCCACAAGCAGCAGCGCATCGCTTAACGAAAATACGCCCGCAATGCATGCCGCCACCAGTTCGCCTACACTGTGCCCGACCAGGCAGGCCGGCACAACACCCCAATGCATCCACAATTTCGCCAACGCATAGCTCGTCACGAACAGCGCTGGCTGCGCAAACTTCGTTTGTTCCAGCGTCCGCGCCGCATGCGTCCCAAGCCTGCTTATCCGCTGCATCGGCGATCGCGGGATACATCACCGGCAACAGATCAAGTCCAGTCAGCGACCGCAATTGTCGGCAGCAATCGTCCACAGTCTCCCGATAGAACGGCTCCGAATTGTATAAATCCTCTGCCATCCCCGGATATTGTGTTCCCTGCCCAGGAAACAACATGGCCACGCGAGTCGCTTCCGTCGCAGTCGTCGCGCGCGATTGAATCGCATCCGTCTTGCGAAGCTGCGCGATGGCTTCCTCGCGAGTCCCGGCCGCGATTGCGACGCGATGTGTAAACGCCCGCCGCCCTTCCGCCAATGTGTAGGCCACGTTCGACAGCGAAAGATCTTCCGCATCGGCGCGTTCCAAATAATTTGCCAGGCGAGCACATTGCGCGATCAACGCGGTGTCCGTTCGCGCAGAGAAGCAAAGCACCTGCTTTGCTCGCTGCGACAATATCGCTTCCGACGTTGGAGCTTCTTCCAGCACCACGTGAACATTGGTGCCGCCAAATCCAAAAGCGCTCACCCCAGCCCGTCGAATCGCGCGTCCCCGAGGCCACGGCGTCGCTTGGCCGGAAACCATGAATGGAATATTCGGCAGATCGAGTCGCGGATTTGGTTCGCTGTAATGCAATGTTCCCGGAATCTTTTCGCGATCAAGCGACATGGCCGCCTTCACCAGGCCGGTCACGCCTGCCGCAACATCCAGATGTCCAATATTTCCCTTCACCGAACTCAGCAAACATGGAGATGTCCGTGCCTCGCCCGCTCCAAACACCTCCGCCAACGCACCCACTTCAATGGGATCGCCCAGCGGCGTGCCGGTCCCGTGACATTCGATGTAGTCCACCGATGCCGGATCCACTCCCGCCACCGCATACGCCATCGAGATCGCATCCGCCTGGCCTTTTTGGCTGGGCGCTGCATAGCCAAATTTATCCGAGCCATCGTTGTTGATGCCGGCTCCAAGCAACAGCGCATAAATGTGGTCTCCGTCTGCAATCGCTTCTTCAGCGCGCTTCAGCAGCACCATTCCTGCGCCTGCGCCAAACACTGTTCCTGTCGCTGCGGCATCAAATGGGCGGCAATGCCCGTCCGCGGAAACCATGCCGCCTTCCTGATAAAAATATCCGCGCTGCTGCGGAAAGGAAATGGAAACTCCGCCGGCCAACGCCAGGTCCGACTGATAATTTGTCAGGCTTTGCCATGCCTGCGCCACCGCCAGCAGAGAAGTCGAACACGCCGACTGCACCGTCATTGCCGGTCCGCGCAAATTCAGTTTGTAGCTGATGCGCGTTGCCAGAAAATCATGTCCGTTCCCCACCAGCGACGGGAACGATCCCACCTGATACGACCGCGTAAACTCCTCGCGAAATCCCGGGTCCGACGCCAGATGCAACAGCAAATACGTGTTGATGCTCGATCCAGCAAACACGCCGACGTTGCCCGCGATCCTCGCTGGATCATAGCCGGCATCTTCCAGCGCTTCCCACGCACACTCCATCAACACACGCTGTTGCGGATCGGCGACTTCCGCTTCCCGCGGCAGAATCCGAAAGAACTCAGCATCGAACATGTCTACGTTATCGAGGATGGCGCGCGCAGCAACATATTTTCCCTTCGCGCGCTGCGCTTCCGTCAGCCCGTCCTGCAGCTCCTCGGTCGCAATCGGACGAACCGATTCGCGCCCTTCGCACAGGTTCTGCCACAACTGCTCCACATTCTCCGCGCCTGGAAAACGTCCCGCCACTCCGATGATGGCGACCGCATTTTGCAACCGTTCGCTCATCGGCTTCCACCCTCTCTGGCAATGTTCGGCGACGGAACCTTCTGCGCCTGCATTCCCGGTCGCCTCGCCAGCATGGCCGCGCGCTGGCGTTGACCTCGCAACTCCCCTGCGCCGGCTTCTGGCTTTTGTCGCCTGCCCCGCGCAGAGACGCGCTGCCAGACTGCGCGATGTTGGATACGCGAACATATCCACCAGCGATGGAGTCGATGCAAATTCGCCGTGCAACCTGGCATGCATCTCGATCAACAACAGCGAGGTTCCACCCAGGTCAAAGAAATTTTCGTCTGCCGCCACCGCCGTGCGTCCCAGCAGTGTCGCCCACAGTTCCTGCAGATACGCGCATCGTCCTGGCTTCATCGGCGCCGCTCTCGCGCTGTGCCGCCGCATCTTGCTGCGGCTTGGCTGCAGCTTTGGAGTGATCCGAATTGCCCGCGATCAACCGTGTCTCACAAAGAGTCTGTAAGGCGCTGCGATCCAGCTTGCCATTGGCGTTGATGGGCATCCTCTCCAAAAACAACCAGTGCTGCGGTGTCGATGTGCGAGACAAACGTGCCTGCAACCACCCGCGCAATGTCGCTTCGGCATTTTGCGTTGGGTTAGTCAACGCGACGCACGCAACCAGCTGCTTCTCTCCCGATGGAACCGTCAACACCACCACCGCCGCATCCGCCACCAGCGGCGAGGCAGACAATGCATTCTCGACTGCCGCAAGTTCCACGCGATGTCCAGCAATCTTTACCTGGCGATCGATGCGTCCGAGAAATTCAATCGTTCCATCCAGCCGCGCAACCGCACGATCTCCGGTCAAATACAGCAATGCTCCCGGCCGATCTGAAAATGGGTCTGCAAGAAATTTTTCTGCCGTCGCTTCCGGGCGTCCCAGGTATCCCAGCGCGACCCCAGCTCCGCCGGTCGCCAATTCTCCCGTCTCACCCGCAGGCAACTCATTTCGATCTGCGTCGAGAATGTGTACCGTGGTGTGCGCGATCGGCTTTCCAATCGGCAGCGTACCTTCGGCTCGATATTCCCTCGGAACCACGTAGCAGCAAGTGAATGTCGTGTTCTCCGTCGGGCCGTAGCCGTTCACCATGCGCAAGCGTTGGATACAACGATCGAATCCGCTCCACATGGCGCGGCGAAATCACATCGCCGCCAAATACCAGTTGGCGCAGCGAAGCAAATAACTCTGGCGTGTGTTCCGCTGCCAGATGAAACATCGCAGCCGTCAACCACAATGTCGTCACGCCCTGCTGCAGAATCAGCTGCGTGTAGTCGTCCAGACCCAGCGAACGCTGCCGGCGCAACCACCAGCTTGGAACCATGCAGCAAGCTACCCCAGAATTCCAATGTCGAAGCATCGAAGGACAACGGCGAATGCAACAGAAAAGTTTGCGTCGCGTCGAACTCAATAAAATCCTGTCCCGTAACCAGCCGCGCAACAGCGCGATGAGGAACCACCACGCCCTTCGGCAATCCAGTCGAGCCGGAAGTAAACATCACGTACAGCGGGCTCTCGCTGTCGAGTTGAACTGTAGGGATCGCAACCGGAACTGTACCCGAGGGCGCAGTAACTTCCTCGATCGCCAGAACGAAACATCCCGCCCAAAGCATCGGATCTGCGTTGTGCCTTGTCTTCTCATCCGCAACCCAAAAGCGAATGCCGCTCGAATCGCGGATCTGTCCCAGCACGGCTCGCGGAAAATTCTTTTACCTCGATCGGAACATAGCATCCACCCGCCATCACGATTCCGATGATTGCGGCAACCGTCGCCACCGAACGCGCAGCAGCGACTCCCACTCGATCACCCTGCTTCATTCCTTGTGCGACCAGGCGAGCGCGGAAGGCGTCCGCAAAATTCCACAACTGCCCATAGGTCAGGGATTGTTCGGTATCTGCCAACGCGATGGAATTCGGATTTCTGTCGACCACCGCAGAGAAAAGCTGCAGCACCGTCGAGTTCCACGGACTCACTTCCGCGGAAACCGCGATGCGCGGCGGCGCGAACCGATCGTCATGCTCTCGCATGTCGCGGTTGGCAGTAACCTCGTACCCGCCGATCGTCAACGCATTCGTTTTCACAAGCTACCGTTTCCAGGCGTCAATTTATGGGCTACCCAAAGATGAAATGCACGTGAAGTGCCAACCGGTCAGCGTTTTCCAGCCGCCCTCTCCAGCCCGGTTTTGAGTGACAATGCAACAAGTTAGCGGAATGGGATTTCCACTGGCCAACCACCCCGCCAAAAGAGTTCCCATTCCAAGATGAAGTGTGAAAAGTTTTTCCTATTGTTACCCCACCCATCGCAAAGTTGCTTCATCAGTAACCCTTTCGGTTACCGTAAAAACTCAAACTGCCTCCCGTAGGCCTGGTTCGGCTCGGCGGGAGGCAGTCTCTAAATTCCGGCGGAAATGACGCTGACAATCTGTCGTTTCCGTGCCGTCTTAATCTGTGCCGTTTAATCCATGCCGTCTTAACAGCGGACGATCTTTTTTTGTAGCTCCGGATCCACAATCCCGCGGGTAGCATTGCGGGTGTCGACCAGCAGCTTCGATTCCTTTGCAATGGCCTCGTAGTCGAAGTCAGAGTGATCGGTTGCAATCAAAACACAGTCATAATCGCCAACCGAGGTCAGAGGCACCGACGTCATGTTCAACGCATAATGTCGGCCATGTCCTACGGTCGGGAAATACGGGTCGTTGTACTCGACCAGTGCTCCCCGGCGGCGCAGTTGTTCAATTAAGGTCAATGAAGGTGACTCCCGCAAATCGTCGATATCTTTTTTGTAGGAAAGTCCCAACACCAGGATTTTGCTGCCCTTCAGCGGCTTGCTGCGATCGTTCAACGCGGCTGCCACCGATTCCACAACGTGGTACGGCATGGAAGTGTTTACCTCGCCTGCCAACTCAATAAACCGAGTACTGAAGTCCAGTTCCTTCGCCTTCCAGGAAAGATAGAACGGATCGATCGGAATGCAATGGCCGCCCAGCCCCGGTCCCGGATAAAACGGCTGGAATCCGAAGGGCTTGGTTGCCGCTGCTTCGATGATTTCCCAGATGTCGAGATTCATCCGCAGGCACAGCAGCTTCAGTTCATTCACCAATGCGATATTGACGCATCGATAAATGTTTTCCAGCAGCTTCGTCATCTCGGCCGCTGCCGGACTGGAGACACGAACAATGCGATTGAAAATGTTGCCGTAGAACGCAGCCGCCAGGTCTCCGGACTCTTTCGTCGACGCTCCCACAACCTTGGGAATATCGCTGCGCTCGACCGTCACGTTGCCTGGATCTTCGCGCTCAGGAGAATACGCGACATAAAAGCACTTCGCTGGATCTAGACCCTCGCGATAGCAGCGCAGTCCCTGCGGATTGCCCGCCTCCAGCAGTGGAATCAATACTTCTTCCGTGGTCCCCGGATAGGTGGTGCTTTCCAGAATGACAAGTTGTCCGGCACGAAGATGCGGCGACAGCGAGCGGGCTGTGTCTTCAATGAAGCGAAGGTCCGGTCCCTGATGCTCGTCCAGCGGCGTCGGAACACAAATGATGATGGCTTGCATGTTGCTGACATCTGCGTACTCAGAGCTGGCCTTGAAGCCGGTCTCGCGCAGCTGTGCAATCTCTTCTGGCAAAATGCGCTGGATATAGGAAGACCCGGCATTCAGCTTGTTCACTTTGGTGATGTCGACGTCGAATCCGGTCACCGGAAATCCGGCCCGCGCGAACAACATGGCCAGCGGCAGACCGACATAACCCAAACCCACAACACCTACCTGACCCGTCCGATTCTGGATCGACTCCAGCAGCACATCCATTCTCGACTCCTCAATTGCCGTAGTACCGGCGTACTGCGAGACTACAGCGTTCTTCTCACTCTTCATAGATTCCATCACGTTCGTTTCTCCTCAAAATTCCCTGGGCACAGTGCCCTTTGCCTGTAGCAATTCCGCGTATATTTCTTTCATTCGCTTCTCTGCCCGTGCCAGACTGAACCGCTCCACTCGCTGCCGTGCCGCCAGTCCCATCGTCTGTCGCAGGGTTGCCGACTCCAGTTCCAGGATTGCGTCCGCCAGGGCCTTTGGATCGTCCGGCGGTACCAGAATACCCGCACCCTCCAGAGCTTCTCGATTTCCACCCACCTCAGTCGCAACTGCCGGCAGTCCGCTTGCCATATATTCCAGCAGAGAGTTGGAAAACCCCTCTCCCAAAGAACTAAGCACGCCAATGTCCATTGCCGCTAAATAAGGCAAAACATCCGTCTGTTGTCCCGCCAGGTGGAAACGATCTTCCAATCCATATTGCCGAATGCGTTCCACCACCAGTGCATTCTGATCCCCATCCCCTACCGCCAGAAAACGCATGCGCGGCTCTTTTTCCAGCACCAGTCGCGCCGCGTCTACAAATTGAGGAATGCCCTTCCCCCACCGGAAGCAGGAAACGTTGCCCACCAGAATTTCGTCCGGCCCAACTCCCAGCATCTGCCGAGCCTGCTCGCGAAGTTCATTCAGTCGAGAAAACTTTGCCAGGTCGATGCCGTTGTAGGCCACGTGCATTTTGCCTTGCGGTAATTTTTCCAGCTTGAATGTTTCTTCCGCCACCACCAGGCTGTTGGCGATCACGCAGTCCGCCGACATATTTGTCAGCCGCTGCAGCAGCAGCATCCACGGTTCCACCCACGCCGAGCGCCCGTGCCATTGATTCAGATTGCGCCGTGAACCGACGATGACCGGCACTCCCGCCAGCCGTCCCAGCCACGGACCAAGGACATTGCACTCAACAAAAAATGTTTGTACCAGCGAAATTCGTTCATCCCTCATCCACTGAATCAGCCCGGCGCATGCACGCCATCCAGAGAAACGCAGCAAACTGTACGCTTCGGCACAGTAAATCGGGCAACCGGCTTCCTTTTCTGTCAGCCATTCGGTTCCCCGCAAAACCGCCAGTCGCGGCTCATATCCCAATCGCGTTGCCAGCTCAATCAGCTGCAATACCTGGCGCTCGGTTCCTCCTTCCGCGATGCCGCCGATCTCATCAATCAAAAATAGAATGCGCACATTTCCGGATGTCGCCGGCTGAGACACGACGCCACTTATCCCGGAAACTTGTGTTCCCGTCAAACCTTGATTCTCCACAATCTCCTCGCAATTCTGTGAAATAACCTTGTTTCCAGCTGGCAATCGATGTCGGCCCTCACGAGGTCTGGACATCCGTCATCGTTACGTTGCCGCTGCTCATTTCAGATTCTTTGGCGCCCTCTTAAATCGGAGCTATGCCTTGGAATCTCTATTTCCGCGACTTTTCCTGAAAAAGACCTGGGATGGCAATACCTCTCCACCCCAGACCGGTTGAATGTGTATCCACGTGCACCGCGAGACGATCCAGGTGTTCATCGCCCCCTCGTGGACCCTACCATTCGCGGCGTACGCTTTGTAGAACCACGCAGGCAAGTAAAACAACACCCGCAGCCACGGACGGAAGCAACATCAAGTTCAGTAGTGTCACGGAATCATTCCTTTCGTCAGCACAACCTCCTGAAGAACGCTGCAGCGACCCCTCCAGAACTGGACCTGCGATGCAATCGGCTTTGCCCGCTGAATCCCGGGCGGACCGGGATCAACATGCTTCGCCGACCTTCTCGCAGACACACCTATGGACACTGCGGCGCCAACTGTGGTGCACCTCCGTTAATGCAATTGGGTGGCCGTTCTTCGAACCTATGTATCGGCAGTCGTTAGGTAAAACCTGAATGCCCCGGGCGGTAGAAATGTGCAGCAGATTGCACACTGCTCGATTCGTTTTCCACCACGTTACGGCCGTAACTCCCCAAAATGCATCTCCGCACCCTGTTTCCATCCGGTTTTGCACGTTGGCACGCAACTTGCTTTGATTACCAGTGACACCCCCCGGTGAGTCATCGATTCCGCTGAGCGGAACGTGAAAGAGACAATGCAAGAGAAAATGAAAGTCCTCAGCACAATCGTGGAACGGACGGGGATTGCATCCGTATTTCGGCGCGCCATTGCCGGCCGCAGTGGCCTGGTTCTGGCGCTTCATCGCGTTCTCCCAGCTGACGAACAGTCGCTTTGCTACAACCCGCACCTGGTGCTGAACGAGTCCGCCTTCGTCTCCCTGCTGCAGCTATTGCAGCGCGACTACCAGGTTGTTCCGCTGGAAGACGTCCTGTCGGATCCCGGCGGTGCCGAAGGCCATCCCAAAGTTGCCATAACCTTCGACGATGGGTGGGAAGATAATTACCGTGTCGCCTTTCCCCACCTGGTCCGCTTTGGCATGCCGGCCACCATCTTCGCCTGCACCGGGCTCATCGATACCCTGCAAATGCTGCCCGAAGAGCGCTTTGCCCGCCTCTGGTCGCAGTGTTCCGCCCACTCCGCCCTGGAAGAACTGGTCATCGACCTGAACCATTGGGGCATGGGCAGAAATAAAAATCTTCAGCTTCGCCCGCGCCAGCAATATTGGTCGTTGGAGTTGAAGCGGATGCCCCTAAACGCCCGCCTTCTGCTTCTCGATCACCTGGAGCAGCGCTATCAAATGACCATCACCCAGTCACGGCGTTTTCTTACCTGGGAACAGATTCGCGTCATGACCCGCACCGGCTTGATTCGCGTCGGATCGCATACTCACCGCCACGCCACCCTTTCCTCAGAAAGCGATCGCGACATCCGCCAGGAACTGGACGACGCCCGCATTTCCCTTTGGCAACATGCCGGCGCGGTGTCGGATGTACTGGCCTACCCCAACGGCATGTACAACCGCCGCGTACAAGAGCTGATCCATTCCATGGGATTCAAGCGGGCAGTCTCAACAATTCCCGGATTCTTCACTCGAGAATCCAACCCTCTCGCCGTCCCTCGAATCGCTGTCGACAACACCACCGTCACCGACACCGGCACGCAACTATCAACCAGCCGGGCGTCGTTCTATTTCCTCAGTTCCGGGCTTCGATCTGCAGCATCGTTCTAATACGATCCATCGACTCTTACGTCTTTAAGCGCCAGGCAGAGGAAGCGTCGACGCGTTCGATAAGCGCGCCGGCTGCCGCGTAATGCCGGCCAGTTCCGTCCACATGCCCGTACCCAGTCCCAGATAGATACAGCCATACGCGATAGGACCCAGCAATGCGTGCGCCAGGCCGTGTCGCCATCCCAGGTGCATCGACGCAACGATCGTAATCAGCACAAACATGGCTGCCGGAAAGGCCGGGATTGCCACCATCCAATTTCCCATGACAATCGCCGCCGCTCCACTCGCAATCGCGACCGCGAACGCCGCCACCAGCACCGCCGGCGCCCATTGCGACATCGATGCGGATTCCGGATGCTTTCGCGCCAGGCGTACCCGACCGATGCCATAGCGCATCATCTGACGAAACAGTCCGCGAAAACTATTCCGCGGCTCGTAGTACACGCTCAATCGCGGATCGGTATAGGCCCTATATCCCGCCGCCGCCACGCGTGTGTTGAACTCAACATCCTCGCAGGCATCGAAACTCTCGTCGTACGTTCCCACCCGCTCAAACACCGGTCTCTTGTACGTCGCACCGGAGCTGGCTGGATGGACAAAGCCGGAATGGCTCATGTTATAGATCAGCGAATCACGACCGTGCCCCAGCGTGGACGCTCTCGCATCCGCAATGATTCTGCCAACGCCGCGCGGAGAAAATGCAATCAGCGGCTGCGGACGACACAAGCAATCCGCACCCGTTTCCTCCAGCAATTTCACCGTATCTTGCAATAATTCTTTCGATGGAATTTCGCAGTGTCCATCAATAAATAAAATGATGTCGCCCGTAGCAGCGGCGACGCCGGCATTTCTGCCTGGACCCGAACGAATCCCCGGGTTGTCGATTACTCGCAGCGATACCGTTGCGGTGCTTGCCTTCTGCTCGACCAGCGTTCGTGTGCCATCGGTCGAACGTCCATCCGCTACCAGGATCTCGAACAACTCCGCTGGATAATTTTGCTGCAACAATTGGTCGAGCAATCGCCCCAGGCTGCGAACTTCATTCCGCACCGGCAGGATGACGGAAATCTTAGGCAACGCCATGTGCCGGTTCCCCGATTTCGATCGAAAACGAATCGCCAATCATGGTGCAGTACAGCATTTCCAGCAGCTCTCGCTGGCGTGCTGGAGAGAACTCGCGTGCCACCCGATACTTCGCTTCCGATGCCAGCTGATTGCGCAATGTAGACGAACGAACCATCTTCTTCATCGCCTCCGCCAACTCCACCGGCGAATCCGGCTCAACCAGCAATCCGGTTTCTCCCGCATCGATCACATCGGGAATTCCTCCCGTATTCGTCGCCACCACTGGAATCCCCAGCAGCATCGCTTCCAATACCGAGTTCGGTGTGCCATCCGTCAGCGATGGCTGCACCAGGCAATTCATCACCTTCATCCAGGCTGCGGAGCGGCGTTGAAAGCCGGCAAAACAAACTCGCGCCTCAATCCCCAGGCGTCGCGCTTGAGTCCGCAGTGCGTTTTCTTCGCGGCCCTCGCCCAGCAGCAACAACTCCATCGGCTGTCCCGGCAGCATTCGCTGCAGCATCGCAAAAGCATCCAGCAGAACACGGTGTCCCTTCTCACGAGTGAAGCGCCCGGCAGCGCCAAACACAAATGTGCGGCCATTGAATCCCAGCTCCTCACGAGAAGGCGCAGGCTCCTGCGACAACCCTGTTTCACGCGGCGCCAGCACGGCATTTTGAATCACCAGCGGAGCTCGCCGTCCGCGACGCAGACGTCCCAGCTCGCGCGCCTGTGCCGGAGAAATGCAAACCACCCACGGACTGCGCACCAGCAAATTGCGCTCCAGGCGCTCATACAACGTCACCTGCCAGGTTTCAGAAGTGAAATCGCGAACAAACGGCACCCAGGGAACATTGGCATGCTTGGCGGCAAAGTGTCCCACAACGTTGGCCTTGTATCCGTGCGTGCATAGTAAGTCGATGTCCGCCGTGCGCAGATACTTTGTCAGATCATCCACCAGTCCCGGTCGAATTCCGCCCGGCACGGCCACCGTTTCCACACCATACCGGCTGGCCACCGACAACAACTCCGACGGTTGCGGATCATCCTGGAAGCTGCCCAGAATCACCTCGTAGTCTGCATCCCGCGCGTCACGCGCGTGGTGAAGCAGCTGCTTCTCCGGACCGCCGATTGAATCGCTTGCAATCAAATGAAGTATGCGCGACAAGGTAGTTCTCCTTTGTTGCCCTTTTGCGTTCCCGGCTCAACCCTCCGGGAAGAATCGCTCCCCAACTAGCGAGATCCTCGTCCGCAAAGGACAATCTTGATGGTCTTGAACAGAATCAGCAGATCAAACAAAAGCGACGCGTTCTTTACGTAGAACAGGTCGTATTCCAACTTGGTGCGCGATTCTTCAACATTCGATCCGTAGTCCGCGCATACCTGCGCCCAGCCGGTAATTCCCGGCGGAATGCAGTGCCGCAGATCGTAGTACGTAATTTGTTCTTCCAGCATGCGCACAAAATGAGGACGTTCAGGTCGCGGCCCAACCAGGCACATTTCCCCGCGCAGCACGTTGATCACCTGCGGCAGCTCATCCAGCCGCACTTTGCGCAGAATCGCTCCCACCCGCGTCACGCGCGCATCTTTAGTCGTGGCCCACACCGGTCCGGAAGTGCTCTCCGCATCCTGGCGCATCGATCGAAACTTGATCACGCGAAACGTGCGTCCGCTCAATCCGACACGTTCCTGCGTATAAAACACCGGCCCTTCCGATTCCAGCTTGACGGCGATCGCCACCAGCAATCCGATCGGTGCCAGCAAAATTGTTAACACCAGCGCCGCCAGGAAACTCGCGGCACGATGGATCGAACGTTTCATCGCCGTAGGAATTAACGCCGCGCCGAAGGCCAATCCATTCGACCGTACCGACTCCACCGGAACTCTGCCGGTAACAGACTCGTACAGTTCGCCAGCATCCTGCACTCGAATTCCGATGCGGCGCAATGCCAGCAAATCGTCGGCCGACACCGTAGAGATACCAATCTCTGAGCTGATCACGATGCGGTCTGGACGGAACGAGCGCGCCAGTTCGCGAAGACGATCCACCGTCCCCACCACCGCGAATCGAAAATCTTTTGGCAGCGGACGGCTGTGATCCAGCACCACTCCCGCCAGCTTCAGCGGCAATCCGCATTTTCCCGCCAGCTGTTCCGCCAGCAGTTGAACAGTGGTTCCCGAGCCCACCAGCAGAACCCGCTCGCCGCTGCTCATGCGACGATGCCACCAGTCAGAAATTCGCCTCTGTGCATACAGCAGAATCAGACCCAGGGCCAGCGCCGGCTCCATGAAGTGGTCGCGCATGCGATGATCGCCGGTCAACAGCCACACCAGCGGGCTTAGCAGCAGAGCGCTGATTCCCAGGCCACGCAGGCCTGCCACCAATACCGACTGCCGGCTGCGCATGGTCGAGTGTTCGTATAAATCGGAAAAATAGAACGACCAGATTCCGATGATGGAGGCCAGCAGCACCAGCACATACAGCTGTACATCCTCCATCGTGTCCGCAGGAGTCAGCGGCCGAAACAACAGGAAGAATCCAGTCGCCAGCAACAGCGCGTCGCCGATAACCATAAACAACTTGCTCGACGGAACGTAGAGATTGAAGACGCGAATCATCTTACTTCTCCTTGCGCTTGGATCCATATCCGTAGCCGTAGCCGGAGTTGCGATAGTAGTCTTCGCTCTTCAAATGGTTGACGCGGTTCACGACACAACCGGCCACCTTGTCCTGCATCATGGCAAGGGCCTCGCGTGCTCCGCGAATCGGCGTGCTGTCGGCATTCAAAATAAACAAGCTGCAGTCCACCAGCGGCAACAGTGAGTGCGTGTCGGCCACCGCCATCATGGGCGCCGAGTCCAGAATCAGCACATCGTAAGCTGCCTTCATTTCGTCGATCAGCTTTTCCAGCCGGCTGCTTTGCAGCAGTTCGTCCGGCTCATCCAGCGTGTTGAATCCAAATAGAACATCCAGCCTGCCGTTCACCCGGTACACGGAACGCTTCCACGGCACTTCGTCCGCCAGCCACGACGGCTGACGCCGATCCGGCGTGACCCCAAAAACCGTATGCAGGTTCGGGCGACGCAGGTCAAAATCCACCAGAAGAATCCGCATGCCTTCCACGCAGCTCAGCGAGCCTGCCAGGTTAGCCGCCACCGTGGTCTTTCCCTCACCGGACAACGTGCTGGTGATTAAGAGCGTTCGCAGTTGAAAGTCTTTGCTCAGCCCCTTCACCCGGCTGCGCAATAAGCGAAATTGCTCCGCCATCACCTGCTGCTTAGGATTTAGTTCGGCTCCACTGGGAGCCAATGTCACCAGCGATTGAGAGATTCCGGACAAGTCCACCTGGCGTACCGGCAGATCCAACCCACTCGCCGGCCGCGGCGACAACACCGCCGCTTCGACCGTCGCCTGTATACCGGCATCGGTTAATTTCATTGACACACTCTCCTGCTGAATATTCGCGACCTTCATTTGTCCTTCTCCATCATCCTGGGTTTGCATGGCTTCTCTGGTACTTCCATTAACTTCTAGCCGTTCCCGTATCCCATGTTGATTCACCAATACCGTTGCACTTTGGCAGCGCTACCATTACGGGCAGCTTCAGGTAGGCGGCCACTTCGTCGGAGTTATGCATGGTGTCGTCGCCGATCTCGACCACCAGTGCGAACACAAATCCCACCAGCAATCCAAACAGCAATACCGCCATTTTCAGCAGCAGCAGATTCGGACTAAACGGCACGACAGGAAGATTTGCCGGCTCGGCAACAGCGAATTGTTGCGCCTGTTCCCGCTGATTCAACGCGGTTGCCATCGCCGCTTCCTGCTGCTGTTCCAGCAATGCGTTGTAGTTCTTCTGCATTTCCTCGTAATCGCTGTTCATTGCGGCGAACTGCGTTTGTACCGCCGGCACGCCCCCTAGAGATCCCTGCAATTGACCGAGTCTCGCTTGCAATTGTGCCTGGCGAGTTTCCCGCGTTTTGATGTCGACATTCAGCGCGATCAATTGGCTTCTCAGCTGATCGTTCATTGAAGGCCCAGTCACTTGCGGCGCTGCAATCTCTGCTGCTGCTGGACTGCTTGCCTTGGGAGCATTCTGGATCTCCGTTTTTAACGCAGCAATATCGTGCTTCAAACGGATGACGTCGGGATGCTCCGGGGTATATTTCAGCAGATCGGCGCGCAGTTCCTGTTGCTTCTGATTCAGCTCAACCTGCAGCGGTGTCGCCGGTGGCGGCGCAGTGATTGCCTGGCTGCTATTGCCATTCTGTTTTACGTTGAGCACGGATTGCAGGTACACGCGCTGCTGATTCGCCTGGGCAAGCGCGTCTTCGTTAGTCTGCAATGCCGACTGAATCTGGCCGATTGTCTGCATGTTGGCCTGCGCCTGTTCAGGCAGACTTTCCATATGCGACATCTTGAAGGCCTGCATTTTCGCCTGCTGGCCCGCCAGCCGCTGCGATGCCGCATTCAATTGCGAAGTCAGGAACGCGTACGCCCCCTGCGTCCTGTTGCGTCCTTCCCGCAGGTTTTCGTCGATGAATAACTGCGCCACGGCCTTGGTGACGTCCTGCGCCTGCTGCGGAGTGCGACCGATGTAGGAGATGGTGAATGCCAAAACTCCTCCTCGACCATCGCCTGCATCCGGAACTTCATCAACCGAGAGATCCTTTCGCATGGCGGCCACCACGCGAGTCATGCTTGTCTTCTTGCGCATGAGCGGATAGAGGTCGTATTTCTCGATGATCTCGGGAAATCCGGTACCCTTCATCACCTGCAGGTTAATTTCCTCCAGGCGCGTGGCGCCGTCGCCTCCGCCAGCCGATTTTACATAGACAGACGGCATCGACTGCGACGTCACCATGATGGTCGTTGTCGACTTGTACGTGCGCGGAACCATCGGAGCCAGAAACCATTCCCAACGCAATCAACACAACGGAAGGAATCAGAATCCAGTATTTCCTCCGCTTGATGACGGAGACGAAATCGTCAATAGACGACGGTGGTTTGCGTTCCATTACTGCTGCCCTCCATGGGTGATTGCATTGCCTAGGTTGAATCGGATTCCGCCGCCAAATTGGTTGCGCGTAAATCCAGTCGATGGCTGCACG
This sequence comes from uncultured Acidobacteriota bacterium, assembly GCA_963774515.1. Classification (GTDB taxonomy): domain Bacteria; phylum Acidobacteriota; class Terriglobia; order Terriglobales; family Acidobacteriaceae; genus JAKAAZ01. Next base: position 92,615 of record CAVZFK010000005.1, on the reverse strand, counting down.
GTGCCATAGCTGTAAGTCTGCGAAATGATGGAATACTGCGCAAAAAACTGCATCTCGGTGGTCAGTTGATAAGAGGCTTGCGCCGATCCGCCAACCACACGCCCAGCCCCGTACACCTCGGTCGCTGCGCTGTGTGTATACGAACCCGCTCCGCTGAAAATCCAGTGATTCCCCTTGGGCAGATAAGCATTTCCGCTGAATGTATCGCTTGCCACAGCCGGTTCCAGCAGGTTCACCAGGAGTGCCCGACTGTAACCAGCCGAAAATTGCGATTGCCGAAGTTGTCGGCTGATGGAAGCATTCACCGCATAGCTGTTCGTCGTCGTGTTGCCGAATTCCGAACTGGAAGACTGAACAAACAGTGGCCCAGCCCCTACCATGACCGTTAACGTGGATGTCAGCTGCCGTTGATAGGTACCTTGCACCGTTTCTGCGGACTGATGCCCGCTCGGCGTTACTCCGTAGACATAGATCGGAGTCACAGCTGCGCCGACGACATCACGTGGCGTCCACTGATAGTCCACGCGCACATCCCCTCCGGATGTGATGAACCGTTGCGCCGAATATACGATGGTCGATCCCACAACAAATGTCGGCACTTCCAGAAAATAGGCACCCGTCCCGATCGCTGTGAACGTCATCTTGGGGCTCATTAAATGTCGCAGGCTCAGGCTGGTAGCCACGTTGGTCAACTCAAAGCTGTTATCCCGCAATTGCTCGCCCGGCGTAGGGACAATCACTCCGATTCCACCGATGCCGAGGTTCTGCGGCAAATACTCGCTCAGGCTCAAATAGCGTGCCGCGGTTGTGCCCCATGACATTGCTGTGCGCTCAGAGAAATCATGACTCAGACTCTGGAATAGGCCCTGCGAAAGGTTGTTGACGTTGGTGAATTGCGGATACATGTAGTACCGCGGCTGATACAGCAGGTAGTACCGAGTCCTGCTGCTGTTTAGCTTCAACCCGCCGCTGGCCCCAAACAGCATGTACGCCGCACCCTGGTGGTTGGTTTGAGTGCCCAGAAAATCTGTAATCCATCCTCCAGAAGCAGACAGACCTAGTCCGTAGCGTTCGAAAGACTCATTCTCCGCATTGATCGCATTGACTCCCTGGTTCAACGTCAGGCTCGATCCCAGGTCCTGCCCCGCCAACGGCTGATCGGCAGGATTCGTGTCTCCACTTCCCGCAGGGACAGCCTGCCCCATGGCCTGGACGCCAGACACCAGCAGCCAGACCAGGACCAGAACCATCGTCCCCATCGGAATTGAAACTCGAATTCTGTGAAACCAGAACTGCAAATGTGTCACGGGACCACCACAGTGTCGCGAGTCTGCAAAATCACATCTTCACTGCCGTGCTTGCCCTTCAGCACGTTGTTGTATTGCACCTTGATGCGCTCCACCTGGCCGGTCGGAAGGGTTCGCAGCACGTAAATCTTGTTCGCCTTCGCAAACTCCCTCAATCCGCCCGCGGTTGCCACTGCATCGATCACGTTCATCGGTGGGATCAATGCATAGGTTCCCGGACGCTGCACCTGGCCCAGTACGTTAATCCGCTGGCTGCGAATCTCAGCCACAATTATGCTGACATCGGGATTGGTCAGGAACTTCGTAAAGCGAGTTTCCAGCTCCGTCTTCAATTGCGTCGGCGTCAAGCCCGCCGCCTGTACATCTCCCACCAGCGGTAAAGAAATTTTGCCGTCCGGGCGTACCGGCACGTTGCGCGAGACTTCCGGCTCATGCCAGACATTCACGGTCAGCACATCATCCGCGCCGATGCGATAGTGAGCATCTACGGCTGGCGTGACACGCGTCTCCGGCTCCGTCAGCGCGGTATCGCCGGACTTCGTCTGAAACGAAGTTCCGACCGGCGCCTCTGGCGTGCTGAAGGGGCTATTGAAACCACCCACCATCGCGACCGGCTGTGGTTGTGGTGGCGCTTGTGCGTGCAGCAGGCAGCAGGTCAAGCTCACGGCTGCGACGGCCGCTGAGAATTGAGACAATCGAGACAACATTCCTTTTCCTCTCATCATTGGTTCTCCTCGGGGGAACACGCGCCAGGATGCGCCTGACGCAACCGGGGTAAGCCGGCGTCCTTAATCTTGTAAAGCAGCGCTCGATAGCTGATATCCAGCGATTGCGCCGTCTTGCGGCGATTCCAGCGGTGCTCGTTCAGCGCCCGCAAAATAATCTGGCGCTCCATCATCCGTACTGCGCGTTGTGTCTGGATACGCAGTGGAAGATTCCCGTCCGGAACAAAGACCGAGTCTGTCGCGGCTGATTCGCTTTCATTCAGCGCTTCCACAATGGCCTGTTCATTCCCCAGCACCACGTAGCGCTTCACCAGGTTCTCCAGCTCGCGCACATTGCCCGGCCAGTGATACGCCTCCAGCAGCTTCATCACTGAACCGGAAAGCGGAGTCAGCGTGCGTCCGAACTTCAATTCGTAATGGCGCAGAAAATGGGTGAGCAGTAGCGGCACGTCAGACCGATGGTCGCGCAGTGGCGGCAATTCGATCGACACGACATTAATGCGATAGAACAAATCCGAACGGAAACGGCCCACTTTGATGTCCGCCTGCAGATTGCGATGGGTCGCGCAGATCAGCCAGATATCGACTGCCCGCTCTTCCGTGCCACCCAGCCGGCTGAAGCGGAAATCCTGCAGCACCTGCAGCAGCTTTGCCTGCACCGACGCATCCAGGTCCCCAATCTCATCCAGGAACAGCGTTCCGTTTTGAGCCTGGTCCACTTTGCCGCTTCGGGTATGGTTAGCGCCCGTGAAGGCTCCCGCTTCGTAGCCGAACAGCTCACTCTCAATCAGGCTATGCGGCAGTGACGGGCAATTTACCTGCACAAACGCGCGATCCCGGCGCGCCGACAACATGTGCAGGTTCTGTGCGACAACGTTTTTCCCGGTGCCGCTTTCGCCGGTGATCAACACAGGCATTCCGGCTGTGGCCGCCAGTTGTACCTGGCGACGTACAAGGGCCATCGCCTGAGAATCTCCCAGGAGGACTGGCATCGACGCGAAGGATGGTGAAATCAATTGCATGATTTTCTTGCTCGCGCTCTATCTTGCACGTACGACGCCAAACAAAGTCGCCGCCATTCCAGAACCAAACAAGAGGCTCCTGCAACTGCCCCGAGCCGTTGCGAATCAAGGCACTGCGGCCTTGCCGCTTTCTTTGCGCATCCCTCCGCTCATCACCCAAAAAATTGTTTCCCTTGAATGTTGCAATCTTTTTGCCTCTCCCTTCCGATTTCCCTCATGGGAAGTTCCCTTCGCAATGGGTAAAAGTTTTCACACACACAATCGGAGGAATTTGTTACCTAAGAAATTTCTGTCAACCCCGCTCACCAAATCAATTGCAATCTCGTCAAAATTCCCAAAGAGGAACGCGAGGAAAATGCTGTAACCGATACGCAACATTCAAGATCGGTTACTACCGTCGGTACTCGTGCAATCGGTTACTAAAAGTCTATTGTCAAACTTTGACGGAACATGCAGAATCAGCACTGTGATGAGGAGAGAGATTCGGCTAATTTGCGCCGGTCTCAAGAGGGTGGGACGATACTCGACGCGGCACAATATACAGGCTGCGACGTGACGATCATCACTCCTCTCCTGGGTTGACGTCTACAACAACGGGTGAAGGTTTCGCCGGGTGACCGGATCAATGTTCGACACATCCATGCAGGGTTCGGAACATTCGATGTAACTTGGTTCGGCACGGTACGAAACTCATAGCATTCCAATAAGCTTGAATGTATTCACACGTTGTTGATTCTCCTTTGATCATTTGCACTACTTCTGTCTGGGATTCTCGGATCTAACAGTGACGAGAAGCAGGTTTCGCCTGTTTTCGCACCGACCCCCCAGATAACATTTGTTCGCGCTACATACGTTACATACGTACCGATCGATGTTGTTGCAACCTACAGGGTGGTGTTTGTGAATCAGCGATTGCGCGTAGTCCTTGTCGAAGACGAGGTTCCAGTACGCGGCTATGTTCAAAATTTGTTGGAGTGCCTCGACTGCAGTGTCAATTCACTACCGGTGATCGACGTCGCGGAAACTTGCCGCGCCGCTGTAGCCGCCGACTTGGTGCTGATTGATACCACGCTTCCCGGGGTAAGTCTTAGAAGCGATCCTGATCAAGCTGCGTCAGCAGTTTCCCCATCTCAGCGTTGTTCTTCTCATTCCTGCCGGCAATCGTTCCGGATTTCTTGCCGCCGCCCGCGAGGGTGTCTACGATGTATTGCCCAAGCCGTTCCTGAAACATCAGCTGGACGCGATCCTGCGCCGCGTTCACGATCGCGTGCTCAGCTCGCAGGCACAAGCCGCGAAAAGCTCCATCATTCGTGAGGAGCTTGGCAACGGTGCCTTTTTCCTGGCCGCCACACCTGCCATGAAGAAGATCTACGACCAGGCCGCCGCCATCGCCCATGCCGACATTCCCGTACTGATTACCGGCGAGAGTGGCGTTGGCAAAGAAGTCGTTGCCCGCCTGATCCATCGCCTTTCCCGCCGCTCCAATGAAGAGTGGCTCAAGATCAATTGCGCTGCCCTGCCGCTCGACCTGCTGGAAAGCGAATTGTTCGGCTACGAGGCCGGTGCCTTTACCGGTGCGACCAAGTCCAAGCCCGGCAAGTTTGAAATGTGCGACAAGGGCACGCTGCTGCTGGACGAAATCGGCGAAATGAGCCCGCAGCTGCAGGCTAAGCTGCTGCACGTGCTGCAGGATGGTACTTTCTCCCGGCTCGGTGGCCGCGGCGAGAAACAAACCAACGCCCGCATTCTTGCCGCCACCAACATCGATATTCAAAAAGCGCTCGCCGAGAAGACATTCCGCGAAGATCTCTACTACCGGCTCAGCACCTTCGTGCTGCACATTCCGCCGCTACGCGAGCGTCGCGAAGAAATTCCCTACGTGCTGACGCAAATGTCGCAGCAGCTGGCCCAGACACACGAGTTGGAACCAGTTCACTTTTCGCCCCAGATGATCGCAGCGTGTGTCGCCTATCACTGGCCCGGCAACCTTCGCGAACTGGGCAACTTCGTCAAACGCTATCTCGTCATTCGCGATGAACCCGCCGCTTTGGCTGATTTGGAGTCAAAAATTCCGGGTTACTTCCTGCCTGTCCCAGAACGGAACAGTCAGGTCACAGCCACCACAAGCCCCGATCTCAAGTCGATGGTTCGCGGTTTGAAAGATCAGGCAGAAATGCAGGCTATTCGCGATACCTTGGCGGAAACTAAGTGGAATCGCCGTATCGCAGCCACACGATTGAACATTAGCTACAAGGCATTGCTCTACAAGATCCGGCAATACAACCTGTCTGCGCCTGCGCAATCTGCGTAAACTGCACCTCTGCTGTACTCTTGCCTGCCTCGGATGCCGCGTTTAATCCCTTTTTCTTGAGAGGTCAACCATGCTCCATAACGTCGTCGTAAATCTGAAGAATTCGAAGGTGCTGTACGGCTACTACCGCACCGCCTATGACTCCCACGATCCCAGTGCCGTACCCAACGATCTACCGGTCAGCATGACCATCGACCCGCAGGATGGTGGTCCCGCGGTGACATTTCATCTGGAAGATGCCAAGGCCGTCTTCTTCGTCAACTCCTTCGCCGGCAGCCCTACGCAGCAGGATGTACGCTTCTTTGACTCGCTCTCCATTCACCCTCACCTCTGGGTCCGGCTCACATTCCAGGATGGCGAAATCATGGAAGGCCGCGTTTCGAACGACATCGATTTGCTCACCAAGAATGCATTCCAGCTTTTTCCCGTGGACGAGCTGACCAACAATCGCAGCCTCTTCGTACCAAAAACATCGCTCAGCAGCTTCCAGATCATTGGGCTCCTGGAAGCACAGGCGAACCAGCGGGAAGTCGCATGATGTCGCGCCTGCTCGCTTCTTTCTCTCATCCCCACGGATGAGACTTGTCAGGGGCACGGCTTCGGCCGCGCCCCATTTGCAATTCACGCTTTCATCACAATTCCCCTTCGGTTTTACCCTTCCCCAGGCAGCAAACGTGGTGCAGAAGATGGGTAAACTATGGGCTTTCGGCCACCGCACAGTGCAAATTCCTGCACATAAATTGCGGCCCTGAATCATTCCCTTCCTGTAGACCCCTTCAGAATCGCTAATCCCCCGATTTCAGCGGCGCAAACGGTTTGGCCCCGCAGTTGCAATCATCTTCTGTGAGCACACTCCCATCGCTCACCGTTGAAGGGATATTCATGAACCACGAAGGGTCATCCGTGCTGGGGAAATCGACCGTCATTCTGGTGATCGTCGCGATTGTTGCTGTCGCACTAAATCTTGCGTTCGCGCATTCGCTTCATTTTGAACCATTGGGTCTGCTTGGGTTTGGTCTTTTCTGTCTTGGTTACGCCGGAATTATTCCATTGCTTTCCAAACGTACCCGCAGCAAAGACGAATCTGCCTCTTCGCAGTCGGCGCTTAAAACCGTCATCGGGCCATCCATCATTGCCCGCCAGGATTTAGCGCCCAAGCGTTCTTTCCACCGCAATGACCGCCCCTGCCATGTCCTGACCATCGATTTGGAAGACTATTTCCACACCGAAGTCGCGTCCCAGGGCGTTTCTTTTTCTGACTGGGAACATCAGCCTTCCAGGATTGAGCCCAGCACGCACCGCCTGCTCGACCTGCTGGATCGCAATCAGACCCAGGCTACATTTTTCGTTCTTGGCTGGGTGGCGCGTCGTTATCCGCGGCTCGTTCGCGAGATTCATCAGCGCGGCCACGAAATCGGCTGCCACAGCCTCGACCATCAGCTGGTCAGCCGCATGAGCCCCAACCAGTTTTATGAGTCCACCGCCACCGCAAAAGATTTGATTGAGTCAGTAATTCAGGAACCGATCTTCGGCTATCGCGCACCGTGCTTCTCGATCACTCCGGGGTGTGAGTGGGCCTTTGACGCGCTCGCCAAGCTCGGCTTCAGCTATGACTCGAGTGTTCACCCGGTAAATCATCCGACGTATGGCAATCCCACCGCGCCTCGCAGCGCCTATCCAGTGGCTCACGGCCAGCTGATGGAGTTTCCCATCGCTACCTGGAGAGTTGCCGGTCGCAATCTTAGCGTCGGCGGCGGTGCCTATTTACGCTTGCTTCCTTACCAGTACATTCAGCGCGGCCTTGCAGCCTGGGAGAAAGATATGCAGTCGCCGGCGATGCTTTACTTGCACCCCTGGGAAATCGATCCTTACCAGCCTCACATTCCGCTATCGTTTCAATCCACCGTTCGCCAAACCTGGGGAACGACCATGATGGAAGACAAACTGCAGCGCTTGCTCAACCAGTTTCACTTCGCTCCCGTTCGCGACACCCATAAAGGCGTACTTGATGGCAAAGGGTACTCGGCCCGGCAGACCACATTTCAGTTGGAAGAAGCTGTCGCGCAGGTGGCGGGATGAACGACGAAACCAAGGCATCAACCACGTCGAACTCGTTCGACTTTACCAGCGCGGCCATCCGTCACGTCATTCATCCCTTGTGGGCAAAACTGAATCACCCCTCCTTCTCCAGTTACTACCGGGAGTTTGAGCGGAATCAGTATCTGCATCCCGACGATTTGCGAAAACTGCAGATGCGCCGCCTGCGGCAACAACTGATCGACGCCTACCGCTACGTTCCTTTTTATCGTCATCGCATGACACAAGCCGGGCTGACTCCGCTCGACATTCGCACCCATGAAGATCTGCGGCTGCTGCCGGTCCTGACCAAACGCGACATCCAGGACCATCAGGATCTGCTCGTTTCCAGCAACGTTCCGCCCAGCAAACGCGCGCAGAATCAGACCGGAGGATCCACGGGCAGTCCGCTGCAGTTTTTTGTCGACGTCGAACGTTTTGACTCACGCATGGCCAGCACCGCGCGACACAACTCCTGGGCCGGCCTGCGTATTGGTGATTGGTACGCGCACCCCTGGGGCTCGCGGTTCGATGTCGGTGACACTCCCGATCCGAGTCCGGCCTGGCGGCAAAGATATCTTCATCGCAATCTATCGCTTCATACCGCAGCCGTCAGCGAAGAAGCCATGATGCGATTTGTCACAGTTCTGCGCAAATATCGGCCGAAGTATATGGTGGCCTATGCCCAGTCGGCGGTTCTGTTCGCGGAATTCTGCAGTGCCAATAACATCCACGACATTACTTTCGAATCCATGATTGTCAGCGCCGAGATGCTGCTTCCTGGCAAACGGCAAATCCTGGAAGAGACCTTCCGCGGCAAAGTATTCGATCGCTACGGTTGTCGCGAAGTCAGCGTCATCGCCAGCGAATGTGAATATCACAGCGGCCTGCATGTCAATGCGGATGCTTTGATTGTCGAAGTCGAAGCCGCTCCCAATCTTCCCGCTGGAATGGGTCGCGTGCTGGTCACGGATTTGTTGAATCGCTCTATGCCGCTCATCCGATATGAAATCGGCGATCTTGCCACCCTCGACTCCGATATGCGTTGTCCCTGCGGACGATCGCTGCCGTTGATTGGAAATATTCAGGGTCGCACCTCCGACTTCTTACGGCTTCCCAGTGGTCGCATGATCGCAGGACCCTCGCTGGCTCTGTTGGCCGCCGATATGCGCGATGTCCGACAGGTCCAGTTCATTCAGGCCGATCCAGCCCATGTCACATTAAAAGTCGTCGCCGGCACCGGTTACAGCCAACGCACCGAAGAAGAACTTCGGCGACGCATGTTGCCTTACCTGGAACAAGAAAGCAGCCTCACCATTGTGACCGCTGACTCGATTCCCTCCGAGCCTTCCGGGAAATACAGATTCGTAAAAACGATTGAAAATACCGAGATCCCGGCAGTCGCAAGCCGGTAAAGGAAAGCACGAATGGGAATACTGCACACACATTTTATTTTGCCTTTGACGGAACCGGAGCGACATGCCGGTCTACCTGGCCGCCTGCGCCAGATCAAGAAATTCGAGCGAATGTCCGAACGGCAACAGCGCAAGGTTCAGCAGGATCGTCTGCGAAAATTGCTGGAGCACGCCTACACCACGGTCCCTTTTTATCGCAGGCAATTTGATAGTGCCGGTTTCCATCCGCGCGAGGCCCGCGTCGATCATCCGCTGCCTTTGCCGGTGCTCACGCGCGAAGACCTTCGCACTGCCTCCACCTGGCTGGTCTCTTCGGCCTTTCCTGCTGAGAAACTTCGGGTCGCGCTCAGTGGCGCCACCCATCGCATGCCAACTCGTTTTCACCGCGATATTGAAGGCGTCCGCGACAAGGTTGCCCTCAAGATGAAGCTCGATGAGTGGGCCGGTTTCCGCGCCGGCGACAGCGCCATGATGCTCTGGGGAGCTGTCTCTGACGCTGCACGAGAATTTAATTGGAGATGGCGCGTCTATGAAGGCGTCTTCATGCGCCAGACTCCGCCGCCTCCCGGAGTCGTTGGCATCGAAGTCCTGGAAAAATGGCGCTGGAGATATGAGAAGCAGCGTCCCAAAATTCTGTACGGTCGTGCCACTGTTCTTGCCGCGTTCGCAGGATATCTGCGAGAGCGCGGAGTCACGCATCGTCCCAGCGCCGTCATCTCGACTGCGGAAGTTTTGAGCCTGCCGCATCGCAGGCTTCTTGCCACGGTCTTTAAAAGCGCGCCCTTCAACTACTATGGCCGCCGCGATGTTGGAATGATTGCCGCCGAATGTTCGGAGCACGAGGGATTGCACTTCCATCCCTGGGGTTCATTTGTTGAATTTGATCCGATCGCCCAATCGCCGGACGGACCTGTCTATCGCGTGCTGGTGACCGATCTGCTCAATTACGGTCAGCCCTTTATTCGCTTCGACACCGGAGACTGCGTCACGCTCACAGAGCAAAGTTGCAGTTGCGGGCGATGGTTTCCATTAGTCGGAAAAATTCTTGGGCGGCTGGAGCAAGGCACGATTGTTGCCAACGGCGCTGTCGTTCCCAACATTGCCTTCAACGATCCGTTGAACCCGATGAGAACTCCTGTTCAGCCAGTCCTTGCGCTGCCTGCCAGACGGAAACGCACCGTCAGCCGGCCGCGCCCGAAAAAAAACGCGATGTCCGCTTGAAGATGACCGCTTGAAATAGATCCTGTCGACCGGTCAGGAACCGTGCTCTTGCTAGCGCCTTTCAGCGCCATTGCCGACCCGCGATTTGTTGGGTTCGTTGCTAACCGATTTTGAGGAGTAAGGATGAGTATTTTTCACACGCATTTGCTGTTGCCGCTGGCCGAACCCGAACGTCATGCCGGCCTCGCTCGCCGCATGCGCGAAATTCGCCGCTTCGAGCGGATGTCGGAAAAAGACCAGCGAGCGACCCAGCAGCAACGACTGCAACGCATCCTCACTCACGCCTACAACACCGTTCCCTTTTACCGCCGGCAATTTGATACTGCCGGTTTCCGGCCTTCCGATGCTCGTGTCGACCGGCCATTACCGCTTCCCATTTTGAAGCGCGACGATCTGCGCTATGCCGCGCGACAGCTCCTCTCCAACGCCTATTCCCTCGAGCGATCTGCGCCACTCCGTAACCAGTGGCACCACCAGTACCCCGGTACCCGTTCCATCGCGATATTGAAGCTTTGCGGAATAAAACCGCCCTTCAGTGCAATTGAATTCCTGGACCGGATTTAATGCAGGCGATTCTGTGTTGATGTTGTGGGGCGCGCATCGCGATCTGGCAATGAACCCAGTTGGCGCTGGCGGTTGTACGAAGAAACTCTGCTGCGCCGCATTCCCGCCCCCAGCGGCTTCCTATCGGAAGAAATTCTAGAACGCTTTCGCCAACGATATGAACGTCACCGGCCAAATGTGCTGTACGCTTATACAAATGTTCTGGTCGCGTTTGCCGGCTATTTGAAAAACATGGCCTGCGTCATCGGCCCCAGACCCTGATCGTCACCGCCGAGATGATCACCACGCCGAATCGAGCTCTCATTGAGTCCGTCTTTGAGCGCCCCGTTTTCGACCATTATGGAAGCCGCGACATCGGCATGATCGCCTCAGAATGCTCGCATCACCAGGGTCTTCACTTCCATCCCTGGAGTTCTTATGTCGAATTCGAGCCCATCGGCAATACGCCGGATGGACCCGCGTATCGCCTGCTCGTCACCGATCTGCTGAATTTTGGACAGCCATTCATCCGCTATGACACCGGAGATTGTGTCACGTTAGGTCCGACCACTGTGCCAATGTGGCCGCCGTTTCCACTGATCCAGCGAGTGCTTGGCCGCGTTACGGATGGATTTATCCTTCCGGATGGCGGTATCGTGTCCGGCATCGCGATTGCCACTCAGATGGCCATGGTGGGTGATACTTTCCGCTCCATTCGCCAGGTGCAATTCGTGCAGAGGACCCCGCTCATGTTCACCTCCGCTATGTCGTCGCTGCTGAATCCAACTCTTCATCATCAAGAGCTTCGCTCGATATGCAAAGGCTATCGACGCATTGGCGAAACAGCCCATGCGCTGGACGCTTGAACAAGTCCCAGATATCCCACGCGAAAGCTCCGGCAAAATTCGTCTCTGCATTTCGGAGGTTCCTGCACCCGATTCCAGTGTCGCCAACGCCCTGTTAACCCCAGGTGCGAATACTCAGTCGCGGCGCTAAGCAATAATCGGAATATGATCTAATTTGCAAAGTAAGTCCGAAGGATCCGCGAATCTTACGGATCTGATGAATCATGTATTAACGTCCATCGAATTTGCTGCCGAGGACTAAGTCGAATGCATTATGTAGTCGTTGCTATCTGGTCGTTGCTGAGTTTACTTGCTTATGTAGGCTATGGGTACTATCCACTGCGCTTAGCCGGGGTCTCGCCCCGCTGGCCCTTTGCCGGGACGATCGGGATTGGATTAGTCATCGCGGTCGGCGGTGTGCTGAATCTGCTAAAGGGTCTCACGCGACCCGTACTGGTCGGAATCGTAATTTGTGGCGTCATTTTGTGGCTGTTTGCCTACCGCAATCAGTGGAATCGCATTCGTGGGGAGATCCACGCGTTCTGGCGCGACGTTATCGGAAATCGTTGGAAGTCGGCGATCACACTCGTTCTTTTGACGCTATTGGCTGCCTCCTTTTTCGGCAACATCATCACCTACCGGTTTAAACCCGAAGATGACCTCGTCGCTTATGGCGACTATGCCGTTCAAACGGCCCAATTAGGCACGCTTCCGAAGAATCCGTTTGGAGAACGTCGCATCCAGTCAAGCTTGGGAACTGGATATCTTCTGCAGGCGATCACTCTTGTTGTGGGCGACGTGCGGAGCTTATATGTTCCAGATCTCTCGATCGGTTTCTTGCTTGCCGTGGGCGCGGCCTACCTCATCGGCCGCAGACGTCTCGGTCGCGGAGTTTCACTGCTACTTGCGTCACTGGTATTCGTGCTGTGCTTTCTCCTGATCAACGCGTCTTTCTATATTCTGCCGGAAGCGCTGGTCCTTACTCTATGTTGGCTTGCAGTCGAACTCCCAAGCGATAGTATTCGATGGCTGTTCCGATGTGCACTCATAGGCATAACAGCGGCCGCCCTGGCATCTCTGAAATCTACTTACCTGCCATTTTCTTTTCTCTTTTGCCTGTTCCTCTTCGCTTCCTATTGGTACACGTCTCGGCGCGCGTACGTCGCGCTAGCTGGCTTGGTGTGTGCCGGGTCTTCGATCGCTGTGCTGTTTCCATGGATGTTAGATCAACATCGAAAAGAGGCTACATGGCTCTTCCCGGTATTAGGCAAAGGATTTGACGCGAGCGCATACCCCGGACTGGCATTGCCAAGCGGACATGGCGGTTTGCTGGCGATGCGTTCGACGGTCTGGAAGTTAAGCCTTCCCTTCCTTCTTCTTTGGATAGTCACGATTGTGCTCCTGCTGATCTGGCGAGAGTTACGCCAGGAGGCCGAGTGGCCGACATTGCTCGCCCTGGCAGGCGCTGCGGCCCTGGGCACTTTCGCCATCATCTCCGCAACGGGCGGCGATTCGATCGCTCGATATACTGGGCCCACTCAGATTCCATCCATCATTGTTATGGCAGCTATCCTCGGGGGATGGTTCCAATCCCGAAAGCTCGTCGCAAAAACGGTGGCGATGGTTCTTGGCCCCCTTCGGCGCCCTGGCATTTATCTTCCTCTGGCATGGCCCCATTTCTCAGGGACTGATGATGCAGTATCCGGAGTTTGTGCTTCAGCACACATCTCTCGACAAAGACCGCATCGATTATGGACGGCAAGTTCATACGATGGCCAACATCCAGTCTGCAATCCCCGCAAAGGCAACGGTTCTGGTAATGACAATTCCATCGTATGCATTCGACGTTAGACGAAATCACATTTTCGTCGACGACCTCCCGGGCGGTTCCGGCCCGCCTCCAGGTCCGCCGATCACTACCAACAGCGAACAACTCAGGAGTTATCTGCTGCGCTACGGGATTGATTACATCGCCTTCACCCGCGGTTATACTGCGCCCGACGCACCGGCGAATATGCCTGTTTACATCGCAAAACTGAAGCAGATTATTGCCCACCCATCCACCGAAGGCGTGCTCGCGTGGCAGCACATGCAGAACGCAATGATGTCACTGCGCGGCGCCCAGATCCGTCAACTTTCTCAACATTACCGGGTGGTTTATGACGATGGGAAAAACATTGTGATCGATCTGGATCAACACCGGTAATCTATAGGCGTTTCCTGCCAGACACGCTCGCCCAGAGAAAGGCGAGCGCGCAACTCAACCCGGGTGTCAGCAGATGGATGCCTATTGAACTACTTATGTACAGGTCGACGGTATGCCCGGGAATATTGGTTGGAAATGACTCGAGAAGCTTGACGTTCGATGGCTTCGGTTCCTCCCCGCGAAATAAGAAGTACTTCACTCCCCGGGTTCGCTCCGCACTCCTCGGAGTCGGGTCTGTAACTGACTCCGTCGGCTCATAATCGTAGATGGGAAGATATGTGTAATATTCTTCCCAATAATCGTTCACCAGAATCGTTGACCCTCGAGGAACATTCGCCTCCACTCCCACCAGGATAGGTTGCAGCCAGGGTTGATAGAGCCTCAATGGCTGCCGCCTCACCCACTCCTGCGTTCCTACCAGAACCAAAGCCACCACGGCCGCACCTATGGCAAGCTTCCGCCGTGATGGAGTAACTTCAGCCAGTATGTCGCCGAAAAGTAAAGCCACAGTGATCAGCAGAAAGAGCAGTGCCTCAGTAATATAGGTGTCAAGACGAAAGTGATCCGCGACTCCCAGCCCAAATGCCACCACCGTATAACTCGTAAATACGATTGTCACCACAGATAGCTTCCGGCGAGCCAGCAACAAGATCGTCGCGACCAGCGCAAAAACAGACAGCAATAAAATTCCTTCATGTCCGGCGAAGAATTTTCCGTATAAGTCGGCAACACTAAGATGTTCACCGAACGCCGCCTTGTTCTTGAACACCAATGTGGAACCTGTAACCCCGTAGCATTCCAGGTATCCTCCGCGAATCCAACCTCCGGGCCACAGAATGAAAGTGGTCAGCAGAAAGACGAGCGTCGCTTTCCCGAAGGAGATCGCCAGCGTCTTCAACCCCCCCAAAGCGCCTCGATCCACAATCCACAGGACAACGACCGCAACGCAAACAGACAAGATCAGCTCCAAGCTGAACTCCAGCGTCGCAAACGCGCACCCAAGAAAGACAGCCGCGATCGCCAACGTTCGAAACTCATGTGTGCGGAAGTATCGAGCAAAGGCAAATAGAAACAGCACCGCAAATAACATGTACCAGCTATGAGGAGATGGGCCTACGCTCACCTCCGTATTGCGGCTCTGAATTCCGGCGACAAGTCCCATTAGCGCCGCCACCGGCAGCGGTAGCCCAAACGCGAATAAGCCTACAACCACCACTCCACAAGTTGCCGCCGTCACAAGCGAGGTCAACTTTCGCTGACCGGTGTCCGCTGAACTTACCAGGGAAACTGCATGCATCGCATAAAAGCTGACCGGCGTATGAAAATGCCGAATCGCCGCATTATCGTTGCTGAAATAGAGATAATCCCACGGATGCGAACGGAAGTCCGGGCTATGCCGCATCTGATACAGTTCCAGCGGCGAAGCACTATCTGTGTTCAGGTAAAGCTGTAAGAAAGGTGTGTTTGCAGCGCGCCGATAGTCGGCAGAATCACTCAATAAGTAATTACTTTTGGCATATTGGGAGTGAAATAAAAAAACCAGAAAAGTTACAAGCAGACCAAGGCTTATCGCCATTCCAAAGCCACTCCGCCTTGGAGGCATTTTGTTCGTCGTGGGTTCCGTCATCGTTGAATTTTACCGTCCGGCAGATAAATCGCAGTATGCTTCTTCGTGCACGAATCATAGTTGCAATTTATCTGCCAAATAGACCGACGCCCAACATATATCAGCTTTCTTGCCTCACTTCCCTTGCAGGTTACAGGTCGACTTGTAAGTCCCGCCAATGGAAACGACTGCCGTCGAATAGGCCAGGCAGCTTAGCGAGGGATTCGGAATCGAATCGTCAATCGTAATGACTGGAGGCGTGCCACCAGTTTGCCCGTAGGTATCGTCCTGCGCTGCGACTGTTGGCCCTGCGGCACAACTCCACGTTTGACCCGCTTGAATGGTGTACGACCCATAAGGAATATCACCATTGCCTCCAATCAATACGCACGTTGGACCGCTAAACTGATTCGTCTGGAAAGTCAGGTTGGGAGCATTCACCCCTTCAAATCCCAAAGCATCCGCCAACCCGCCCGAGCCGGCCGGAGCCGAGAACGTATTTCCTGAGATTGTTCCGGTCACCAGCGAATTCATATCCGTGAAGTCGATCGCGGTTGCCGGGCACACGGTCGCAGGAGTCGTGATCGTGTTATTCGTGATCTGGAAGTTGGTCGAAGGTGACGTTCCGGTCTCAGTACTATTCGGCCAGTCGTAATTCTTCACTCGAATTCCGTACGTGCCGTCCAATTCACAGCCGTTATATTCGCTGTTATTGGCCTCTTCCGCAACGTTTACCGTGTTGTGGTTCAGAATGAAGCCGGAACTTTCTCCGTCCAGACCTCTACCCCGACCCGTAATCGTGTTGTCATGAACGTTCTGTCCATTCATTGCGACTAGGACGCCATAATCGTTGCTGTAATAGCTGGTCAGTTTGATGATGTTGTTGTAAATCTGCGAATTGGCGACACCATCCGCGACTCCGCCTTGCGCCGAACCGTTGAACGTATTTCCAGAAATATCGTCCGGCGCCGGCGTGCCCGTACCTTCCTCATCGGTGTGAATCACATATCCCTGGAATGCCGCGCGAGCTCCCAGAGGACTTTGTCCAGGCTGTTGAATGTTGGTCACATTGTCATTAACGACGTTGTTCTGAATCTTGTAACCGCCACCATCCACCTCACCGTGGAAAAACTGCGATCCGACAGATTGAAAAGTGACATTCAAGTCGTGGATGTATCCACCGCCCGCACCATCTCCCTGGCCCATCCAGAAAATATGGCTAAACGGCGCGGCGTTTGCCGCCTCCACGATGTTTCCGCCGTAGACGGTCAGATTGCCTCCGCCACCCAGGCATTGCGAAGCTGTTAACGAGGTGTACCACCCGGCGCATGCCGAAATTGCAGGTGTTGGCGCCGTCCCGCCTCCCGTGCCATAGGTGATCGTGTGGCCGTTCAGGTTGATTGTGATGTTGCTGGCGCCTAACGCAAAACATGTGCCCGCGCTCGAAACATCGCTCGCCAAATAATAGGTGCCAGATGCCGTCAGGTTTTTGCACGCGGTCAGCGCCGTCCCCGTCGGAGTTCCGGTTCCGCCCGTTCCGGTCGTGCCAGTTCCGCCCGTTCCCGTCGTGCCGGTGCCACCTGTCCCTGTCGTGCCGGTTCCGCCCGTCCCGGTCGTGCCGGTTCCACCCGTTCCGGTCGTGCCAGTTCCGCCCGTTCCCGTCGTGCCGGTTCCGCCCGTCCCTGTCGTGCCGGTTCCACCGGTTCCTGTCGTGCCAGTTCCGCCCGTTCCTGTCGTGCCAGTTCCACCTGTTCCGGTCGTGCCGGTTCCGCCCGTCCCTGTCGTGCCAGTTCCGCCAGTTCCTGTCGTGCCAGTTCCGCCCGTCCCTGTCGTACCGGTTCCACCGGTTCCTGTCGTACCGGTTCCGCCCGTTCCTGTCGTGCCAGTTCCGCCCGTTCCTGTCGTGCCAGTTCCGCCCGTTCCTGTCGTGCCAGTTCCGCCAGTTCCTGTCGTGCCAGTTCCGCCAGTCCCTGTCGTGCCAGTTCCGCCAGTCCCTGTCGTGCCAGTTCCGCCAGTCCCTGTCGTGCCAGTTCCACCCGTCCCTGTCGTGCCAGTTCCGCCAGTCCCTGTCGTGCCAGTCCCTGTCGTGCCAGTTCCGCCTGTCCCAGTCGTGCCGGTTCCGCCTGTCCCAGTCGTGCCAGTTCCGCCTGTCCCTGTCGTGCCAGTTCCGCCCGTTCCAGTTGGGGCGGAAGCCACGATCAACGTCAGAGCACCGGTCACATTATTTTTCAGAGAGTCTGACAACACCACATTGAATGTGAATGTACCTGCTGTCTCCGGCGTACCGCTGACGCTCCCGCTTGAATTGATCGAAAATCCCTTAGGTAGCGAGGACTGTCCGAAGCTCCAGGAATACGGCGGTTGCCCTCCGTTCGCGGCCAACTTCACCGTGTAACTCGAGCCCGCGGTCGCGGAAGGAACGCTGGTCGTCACCAGACTCAGTGGCGGATAGCAGGTTGTGGGTGTTCCGCCGGCGATCACGCTGGCGGGAAGAGCGCTGAATACAAGAATCAGGACTGCGAGGGGGAGAAGATATTTGCGCACCATTACATTCAGACTCCATTCTGAATTACTTCCTGCGAACGGTCGGGATCTGCCTCATCGGCAGCCTTCGAACCGATATACGCATAACAAGTTTGGCAACCATCGGACAGGACCAAACTAACAAGACCGCAATTAATGCAGGGCAGGAAACTGAACTTCAGGAGAAGAGCCGTCAAATTGTCCGTATCCGCAGCCGATCAAGCACGTGAAAACCGGCCTGCGCTCGGATAGGAACAATAGGGTTTCAACGCAAGGAAGTCTCCTTCCTTCGCGATTACCCACAACTATTTTTTTTGATCTACGGGGATAATAGTCCAAAATTGCGGACGCTTGCTTAGGTTCGCAAGCGGATTCCTGGTTGGGGGACCTGCGTAGGAACCTGCCCCCGCAGGGCCGGAAGCAGCGCCGGAGACCATTGCTGGTCAATCACGCGCGATGCCGGAGCCCCTAACTCATCCCCCTCAGTCTCCGTAACTTGTTGCTGCAGCACAGGTAACGAGGCGGTGGACGAAGCCATCGCTCCGACCAGAAACCACATATCCCGATACAGGTTATGGGCCGCATAGCCGTCAAACAGCAGCAGGGCCAGAATAATACTCAACATCGCCGGCAGCCCTTGCAGAAACGGCGATGCGTTCACGGCCACCAGTTCTTTTCGCAATCGGAAATTCAGCTTGAACACGCAGAATAAATAGCCTCCGAACGTGAAGATTCCGACCAGGCCAAGTTCTCACCGAGCAGCTTGAAATAGAGCGAGTGCGCATTCAGAAAAATCTTGCGGCCATTGCCAGGCCAGTACTTCATCCCGTTCGCAGCCGTGTAGTCCCCGGCTCCAATTCCAGTGATTGGATTGCTTTCAAACATCGCCATCCCGCCATGCCAGCTCAAAATGCGATTTTGATAGGACAGGTCAGTCTTCAGGTTATCGACCGTTTCGTAGCGGGCTTTGTATTGTTGCGGAATCACCATCCACACCACCGGGGCCAGCGCCACCAGGACAGGCAGGTAGATCAGATTCCTTGGCCTGCGAAATACCACCAACAGCACCAGGAATAGCACCCCCGATGCCGCCGCCCGAGAGCCCGTATCCACAATCGTTACCAGGTAAACCCCTGCGGAGGCCAGGGCGATGACCCGCATCCATAGAGGATTGGACTTCGACATGAGCGCTAAACATAGCGGGATTGTCACCAGCGCGGTAATAGCCAGGGTGTCTGGATCGCCCGCCGAACTGGTAATCCCGATCGCGCGATCGATGTTCATTCTGACAATCAAAACCCCGTGCGCGTAATTCCACAGCGCGCTTCCGCCAAGCCAATCGACCAACAGAATGTCAGTCAAAATGAACCATTTGATGCGCTGCTCCGTGGTCAAAAGAGCTGCCACAAAGATGACGAAAACCACGATTTCCCCGTACCAGAAGCAGGTGCCTAGAGCGTTGGCCCGCCAGAATGCCAACGGAACCGACAAGATCATGGCGCCGAAGAATCCGAGGAACCACTTTATCGGCGTAGGGAAACGCCATTTCTGCCCGTGAACTAAGAAAGCGATCAGCAGCAGACCCGCAACGACTCTCTCCAGATGCAATGGAGCCAACTGCGGGTACAGCTCACCAGGCTGCAATTCCATGACGATCAGCAGCGCGAGCAGGCCGATGTAGGGCCGGGTTAGGCCCACCATCGCCAAAACAAAAATCACAAAAACAATTACCAGTTCCATCTATTCGTTGCCCTCGCCCCTGCTGGTATGCACACACATACCCTTGCACGCCTTATGCCAACCCGATCTGCAATTCCAGTTCGGGTCGCGGTATTCGCAAGAGCCCTAAATTGCGCCAGATCGCCCCTGAACGCCTGCCCTTTACCCTGTTCGCCCAAACATTTCCCACCCCCAGAAGGGAATGTTCCCTCTTCCCCCTGCAATAGTGCAAAAGTTTGCACATTGGCGCGATTCCGGAGCCCTTTCCCCGCCTTGTCGCTGAAAATCGAGCGGATCGGACTTCCCGGCTTTGGCCGGCCACATGCACCATACAGACTGATATCCGCAACCTCACGACTCGAATGGGAGCTTCACCGCATTGGCATCTACCGTTTCAAATCTAGAAGAACGCAAGCATTTTTCCCTGAAAAAGCTGGTTCAAGGCTCCAGCAGTCGTGTGCTCCGAATGGTGATCCTGGCCCTCATCGGCTTCTTCATCATGCCTTTTACAGTCCATAAGCTCGGCCCTGAACAATATGGAATCTGGGCCATCGCCATGGCCTTCATCGGTTACTACAGTTTCCTCGATCTCGGCCTCTCCGGGGCGGTCTTCACGCACATGGCCTACGCGTTCGGCCGCGAAGATCATGAGGAAGCTCTCAATATCTACGGAGCAGCCACTCGGATTTTCGCGGGAGTCGCCCTGGCTCTCCTGACCGCCACCCTCGTGATTGCTGCCGGCATCTATTTTCTTCACTACTCCCACAGCCGCGAACTCGCCATTGTCGTTCTGATCGTCGGTTTCGGTACGGCCACCACATTCGGCATGCGAGTTCCCTTCGGAACTCTGAATGCCGGCCAGCACTTCGACATCACCGCGTGGGTTCTCATCCTTACCGGATTATTGCGGGCCGTCGGAACTGTGATTGCACTCAACGCGCACTATGGCGTGATTGCACTCGCTTGGCTCAGCGTTTTCACCGCCATTCCGGCCAACGCCATCATTCTCTGGACAGTGCATCGCAAGTATCCCTACCTGAAAATCTTTTCCTGGCCACGCTGGAATCGCCTGACATCGAAGAAACTTTTTAACTTCGGCGGACCTGTTCTCATCGGACAAATTGCCGACCGCATTCGCTTCCAGACCGATACCCTGACCGTCTCATTCTTCGTTGGGCTCACGGCGGTCACCCACTACAGCATCGGCACCACCTTGGTCATTTACTACATGGACGGCATCGACGCCATCGTCGGTGTGATGATGCCGCTGCTGAGTATGCAGAAGAGCGTCAGCGATCACGCAGGGTTCGAGCGCAGCTATTTTTCCGGCACCCGCATTGCCCTCGCCAGTTCCGCCTTCATCGCTTTCGGAATGATTGCCTGGTCGCGCGACTTCGTCTATCTCTGGATGGGCCCAGCCTTCACCGACGTCTACCAGATCATTGTCATTCTCTCGATTGCAGTGTTTCTTGAAACCGCGCAAGCCACATCCGTCAACGCCCTCTACGCCAGCCTGCATCAAAAAGCCTACGCAGCTCTCAATATCAGCGAAGCGCTCGCGAATCTCATTCTCAGCGTTGTGCTGGCGCGACCCTACGGCATGATCGGGGTTGCAATCGGCACATTGATTCCCAGCATTGTCTTCCGCGGCATCGTGCAGCCAATCGTGGTGCAACGCGTCCTCAACATCAAAATTCGAGATACCGCACTCGTCTATCTGCGCACTGGATCTCGTTGCGCCGCATTCCTCATCCTGCCCTGGCTCATCACGCATTTTTTACTGCGCCCAACTTACTTCAGTCTGCTGGCAGTCGGCATCCTTTCCGCACTCGCCTACACCATCCCCGTCTGGTGGTTGGAGTTCAACGCCGTCGGCGCCCACAAGATCGCATCTTCCTTCCGATCCATGCGTCGTCTACTTCTTGCCAGCTAAACAGATGTAGACTTCCCGCCGACTGTGATACAGTTCGGCATCATGCTTGACCGTCGCCGTTTTCTTGCTGTCTGTTCGCAATTTGGATTGGCTTCAACGTTGTTGCCGGGTGCTCTCTATACCATCGCCACTCAGGCGCAGACGGAGGCAGCTGCCACATCCTCCGCCGCTCCATCGCTTCCAACAATTACATCCGAGATGGTCGAGCAGGCCGCAGCGCTGGCCGGTGTTCCCTTAGCCCCCGATCAAATTTCCCTGATGCTGGATGCGTTGAATCAGCAACGCGACGGCTACTCCGCCATCCGCGCGCTTCATATTCAGAACAGCGTCGCCCCAGCGTATATTTTCGATCCGCTGCCGCAGGATGCCACCGTGCAAACCCGGCGCGAATCTCCGAAATATGGCAACCCTCCCACCGTCGGCGAGCCACCCATCAATCTTGAAGAACTGGCCTTCGCCAACATCCCGAAGCTCGCTGAATATATTCGCACCAAAAAAGTTTCTTCCGTCGCGCTCACCGAAATGTATATCGAGCGCATTCGCCGCTTCAATCCCGCATTGCATTTCCTCATCACGCTTACCGAAGGACGCGCCATGGCGCAGGCCAAAGCCGCAGATGCCGAAATTGCCTCGGGAACGTATCGTGGCCCGCTGCATGGATTGCCATGGGGTGCGAAAGATCTTCTCGCGGTGAAAGGCTATCCCACCACCTGGGGCGCTGGCGGCTTCGAGCATCAGACCTTCGACTACGACGCCACCGTCGTCAAACGGCTGGATGCAGCTGGCGCTGTCCTGGTAGCGAAGTTGAGCCTCGGAGCGTTGGCCATGGGCGATCAATGGTATGGCGGTCGCACTCTCAACCCCTGGAACCGTCGTCAAGGATCGAGCGGATCTTCTGCCGGGCCAGCCTGCGCCACCGCCGCCGGATGCGTCGCCTTCTCCATCGGCTCGGAAACCCTCGGCTCCATTTCGTCACCCTCCACTCGATGTGGCGTGACCGGCCTTCGTCCCACGTTTGGATTTGTCCCGCGCACCGGCGCCATGGCGCTTTCCTGGACCATGGATAAACTCGGCCCCATCTGCCGCTCTGTCGAAGACTGCGCCCTGGTGATGAACAGTATCTATGGCCCGGATGGAAAAGATTTGAGCGTGCGCGATGCCGCCTTCAACTGGGACGCACACTTCGATTGGACAACACTTCGCATCGGCTATGTCCCGACCGCCTTCGAGATTCCCAAGCCGCTGCTCGAAACTATGCCCACCGGCCTGCCATCGGACAAACAAAAAAAGTGGCGCGAAGATTACGCTCTTCGCCGTGCCTCTCGCGAACGAACCCGCTACGATCGCACCTTCGATCTGGCGGCGCTCGATCAACTCAGAAGTATGGGCGTCAAATTAATTCCGGTCGAGTTTCCCAAACTTCCCTACGCTGCCATGGCGAATCTATTGTCCGCCGAGGCTGCCGCCGCGTTTGATGATCTCACCATGACCGGCCGCGACAAGCTGCTCACCGCCCAGGGTCCGGAAGATTGGCCCAACGTGTTTCGCACCGCGCGCTTCTATCCCGCCGTCGAATACATCCAGGCCAATCGAGCCCGCTCCATCGCCATCCAGCAGATGGCCGCCATTTTCAAAATTGTCGACATCATCGTTGTGCCCAGCGACGGCGAGCAGCTCACCATCACCAATCTCACCGGCCATCCCGCCGTCATCCAGCCCAACGGTATTCGCGAAAACGATTCGCCCAAGCCTCCCGCCATCGATACCGGCGATGAAGACAACATCGGTGGCCCAGGCACACCGGTCAGCATTACTTTCCTCGGCAATCTCTATCAGGATGCGAAGCTCTGCGCCTTCGCGCGCGCCTATCAGCGAGCCACCGATTTCTCCAAAATGCATCCAGACCTATCCGGCATCGGCGCCTAGCAAGATCCTTCGCAAATCGCCGCGCCGAGAACGTTCGTCATTCTGAGCGAAGCGAAGCATCTCTGCATTCGCCGGGTGGCCCATTCAAGCCTTCTTTTGGCTTGAGTGGGGTTCTAAGCTCCCCGCCATTTCCGCCAGCTTGGCAATCGTATTCATATTGCGCGCCGTTCCGTTTTTCGCTGCGGGAATTTTCAGCTTGGAATCGCCTTGGCCATCGGGATAATACCCGTAGATTTCGCGGACACCCAGTCGAAGCTGTTCGCTGGTCTGGTTCGTCACCGTCTCTAACGCATCGGCGCTCGGCTTCGCATCCAGAAAATACGCCACCGTACGATTCCCCGGCATCTTCGAAAACGGATTATTCTCGAGCACCGCAGCCATCTCCGCCGCGGTGCGAACCATCACGCCGGCCGGCTTGCCGGAATAAGCGCTGAGCGTTTTTTCCAGCGTGGCTTTCACCTGCGCTTCAGTTTTCGTGGATTGAAATACGACATTGCCGCTGGCGATGTATGTCCGCACCGAGAGAAATCCCGCCGCTTCGCACATCGCTTTCAACTCGGTCATCGGCAGCTTGCCCGTGCCGCCAACATTCACAGCGCGCAGCAACGCTACGTATGCGATAGTCTTGCCGCTCACTCGCGCCAGCCTTCTTCCGTCCTCAGCACAACGCTTCGCGCTAGGTTACAGTCAGCACAACAGAGGTCGACGCCACGGTTGTTCCGGAAGTTCCAGTCACCGTCACCGTCTGCGTCACTCCAGTTCCACCGCCGCCTCCGCCACCACCCGTACCAACGCTCCCGCCTGCGCATGCAGTCAGGCAGGTCGCCGCCATCAGCCCGCCGAACAGCAACAGAACTGCCATCCATCGCGACGGAAAATAGCGTCTCCTTCGTCCCAGGCCCAGCAAGGCGAATCCAAGAATTCCCGCAAACGCCAACCGCGTCGGCACTCCAGAATTCAGCGGCGATCCAGAATGCCTCATTCTCGCGGTAGTTGTCGCCGCTGCCGAAGAACTGGCATTCAACGTGAGCGTTATAGTTTGCGCCTTCCCCGGAACCAGGCTCACCGACGAGCTCGAGAAGCTGCACGTCACTCCTGCCGGCAGGTTCGAGCACGCCAATGCCACTGTGCCCGTAAATCCTGTGACTCCCGGCCCGTTACTGGTCGGGCTCAACACAATGGAGGTCGATCCTGAACCGCCCGGCGCCACCGTCACCCCGTTCGGCTTCAACACCAGGCTGAATTGTCCGTTCACCGCGGTCAGTTGCGGCCATACCGCACCCAGTGCCGCCGCATCCACGGAACCTAGTCCGGTCGCCAAGTCATATCCGGTCCCTGCGTTGCAGCAGGACATCACACCATATCCGCCGCTCGCGTTCGTGCAATTTGGACTTCCCGCAACGCACACCACCGCATTGCTTCCCGTCGTAATATCGTGAAACGCTCCCGGCGTGGTCTGCGCCAGTTCATACAGAATCGGATTCGCGTTGCCAACCCCATTCTTGTTGCCCGATTCCTGATTCAACAGCGTTAGAATCGCCGCCCATTGTGGAGCTGCAATCGAAGTACCTCCGTAAAGATAGCCACTTCCCGTCGAGTCAAAATACGGCACCTGGTTCGAGCCCACAGGATATACGCAACTCGTCCCGGTGAACGCCGTCCCTGCAGCGTTCGTCTCCTGCGTACAAAGAACATATCCATCGTGATCGGGATCGGCCGCCAAAGAAACATCCGGCACATCGCGTTTTCCGTCGCCGGGAACGCCCGTGCCCACCTGCCATGAAGGCTTGCTGAAACCGCCTGCGCATTTCATATTGTTTCCGGTTCCCGATGTCGTGACGCAATTGCTGGCGCCGCCGCCGCTCGCGCTTAATCCGCCGATGTTATTCAGCGACGTGATGTCAGGCGTGTCATTCCACGTCGTCTCGGGAATGTAGCTGATTGCAGACTCGTTGGTCGAAGTATTTTGGCTGTTCCAGTATTTCGATTGATTTCCAATGTCTCCGCTGAATGAAGTCCCACCAACCGCGGTCACATACGCGCTGCTCGGCGGATAATCGACAGCCAGACCGAAGGACGCAGCCAGTGGTTGCCCGTTGCTATTTGTGCCGCCATCGCAATCGGCAGAACCGCTGTCGCCGGAAGCCGCAAACACCGTCTGCCCCTGCGAATTCGCCCGCTGCAACTGTTGCTCCAGAACACTGATCGCGCTGTTGCTCGCAAATCCAGCCTCGCAGCCGCCATAACTGATGCTGATCACCGGAACATAATTCGTGTTGTTCACCAGTGGGTTATCGATCGCATACATCAGTGAATCCAGCACATCACCCTTTTGTTGACTGCCGACCGTTACGTACAGAATGTTCGCGTTCTTCGCGATCGCACCCGACCACTCCACGTCGATGTCCGCCTCTTCCAGGTCGCCCGGATACGCCGTGGCTGTTCCAGTTTGTGGCACCACAATTTGTGTCGGCAGATTCGAAGCATTCAATCCGCTCAATGTTCGGAAATGTGAAATATCGCTCTGGTGCTGCACGATGTCGGTTTGACCCACAATCCCTATCGTCTGATCTGTTCCCGTGAAATTGCTGTTGTACAGGCCGGTCACGTCATACAGCGTCGCCGCATCGGCGGGCGCAATAAAGTTGTACTCCGTTCCGTTTTGATCGCTCAGCGTGTATTGGGAGCTCACCGGATTCGCCGCGTTATGCGGTGCTTCATGCACCAGTCGCTTCATCACACGCGGCTCTGGACGAAACGAGTTCAGGTGCCGCACGCCCAGCGTCATCCCCGCGATTGCCTGCGGCAGGCTGATCTCGGTCGAGTTGGCCCAACGTTGTTTTCCATGGAACAGATACTGATGCATCTGCGTCTGAAAAACAGCATTCACCTGCGCCGCCGTTCCGCTGAAAATCACGCGGTCATGGCTCGTCGGAATTGAGATCACCGTAAAACCCTGCGAACGCAGCCACGCCGACACTTTCGCCAGGTCCTGCTGGCTCACTCCATAGCGCGCCGCAAATTCGCCCGGCTTCAGCCATTGGTGATATAGCGGAGAACCCGGGGTTTGCTGTTGCTGCAATAGATTTTTCAGGTCTGCCTGTTGCGCCGCCGTAAGCGCAAAAAACAGCGCCATGTTTTCCATGGGTGTCGACGCGGACAACGGCCCCTCATCCCGCGCCATCGCGACCCGCGGAGATATCGTGCCCTTCATCACCTGCATCTGCCCGGACGCAATGGGTCCGTTGATGCGGCTCGGCAAAACTGTGATTGCATTGGCCTGGGGAAGCGAAAGCCCACCCAGCACCAGCACTCCGATCCATCCTAAAACCAAGGAAATACTCATCTGATGCAGCTTGTCATGCATACTTCGACCGTACTGCGGTTCCGTCATGGTGTACCTGCGGGGGTAAAGTTGCTTTTGGCTGATTTGGTGTCCGAATACCGAAATTCTATGGGCATCGCGCGAAAACACCAAAGGAATTCATATAGACGTGCAGACGAAAGAATAGTCTCGGTTACCCACGTTTTTCTCATACAAAGTTGGTAGCATCTCCTTTGGAGCTGCCCGTTTTCATCGGATTCGGGAAAGTATTGAGTTTGCTCATGAATCAGCTAGATTTCTCATTGTTTACGCTGGGCGGCTCCCTTTTGGCCGGCTTACTCGGCTCCCTCACAGGCCTGGGCGGCGGAGTGGTGCTGGTTCCCATGCTGGTGCTGCTGTTTAAAGTGGATATCCACTACGCCATCGGCGCGTCACTCATTTCTGTCATTGCCACCTCCTCCGGCTCGGCCGCTGCCTACGTGCGAGAGGGCTATTCCAACATTCGCATCGGCATGTTTCTTGAGGTTGCTACCACCATAGGAGCTGTCGGCGGTGCTTGGCTGGCGACTCGCACTCCTACACGCGGTATTGCCATTGTATTTGGTCTGGTGCTGCTCTATTCCGTTTACATTTCATCCCGTAAACATGACGATACCGTGGTCGCTCCCAATCGCTGGTCTGAACGCCTTAAGATGAACGGCACCTTCCCCGGCCCCGATGGCAAAGAAGAGTCTTACGCGGTTAAGAATATCTCCGGCGGCTTTGCCACCATGGTCGGCGCCGGCGTCCTCTCCGGCCTGCTCGGCATCGGCTCAGGAGCTGTGAAAGTCCTTGCGATGGACCACATCATGCGCATTCCCTTCAAGGTTTCCACCACCACCAGCAACTTCATGATCGGCGTCACCGCCGCCGCCAGCGCCGGCATTTATCTGCGCCGCGGCTACATCGATCCTTCGCTTGCCGCTCCCGTCATGATCGGAGTTCTCGTCGGCTCCCTGATCGGCGCTCGCTTGCTGGTCAAGACCAACGCCAAGTCGCTGCGCCTCGTCTTCTCCGTGGTCGTCTTTTTCCTTGCAGTGGAAATGATCTACAACGGCATCGCGGGAAAGATATAGCCATGCGCCTGCTCAACGACAAACAAGTCGAAATCCTGATCGGTCAGGTTCTGCGCGCGGGCGTTCTGCTCTCTTGCTTCGTCACGCTCATTGGCCTGTCGATGTACCTGGCTCACCACGCAGGCGCGACGCCCAATTACTACGAATTTCATTCCATCAACGCTCCGCTGCGCTCGGTTTACGCGCTCATTCCGCGCGCCTTCCATGGCTATCCGCTCGCCATCATCCAGCTGGGAGTGTTGCTGCTGATCGCAACTCCCGTCGCCCGCGTCGCATTTCTGGTCGTCGCCTTTGCATTAGAGCGCGATCGAATGTATGTCGTGGTCAGCGGATTGGTGCTGGTCATTCTGCTGGGATCCATCCTCTTCGCCAGATGACTTTGCCCCGCCCCGAAAATTTCATGTAACAAAAAATGTGAGCGCGCTCTTCCATCAAAAAAACGCGCCCACTCAATTTTTTCCATGAAGAAATTTCAGCGTCCCTACTCGGGATGCGCCGTGTCCGTCCCGCGTGTTCCAGATTGTTCCGGCTCCGCCAGATGCGTGTACTTCTTCGATCGGCGGTTATGTTGATGCTTCATATGCACTTTCTTACCGGGCTGCGTTTTGCCGTAATCTCCCATCAATCCGCCACCATTATCGTTCGGTGATCCGGTCTGCATCGCATGATTTTCTTCATGACTCGACTGGCTTGCGTGGCTCGAAACATCGCCATTCGATCTGCTGTTCTGCTGCCCCATTGCTGCCGCGGCTGGGAGCGTAAGCATCGCCGCAAGCACCCATATGGACTTATTCATCAAGCGACATTCTCCTTTCTGTTCTCGTTCCAAACGATCAGCCTGGGAGCTCGCCTCGTTCGCGAACCCCAGGCTGCCGTTCAGTGTGTTTTGGATTTAGTGAGCCGCTCCACCACCGCCGCCTGCACCCGCGGAGCCGGTTGTGCCACCGCCCGCGCTTCCTGCGCCCGAGCCAGCACCGGTCCCGGCGCCAGAACCACTACCGGTCCCTGCGCCGCCGCTACCTGTGGTCCCGCTTCCGCTTGTGCCGCTTCCGCCATTGGGGCTCGTAGTAGTTCCGCTGCCGGTGTTTCCGCTATTCCCCGTCGTACCGTTGCCTGTGTTGCCGGTTGTGCCGCTCCCCATGGTCCCATCTGGATTGGAGTTGCTCTTGTTTCCTTGGTTAGCGCCATTACGAGGGGCCGTTTGCTGGTTTCCCATTTGGCCCTGGCTACCGTTCCCCATTTGGCCCTGGCTGCCGTTCCCCATTTGGCCTTGGCTACCGTTTCCCATCTGACCCTGGCTACCGTTCCCGGTCGTTCCGCCGTTTTGCGATCCATTGCCCTGCGTGCTGCCGGCAGTTCCGGTTCCCTGTTGTGCCTGTCCGCCACCGGTGGCTCCTCCACCCGTTGCCCCGGCCTGACCCATCGCCGCTACACCGGACATCGCACACGCTGCTGCAAATACTATGAGAGATCGTTTGATCGTCAAGTTTGTTTCCTCCTTATCGTCTTGCACAACAAACTGACCTAAACGCCTTTCACCGGCATCCATGCCAACTTATCGAGCTATGTAGTCGGATAGCCGCATGCCCAAAGGGGTTGCTGTTATTGCACTCCGCGCACAACATACGATTTTGTGATTGCAATGTTCGTTTGCAGCTTACGGGCAACCTCGTCCTCTCACCCCGCCATCCCTTCGCGCGAATTGCGATATCCATCTCCCCATTCCACCGCTATCCCAGACGTGCCCGCTGCATTACGATAGACAGATGAGCGAACGCAGCCGCGAACTTCGCGAACAGATCCTCCAACTCGCGGAAAAATATTTCGAAGAGGAATTTCGAGCGCAGCCCTTCTTCCCCGGCCAGTCTGCCGTTCCTGTCGCGGGAAAGGTTCTGGACGCCGCCGACCTGCGCAACCTGATCGATGCTTCGCTCGATTGCTGGCTGACCACTGGCCGATTCGCCGCACAATTCGAACGCCAGTTTGCGCGCTATCTGGATGTGCGCGGCGCCACCCTGGTCAACTCCGGCTCTTCCGCCAACCTGCTCGCGTTTTCTGCGCTCACCTCACCCAAGCTTCTCGATCGCGCCATCCGTCCCGGCGATGAGGTCATCACCGTCGCTGCCGGATTTCCCACCACCGTCAATCCCATCATCCAGAATCGCTGCGTGCCCGTCTTCATCGACATCACCGTGCCCAACTATCAGGCCGATGCATCGCAGCTCGACGCTGCCCTCAGCGATCGCACCCGCGCCATCATGATTGCGCACACCCTCGGCAATCCCTACGATCTCGATCGCGTTTCAAATTTCGCGAAGAAACACAATCTGTGGCTGATTGAAGATAGTTGCGACGCCCTGGGAGCCACCTTCAAAGGCAAAAAGGTCGGAACGTTTGGCGACCTGGCCACCGTCAGCTTTTATCCCGCCCACCACATCACCATGGGCGAAGGCGGTGCGGTCGTTACCAACACGCCACTGCTAAAAACTCTGGTCGAATCTTTCCGCGACTGGGGCCGCGACTGCTGGTGCGAACCCGGAAAAGATAACACCTGCGGCAAGCGCTTCGATTGGGAACTCGGCGATCTGCCCTGCGGCTACGATCACAAATACACCTACTCCCACATCGGCTACAACTTGAAGATGACCGACATGCAGGCGGCCATCGGCTTATCTCAGCTGACCAAGCTTCCCGGCTTCATCGCCGCGCGGCGAAAGAATTTTCAGTACTTGTATGAGGGGCTCAAGCCGCTGGAAGATCGTCTGCTGCTGCCGGAAAGCACTCCCGATGCCGAGCCCAGCTGGTTTGGATTTCCCATCGGCGTGCGTGAGGATGCGCCCTTCGATCGCAATGACCTGATTCGCGAACTTGAATCCAACAAGATCGCCACGCGCCTGTTGTTCGGCGGCAATCTGACGCGCCAGCCCGCCTACCAGGGCGTCGACTTCCGCGTCATCGGCAACCTGCACAACACCGACTTCGTCATGCGCAATGTTTTCTGGATCGGCCTCTACCCCGGCCTGAATGATGCCATGCTCAACTACACCATCGACACCATCACCGCCTTCGCCAACCGGAAAAAGCAGCCCGTCCACGCATAAGCATGATGCGGTTTCCTGCGTGATTCGTCTACCTGCAGCGAAATGCGCGAATGTAGGAATTCGCAACCAGCGGCGCGTTTGTCCACACCCAGCTGTTTCGATCCTGCCAAGCCGCATCGGTTTTGCGCGCCACCAGAACATCAATCGACAATCGCGAGCACAAATCGCGAATGTCCACCTCGCCCTGCTTGTTGAATAGATTTGCAATCGCATCCTGTACCGGAGGGCATTTCCCGACATCGCCTCCGAATTCCGTGCCGCAGTTCGGAAATGCATCCACCGATTGAAAACTGTCATATTCGAGCAGCGGCAAATAATCTTCGCGCATCGGGTTGTACTGAACGATGGCTCTCGGCGGAAGAATCGCATCGAGTTGCGCGTAGGCGCATCTCGTGTTCATCATGCCAACTCCGACTTCGCCGGGCGCAGGAATCCAGTCAGCGGGATACGGAATCATTCCCTTGTCATCGAAATAGGTATAGGTCCGCAGAATTGTCAGACCATAAGCGGCGGATGCGATTCCTAGAATCAACGTGGAATGAACGACCAGCCGCGTGATCCGACCTTGCCGCAGGCGATCCCGATGCGGCGCGAAGAACCAGCGATCGAAAAATTCCGCAGCCCAGAGCAACAAAACAAATTGCACGATCATCGCGCTGCGAAACGCCAAATCGTTATTTGTAATGACCGCCGACCGCACGAACGTGATGACGAACATGCCGACGGCAAGCATGGTCCACGACGCAATCTCCGCTTCTCCTAACTTCTCCTTGCTTCGCAGGTCTTTCCGAAAACGAAGCCATGCGACCACGGCAAACACCCCAAACTCCAGGATGTAAACAATCACAACCCCAAACGGAGCCAGGAGCCCCGGGTGGAGGAAACCTCTGTCCCTCAGAAACACCGGCGTGCTCAGAAAATTTGGGAGCTCGCGCAGTCCCAACGCAAACGGCCCAACGCTGATCCCCGTCGCGGCCGTACCCGCACCAGCAGCGCCCACTCCAGCCGCGGCACCTGTCTCAGGATGGATTAACAAATCGTGCAGATACGGAATCGAGAAGAGTATCGTGCAGCACGCGGTGCCAAAGTACAGAAAAAAATCCGGGTACGCTCGCTTGGCAAGAAATCGAAGTCCCCAAATCAGCAGAAATATCGCGAACGCGAACGTAACATACACAGACAAGCCGGCAGCTGCGGCGAATGCGAACGCAGCAAAAATTCCCGACAGCAATTGTCGTGTCAGCCCTGGATTTGGATTCTGCTCAACCTTCCTCACATTCCATAACGCTAGAAAGCCAATCAGGCATGCCACCAAAGCCGTCACATGGTGCGGAACCCAGATCAGCGCGTCTGTCCACGATGTAATCTGCACTGGATCCCACCACTCCATATCCGCCGTGATCCTGTGCGCGCGAAAGAACTCATAAATGGTTGGCAGGATATCCAAGCCAGTAACAGCAATCAGAGTAAGTCCGATCACCGCTTTTCTTCGCAGATTCTCTGTAACTCCCAGAAAGTCCCGAAGATATATCGGAATAAGGGCGGCAAGTAAGAATCCACTCCAAACGGAGCTTCCATAAAGCACACATCGAGGGTCGATATGGGTCAGTCTGGCCGGATAGCTACATAGGACATACCAGAAGTAATAGTAGCGAGCGACGGGAGCCGACCCCAAATATGAGAATGGGTTCCTGATTGGAGGCCCGGTCCGCAACGCGGAGTGCAGAAATGCGATTCGCACCGAATGGTCCCACAGGGCTGTACTTGGATAAAGCCTGGAACCTATCTGAATATCCGCCAAAGACGCAATCACCACGATGACCCACGCGATCGCAATACCACAGGCGATCTTTGTGGAAGTTGCCATGCCGCTCGCAGCAACCTTGGGCCGACGCGCCCACGCGTATGTCAACTGGGAAATAGTTACCGCCGCCACAATGCAAAATGCCCAAAGGATGCTGGTCGAGCTGACATATCTCCCCAGTAAGTTCGTAGCCATTGTGGAGATGACAAGAGATAGCGGAAGGCTCAGAAGGATTCTTCGCGAAATGGAGCTGGATCGGAATTGCAGCAGGTCAGTGAGCCAGCCAAAGCTATATCCGGGGAAAAATAAGAAGATGGCAAATACAGGAATAATCGCGGCCGTCGATAGGATGTCGTGAACCGTATAGTTATGAGTCAAACAATGTCCTCTTTATCGGTTTCGCCACAAGATCCAGCATCGTTCCAGCACTCACATCAGAGGGTCGCGTTCGGCGCGTTGTATTTCATTCGCTCATGTCCATTGAACTCGCGCGGAACGGCAACAGAGAACATGTTGGGTCTCATCAATTTCGTTCCGCTGAAAATATCCCGACTGAAACACGCTCTTCAAGATATATCGTAAACTGTACCTCAATCGAATCGACCACGATGAACACGAAGCCATTCCGCAGCTCGCGGATAGAAATGTCAGGCATGCGCTCGCGCACGGAGGCGTCGAAGAATTGATATGAATGAGACACTCAGCAATATTCCTCCCAGTACTCCTGGTTTTGTATGTGTGGATACTGAAAAGCTCGCGCATCAAGCGACTCTGGAACGATGAGCTCTATACCTTCTACATCGCCCAGGCGCCAAGCTTCGCCAAGATGATGGCGTGGATCCCGCACCATCGATCTGAATCCGCCGCTCTATTACATTGCAGTTCGCCTCACATTTCACGTTCTTCATCCATCCGCGTTCTCCGTTCGCCTGCCATCGATGGTCGCGTACTTTGTCGCGACTTTGTGTGCGTATCAATTTGTTCGTCGCAAGCTCACTCCGCTCTATGGCCTGCTCGCCGCCATGGTGATGCTGGCCAGCTCCTTCAATCAGTATTCCTATGAGGCGCGGCCGTATGCTTTTGTGCTCGCTTTTCTAGGCATCCTCGCACTGGGTTGGCAGCGCGCAATTCAACAGGACAAACCGCGAAGCTGGATTTCCTATCTGCTTATTCTGGTGGGCGGCTTTGGGATGTTGTTAAGCCATGTGCTGGCGTCGGTGGCCTACGCAGCGTTGTTGCTGACAGAGGCCATTCGCTTCGTCATGCGCCGTAAGCCCGATTGGATTCTCTGGTTATGTCTTGTACTCCCGCTCTCAGCGTGCATCACCTATTTGCCACCCATCAAGACGCACTCTTCAGGGGCCTACCCAGAACAATTCCGAGCTTCGATCATTCGACTTATTCGCCGCCTATTCGGATCTTTGGGTCGGACTCATATCGTTGCTCGGCGCGGCCATCATCGCCATTGTTTTATTAGACGGCAACAGAAAACCTGCCACATCCGATCAGTCGCCGCGCGGGTTTTACTTGGCCGGAGAAAATTCTGGCACTCGGTCTTTGCTGCGTGCCGCTGGTCGTGAATCTCGTCTTTATGCACTCGTCACAGTGCCTATTTCCTTCGATACGGAATTCCCTCTATTTTCGGCGTCGCCATCCTGACCCCATGGTTCATCTCACGATGGACATGCAACAGCAGCCTCGCAGCTTTGATTTGCTCCATCGTTTTTATCTTCGGAGTCGTCACTCCCTCATCCATCGCCCGCCATCTGCAGGATGTTGTGCAGCCGATCAAACCGCAAGGGCCAGATCTTACCGGTAAGTTCGAAACTCCAATCAGCCAGGTACAACCGGATCTACCCGTTGTCGACAACAGCGGACTCACCTTCCTCGAAATGAATCAGCGCGAGAACAGCACATTCTTATCGCGCGTCTACTACCTCAAGATCGCGCAGGCTGCCGTCAAGTATGCCAATGCGACCATCTTTGAAGGCTCTCCTACACTGAAAGGATAAGTTCCCGATCCGCGGCAACATCATGCCGTATCAGGATTTCATCCAGCAGCATCCGAAGTTTCTTGTTCTGGGAACCTACGATTATCCGGAAGACTGGCTTTTGCGAAAATTGCTGGCAGATCACGCAGACCTTCGCTTTCTTGGCGATTACGATACCGGGTACAAGGATGAGCAATTGTATGAAGTCACACTTGCCCCGTCCGCAACAGCAAACAAGCCTTAGAATGATGTACCAGAGACCCCTATGAAAGCGATCATCCTTGCAGGTGGGCTTGGCAGCCGGTTGGCGGAAGAGACTTCCGCTCGCCCGAAACCCATGGTGGAAATCGGCGGCCGCCCCATCCTGTGGCACATCATGAAAATTTATTCGCACTACGGCATCAACGACTTCATCATCTGCCTCGGCTACAAGGGCTATATGATCAAGGAGTTTTTTGCGAATTATTTTCTTCACTCCGCCGACGTCACCATCGACCTGCAGCAAAATAAAATTGAAACCCATAGCGCCGACTGCGAACCCTGGCGCGTCACCCTGATCGATACCGGCGCCGCCACCATGACCGGCGGTCGCCTGAAACGCGCGCTCTCCTACGTCGATAAAGATGAAACCTTCTGCTTCACCTATGGCGACGGCCTCGCCGACATCAACATCGACGACCTCTTAACGTTCCATCGCAGCCGCAATACTCTGGTCACCCTGACCGCCACGCAATCCGTCGGAAAATTCGGCGCACTCGAAATCAACGAGCAAGCCGACGTCACTTCATTTTCAGAAAAACCGAAGGGCGACGGTCGCTGGGTCAGCGGCGGCTTCTTCGTTCTCTCGCCCAAAGTCGCTCCCTACATTCAGGGCGACTCCACCATTTGGGAGCGCGATCCGCTCGAAACTCTCAGCCGCGAACGTCAAGTCTCCGCCTACAAGCACCATGGCTTCTGGCAACCGATGGACACGCTGCATGATCGAAAATTTCTTGAAGATCTGTGGGACACAGGTTCCGCTCCGTGGAAAATATGGTGAATTCATTCTGGCAGGGCCGCAAAGTTTTTCTTACCGGGCACACCGGATTTAAAGGCAGCTGGATGTCGCTCTGGCTGGAGCAGCTCGGCGCCGACCTGATGGGCTACGCGCTTCCGCCGCACACTTCGCCCAGCCTCTTTGCGGTGGCAGATGTCGCTCGCGACATGACCTCCGTCATCGGCGACCTCGGCGAGCTCGATCATCTGCAGGACGCGATGCTGCAACACCAGCCGGAAATTGTCTTTCACCTGGCAGCGCAATCTCTCGTCCGCGCCT
The DNA here is from genome assembly GCA_963774515.1 of uncultured Acidobacteriota bacterium. Classification (GTDB taxonomy): domain Bacteria; phylum Acidobacteriota; class Terriglobia; order Terriglobales; family Acidobacteriaceae; genus JAKAAZ01. The sequence continues at coordinate 56,586 of CAVZFK010000005.1, read as the reverse complement.
CCTATCAGGATCCCATCCGCACCTACGAAACCAACGTGCTCGGCACCGCGCGTCTGCTGGAAGCTGTGCGTGCCTGCGGCTCGGTTCGCGCCGTCGTCATCGTCACCACCGACAAATGCTACGAGAATCAGGAGTGGGTCTGGGCCTACCGCGAGAATGATCCCCTCGGCGGCCACGATCCCTACAGCAACAGCAAGGCCTGTGCGGAATTTGTCACCAGCGCCTATCGAAATTCTTTTTTCTCGCCGGAGAAATACTCGCAGCACAAAGTCGCCATCGCCTCCGCGCGCGCCGGCAACGTCATCGGCGGCGGCGACTGGGCCTCCGATCGTCTCATCGTCGACATCGTTCGCGCCTTCGCCTCCGGCGAGACTCTTCGCATCCGCAATCCCAATGCGACCCGCCCTTGGCAGCATGTGCTCGAACCCCTGCGTGGCTACATGACGCTCGCCGAGCATCTCTATCATCACGGCCCGCAGTTTTCCGGCGGCTGGAACTTCGGTCCGTATTACCACGACGCAAAACCCGTGCAGTGGATTGTGGAGTACGTTGCCTCGCGCTGGAAGACTTCGCCCTCAGCTACCGCACCACGCTGGCAAATCGATAGCGGCGTTCACCCGCATGAAGCCAACATGCTCACCCTGGATTGGACCAAGGCCTCGCAGCAACTCGGCTGGCAACCGGTGCTCTCTCTAGCGCAGGCGCTCGACATGACCCTCGATTGGTACGGCGGCGTCAAAGCCGGCGAAAACGCACGTCAAAAATGCTTCACCCAGCTGACCGGCTACGAACAGCAATTGCTATCGGCCTCCTAACCCACCATTCCCAGTCTTTCAGCCGCAGGATTGGCTCTTCAAAGAATCTCCACGAAGGCCATGCCAATCCATACGCCGTCGCCGCAATCACCAGGAATGCGCCAATTCCCGTCCACTTCTGCTGCGGATAATCCTGAATATGGCGGAAGAAAACAACAGACAAATGCAGCGGCACCAGATGAAACAAATACATTGCATAACTGCGCGTCGCAATCGCACGGAAAAACTTCGCGCTCAGAACAGATGACCGACACTCGCCGAACCACCGCCACACACAGCCCGACAATCCCGCCAAGGAACAATGCATAGGCCGTGATTCCGACCGTATAAAATCTGTGATCGTTTTGCGCCCATCCAACGCGTCCAACATATATCTGGATTGCGACCGAAATCACAATCGCGACCCAGAAAATCGCTCGCCGCACGCGACTGCTGATCGGCTCACGAATCAGAACCGCAATTCCAGCGCCGGCCGCCAGGCTGTCCATGCGACAAAACGGCAGCCGGTACACCATGTACTCCGTCATCCCGTGATGCAACAACGCGAAGCGCAACAACATCGCCGTCACCATCAGCGTGCCGATCAGCGGCAAACGCAGGCGCCCCGGCAGAAAGAACACAATGACCGGCCACACCAGGTAAAACTGCTCCTCTACGCACAGACTCCAGAACTGGCCGAAATACAAATCCGCAAATGGATGAACAGGAAGGAAATTTCTGTAATACAGCGCGAACGATCGAAACCCGACTCCGCTAAACACGCGCGGATGTATCAGCAGCGCTGCAAAAATAAACGCATAATATACCGGCCAGATCCTCAACGCCCGGCGCCAATAAAACCGCGGAAAGTAGTCGTTGCGATCGCGCGTATCCAGCAAAATGCCGGTGATCAGAAATCCGGAGAGGACAAAAAACAGATCAACGCCGGACCTTCCGTTCACCACAATATCTTGCCAGATGGATACTCGCGGTGTGCTGTTGACGATGTAACACAGCCCGCAATGGACCAGCAGCACCAGTAGGATTGCAATGGCCCGTAACCCATCGAGCGCGTCGATGTGTTTCGGGATGACGATTCTTCCCGACATCTTCACCTTGAGAAATATGCCTGGTCGACCTCCCGCACAGGCTGGATTCGAAGCATCTGCTCTGTTCGCTGCCCGGTCACCGCGCCTGCCGCGGTCTACGCTGCGATGTCAGAGCTGAGCAGGGTCCTGGCGCCGACTTGATCGCTCCTGTCGCCTGGCGCTTGCTTCTAAGCTTGCTTCTTATTTGGTAGGATGCGCACCCGCGAATCACCGTTTCCTATGCGGCGTTCCCACGCTATGCTGTCAAATGAATGTTGACCGCTTCAATGCGCAGATTCGCTGGCCGCGAAATTTCATTTCACAGCGTCTGCCACATCGATTCCAACGCTATGTCGTCTTTTTTCCGACTCGCTCACCAGGGGCCTAGGCCGCTTCGAATGTCGCCCCACGGGATTCTGCGCTCTTCGCGTATCGTGGCCTGAAATAAATTTTCAGCGCCAGGATCTTCGATTCGAACAGGTCATAGCTGATCTTCGCTACCAGAAATGTCACCGCAATCAGAAATCCGACATACAGCAGCGCCCAGCGCAACGGTAAAAGCAGCGGCAACGCCATTCCAAAACGAGCACTTAAGAAATGCTCGCAGATCAAATACACGGGGATGTGATAGATGTACATCCCATAGCTGTATTTCCCAACGGTGCGCAGCCATCGCGCCTCCAGAATGTGATGCAGCCATTCGATGCGATGTTGTGACAGCGCCAGCAATCCGCCCGACAGCAACGAAAATCCAGTAACTCCGAGGGTCGGCATGTACAGGTAGGTCGCAATCAACTCCGTGTGGTGAAAGACAGCAATAAATCCGATGATCCCCGCTCCCACGCCCATACACAGATAAATCCATCGCCGCGGAATCTGCCCTCGCCGCAAAAGAATGGCGAGAATCACTCCCACCAGCAATCCGTCCACACGGCTTGTGGTCAGCGCCATCGCCGTAAAGTCATACGCGAACTTATGCACCATCCACACGCGCAACGGCAGCGCAACCACAAGCCCCGCCGCGCATAGCGCTAGAATCGCGTTTTCCGGTAGCAGCCAAATCACCAACGGCCAGACCAGGTAAAACTGCTCCTCGACCGCCAGGCTCCAGAAGTGTCCAAACCCATTGGTCTTCAAGAACAAATGGTGCGGCCAGAACATGGGCCAGTTTTGCGCATAGAAGTAGTAGGCCACGCGGGTCTTTCCCGCCACCGGCAGCAACGCGTTCCACCACGACACGTGCATCGCCGCCAACAATCCAACCGTCAGCACCAAATAATAAATAGGAAAGATTCGCAGAAAACGTCGCGCGTAAAACGAAGAGAAATAATTCTCCGCCTTCTTCGACTTCAGCAGAATCCCTGTAATCAGGAAGCCCGACAGCACAAAGAAGAGTTCCACCCCGGACCAGCCAGGAATCATGGCATAGGCGAAGATCTTCGACAGCGCCGTCGTCCGCTCAATATACGGGCCGCCATGCGACAACATCACCGCCAGCAGCGCGATGCCGCGAATTCCATCCAGTTCCGGCTTGTGGTTCGGCTCTGCCACGCCGCTGGGTGCACGTCGTTTCGCTTTGAAGGGGAGAGGAAGCATGGTCACCACAACTGAAATACGCAGCAATTCCCAGGGGCAGTCGATGCGGTCTGCTCTCCTCCCCGAATTCATGATGCTCCGCATTTTGCCGATAATGTCCGATCGCCTTCCCCCTTTCCCAAACTAAAGTAACGTTGCCCCCAGGCTCGGTGCGTTCCCCCTGCAGTCCAACTCTATCGGCGCTCGCGTTCGAATCCGGGTTTTCTGCGAATGAAAAGAAAAGATCACGGACGGCGCCCCGGACCTACGCGTGAGCGAAAAGGCCTATCTGCTTTACAAACAAAAATTCTACCGGCCTATTTCCCGACGCTATACTCCGGCCATGCCAACGAAGAGCGCATCTCTCGTCATGTTCATCCTCCTTGTTGTGCCCGCCTCACCCCAAAAAGCGCACCGGACCGATGACTGGTCAACCTATAACGGGAACCTCGCCGGTCAGCATTACTCTCCGCTGCGACTCATCAATCAATCAAACGTTAAAAATCTCACGGTCGCATGGACATTTCACACCGGCGAGTTCAAAACGCCTGGATCCGCGAATTCCCGCGCTGCGTTTGAAGCGAATCCCATCATCTGGCGCGATACCCTGTATCTCAGCACGCCTTTCGATAGGGTCTTTGCAATTGACGCTGAAAACGGCAAACAGATCTGGTCATTTGATCCCAAAATAAATCGCAATGCAACAATTGGCATCGTTACCTCGCGAGGCGTGGCCATCTGGCATTCATCGCGTAGAAGAGAAATGTCAGCTGTGTGTAGCAATCGCATATTTGAAGCAACGCTGGATAGGCGCCTTATCGCGATCGATGCGAACGACGGCCGGCTTTGCCAAGACTTTGGTTCGAACGGGTCCGTCGATCTATCGAAAAGCATTCACCTGCTGGATAAGACCTGGTATGAATTTACCTCGCCACCCACGGTGGTGAAAGATGTCGTCGTAGTTGGCTCCTCCGTCGGCGATAACCAGGGCGTCGAAATGGCATCGGGCGCGGTGCGCGGATTTGATGCCCGCAGCGGAAAACTACTTTGGTCTTGGGAGCCTCTGCCTTGGGCGCAAAATCAGCACCCGCGCACTGGCGCCGGAAATGCGTGGTCCGCCATTGCGGCTGACCCAATCCATGGGCTTGTTTACGTACCAACTGGAAGTCCAAGCCCTGATTTCTATGGAGTATACCGTCCTGGCGACGACCGCGATGCAGATTCCGTTGTTGCCCTGGAAGCAGCGACGGGTAAACGCGTCTGGGGATTTCAGACAGTGCACCACGACATATGGGATTACGATGTTGCCGCCGAACCCGTATTGTTCCAATTCCGAAACCGGATACCTGCGATCGCGATCACAACAAAGACGGGGATGGTATTTGTGCTGAACCGTCTCACAGGTGTTCCGCTGTATCCGGTGTACGAGAAACCTGTCCCGCAGTCTCACATTCCCGGAGAAAAAACATCGCCTACCCAGCCGTTTTCAAGTCTGCCAAATCTTGCGCCGCTAACTTTCAATGCGAATCAGGTGTTTGGAGCGAGCGAAAGAGGATAATGACATTCTGTCACGACAAAGTATCATCCCTGGTCAATCAAGGCATTTTTACTCCCGTCTCCACGGACGGCACTCTCTTGTATCCAGGCAGCGTCGGTGGGGTGGAGTGGGGCTCTCCCGCAATCGATCCACATACCGGCATTATGTATTCCAACGCAAACGCTCTTGCATTTGATGTGCGGCTCATTCCACGAAGGCCAGAGGCGACAGGATTGTTAGACCGCATGGACCGAAAATTCCATCAATGGTGGACCTATTGGACGCCGACTTCCGATCTTCCGCCAGATCAACGTTTTCGCGCGCCCGACACAGCAGGCCATGAGCTGAGTACACAGGCGGGAACTCCGTACCAGATATTTCGTGAACCTCTTATGAGCCCCAGTGGTTTGCCGTGCACTCCACAACCTTGGAGCGCGATGGTGGCGATCAACCTGAACACGGGCAAGAAGCTTTGGTCAGAACCGCTGGGGACGATGATCGATGGAAAGCAAACCGGTTCTATCAGCTCGGGCGGTCCGATCGTCACCGGAGGGGACCTTATTTTCTCGGCATCAACATCCGACCCCTACCTGCGTGCGTATGATCCCTTGACTGGCCATGAACTATGGCGCGGCAAACTTCCTGCGACGGCGCAAGCGACGCCTATGACCTATAGGATCGGCCACCGCCAATTTGTGGCTATCTGCGTGCGCGGTACCGCAAAAGGAACCGGGGCAGACTCCGTGGTTGCCTTTGCCCTTCCAGACACGATCGATACCGGGCAGAAGACGCATCGGCATTGACCACGCCCACCCACTGACCGAATTCTACGCCGCTCCACCCTGTTAACCAATGCTGCCATCACATTCGAGGTGTTTTAACTCGACTCACCCTCACTCTTTCGCGGCTACCGTTTCACTCTCCGTCCCCAAGGGCAATTGCGGCGGCGTCTCAAAGTTCACACGCTCCCGTTCCACCGCGAACGGTCTCCGCTGAATCTGGGTATGAATGGCGCCGATATATTCCCCCATCACCCCCATCGATACCAGCAGGATCGAGCTGACGAAAAACATCCCAATCACTACCGGCGCAATTCCCACCGAAAAACTTCGCCAGAACAAAATCTTGTACACCAGGTACGTCATGCCGATCAGGAACGAAAACAGCGCGCCGGCGAACCCTGCAAACGTCATTAGACGTAGCGGCACTTTGGAGTGATTAATGATCCCCAGCATGCCGTAGTCATAGAGTGTGTAGAAATTATTTTTCGTGATGCCGTGCGCGCGCCCCGGCTGATCATAATAAATTTTCTTATGAGGCAGTCCAATTTCCGCGATCATTCCGCGAAAATACGGATACGGATCGGCAAACGACTTCACCAGGTCCACCACGCGCCGGTCATACAGTCCAAAGCCGGTAAAATTCTCAAACGTCTCAATCGATGACAACCGATTCACCAGCGAATAATATTTCTTGCGCGCCCAGAACATCAGCGGATGCTCCCCACTCGTGCGCTTGATCGCCAACACCATGGAGTAACCTTCCTCCCACCCCTGCACCAGGTCGGCAATCATCTCCGGCGGATCCTGCATGTCGGCCACAATGCCGATCACCGCATCTCCCTGCGCCTGCCAGAAGGCGTGCATCGGGCTGCGCACGTGTCCAAAGTTGCGAGCATTCACAATGATCTTCACGTTCGGATCGGCAGCAGCCAGCCCCTTCAACACCGCCACTGTGCTGTCCTCCGAAGCGTTGTCGATAAAGATGTGCTCGTACTTGTATCGCCCCAGCCCCGCAATCACGTTGCGCACCCGCGTATACAGTTCGACGACATTGTCTTCTTCGTTGTAGCAGGGAGTAATAATGCTGATCGTCTTCATGTCGCCTCGCGTTATTTGGATGCACTCCAGCTCTGCACTTCACCCAGATACCAGAATTGTAAGGGTTCTCTCGAGTCTTCAGACGCGGTTCGCCGCATTCGTCACAGGCTCCGGCAGCACGCCTTCCACAATGTCCTCAATGGGCGGCTCCACTTCGATCATGGCCGCATCATGTGCTGCATCGTCTGGAACGCGAAACGAAAAGTGTTTGTGCCCAAAGAATGTATAAATCGTCCCAGCAGCTATCAGAATTGCGCCTGCAATATAAGGAGCGCTCCGTTGCAAATGCCATCCGTAATGCAGTCCCCACACCAGCAGCGGCAACAGCACCAGCCCCGGCAACATTCCGCTGCCGTACACCAGGATGCATCGAAACCACTCCACCAAATAATTTCCCCTGGTTTTAAAAACGAAGAACTTATAGCCAAAATACGCGACCGTGATTGCAATCAGGTTAGAAAATGCGGACGCGTAGACGTAGGCGAAACGAAGTCTCGGCATTAGCAGCGCTGTAAACAACGCGTACAAGCTGTACCCAAAAACTGTGTTCCACACGCCCACCATCAGATAACGCGCAAATTGTCCTGGCGGCATTTGCTTCGCAAGTCGCGCCCGCCACCGGGAGATCAATGTGCCCAACATTTTGGCCGCCCAATTCTGCTTGCCCTTTCGTGGATGATCCGGGGTGGATACAAATTCAACGGCTCTCTCCTAAGCCCCCAGTTTGAACATGAGATTTCCGCCGCGCCCATGTGGTCATACTCCCGCATTCGTCCGAAGATTCCGCTTCATATCCATATTGCCGAAATATTTCCTCTACTCGTGGCCTCGTCAACTTTCCGTTTACCCAGTGATTGGTGTCGAGCGCGAACTGGATGTCGTTTTCGCGCAAAACTTTCTCGCTAGCCAAAAGCATTTCAATCTCCGACCCCTCGATATCGACCTTGGCAAACGCTGGAATCCCATATCTTGCGCACGCATCAGCCAGGCTAATAGTCTTAACCGTCTCTACGGATCCAAGGGTTGCGCGCGACGAGTGCCGCGTCAATGTCGATCCCATGGTTCCTTCAGAAGAGAACTCTGCTGTTGAAGTCTGGCCTGCAATTGCAAAAGGAAGGGTGACCACATTGTCCAATCGATGACGCGCAATATTTTTTTGCAAAAGGGAGTAACTCGTCGAGTCCGGTTCAAAGGCAAAAACTTTGCCAGAGGGACCCACACACTTGGAAAAGAAATACGTCGAGACCCCGCAATACGCTCCCATGTCGAACACTGTGTCGCCAACTTTGGGCCGATACCAGCGAAAATAGCTTTCAATCGCCTCAGTCTCTTCAGGCATCGATGCAATCTCAAATGCCAATCCATTCGCGTAGTGTTGAAGCCGCGGCGCTGAGTAATCGACGACTTTATTCGCACCTTGTTGTTCGGGATTTACCTGCGAGAAATATGTCTCGAAATTGGCCGCCATATCCGCGGCATATGGAAAATGTTTGTCGGCAATCCGGATGATCCGATTGCCCACGGAGACGTCGACCTTACCGTCGTGAAACTTCAACGAAGCACCGCGACATCTGAGTCGCAAAATGGCCCGTACAACCGGGCTGTTCGGTCCCAATCGAATGATCAACTGTGTTAGCTTGTAACGGGCTAAACCCATCGAATCAACTCCATTCCGCAATGTTGATTGCATCGGATGTCTTGGATAATGTGATCTTTCTTTCACGCCCTGCCGGCCGCCACATGTGGCAGACAACGCGAAGTGCTAAATTGGTTACTAATCCATCATGACGGTCCCCGGACGAGTATCCATCGGAATTCCGACCATCAATCGAAGTGACCTGGCTCTTCGAGCCATCCTCAGCGCACTCGCCCAGACATATTCTGACATTGAGGTGATTGTATCCGACGACGTATCCACCGATGACACTGCCAAACGAATCCGCGAGATTCGCGATCCCCGCCTTGTCATTGTCGAGCAGAAAGAACGCCTCGGCCTGGTTGGCAACTTCGATTTTTGCCTTCGCCAAGCCACGGGAGAATTCTTCCTGCTATTGGGCGACGACGATGTCCTGTTGCCGAATGCCATCGAACAATTAGTCGAGCCATTCTTGCAGGGCAAACCTCCAATTCCGGCCGGTGCCGTCGGAGTTGTGTGGTGTCCCTGCTCGAATTGCCGGCGCCACTATTCTCAGTTCTGGATCAACCGAACCCGGCCCGGAAGTCGAATCCGTGCCTTCCCTGCTAGTCGCCCTGTTTGCCGGCGATCGAGGTCCCCGGCTCACCAGCATTCTGCTTCGGACCCAGGATGCGATCGCTGTCGGTGGTTACGAAAGTAAATATGGCGACTTGTGCGACATCGGCAACTGGGGTCGCGCCGCCCTGCTCCGCGACTATGCGGTCTGCATATCCGAGCCGCTGGTCCAGTACACCAATCATCAGGGCAGCACCACCAGTCGGTCTTCCGCACAGAAATGGCAAGAATGGGCCCGCGTCGTGCATCAGGATTTGCTCATCAGTGCTCGCGCCAGCAAAGACGGCAGCGCCGCTCGAAAACTGAAGGCCGCCAAGCGCAACTTCATCAGCGGCATTACCCTCACCATCCTTATCCAAACCATCGGCAAGCCTGCCTGGATTCGCAACGCCCTCCGCGAGTCCATGCGCTCTCCCGGAGCCTTCTTCACTCCTTATATGTTCCGCAGATTGCTCAAGGATGGGCGGAAAGTCCTCACCGTCCGGCGACATGCAAAGACTCACCAGCAAGGTCCCGTCTCGCAAACGTCCGCCAAATCTCACCCCATAGAGAAAGTTTCTTAGTTATTCTCTCCTCATCGCAATTTCCCAGCCGTCATTTCTATCGTATGAATTTCATCCATTTACCCTGATTGTTGAAGCTTTTTACACCCCTCATCCGTCTTAGTTACTAAGACGCAACATTCCGACGGAAAAGGAAACTGTCTGTGGCTCATCTACGCTTTCGGATTTCTGCTGTACTTGTACTGCCTCTACTCCTCGTCTCGACTTTTTTCGGGCAACAGGCCACCGGCAATTTACGTGGTGTGGTAGCGGATCCTACAGGAGCCATTATTCCCGGCGCTTCCATCGTGATTTCCGGCAATGGCAAAACTCTCAACACCACCAGCGGCGGAACCGGTCTCTACCACTTCAACGGCCTTCCCGCCGGTCAGTACACGATCGACACCTCCATCGAGGGTTTCACCCCGTTTGAATCCAAAGGCGTCGTCATCGCTCCGGGCACCACAAAAACGCTGAACATCGCCATGACCATTGCCGCGCAAACGCAGCAGGTCCACGTCAGCGGAGAAACCTCCACCATCGACACCACGCCGGAATCCAATGCCAACGCCATGGTCATCAAGGGCAAGGACCTTGACGCGCTTTCCGACGACCCCGATGAGCTTTCCAGCGAACTGCAGGCTCTCGCCGGTCCTTCGGCTGGCCCCAATGGCGGCGAAATTTATATTGACGGCTTTTCCGGCGGACAGATTCCGCCCAAGTCCTCGATTCGCGAAATCATCGTCAATCAGAACCCATTCTCTGCGGAATTTGACCGCCTGGGCTACGGACGCATTGAAATTCTCACCAAGGCCGGCACCGGCCAGATGCATTCGCACATCTTTTCCCGCGGTAATTTTTCCGGCCTCAACGCGCAGAACCCGATCCTGAACTCCAATCTGCCCCCGGGCGCTCCGCCACAGAAGGAGCCTTCCTACTACTCCTATTTCTTCTATGGCAACATCGGCGGACCGATGACCAAAACATCGTCGTACTTCGGTGACCTGTTCAACCGTAAAAATGAGAATGTCAGCATCGTCGACGCCATCGATCCCGCCAGCGTCACCCCAACGAACCCCAATGGAACCTACCAGACGATAGCGGTCAGCAATCCCAGCACACGTGTCGACACCAGTCCTCGCTTCGACTTCCAGCTCGGCCAGGCGAACACGCTGACCGTGCGGTACGAGTACTATCACGCCTCCTTCACCAACGGAAACGTTGGAGAACTGGCGCTGCCCGAGCAGGCCACCAACGGGCATAACGAAGAGAACACCTTGCAGGCCAGCGACAGCATCGTGATGAGTAAGAATTTCGTCGACAACATCCGCTTCCGCTATCGCCGCATTCGTAATAATCAGTCCGCGCAATACACCATGCCCAGCGTCACCGTTTCCGGCGCCTTTACCGATGGTGGCAGCAATTCTGGTTCCGTCCGCGACAATCAGGACGACTACGAAGTTCAGGATTACTTCACCGGATCCAAGGGCCGTCACGCGCTGAATTTCGGCGGACGCTTGCGTGCCTATCGCGATGCCAACTACAGCAACGCCGGCACCAACGGCGCCTATACCTTCACCAGCCTTTCTGACTATCTGGCGAAAACTCCACGGCAATATCAAGTCACGGTCGTCAATAACAATCAATACACCGCCCGCGCTATCCCGTATGATCTTGCCCTCTTTTACCAGGACGATTTTGCCATCAATCGCAAATTCACCTTCAGCTACGGCCTTCGCTGGGAAACGCAAAACGAAATTCACGATAAGAGCGATTTTGCTCCCCGCATTTATCTGGCCTATGCACTGGGCAACAGCAAGGGAAAACCCAAGACTGTGGTGCGCGCCGGCTACGGATGGTTCTATCAGCGCTTCACCGTCCCCAACGGCTCCTACGGTGCTCCCTATATCTTGCCGACCTTGCGCAACAATCTGCCGACCACTCCCGGCGGAGTTTCAAACCAGCAAATTTATATCATCAACAACCCCACCGGGTATACCGAAACCAGTCCAGGTAATCCTGTAAAACCGCCCAATCCGACCGGTTCCGATTCCGCGCCCACGTATTGGACCATCGCTCCGAATTTCCATGCCGCGCTCGACATGCAGGGAGCCATCGGTGTCGATCGCCAAATCGCCAAAGGTGTCACCGGAAACGTCACCTATCTCTACAGCCGCGGTGTCCACGACTACCTCAGCAACAACACCAGCGCGCCCTTCTTCGACGGTTCGACGAATATGTATCCTGCGACTCCGCTGGTCCCACCGAGTCAGAATGTCAATCAACTTCAGTCTGGCGCAGTCTACCGCGAGAACCAGATCATCGCCACCGCCAACGCCCGCCTGAAAAAATTCAGCATTTTCAGTTTCTATACCTATAGCAACGCCAAGTCGGACACCAGCGGCTTCAGCAGCTTTTCCATGAACGCGCACGATCCCGGCCAGGATTACGGCCGCACCGACTTCGCCGTCACCAACCGTTTCCTCATCCTCGGGGACGTCAACCTTCCCTATCAATTCTCCTTTGCTCCATTCTTTGTCTATAACTCGGGCACGCCCTACAACATCACCACCGGAAGCGATTTAACCGCGAATAACCAGTTCAACTCCCGGCCCGCGTATGCTCCCGCGTCCGACTGCCCTGCCGGAGTGACCTCAACCCGCTACTATTCCACGAAGTTTGGGTGCCTCGACGCCAATCCCTTCGGGACCAATGAGAAAATCCTTCCCTACAACGTCGGCACCGGTCCGTCGAACTACAGCCTGAATTTGCGCGTCGCCAAGGTGATCGGCTTCGGTCCGAAACTCAAAACCGCAAACGGCGGCAGTGGATACCATGGTCATGGCAGCGGCCTCGGTGGTCGCGGCCTCAGCGGCAATCAAGGCGGTCCCGGTCAACTGGATGCCTCCGTCCCCCGCAAATACAGCCTGACGCTTTCCGCCTTCGCGCAGAATGTGTTGAATCACGAAAATCTCTCCCCTCCGAATGGCACTCTCGGCGGTCCGTTCTTCGGCAAGTCGACATCGCTCGCCGGCGGATTCTTCGGCCCCTCCACCGCAGGCAATCGCAGCATCTTCCTCAACGCTGGACTCAACTTCTAGCGCTTCGGTTATCTGCCCTCCCCAAGAACAAATGTCCCGTGTCTCCGCCGCAATGGCGCAAGACACGGGACATTTACTTTCTAGTCCAGGATTTTATGTATGGAGATTTGCTGGCTCGGCGGTTGCCGCTAAAAAATCGGTAGGAAGGAATCTACACTTCCTGCTTGGCCGCCTCGGCTTGGTTCTCTGCTACTGTCGGGTGCTGCGGCAACTGCACAATAAATTCTGTCTTCCCTGGTTCCGACTCAAATCGAATATCGCCGCCAAAATGTTTGGTCACAATTTTGTATGCGATGCTGAGTCCCAGTCCAGTGCCGACTCCCTCGGGCTTGCTGGTGAAGAATGGCTCGAAGATGTGTCGTCGATTTTCCGCCGGAATTCCGGCCCCATCATCACCCACACTCACCAGGATATCTCCGTCTTCCACCCAGGTTCGCACCGTGATGTGTCCCCTCTGCGGCGCTGCATCCACCGCATTATCCAGCAGGTTCATCCATACCTGGTGCAGCCCCGTTGCGGCTGACTCCAATATCGGCACATCGGCGCCAAAGTTTTTCGTAACCTGAATTTCTTTGTGGCGAATTTTGTGTCCGAGAATCATCAGCGCGCTCTGCAAGCTCTTATGAACATCAACGGCCGAGCAGCACATTTTCTCCGCATAGGAGTAATGCTTGACGGCCATCACCAACTCCGTCACCCGCGTGATGCTTTCCTCAATCGTGTCCAGTTGCTGCACGCTGCTCACCAGCGCTTCCACCCACTGGAAGGTTTCGCTCAGCGCTGCTGGAGGAAAACTCGCGCGCAGGCATTCCAGCTTTTCCGCCGTCAATCCCATGCCCGCCAGCGGAGGAGCCAGCTTCCACGAGTCCTGAACTCCCGCCTTATCCAGCCAGTCGCACAACGATTCCTCGGCGTCCGCTTGGTCGAGTGAGTTCATCGACACAGATTTTTGCGGCTGCAGAATGTAATGTTGCAGGTCAGAAATGCAACCCAGTTCCTCCGGCTGCAGGCCCATGCGGCATGTGCGAAGATTCATTTCCTGCAGCCGCGTCAGGCTCTCACGCAGTTGCGTACTCGCCCGCTTGGCCGCGCTGCCCGGATTATTCAATTCATGCATCAAGCCCGCAGCCATGGTGCCCAGCGAGGCCATCTTCTCCCGCTGTAGCAGCAGTCCTTGCAATCCCTGCTGGCGGTTCGTCAGGTTGTTCAAGATTCCCTTGCGCACGCTCGGGCACGTCGTCATCAATTGCCAGAACGAATCTTCTTCCACCCGCAGCAATCGGCTGGGCTCGATCATGGTGCATTCCACGCGGCTTGCCGAGCCTGTCAGCAACGGCACTTCACCAAACGTCTCACATCCGTGATGCGTCGCCAGTGGCTTGCGCGTGCCATCCGGTTCCACATACTCCGCCCGCAGTCCGCCTTCCACCAGGATCCAGAAGTAGCGCTTGGCCTGCTCCTGCCCTAGAACGCAATCGCCGGACTCGGCATCGATCACGTCAGCCTGCTGCAAACACTCATTCGTCTTGTCGTCCAGGTTTGCAAATAGCGGGATGCAACGCACCTTCTCGAGCAGCACTTGCTGCTCCGCAGAAGGCAGATCGGCGAATTTTCCTTCATTCTTCATGGCAGAAACTCGAGCTGTACTCCATTTCCTGAAAATGCTGCACAGCCCTAGAAATTTGCTAAGTACTGATGCACAAACTGAACTGCTATCGATCCCTGACCCACAGCCGACGCCACTCGCTTCACACTTCCAAAGCGAACGTCACCCGCCACAAAAATTCCTGGAACGCTGGTTTCCAATAAATAGGGCGGCCGCTCCAGTGTCCAGTGAAAATTGTCGATCATGTGCAGGTCCGGACCAGAAAGTACAAATCCCTTCGACTCTCGCAAGATTGCCGGCGGCAACCAATCCGTCTTCGGCTCTCCACCCACAAAAATAAACAGCCCCGAAGCTTCTTCTTCCGACTCACCGTCGGGCGTCTTCAATCGAACTGCCTCCAGGTGAGTATCGCCGCACGCATCGATCACTTCCGTCTGTGTCCGCACTTCAATATTCGGCAGCGCCTCAATCTGATCCACCAGGTACCGCGACATGCCCTTCTCCAGCGACTCAGCCCGCACCAGCATGATGACCTTCTTCGAGTAGTGGGCGAAGTGAACCGCTGCCTGTCCTGCGGAATTGGCCCCGCCGACAATCATCACCGTTTCATCCTTGCAACTGATGGCTTCCGTCAACGCCGCACCGTAATACACGCCTGCACCCGTCAGCCTGTCCAGGCCGCCGGTTTTCAGTCTGCGGTAATCGACGCCGGTCGCAATCAGCACTGTATGGCATGAAACCTCACCACCACCAGACAATTGGATGAAGTGATATTGCCCTTCGGTTCGAATTCCGCTGGCCCGTTGCGACAAAAATTCGGCCCCAAACCGCGTCGCCTGGATCGTCGCCCGCCGCGCCAGGTCCTCCCCGCTCAAACCGGCCGGAAACCCCAGATAATTCTCGATTCTTGAGCTACTTCCGGCCTGTCCCCCGGGCGCCGCCGGCTCTATCACCAGCGTTTTCAGTCCCTCGGAAGCCCCGTACACCGCCCCCGCAAGCCCTGCCGGCCCCGCCCCCACAATCACCAGGTCGTAGAAATCGCGTTCCGCCTGCGTCCGCAGCCCTACTTTTTCCGCCAGTTGCGAAATCTCCGGCTCAACCAGGCTTTCCCCATTGGGCAGCAGCACCACCGGCAGCCTGGCGGGATCAAGATGGTACTCAGCCAGCAGCCGCGCACTTTCGCTGTGCGCCTCCGGTGGCACCAACGGCTTGCCCGGGCCTGCCGCGCCATTGCCGATCGCTGCGCCGTTGCTGGCCGCAGCTCCATTTCCGGCGGCCGCCGCCTGGTTTGCAACTGTCGGCAGCGTTTCCTGTCCCGGATCTAGCCACTGATACGGCACGTGATTGCGCGAGAGAAATTCGCGAATCTGGTGCCCCGCCGGCAACCACCGAGAACCAATCACCCGGATGCCCTCAAACGGCGGCTTGTAGTCCCTGCTCCAGGACTCCAGCAGGTCATCCAGCACCGCGTACAGCCGCTCCTCCGGCGGATCCCACGGCTTGGTCAGGTAGTAGTGAATTTTGGCCGCATTGATCGCCCGAATCGCCGCTTCCGTATCCGCGTATGCCGTCAGCAACACTCGCTTCGCCGCCGGTACCAGCGCAATGCTCTTCTCCAGAAACTCCACGCCAGACATTCCCGGCATTCTCTGGTCAGAGAGCAACAGCGCAATCGCTTCACCGCGCCGCTTCAGCTCTTCTAATACTTCCAGCCCAGACTGGCCGGAGGTGGCCCGAATGATTCGATAGCGGCTCCCATAATGTCGGCGCAAATCCTGCACCAGCGCTTCCAGCACGCTGATGTCGTCGTCAACTGTCAGGATTACGGGTTTTCGCATAAATCCCTATTCTCCGCACGAATGCAGATTCTCAAAAGTAAACCAAGGATGCAAACTTGTTCCAAAATGGATTCGATCCTTGTAATTCACAAAGATCGATGTGCACGAATTCGACAAAACGCGCTACTCTGTTTCTGCGGGCGAGTTACCAAATGGTCCCGCAAGTTCCAGATCGTGACGCGACGCATACCGGTCTCACAACGGTGACGTAGCGCACATTCGAAGTTGTTCGCAGTCTTGCACTATTACTGTAGTGATGTTGCATTGTTTTTGCCTTGGTTCCGAGCCTGCCCTCCCTAAAGGGTAGCAGGAGTTCGAACCATAGTACTGGCAGTTGAGTTTGTTCAATAACTGCCGATACAAGAAATAGAACACGCTCACATTTTTTGTTGTTCTTCTCGGTCCGTCCTGGCCGTAGGTGTCTCATTCGCCGCCGTCAGGACTAAAATCAGAAGAAAAAAGTACTCGTGGTTGGGACTCAAACTTATGACAAAAATTATCCTTGCCGATAATCAATCCATTTTTCGTGCCGGCGTAGCCAAAACACTTGCGCTACAAGATGACATCCGTATCGTCGCTCAGTGCATGGATCGCGATCGGCTGATGCAGGCGGTTCGCACCTTCCGCTCGTCCATCGTCGTCTTCGCTGCTTCCCTGCAACTGGATATGCCCGAGCTGATCCAGTCCGCCCGCTCGGCTGGCAGCCGGTTAATTGTTATCGCCGAAAATAGCGAATCCCTCCACACCTACGCGGTTCCAGGCTTTGACGGCGTCGTCTTTCGCGACGTGGCTGGCACCACCCTGGTGGAATGCATCCACACCGTCGCCTCCGGGCGCCCGTATCTACAAGAAAAATTAGGCCGCGGCCTCGCCGAAGAAGCCGATGCCGTAGGCGCGCGTGTGCGCGACCGCCTCACTCCCAAGGAAATCAAGATTGTTGCCCTGATTGTTCAAGGCTTCAAAAATAAGGAAATTGCCAGCCACCTGGGCACCACCGAACAGGTCATCAAGAACTACCTGCGCAATGTCTATGACAAAACAGGCGTTTCGGATCGACTGGAATTAGCCCTGTTTACCATTCATCATCGGACCTTGGCCGACGCTGCAGCCGTCGCCGGCGGTCAGATGGATTTGCAGACTGCCCGCGCCTGACCGCGATAGCTTCTCCGGCATCACCGGCAGCCTCAGCAAGCCTGGCTCTCGTCCGCCAGGCTGGTTCCACTCCGCCAGTTCTGTTGCCCTGGATCGCGCCCTGCCTGGTCCGATCTAATGCAGCAAAGCGCTGATGATCGCCACCAGCTCCGTGGCATCCACCGGCTTCTCCAGATAGATATCCGCCTGCGGTTTCGCGGCGCGAAACGCCTCTGTGCAATATCCCGAAACCACCACCACCGGAACCTGCACGCCCGTCTTCGCCGCCAGCAGAATCTGCCTGCCGTTTTCTTCTCCCAGATTCCAATCCGTCACCACGGCATCAAATGTTTCTTTTTGTAGTAGACCGATGGCTTCATTCGCGGAACTGCTCGTCGTCACCGAATGACCGGCGCGCTCAAGTATCCTTTTCTTCAGAGCAACTGCTGCCGGCTCATCATCCACACACAATATGTTGGCCATCACACGTTCCCTCTGTCTTCTCGCGAGTCGTTAGAGAAGTTGGAGAAAAAGCCAGCACGAACCATCACCCGGCAATTTCCAGCGATCCAGGTCTGCTAGCTTAACTTTTCTGCAACTGATTTCGCCTGAGTAAATAGGTACAAGTAATCCGGCCCCCCAGCCTTGGAATCTGTTCCCGACATATTGAAGCCCCCGAATGGGTGTGCTCCCACCATGGCGCCCGTACATTTACGGTTGAAATATAAATTACCAACGTGAAATTCCTGCCGCGCGACTGCCAGCTTTTCTCGCGAAGTCGTATAGATCGCGCCGGTCAATCCAAATTCTGTGTTGTTTGCAATTTCCATTGCATTTTTGAAATTCTTCGATCGAATCACCGCCAGGATCGGTCCGAAAATTTCTTCCTGCGCCAGTCGCGACTGCGGCGCGATGTCAGAAAAAATCGTCGGCTCAATGTAATAGCCTTTTTCCGGCGTCTCGATCGCGTTGCCGCCCGCGAGCAGCCGCCCTTCCTGCTTGCCGATCTCAATGTAGCGCAGCATCGATTCATATTGCGCCTGGTTCACCACCGGCCCCAGAGCCGCATTGTCCGCAGGATTTCCAACCTGCAACAGCCGCGCCCGTTCCCGCAACCTATCGACGAAAATATCGTAAATCCTGTCATCCACAATGGCGCGCGAACATGCGGAACATTTTTGTCCGCTGAAACCGAACGCCGAACTCAGCACGCCCGTTACCGCCGCATCCAGATCGCAATCCTCCTCTACGATGATGGAATCTTTTCCACCCATCTCCAGAATGGTTCGCTTGATCCAGATCTGCCCCGGCTGTGTCTGCGCCGCGCGAGCATGAATGTCCAGTCCCACTTCCTTCGATCCCGTGAACGCAATGAACCGTGTCTTTGGGTGTTCCACAATTGCGTTGCCGAAGGTCGCACCCGATCCCGGACAAAAATTCACCACACCCGGAGGCATGCCCGCCTCTTCCAGCAACCCAAAAAATTTGCCGCGATGGTCGGCGAATCGCTCGACGGTTTCAAGATCACTGTATTCCCTGTCACCACCGCCGCCGCTGTCATGCCGGCCATAATCGCCAGCGGAAAATTCCATGGCGGAATCACCGCGCCCACGCCCAGCGGAATATACAGCAATTCATTGCGCTCGCCGGGATATTGAATCGGCGTCGTGGCAGCCGCCAGCCGCAGCGCTTCCCGTGCATAAAATTCCAGAAAGTCG
Organism: uncultured Acidobacteriota bacterium; assembly: GCA_963774515.1. Classification (GTDB taxonomy): domain Bacteria; phylum Acidobacteriota; class Terriglobia; order Terriglobales; family Acidobacteriaceae; genus JAKAAZ01. Next base: position 37,525 of record CAVZFK010000005.1, on the reverse strand, counting down.
ATGGTCTCGCCCACGTCGGCATCCGCCTCGGCCCAGTTCTTGCCCACCTCGTACGTCAGCCACGCGCAAAAATCCAGCTTGCGCTGCCGCAGCAATTCCGCTGTCCCCAGCAACAGCGACACCCGCTCCTCCACCGGAACATTTCGCCAACGCTCAAAAGCATCCAGCGCCGCCTGCATCGCAACGTCCGCATGCTCCGCGTCCGCTTTCTGGTGCACGCCCACGACTTGCGAAGGTTTGGATGGATTCAGCGACCGAATCTTTCCCTCGGTCCGAATGCGCCGCCCCCAATCACCAGGTCGTATTCCTGACCCAGCTGGTCACCCACCCGCGTCAACGCTTCCCGCATCGCGCGTGCAATTTCTTCCTGGCCGAAATCCAGGAACGGTTCATTGTGAAATGGGCCCTTCGGGGTACGGATAGCAATTGCAGTGGATATTTCGAGGTCGCCATACAGCCCTAGTGTAGAACAGCCCGGCTTTTCCGCTGTGACGCCCGCTACACCCCCTCATCCAGAATTTGCACGTGTCCCATCCATATCCCCCTCGCACAATCCACGCGGATTCACCAGCACCGGACGTGAACTCGCCTATTTTCTTTTCCGGCTGACCTTGGGGATCAATATCCTGATGCATGGCCTCGCGCGCATTCTTCCGGCCTTCGCCCTTCGTGGCCGGGATGGTCAAACAGTTCGCCGGCACGTCCTGCCGCCACCCTTGGTCCACGCGTTCGCCATGCACTGCCATGGACGGAGTTTTTGATCGGCATCTCGATCTTCCTTGGACTCTGGACACGACCGCCCTTGTCCTTGGCGCACTCGAAATCGTCGTGCTTACCTTCGGGATCACGTTGACGCAGAATTGGTCGGTCGCCGGACTCCAGTTGATTTATGCCCTCGTCTACGCAATTCTGTTAGCGTTCGGCGAATACAATCGCTGGTCGATCGATGGATGGCGCGACAGATCCCGCCATTCGCGCCCCACGCACTAACGCGACACAGCCGAGTAGAACGTATTCGCCCCCGACCGCAAATCCTTGCCATATCCCAGCACGAACGAAAAATTTCCCAGCAGCTTCACCCTCGCCTGCAGCCCCGTATCCGTCAGCCATTTCGGCGACCCAAAATATTGCGACGGATCGTAAATGTTCCCAGTGTCTAGAAACGGCCCCACCTGCACCTGCACGAACGCATCGTGAAACACCACCTTCTCCACATCGGAGTTGGAAAGCACATAATTTCTCCCCAGCGGAGCATTTCCCTTCTTGCCGTCCATCAATCCGTTATGCCCGCGCATCCACAAATCGTTATCGCGATCGAACCCCAGCATAAACAAATCATCGAACGGCACCTGCCCAAACGTCTTTCCTGCGCGCAGCATCGTACTTGTCTGGTAATCATCCCCCTGCGCCCGCGGAAACCAATTGGCCTCAAGCGACCCACGCAACCGTCCATACTTCCCCAACGGATTCGAAAAAAACCGTCCCGCATCGCCGGTCGCGCTTCCATCCAGCGAAAATCTTCTCTCCGGAAATCGAATCAGCGATCGATGCACGCTCGCCCGCAAATCCATCCCGGAGCTATCCGTAAAAAATTCACTCGCCTGCTCTGGAATCCCCGTCAGGCTCCGAAAATCTCGATAGGAATATTCTCCAGCGACATTCCATCCCCATAGCCAATTCTCAATCGATGCAAATTCCGCACCAGTCACAACTCGCCTCATATTGAATTCCGCCGTCGACAGCGCCACACCAGGCGTCAATGTATTCGTGACATTCCAGTTTTCATTCCTCCCTGCAAAATAGGCCCGCACACGGTATTTAGGATTTTCTTCCAGCGGCCACGCCACTTCGCTCGAAAGCCATCGCTTGTTATCATCCCATCGAAAAAACGACCGCCAGTTCATCCCCTTGCCATTCAGGTTGTAAAACTCGGGATACACGGAAAGGTACGGCAATCCGCGCAGCATCGACGCCGCGGCCTGCCATCGCAGATCCCGCAAGCTGGGCTCCTGGCTCGCGTGCCACACCAGCTTGAACGTGCCATCCGGCTGCGCCTGCAGTTCATAGAACGTATGCGGAAACAGATTCAGCGACTGCAACTCCGCATGTGACGCCAGGTATTGATTCCTCGTCCACACCGCGCCCGGAGAAAATTTAAACGCGCGATCCAGGATCAGCGGATCCAATTCCGGCACCGGATCATACGTAAGATCGCTCAGCTTCGGCTTTCCCACTCGATTCCAATATTTCAACGCCGCTTCTAGATTGCCTTCGAGAAAATAAATCGACGCTAGAAAATTGCTCGCATACGTATCGTTTGGGTCGAGCACCAGGGCACGCCGCAAATCCTTCTTCGCCGACGCAAATCGCTTGTCGTGATACGCAATCCCCGCCATCTCTTCCAAAAACCGTGCATCGCGCGGATGTCCCGCGTGTCCCGCTTCGAACGTCCGCTCCGCCTCGTTGAACCGCCCCAACTCCGCAAGCGCCAACCCGCGATCCAGTTCCAGATCCGCCGGCTCATTCGGCGACTCGGGAACGGCGCGCACCACGTCCTGCCATCGCTTTGCGTCGTACAGCGCTTTCACTTGTGCGTTGTTGTTCTCGGCGCCAGGCGCGACAGTCGCCGCCTGTCCCCATGCGGCGGTCGCCGCCATCAGAAGCAGTACAAAGAAAATCAATGGGCAGGTTGTGTGGGTGATTGAGAAGCTTTGGGCACGGCCAGCAGCGTCCAGTTGTCGGTGCCGCGCCACTCCTGCTCGAACCCTTCTCGAGAAATTCGCAGCATCTTCTGCTGTGCCGGGTCGTTCATAAAAAGAAAATTCCTCGCAGGATCCACCCCCACAACCACCACATAATGCAGCGGCCCAAGCGCCCCGCTGGCCTGCAGCCCCACAATCATCGGGCGTCCCAGAGCCAACTGGTGCTCGAAGTCGCTCCACTGTCCGTGGAATGCGAACGCCTGATATCCCGAGCGCTCCAAATAATCGCGCATGCTGCTGGCAAATATTCCTTTGGCTGCCGGCGAAAACAGCGCTGCCTGGATGTGCGTTTCCTCCGCATCGGCGGCGATCGCTCGACCCTCTTTCCGATCCCAATATCGCATCACCATCGATAAGGAGGCCGACCCGCAGCCGTCCGTTGTCTGCTGCACAAATGGAACATCGATCCAGATCGCACGCGTGCCCGCTCCCGAGCCTCCGCGGCGGTCCATAGAGAACCGCCGAGAAGCAAAAGCCCCGCGAGAAGGTACTGTTTCATGCGTCGATCAGGCAAACACTGCAATCAAAATTACCGCCACCACCACGATGCCGATCAAGGTAAAGATCCCCAGGCCGATCATGCCCGCGGCATAGTCCTTCTGCGCCTTCTGCGAACGCGCCGCCAGGTTGGCCAGATCGGCATCATTCAATTGACTCACCGCGTTCGTCACCTGCTGCGGATTCACGCCCTCCGACTTCATCGCTTTTTGGATTTCTTTCCTCGAAAGAAATCCCCGAAGCTCTTGCTCATTGCGCTGGCGCGTAGCAGACGAAGACGTGACGTCATTCTGGATCTGCCCCGGCGAAACAACGTGGTCTTGTGCAAGCATGGTTTGCGGGGCCGTCATAACACAGCCCAGCAAGAGTGCCGCGGCATAGTTCAAATTTCCATTTCGCAACAGCTTCATCTCTACCTCCACACAGGGGATGGATCGCTCGCGCATTCCGAACGAATCAGCCGGACACTCCAGCCGATTATGAAGGTGGATGCGATTCGCAAATAGGATGTTGCAAATCCTCGCTCGGAGCATTGTTCTCCAATGAAACAAGCGCACATAGAGCGAATCTTGCTCCGAGCGAGATCCTCCTTCAGTCGTCATTGTGCTTTGACTGTAAAGGTTCTCGCTCAGAATGGAAGCGTCATTGCGCCGCTACTAGATTGCTTCTTAGCGAACCGCAACGATGATCAGAATCAAAATGGCAATTCCAACCAGAATGATCAGCAGATCGTGGTTGTCGATGTTTGCCGCCGCAAATTCTCTCTGCGCCTTTGCCGATCGCGCCGCCAGGTTCGCCAACTCAGCGTCATTCAGCTGGCTCACGGCATTCGTTACTTGCTGTGGATCAATTTTTGCCGACCTCAACGTGCGCTGCGCTTCCTGGCTCGACAGAAAATTCTGCACCTGCTTCTGGTTCTGCTGGCGCGCGGCGGAGGCATTCGACACATCGCTCTGAATCTCTCCCGGGGAAACCACGTGGCTTTGCGCAACCATGGATTGCGGTGCTGCAAACGCGACACTGAACAGCAGCACACTTGCGCAACTCAATTTGCGTCCTTGCAACATCTTCATCTGTATCTCCAATAAGGGGGGATGGGGTAGCTCTCAAACGCAGAGCATTTCGCTCAGCCTATCAAAACTTCCAGCGTAGATGCGCCCACGAATGGCTGGGTTGTACGCAAAGAATTCTGCGCAGGTGACAGAAGAAATTCCCCACCCCACGGAGATAAAAATCCCGCATCACGCCCAAATTATTTGCTCAGCGTCGCTCGTTCCGTACTCGCGGAAAGCCGTGCTGTGCGCTCCTGTTTCTCCCACGCGAACGGCCGTCCATCAATCGCGCGCTTGATCGTCTTCAGCAGCACCAGGGAGAAAACTTGTCGATACGTGAATCGCTGAATCCAGATGTGAAACAGCAGCCAGCCATCACCCTTATTGCTCGGGTGGCGCGGCTCCAGCAGGAACGCTACGCTCGACGCCAGAAAGTCCACCAGCAGAAACGCCATGAAATAAATAATCAGCTTGTCGAAGCTGGCTGCGTTCGCCGCCACTGGATGGAAATACCGGTTCACTCCGTAATTCACCACGCCCGCAATAAACATCAAGTCAATAAATGGTGAGAATACCGGCAAAATAATTTGAAAAATAATCATGTTCGGCAATGCGAAGAGACCCATCGCGCGATGCCGCAAAAACGCGCCACGATGTTTCACCACCGCCTGCAAAATTCCGAACGACCAACGAAATCGCTGCCGCATCAGCCCGCGCATATTATCCGGCGCCTCAGTAAACGCGAACGCGCGATCTTCATACACCACCTTGCATCCCTGCTGCAGCAGGTTCATCGTCAGGTCGGCATCTTCCGCCACCGTGTTCACGTGGTATCCGCCCGCCTTCTTCACCGCAGCCGTGCGCCACGCCCCAATCGCACCCGGAACCACGGTCACTACGTTGAACAAATCGAGTGCGCGCCGTTCAAAATTCTGGCTGGTGATGTACTCCAGCGCCTGCCAGCGCGTCCAAAGATTAATGCGGTTCCCCACCTTGGCATTGCCCGCCACCGCACCCACTTTCGGATCGGCCATGCGCGGAATCAATTTCGCAATTGCGTCCGGCGCAATCACCGTGTCTGCGTCAATCCCGACGTAGACCTCTTCGGTGACGAACTGCAAACCATAATTCAACGCTTCTGCCTTGCCACCGTTCGGATGCGTGACCACCAGCAATCTTCCGGACTCCAAATCCGCCGGCATCGCTGCGCGCGCCGCCTCCAGCGTGTTGTCGGTCGAGCCGTCGTCGATTACTACCACGCGCAGCTTGGGATAATTCGATCCCAGCACCGAACGGATCGTTCGCGCAATCACTTTGCCTTCGTTGTACGCCGGAATCAGCACGGCGACCTCCGGCAAATAATTCTCCGCCCCTGGATATGGCTTTCGCTTGTGCACGCGATCCAGTACGGCGAACAATCCCACAATGACCAGCCGCCCCGTCATCAGGATGTCGCCCAGAATAAAGATCAGAACGACGGTATGCGCGAAGAAGGAAAGGAACCAGAATGCAACAGCGTCAATGCGCGCCTGCCAGCGTTGCTTCGCTGGAATCGGCGGCATCACCTGGTCGCGCGTCTTGCCGATCAGAGCCGACACAGGAACAATCTTGTAGCCCTTGGCGCGCAGCGCATCGATCAACAGCGGCAGCGTTGCCACCGTCACCGAGCGATCGCCGCCGCCATCATGCATCAGGATAATGCTGCCGCGAAATTGCGGCTTGGTCTTCATCACTTCCAACTGATTCAACACGGTAGAAATGATTTCCTGCGGTGTCTTGCGCGGATGTTCGTTCCAGTCGTCGGTGTCGATCTTATCGCCGACGATGATGTACCCCATCTGCTCCACTCGATCCACCGGCGCCGCTTGATCATTGGTATCCGGCTCCTGGTCGATTGAATACGGCGGCCGAAAGAAAAGCGGTTGCACTCCCAGCTCTGCTGCAAATAATCGCTCCGTTCCATTCAGCTCCAGCTCCAGCTGGCGAGTCGATATCTGGCTGATGTCCGGATGCGTGAATGTGTGATTCCCGATTTCCTGCCCGTCTTTGTAGTAGCGCTTCAGCAGTCCCACATTGTTCAGCGCTTCTTCGCCAATCACCATGAACGTCGCCGAAACATGCTCGCGCTTCAGAATGTCCAGAATTTTCGGCGTCCACGTCGCATCGGGTCCATCGTCAAATGTGATCGCCAGTTCGTTGGGATGATACCCATACTGCAGCAGCGTGTAGGGCTGCGGAAATGAGTGGATCACCTGGCTCACGGCCAGGTTGGAGTCGGGATCAATCCCAATTGTTCGCTTGCCGTCTTGCGGCCTGCCAATCACCTTCAGGATGTCGCCGTCGCCCTCGGTGTTCACATTCGCGCCAGGATAGATCGTCGACAATAATTGCGCCGCATTCGGATCCATCGGCTTGTTCCAGATATTCCATAGCGTGGGGTCTTCACTGCCAAGGCGCCAGAGCGCAAATGTCTGGATACCCAGTTCACGCGCCGCCCGCATTTCATTCAGCGCCGTCACCGCATCCAGGTACCACACCTCGTGACGTGTGTGCGCGTCCTCATCCTCGTACGCAAAATGCATGTTCAGCGAATCTGCGTCCATTTCCGGCGGCGCATCGGAGTCGGACGCCTCCTGCCACGCATCCTGCACCGCCAGATCATCGGTGTCCAAAACTTTATTGGGGTCCTTGTGTTTCTTGTCCCCCACCATCGGCAGCGTCCAGTCGTATCCATATTCACCGATACTGCAAATCAATTTACTGCGCGGAATTGCCTTCAACGCCGCCTTCAAATTACGAACGAACCACTCCTGCCCCGCCACCGGTCCCGGCCCACTCGACGATTCATGCTGATCGTAATCCATCACGATGACGCCATCCGTATGCGCCGCATAATATTTAAAGTCCCATGTGTTGTCATCCACCGGCACGTTAATGTAGAGCCGAAGTTGCATCGGATGCATCTTCGCGTATAGATCCGCCACCATCTTCTTATATGCGGGCTGCGCGTCCTCCGGAATCGCTTCAAGATCCAACGCAATCCCGTGGTAACGAGGGTTCGCCGCCAGCAGTTCCATCACCTGCTTTTCAAACCTGGACTGCGACGCCCGGTTCATCAAAAACTTCTCGACAATTGCGGATTGAAAATCCCCTTTCAGCTGATCGAAGTTGCTGATCATGGGGAATACTTCCGTGTCTTCGTGTGCGGCCGCGATCGTGTTCTCCACCTTGTGGTCCGGATCGATGTTATGCACACCGGCAGCATCCACCGGCGCAAACGGGTGGTTATCCAGCGTGTACGCCGTCAGCTTTCCATCGGGGCTCACCACGTGCAGCCAGTCCGTAAACAACAAATCAATGTCGTGCACGTGCTGCCGTAAGGAGACAAGACTGGCGGCGTCATAGTCGACATAAAAGGCCGCCCGCAGCCCCTCGCCGGCATTCAGTGGAATGTCCGAGAAACTCTTGCGCCGTTTGCGTTGCAGCGCCAGCTGGCTGGATCGCGTTTTTGGCCGGTAGGGAGGTTCTGTCAGTGGCCGATAATTCCGCTTCGGTGTCGGCAGCAATAACTCCGGCAGCCGCTCCCGGCGCAACACATTGATCCCGAAAGCCACCACCACCACGGTCGACAGCACGGCAATGGTGTCGAGGATGCGCCGCAGGCGCTTCCATCGCTTCCGGCCGGGATCGTAAAAAATTGGCTTAATCATTCTGAAACTAGGTTCGTAGCGTCTATCGTAGCCGGGTCTGTTCCCAGATCCAAACTATCTGTAAAAGTTGGCGAAGCTGTATCATTCATAATCGATGCTTTTCCTGCTGCGCCAAGCCACCAAATCCACCGTCGCCGCGCTGTTCCTCGGCCTTCTGCTGCGGCTCTGGTTCATCCATTATTATCCGGTCATTGAAGGCGACACCCTGGTCTACGGGGAAATTGCCCGCAACTGGTTCTGGCACGGAACCTTCGGGCTTATGCGCGTCCACGGCATCGAACCCACCGTGGTTCGCCTGCCCGGCTACCCGCTTTTTCTAGGCCTCTGCTTCATCATCTTCGGCATCGACCACTACACGCCCATCCTGTTGATCCAGGCCATCATGGACCTGGTCACCTGCATGCTCGTCGCCGGCTTTTGTGTCGCACCATTTCTCGCCGCGCTGGCATCGTCGCTCTCTATCTGGCGGCCTTGTGCCCCTTCACCGCCAACTTTGTCGCTTCGCCGCTGACCGAAACGCCCACGCTCTTCTGCATTGCGCTTGGCCTCTACGCCCTCGCCCGCTATGTCGAGCGCCCCGGTTTCACCGCCTGGTTCTGGGTACTCGTCTTCAGCATCAGCTACAGCGCCTTGCTGCGTCCCGACGGTCCACTCCTTGGCCTCGTCCTGGTTCCGGCGATGTTCTGGTACGCGCGTCCCAAGATTTCCGCCGGCCGCAGCGCCCAACTCGCCATCCTCTGCACCTTAGTCGCGATGATTCCGTTCGTTCCCTGGACCATCCGCAATCAAGTCAGCATGCACACCTTCCAGCCGCTTGCACCGCGCTACGCCAACGACCCAAATGAATTCGTTCCGCATGGCTGGATTCGCTGGATTAAATCCTGGGTTGTCGAATATACCTCCACCGCCGACACCTACTGGAACGTCAATGGCTCTCCCATCGACATCACCCTGCTTCCACCCCGCGCGTTCGATTCTCCCGCGCAAAAAGCAGAAACCGCGCAGCTGTTCGACGAATACAACAAGACCGAAATCATGTCGCCGGCACTCGATGCCAAATTCGACCAGCTCGCTCAGCAGCGCATCGATCGCCATCCCATCCGCTACTATCTTGGCTTGCCGCTGCTGCGCCTGGCAGATATGTGGCTGCGTCCTCGCACCGAACAGCTTATGGATTGAGCTGCGCTGGTGGCAGTACCAGCATCATCCGGCGGAGACAATTTTCTCCTGGGCCTATGCTGCACTCAACTTCGCCTACCTGGCTCTCGCCGCCTGGGGACTGCGCAAGCACGTCCCGTTCGCCCCCGTCATGGTGGCCTACGCCATTGTTCGCAGCCTGCTGTTGTTCACCGTCGAAACTCCCGAGGCCCGCTACACGCTCGAATGTTTCCCGATGATTTTCATTCTCGCCGCCGCCGCGCTTACCGTCCGCGCCAATGCACCCGCCGCTACTTCTGCACCACCTGCGTCTTCGAGTCCGTCTTGATCTTGAACACCGACGGCGAAATCTTCTTGTTGTACTCAATATTTTTGTAATATGCCGTCCGCGTATCGCCGGAAGGCTCATACAGAATCTGCTTCAGCGAAACCCCTCGCGTCGGATCCACCCAGATCGTCACATGCGAAAAATTCGCCCGCACCCCGGGATCCTTGCTCACCAGGTCCAGCTTCGCCGTCTGTACCCCGTCCATCGTTTCCATGCCCTGGTACGTGATGTCCCAGCTCTTTTTCAGGTCACTGCCGCTGCCGCCAAATCCCAGCGTCAGGTAGCTCTCGTACTGCGCCTGCTTCTCGCCCGCATGAAATACCGTCATCTGATCGATCTGCGGTATAAATAACTGCAGCACTCCATTGCTGTACACGATATTTTTCTTTGACGGCTGACCATCCGCCGTCTCAATGTCCATCGCCACCCGCGTTGACGCGCCCGAGCCTTCGAAATAAATCACGCCCGCCTGCGTATCCGTGCTGCTCACCACCCGCTCAAACTGGTCCCACTGGAAATCGGCTTTTGCGGAATGAAACTTCGCCGCCGCCGCATCCAGTTGCGTCAGCACATGATTCAAATCTCCACCGGCCGCTGCCTGCGCCCATCCCATCCCGCCGCAAAGCACCACCGCCGCAGCCACCGCCAACATTTTTGTCACTCCACTTCTAATCCTCGATGCGTCGATCGTTCCCTTCATGGCTTCCTTCCTGAAATCGAACCAGCTCACTGCGTTGGATGCGCCCATAGACGCCCCTGAAACCCGCGCTGCAGGCGGGTCTCTGCCTTGTTACTCCGCTTTTTCACTTTGCGAAACGTTTTTATCGGTGCGCCCACACCCGATACGCGATCGTCTTGCCATCGGCGCCCTGCACCGCTTCATAGCGGTCTATGGTCACGTTTCCGGAAATCGGCGTGATCGCCGCTTGAATCTCCTGGTTCAAATCGCCGGCATATTTGAATGACGACAGCGTCGCCGCATCAATCTGGTACGTCAGTCCATTCTGTCCATCCGTCTTCACCAGCACCTGGCTCGGCGGCAGCGTCCGCTGCACCGGCCGATCGTGAAAATTGATAAAGCGCGGCGACACAAAAATGAACAGCAGGATCAGCGTCACCATCACGTCATAATGCGCGCTGCCCCGCTGATAGGTCCAGAAAATGTAACTACGAAGGATCCTCTTCATGTCTTCTTCCTCAATCGCGCCATCTCAAAGTCGCGCCTACCCGAGTGCCCCACATCTAGCTTTTGAGATGTGGGATTTTTCGTTGGCACCCTGCACTTAACTCGCCTTAGGCTCAATCACTTTCAACCCGCCCATATACGGCTGCAGCGCAGTAGGAATCGCAACGCTCCCATCCGCCTGCTGATAATTCTCCACGATCGCCAGCCACGTCCGCCCCACCGCCAGCCCGCTGCCATTCAGCGTGTGCACAAACTCCGTCTTCTTCTGTCCCTGCGGACGATAACGAATATTCGCGCGCCGCGCCTGGAACGCCTCAAAGTTCGAGCACGAAGAAATCTCGCGATACAAATTCTGCCCCGGCAGCCACACTTCCAGGTCATATGTCTTCGCCGCGGAAAATCCCAAATCCCCCGCGCACAAATTCATCACTCGATACGGCAATTCCAGCGCCTGCAAAATCGCCTCCGCATGCGCCGTCAGTCTCTCATGCTCCGCAGACGATTGCTCCGGCGTCACAAACTTCACCAGCTCCACCTTCTGGAATTGATGCTGCCGCACCAGCCCGCGCACATCTTTTCCGTACGCCCCCGCCTCCGCGCGAAAACATGGCGTGTACGCCGTCACAGAAATCGGCAGCTGCTTCTCGTCCAGAATGTCGTCGCGATACAGATTCGTCAGCGGCACCTCCGCCGTCGGAATCATCCAGTGATCATTGAAGAGCTGCCCTCGATTCAGTTCCGAATCTTGATCCAGAATTTTTCTTCCCTTGTTCGAATTCCTCTTGAGCTCGATAGTCGGGGTCAGCGCAGCGAAACAAATCGTTCGCAAACTTCGGCAGCTGTCCCGTTCCAAGAGGACTCTATTCACCATGTACGGCGGCAGCACCTCGCGATACCCATGCGTCCCCGTATGCAGATCGAGCATGAAATTCGCCAGCGCCCGCTCCAGCCGCGCTCCCGCATCCCAATACACCGCAAACCGCGCGCCGGAAATCTTCGCCGCCTGCTCAAAATTCAAGATGCCCAGCTGCTCGCCCAGCTCCCAATGCGGCTTCGGCGCAAAATCAAACGTCCGCGGCGTACCCCACCGGCGAACTTCAACATTGTCCTCCGCCGAAGTTCCCGCCGGCACGCTCTCCGCCGGCAGATTCGGGAATCTGCTGCAGCACCGCCTGCATCTGCTGCTCCGCCGCCGCCGCGTCCGCAGTGCAGCGCTCAATCTCCTCTTTCATGGATCGCGTCCGATCCATCAACTCCGCGGCGTCCTCGCCCTTCTGCTTCCGCTTGGCCACTTCCGCAGAAATCTGGTTCCGCTCCGCCTTCAAACTCTCCGACTGCGTGATCGCCGCCCGCCGTGTTCGATCCAGCTCCTCAAAGCCGTCGAGCATAGCGGCAACATCCGCCCCGCGCCGCCCAAGCCTCTCCTTCACCTGTGCCAGGTTTGCCCGCACATATCCCAAATCAAGCATAAGCATTCATTTTACAGGGACTGTCCGAATCTGCCGCTGCCCCATGTCTACGCTTCTGCCGCCATTGGTTTTCGCCAACCCCGCATCAATGAGGGTGCCCCATCCTTGACGCGGCTTTTGGCGGCAAGGATGGGATAGAACTACTTCAGCTCTCAATCCCCAACTCCCGCTTCGCATTCCCGTTATAAACTTTCTGCAAAATCGAATCCGGCAAATTCAATCCAGAAATCTCCCACCTCCCCTGCGGCGGCTTCTTCGCCGGCGAGTAATCGAAAGTACTCATCATTCGTCTCGAAAAATCTGTAATAAATCTCATACAGCCGATCCCCGAAAATCTGCTGCGGCACTTCCGGGTCATGCGGCGTCGCATCCGTCCCAAACAAAATCCTGTCCTGATACTTATCGAAGAATTTCTGCGATGCCCTCGGCTGCCGTCCCAGCTCCCCAATCCGCGCCGCCGTATCCACCGTCATATGCGGAAACCGATCCAGATTCTCCGAAACATTCTGCAGATTCTCCGCATAGTTCCCGGTATGCAGCACGATAAAGTGCGTGTTCGGATGCCGCGCCATCATTCGATTCCGCGCCTCAATCAACTCCATGAACTGCGGAAAATCACGCCCATAAAACGACCAGTCGGGATGATTGTGCAGCTCCTCATACCGCTCGTTGAACCGATCCGTCGGCGTAAAAAATGCCACCGGGTCGGCAATGTGGATCGCCACCGGCATCTTCAACTGCCCGCACGTATCCCACATCGGATCGAAGCGCTTATCGTCAATCGCCACCAGCGTGCCGCTCGTTATGTTCGACCGCAAATACAGTCCCAGCGTCTTCAAAATTTTCAATCCCCGCGCGCCATCGCGATGCGCCTGCTCAATCGCCTCCGCCTGCAGCTGCGGATAATTCGGCTCCAGAAATTTCTCGTAGGTCGGCTCCGTCATGGTGTAGAACCGGCCACGATACGCGTCGTCATACCGCTCCACTGTTTCTTTCAGCCCGCTGCCGTACCCACCCGTCAAATCCACCATCGATCGAATATTTTTCCGATCCATCACCGCCAGCAATTCCTGCGGCGTCGCCGCGTAGTTTCGCGCCGCACTCAACCCCACGCCGTTTTTGTAAACCTTCGCATCCGTAATATGCGTATGAATATCAATCACCGGATATTTCGCCCGCGCCACATGCGTCTCCGGCACGCGCAACATGCTGCGCGGCTCGTAATCCTCCAGGCTCAGCGGCGCTCCCTGCGAAGCGGCCGCATCGTCTGCCTCCGCACGCCCGTTTCCCTTCGGCGCCACCATCCCGGCAGCACTCGCCGCCTTCGCAACCAGGCCCATTCCAGTCCAGCGAAACAAATCTCGACGATTCATCTTGTTTTCTCCTGCTCCCCATACTCATGTACCGCACCTGTCGAGCGCAAGAGACACACCTCTCCCGCTCTGCCAACGCTGCCTAATTTCATTTCAGGAAATTTGACTTCGACCCGCCCGTCGCTGCGACTGCGGTCATCTGCTCCCTATTGCGCCATCGACTTGAAACGCACCTCGCGCCGCTCGATCATTTCATCCGCGGATTTGTCACGTCCGCTCTCCGGATGATGCACCGCCAGCACTGCCGCGCAGCACATAATAGCCTTCATCCGTGCGCACTTTTCCGTTGCCGCGCACAATGGTCCCGCGAAAGGAGTACCAGACGCCGTGCACCACTCGCGTCTGAAAACTGATCTCCCCGCCATCAATTGCAGATTGGTCGAAGAAAAATGTCAGAGGAGTATTGCTGTCGGTTTCCGCGTCGCCCAGCTGCGTAATATATCCGCTCAGCTTATTGCGGTCCAGGTCCAATTCGATCGAGTCATTGCTGTGATCGAACTTGTACGATCCCCAAACATCCTCGGGCAAATTCGACGGCTCTTGCGCGGCATCGATAGCGCGATTCGCATCCGCGTCCGACTGGTCCTGGTTCATTTCAGATCGTTGATGCAGGCTCGGCGTCGATCCCTGCTGTGCCCATCCGCACGCGAATCCGGCGCATACACAACCGCAAGCTAACGCTCTTCTCAGCCACCCACGGACGCATCGCCCCGATAATCTCTTCGACCGGAAGCGTCGCATTGCGCGTCTCCCTCTCGACCGTGCGGCGTTCCGCAAAAACCAACCGCGGAACTGGAGTCTCGGCCTATCCTACCCTGCAAACCGATGGCGCACCTGCTTCATCCAGGCGAGCCTGTCGACCCATCATCGCATGGCTGTCAATCGAAGCGTCTACAAAAAATCGCCCTCGCGGCTCGGCAGCGCTTTCCCGCTGCGCACTTCCCTCGGCTTCGCCATCACATCCAGACGCATCAAAATCTTTCTCGCCAATCCCGTTAGAGGAATCTCTCCCAGCTTGCTCTCCAGGACCCACTCATGCCGATCCAGCTTGCGTTTCTTCCCCGCACCCGGCAGCTTCTCCGGCTCGACCGCAAACACTTCCACATAAAAATTTGTATTCGTAATCGCATGACGGATGCGCAACACCGGCTCGCTCTTTCCCGCCTCCTCCAGCGCCGGCAACTCCCACATGCTCGCCATCTGCGATGCGTTGTCGGGCCGCTGCACCAGCAGAACTTCCCTTCGCTTGCTCTCGCCTTCCACCGGCCGCGTCACCAGCGCATAATGCGTCAGGCGGCTCACAATTTGTTTGCGCGGCGCAGCCACATGCTCGCCCTTGGTTCCGCAGTATTTCTCCACCGGACAAACCATGCACTGCGGCGATCGCGGCAGGCACACCGTCGCACCCAGCTCCATCATCGCCTGGTTAAATGTTCCTGGAGATTTCGTGTCCAGCAGCCATCCCGCGGTTTCTCTCAGCCGTGCAGGCAATCCCGCGCGTCGCGCCGCCGATTTTCCCAGCATGCGCGTCAGCACCCGCTCCACGTTCCCGTCCACCACCGCCACCGGCTCATTGCGAGCGATGCTGGCAATCGCCGCCGCCGTGTAATCTCCCACGCCCGGCAGCCGTCGCAATTCCTGCGAAGTGTGTGGCAGCGATCCTCCATGCTCATTCACCAGCAACTGCGCTGCGCTGTGCAGCATGCGCGCCCGGCGATAGTAGCCCAGCCCGCTCCACATGGTCAGCACTTCGTCTTCTCTGGCCAGCGCCAGCGATACCAGCGATGGAAATCTTTGGATGAATTGTGTGTATCGCGCGATCACCGTCGCTACGCGCGTCTGCTGCAGCATCACCTCAGACACCCAGATGCGGTACGGATCGCGAGTCTGGCGCCACGGCAAATCCCGTGCATTCAGCCGAAACCAGCTCAGCAATTGCTGCCGGATTTCCTCCCCATCCTGCTCCGTGAGGGTTGCGGTATCCATGGCAATGATTTTATCGCCGAGTAGCAGCAATGTATCCAGAACAAATTTGCGTACCGAATCGAAAATTCCCACCGCGCCTGAAATTCCCTTGCCCGCCCGCAACGAATCCAGCCACTCATCGCGCGAAAATCTTCCCGCGCAAAAACAAGAAAGCCGCCCTCATCAGGCGGCTTCCTATCTCAACCTACTCTGCGAAGCGAACTAGTCGCCCATCACCGGTTCTTCTTTCTTCGCAACATCCGCTGCCTTGGGAGCTGGCGCAATCAGCGTATCGATTGCGATAAAGTTCTCCTTCGGCTTTTCACCCAGAACATGCTCGCGATAGAGCCGTGCCATCTGCGCATTCTCGGCATCCTGCTTCATCTTCGCTTCGCGCGCGCGAATCTTTTCCTCACGCGAGTTCTTGGCGATGCCCAGCTTGTCCAGCGTGTCGTTGGCTGCCGCATCCACGTGGCTCTGGTTCAGGATGAGCGTGTTCTGCGCATCGCCCATGCCCACCTTGCGCCCGCCCGCGAAAATCTCGTGCCGGCCATGCTCCTCGTACCACTTGGTCAGAGTCGCGGTCATGTGCATCTTCTCAATAATGTTGCGCCATCCCACGCCAGTGTTGTACGCGCAGAAGCTGATTTCGCCTTCCTGCGTCGCGTACGGAATAATGCACTGCTCGGTGCGGCGGAAGTCGTAGTTGAACAGATCCTGGAACCACATGCCTGCGATGAACAGGAAGTTCCAACGATCCGCGCGCCGCTTTTCAATGTCCGCCATGGTGCGGTCGCCCGTCACCTTGCCGTAATTTCTGCCGGTCGCGCCAAAGCACTTGTCGAACTTCTGCAGCAGGTCAAGAATCCGGAAGTGTGTCGGCGACTTGGTCGGATCGTAGTTGCGCAGCAGCGCCAGCGATACGCCCACAATCGACAGGAACTTGCCGCGCGCCGCATCGTTCACCTTGGCAACATCCTTCGCCAAACGATCCGCGTTCAGGAACGCCGTCACAGGAACCGCTTCCTTGGTTTCCTTATCGATCATCAGCGCCATGCCAATACCGCAATTCGGATGGCATCCGCAGCTCAGTTGTCCCCAGTCGTGGTTCGGTCCGTGCACCAGGTCCGCCCAGTCAGAGAAGGTGCTCATAAAGCTGATCGGGAACCAGTCGCGAATCGGCTCGCCCAACCCGGTCTGGTTCTTGATGTCGTGCGCCATGTGGCTCAACGTGTAGCGCTGCGCCAGGCGACGCTCCTCGCTGATGTCCTCATCGCGGCCGGTAAACGAAACCGGCTGGAAGCTCAAAAAGTTAATCGTCTTCGGATTGTCCAGCGCGAACTGAATAATATGTCCGACCTGCTCGTTATTAATTCCGTTGATGATGGTCGTCACCGGAACAATATCGACGCCGGCTTCATGCAGGTTATGGATCGCCTGCAGCTTCACATCGAACAGGTTGCCCACCTTGCGATGTGAGTTCGCCGCATTGCCGATTCCATCGAACTGCAGGTACGCATAGCGCAGACCCGCTTCCGCAGCCGCACGGCAGAATTCCTTGCTCTTCGCAAACTCAATGCCGTTCGTTGCCGCCTGCACGGAGTTGTAACCAACCTTGCGCGCATACGCGACCGCATCCAGAAAATACGGCGACAGCGTCGGCTCACCGCCGGAGAACTGTACCGACATCTGGCGACGCGGCTTGATGGAAATTGCATTGTCCAGCATGGTCTTGATTTCGTCCCATGTCAGCTCATGCACAAATCCAACCTGGTTCGCATCCATAAAGCACGGATCGCACATCATGTTGCAGCGATTCGTCAGATCGATGGTCAGCACCGAACCACGGCCATGCGTGATTGTCGAGGTGCCGTGATCGTGCAGCTTCTCGTCATTGTGGGCGCGAATATCGCGGCCCGGAAAAACCTCTTCCAGATGCTTGAAGAATGCCGGATCGATCGACATCACATCTTCAAAATGTCCGTGCTTGGGGCAATCCTTCACCATCAGGATCTTGCCATCGCGCTCGATAATCTGCGCCTTGATTTCGCCGACCTTCTCATTCAGCAGCACTTCATGCGGCAGCTTTCCGTCCACAATCTGCTGGCGAATCTCCGGCAGACACTTCGGACATAGCGAGTCCGTGGTCCGCGGCCAGCCTAGCGGCGGCTTCTCTTTCTGGTACGACTTCAGCAGCGGCTTATCAGACCATTTCGGCGTAAACGACGCATTGGGACGGATACTGTTGACCTTCTCAAATACGGCCCACGCACCCTGCGCCGCCCAAGTTACCGTCTTTTCCGCGATTTTCATTGCTTTCGGCATTTTCCTGCTTCTCCTGAAATTCATGGTCGGAATGGATGTTTTGACGTCCGGCGAGGAATCCTCCCCCACCCTTTGAACGCCCCGGCTAAATCCATGCAATTAAGCCACTTCAAATCTCTGAGGGTCGGACTCCGGCGAACTGTGCCTTTTTCGCTATCCATATAGATAGGCGCACAGTACACCCCATACTCTCTTGGATAGCTTACGTACCGGAGTCGATGTATCGGAACCGCTCTCCATTGAACGGCTGTTTTTATGCATTCGATGGAGATTAACCCCATGTGAATGGGACACCTTGGAAGTAACCTATTGGCTTGACTTTAAAGGCCTGAGCCCCTCCTGATGACGCTTTCGCCACCCCTCCCTCCGCCCCCATCGCCATCCCCACCGAACTGCACCCATCCGCAATTTGTTCGCTCAACCAAATCCAATTTGTCAACCGCCAGCCCGTCGATGGCGGAGATTGGGCACCCGCTCCAAGATCGTGCTTCTCGAAACTCACTGAGCGACTCGGCGATTTTGCGCTTCCTGCCTATCCGCGGCAGATTGCTGGACTGACGCCGTTTACCCGCAGCAATCTCCAGGGTGTGGTTCGTCTATTGATGGATGCGCGTCAGCAGGGCGGTGTAACGAGGGTCGTGGCGGACGGAGTCGAAAAGGGGTTCTACACGAATGAATGCCATGGAGAAGCAGTGGTTGTCGATCGCGTGCTGGAACGATTCGAAGGCATGGTCGAGATCATTGACGCGAAGATCATTTACGCCGATTTGGTAAGCGGTGCAGGCGCCCGCCGCGGTGGTGTGGAGAGAGGGTGTGTTTGCGCGCCAATAGGCCTCCCAGCCGTGCCGTTGATACACGCCACGAAGAGCGTCCGTGTCGAGCTGTGGCTGGTCCTGGTGCAACGCGATCAGGTCGTGATGCACAGCCTGATCGCGATCGCCCTTCTGCTCATAAATCAGGCTAACGTAATATTCCACGGAGCCGGACCCCTGGTCCATCTCGGCGGAGCGCTGCAGTTGGGCAAGTGCGGCATCGTATTGGCGGTCGTAGTAAAGAGCAACGCCCAACCGACGGTTGACAAGGAACGATAGCGGATCGAGCTCAAGCGCGTGCCGCATGTGAGTAACGGCATCCTGCGGACGGCCTACAGTGTCGAGGTAGACGGAGTATTTGAATTCAGCAATGGAGTCGCTTGGACTGAGGGAGATCCCACGGTTGAGATTCCGCTCCGCTGCAGTCCAGTCCCATTCGTAGATGGTTTGGATGCTGCCGAGCTCGGTGTAGGCTTCGCCGTTTTGGGGGTCGAGCTGGATGGCGCGCTGGGCAGCGGCGACCGCCTTGGGCATGAGCTCTTCGGGCGTGCCGATGTCGAAAGTGGTGGCAGCTTCGAGGGCGGAGGCGTAGCCGGCGTAGGCAGAGGCGTAGCCGGGGTCCAGAGCAATCGCCTGCTCAAACGACTCAATGCTGTGACGAAAATCCTGCTTGTTAAAGAAGTAGCGGCCGCGGAGATAAGCGTCGTGCGCGGCGGGGTTGACGGGCGCGCGCGGCGAGGGAGTGGCGAGCACCACGCGGGCCTGCGTCGCGATCTGCTGGGCGACGGTGTCCTGGAGGGAGAGGACATCGGAGGCGGAGCCTTCAAAGGACCGTGCCCAGAGGTGACGGTCGGTGCGAGCGTCGATGAGCTGAGCGGTGATGCGGATGCGGTCGCCGGAACGGACAATGGAGCCTTCCACAATGGCGTCAACATCGAGCTGGCGGGCGATATCGGGGAGCGGACGGCGGGAGCCCTTGTCGGCCATGACGGAGGTACGGGAGACGACGCGAAGGTTGGGAATACGCGCGAGCTCAGTGATTAGCTCGTCCGTCATGCCATCGGCGAAGTACTCCTGGGAGGGGTCGCCGGAGAGGTTGTCGAGGGGAAGGACGGCGAGCGAGTGGATCGCCCCGCGACCGGCTCGAGGGAAGAAGCGGGCAGCCAGCGGATGGGGGCCCAGGGTGAATATAGCAATCGCCACGATCGCGGCGGCCAACAAGGCGACGCCCAGCCAAAGTTTGCGCCGCGGTTTCACTGACGATGTGACGGCGGGCGCAGCAGAGATCGCTGGCAAGTCCAAAGCAGGCACATTCGCAAAATCAGGAGATCCAGTCGGCTCGGAGACCTCTGGCTCTACCGCCTCAACGCTTGCAATGAACCGGTAACCGGAGCCGGAGATTGTTTGCACGAACCGTGGCAGCTCCGGGCTGTCCCCAAGCGTTTGACGAATTTTGCGGATTGCCGTGTTGATCCCGTGTTCGATATCGACGAACACTTCCCGCTCCCAAAGGCAGCCAGCGATCTCATCCCGGGTGACAACCTGTCCATGCCTGGTGACCAGCAGGATGAGAAGTTCGAGGGGCTTTCGCTCCAGCTTGAGCCTACGGCCTTTGCGGCAGAGCTCAAATTTGCCGGAGTGAAGGCTGAATTCGCCGAATTGATAGACGGCAAAAGGCACCCGTTCCCCTCCCGAAATGGGTGGAGTATAGCATCTGGCGAAATCACCAGGCATGTTACCCCATAGATTGAGCCACTTGCGCCTTCATCTTTCTTCACCACTGAATTTACCTTCCTCTATTGTTCCGCAGCTCGAACCTGCGTAGTACCGAATCTAGCCGGCCAGTTTTCCGGCAGAGGAGGAAGTGATGAGATTAGGAAATTCGAAATTCATGCCGGTGCTTAAGCAAAAACTGATCAGGCTCTGCACCCTGGGATTTGTCTGCGCTCCCCTCTTACTAACACCAGCACTGGTTCAGGCGCAGGACTGGCGAGTGCAAGTCGGCGCCCAGAGCCACGACAAGGGGCAGCAGCTTATCGCTTTCCTGCCAAATGAACTGTGGATTCATGCCGGCGACTCCGTTTCTTTTACGGTCGCAACCGACGAACCGCACACGGTAACATTCTTGACGCCTGGCCAGCTGCGGCCGCCTTTTCCCGTGGGCTGCCCTGGCACTACGTCGAGCGGCAGCCCTGAAGACGGATCGAGCTGCGTGAATAGCGGGACTCTGACCAAGGGGCAGAAATACTCGGTGGCGTTTCCAACACCCGGAGACTACAAACTTGTCTGCTTGTACCACCAGAATCACACTGCGATGATTCACGTTCTTGCTCTCTCTGCGAAACTACCGCATCTCCAGGCGTTCTACAGTGCCGAAGCCGCAGACATGGAACGGGACATGCTTTCTTCTGCCGGCCACATGATGGATCAGGACATGGACGGTTCAACCGATGGGGTGACAGCGGGAACGGGCGTGATCACGGCGACGGGCGGCGGTTCCAACACGTTGTCCGTGATGCGGTTCATGCATCCGGACAAGATAGTACGTGTCGGAGAAACGGTGGAGTGGACAAACGACGATCCGATAACGCCACACACGATTACCTTCGGAGTTGAGCCGGCCAATCCCATGCCGCCTTCCGCGAACGTAACCATGGACCCGGATGGAGCGCTGCACGCTACTGTGAGTTCGCCAACGGACAGCGTGCATTCGGGCTTTATTGCTGCCGCTGCGCAGGACCAGATCGGGTCACCGCAACCGCCGCCGGGGGTCACCCGGTTCCGTGTCACCTTCACGCGGCCGGGTGTATATCCCTACAAGTGCGCGCTGCACGACGGCCTGGGGATGTTGGGTAGAGTGATCGTTTTGCCGTGAGCTGATAAAGGCTCAACGGCGAGGCAAAAGCCATACGCGAGAAGGGAGCGCGGTAATGTATGTCTCCGGCATGCGCGCTCCCTTTAGCAAGTATCCTCCCGGACTTCCCAGCCTCATTGCCATCCCACCGAACCGCACCCATCCGCAATTTGTTCGCTCAACCAAATCCAATTTGTCATCCACCCGCAATGTTCCCCCGCCATAACCCGCACAGCCTGCCACTCACATGCAGTTTGAGGTACGTCACTGAGCAATCTAGTGTGGGTACTTCAAATTCTTGAAAGATCATCATTCCGGGTAGATATACTTCGGTCACTAAGACACGCAGGGATCGGAAATTCCACCGACAGTTCGCCTGCGTGTTGACCTGAACATAAGTTCGACGAGTCCTCACGAAAGCGTCGGTGGCGCGTCATGCAACTTGTATCGTCTCCTGCGTTGGAATACATTCGCTGTTGAAGAACCGGTTGCGTTGGCACGCCAGCCGCTCGTTAGTGTTGACCCTTCTGTGCGTGTTGGCTGGCAGCGGTGTGGCCTGGGCAGCGTCTGCGACCAGCACGACCATGACGGTGACGAGCGCTGGCATCGCGGTCGCCTCTGTGGCGCAGGGCGCAACAGTGACACTGACAGCGACCGTACTGGCAGGTTCGACGCCGGTGACTGCGGGGCAAGTTCACTTTTGCGACGCGACAGCGACTCACTGCACGGATATCCATCTGTTAGCCACGGTGGAATTGACGAGCGCCGGAACCGCCGCATTCAAATTTCGGCCCGGACCGGGCAGCCACAGTTACAAAGCTGTGTTCGTGGCAACAACCGCGGACGCGGGAAGTTCTTCCGTGGCCTCGCCATTATCGGTCAGCCCACCAGCGAAGCTGCCAACTATCACAACCATCACGCAGAGTGGCAGTAACAGCGGCTATAGCTTGACGGCCACGGTGTTCGGCAATGGAAGCACGGCCCCCACCGGGACGGTGTCATTCCTCGATACAAGCAATGCGAATGCGGTGATCACGACAGCAACGTTGGGTGCGGGGACTGGATTCGGCTTCGTAAATTCCTCGAATCCCACAGTTGGAACGCAGGCGATCGCAACCGGCGACTTCAATAGCGATGGCGTTCCGGACCTTGTCGTTGGAACTCCTACCGTCACTGGTGGAGCATCGCCTCCTGGGTATCTAACGAGTATTGCTGGGTAACGGGGACGGAACGTTTACGGCAACGGCGGCCAATCCCAGCGACAGGCATTAGATCCACTCTTCATCGCCACAGGCGACTTCAATGGGGACGGAAACCTGGATCTGGCAGTGGCGAACGCAGCCAGTAACACAGTCACAATATTGCTCGGCAACGGAGACGGCTCCTTCACTCCCACGTCAGCGACTTTGCCAACGGGCTCCGATCCAGTTTCCATCGCCGTCGGCGACTTCAACGCAGATGGAATTCTGGACCTCGCGGTGGCGAATGCAACTGGCGACAATGTGACAGTATTGCTCGGCAAA
The DNA here is from genome assembly GCA_963774515.1 of uncultured Acidobacteriota bacterium. Taxonomy (GTDB): domain Bacteria; phylum Acidobacteriota; class Terriglobia; order Terriglobales; family Acidobacteriaceae; genus JAKAAZ01. The sequence continues at coordinate 14,510 of CAVZFK010000005.1, read as the reverse complement.
GGAGATGGCACTTTTGCGCCCACATCGGCCAGTCCGGTAACTGGCATCAATCCCGATTCCATCGCAGTCGGCGACTTTAATGGGGACGGCATCCCGGATCTTGCGACGGCAAACGTAAACAGCAACAGCGTCACAATTCTGCTCGGCAACGGGGATGGCAGCTTCACCCCGGCCGCGGAAAATCCGGCGACGGGCAGCGGGCCGAATGCCATTACCGTGGCCGATTTCAACGGAGACGGCATCGCAGACATTGCGACGACGAATCTTGGTCCCACTGACACCGATGGCTCAATCACTGTGCTCCTCGGCAAAGGAGATGGCACTTTTGCGCCCACATCGACCAGTCCGGTCACCGGCATCACTCCCGATGCCATCGCCGTCGGCGATTTCAATGGAGATGGCGTGCCCGATCTTGTGGCGGCCAATGGATTCAGCAATACCGTGACAGTCCTGTTGGGAGCAGGCGACGGGACATTTACTCCAGTCGCAGCAAGCCCCATCAACAAATGTCGATCCCGCAGGTTTCGCTGTTGCGGATTTCAATGGTGACGGACACTCCGACCTGGCTGTGGGGAACGATGGCAGCTACAACAGTAACAATGTGTTTGGCGGAAACGGCGTGACGGTGTTGCTGTCGGCCAGCCAGGTGACAACCGCGACTGCCACCGGAGTAACCATCGCAACTTTGGGTCCGCATCTGGTCGAAGCCAGCTATCCGGGCGACAGTAATTACGCCACCAGTGTTTCCGCTACCACCGCCTTAACCGGGCCGACAGAATCTACGACGCTCGACGCTGTCTGCGAACCCCAGTAGCTCGGTGGTGGCAGGGGGAACGGTGACATTGACCGCGACGCTGAGCCCATCCACCTATCAAGGCCAGAGTAGCAATGGTGAAACCGTCACATTTTTGTTGGACGGCAACGCGATGGGCACAAGCACCCTGACCGGAGGCGTTGCTACCTATGTGATGACAGGGACGGCAGGTCTCCAGTCCGCAGGACAGCTAACGCTGAGCGCCCAGTATGGCGGCGACAACTATCTGTCAGGAAGTCAGTCGAACGGAGTTCCGTTCACCGTGACCTCGGGCGTTTCCACCAATCTTGCGCTCAGTGTGACCCCAACGACCCTGACCTACACGAGTAGGTCCACAGGATTCGATCGCGAATGACCGCGACGCTGAGTCCTGCGTCGTATGAAGGAGTGAGCAGTGATGGCAGCACCGTCCTGTTTTCATATTCCAACGGCGTCGGAGGCGAACAAGGAGGCAGCGGCCAGGTCGCGGGCACGCTTTCGGGAGGAGTAGCCACGACCTCCGCGAACAGTTTGCCCGCCGGCGTGTACAGTGTCCAGGCTACGTTTGCTGCGACCACTTCCTTCGCCTCCGCGACCAGCCCCACCGTGACGGTGACCGTGAACAAAGCGACGCCAACGATATCGTTAACTTCGTCCGCCAACCCGGCAGCGGCGGGAGCATCCGTGACCATCACCGCAACCGTGGCCTACCAGTTTCCGGCACAGGCGCTACAACAAACGGAGACCGTGACTTTCTACGATGGCGCGACTCCGCTGGGAACTGCGCCAGTCGTCCTCGGCCAGAGTACAGCCACCCTTGTCACGTCCGCATTGTCTGCGGGGTCGCATTCGATCACCGCGCAATATAGCGGAGACATCGACAATTTGTCCGCGACGAGCGCGCCTCTGAATCAAGTGATCACGAGTGCGATCGCAACGCCGACGATTACGCTCACATCGTCTGCCAATCCTGCGTCGGTGTCGGCGCAGGTGACGTTCACCGCAAGCCTGACCTCCGCGGCAGGAACGCCCACGGGCTCAATCACGTTCTACGATGGAACAACGCAGTTAGGATCCGGATCGGTGACTTCGGGCATGGCGAGCTACAGCACCTCAACCCTGGCCGCCGGTGCACACACCATCACAGCCACGTACAGCGGAGATAGCAACTTCAGCTCCGTCACCAGCTCGGCATTGACACAGACAATCGAGGCATTCACGCTGGACGCTCCCAGGCGGCGGAAGCGTTCCAGCGCAGACCGCATCGCCCGGCGGACAAGCAAACTATATGCTGGCAGTCGGTCCACCCAGCGGTGCAAGCTTTCCTGCGACCGTAACTTTCTCGGTGACAGGATTGCCGACGGGCGCGACGGCAAGCTTCACACCTCCATCGTTGCCGCAAAACTCGAGTGCCACAAATGTAACCATGACGGTTACATTACCGAGCAACGCAGCATTAACGTACCCGCTGTCAGGATTATCGCGTGGCGGATTGGCGCCCATGGCATTGGCGCTGTTATTGCTGCCATTCGCAGGGCGCATGCGTAGAGTTTCTCGCTCGTGGAAGGGACGGGCCTGGGTTGTTGTGCTCGCCCTCGCTGGCGTGGTGTTCGCTGGCAGCTTAACCGCATGCGGCGGCGGCAGTGGTGGATCAAGTGGAGGCGGCGGTGGCGGAACCCCGCAAACTTACTCCCTCACCATTACCGCGACCTCAGGTTCGCTGTCGCAGACGACATCCACCAACCTGACGGTTCAATAACACGGGACGAGCGGACGGAAAAGGCGAGCCGCATTCCCATCCGGCAAACGCAACCGTACGTAGCGAACCCCGTATTCACCGCCGTGAGCCCACCATCTACCGTCAACACGCCGCCAGTAATAAACGAAGCTTCATCGGACGCCAGAAAAAGAACCGCATTGGCAACATCCCCCGGCGTTCCCAGCCTCCGGGATCTGGCGTTGCAGGGTTCGACTTCGCTGCCGAGACTGCCACGATTTATTCGTAGCGCAACGCATCCAGAGGATCGACTTTTCCCGCGCGCCTGGCTGGTGCCCAGCACGCCAGCAGCCCGACGGCGATGAATAACGATCCCACCACAATGAACGTCATGGGGTCGCTGGGCTGCACCTCGAACAAGAAAGTTCTCAGTACCCGGGACAAAATAATCGCCAGGACAATGCCGGCAACTACGCCTCCTGCGATTAACCGGAACCCTTCACCGAAGATCAGCTTGCGAATGTCATTTTGCTGCGCGCCGACAGCACTGCGAATGGCAAACTCCCGACGGCGCGAGGCCACGGACAGAGAAATCACGCCATAGATTCCCACCAGCGTCAGCACGCTTCCCAGCACAGAAAACCCGCTCAGCAACTGCATCGCAAAGGTCCGCGACGCCAGTGAATCGTCGCGAATCTGCTCCAGCGTCTTCACGTTCTCGATGGCCGCAGTTGGATCGACGGCACGCAGTTCGCGCTCGACCGCAACCACCATCGCGCGCGGATCGGCTGTTGTTCGCACAACCAGATGCTTGGAGAATGCCCGTGCCTGCCATAGCGGCAGATAAATCTCCGGCGAAGGCGCTTCCGTTAAATCATCCGTCCGCCCATTTGCAATTTCACCCACAATCAGGACACCGGGTTTATCTCGTCCATTCAGCCAGAATTTCCGTCCAACGGAAGTGCCGTTAGGAAAATAGCGCTGCGTAAATGCCCGGTTCACAATGGCCACGTCTGGCGCTTTATCATCGTCATTCGATCGAAATTCCCGCCCGTCGATCAGCGCCATTCCCATCAACTTGAAATAATCAGGTGTCACGGCGCGGAGCGGCAGAGCGATTTTGTCGCTTTCTTTTACCGCTGGCGGCTGACCCTCAATGTCCATCGTCGCGGGCCAGTTGTTGCCCGTAAGCGGAACACCCCAGGCAAACGCGGCGTACTGAACGCCCGGAATCGCTGCGACGCGCTCCAGGGCATGCCGGTGAAAAGGAAGCCAATTTGCCTGGCTTTGCACCTCGGTGACACTCATAGTCAGAATTCGACTTGAGTTATATCCCGTCGGCACCTCCGCAATTTTGATCATGGTGCGAATCAACAGTCCCGCGCCTACCAGCAGTGCCAGCGTCAGCGCAGTCTGCAGCATCGCAACCCCGCGCAGCAGCCGTCGCTCTCCAATTCCCGCCGTTCCCTTCGGCCCCGCATCCTTCAGCACTTCCATCGGATTCAAGCGAAAAGCGCGCAGCGCCGGAATGGCTCCCGCAGAAAATGCGGCCAGCACCGCCAACCCCAACCCCCATCCCAAAACTGACCAGCCTGCCGTAACTCCATCGAGACGCGGAACAGCATGCTGGGCAACCACCTTGAACATTTTCACCGCGAAAATGGCCAGCCCCACTCCCAGCGTCCCGCCAAGAATCGCCAGAAGTAAACTCTCCGTCAAAATTTGGCGAAGCAGGCCGATCCGGCCCATGCCCATTGCCATCCGCACCGCATATTCCTGCTGTCGCTGCAGTCCGCGTACCAGCAGCAAAGCTGCCGCGTTTCCGCAGGCGATCAACAGCACCAGCGCCGCCGCACCCAGCAGCGGAAACAGAATTCGGCTGGCCCCATCATTCATTTCATCCGTTAACGGTTGCAGTCGCGGCGTGAATCCTTCAAACGTTTTGTCTGCGCTTCCTTCTTGTGCGACGATTGCGGACAGTTCCTGCAGCCCCTGCTGCGGAGTGACGCCGTCGCGCAGCCGGCCGACCACGTTCCAATAGGGATCTTTCATATACTTCGGGTCCAGACTGCCAGGCACCCACATATCCACCGTCGCGTTCACGTCGTAATTCGGTTCTTTCGCGGCTCCGGGCGAAGGCAGAAATCGCACACCGGGTTCCATCACTCCAATGACAACCGGTAACGAATCCCAGCGGCTGATGTGCACCGCCTTGCCGATAATGTTTTTGTCGCCGCCAAACGCACGCTGCCAGAACTCGTATCCCAGCACGATCGACTTCACATGTCCCTGCCCAAAATCCGAATCCTCGAAGCCGTGTCCCAGGGCCATCTTCAAACCCAGAAGGTGGAAATAGTCTTTGCTGATTTCCATCCCCTGCATCGACTGGCTGCCATCATTGCGAATCAGGAAATTGAAGGTCCAGTTATAGCCCGCCATTCCCTGAAACGATTTCACCTTCTCGTTCCATTCCAGCCACTGCTGCGCCGCCCAGCCTCGCGGGCTGTCCATCTTTTTCCCATCTGTGCGCGCCGATTGAATCAGCATCAGTTGCTGCGGCTTCTGATACGGGGGTGGGTTAAGCAGAACACCCTGTATCAGGCTGAAGACCGCGGACGTTGCACCGATTCCCAGAGCCAGTGTCAGCGCCGCAATCACCGTGAATGACGGGCTCTTCCATAGCATGCGCAGTCCGTAGCGAAGATCCAGCAGCAGATTGGGGAAGAATAGGAGCGTGCGCGATTCGCGATGACGCTGACGCAGCAGCGTCGTGTTGCCAAACTGGCACCGCGCCGCTGAATCGGCATCTCTCGGGTCCATTCCCTGGCGAATGAACTTCTCCGTCAGCAGTTGGAGATGCGTCTGCGTCTCCAGGTCAAATTCCGTCTCGGCCTGCTTCTGTCCGAACAGGCCGCGCACTCTGGACACCACTCGAAGAATCCATGCAGTCATCGCTATTTCTCAGCCTCCAGGCGCAACACTCGGCCGATCACTCCGGAGATCCGATTCCAGTTTTCCGTCTCGACCGCAAGTTGCTTCAGGCCTTTTCTGGTGATCGAGTAAAACCTCGCCCTGCGGCTGTTTTCCGACGTTCCCCACTCGGATGTGATCCATCCCTGCTGTTGCAGCCGCAGCAGTGAGGTATAGACCGTGCCCTCATTCAGAGTGAGTACATCCTCGCTCACCTGCTCGATGCGGCGTGCAATTCCGAATCCATGCAGCGGACCCAGCGCATGCAGCGTCTTCAGGATCATCATGTCCAGCGTGCCTTGCAGAACTTCAGTTTTATCGCCGCCCAAGATTCTCTCCTTTGGCCATTGCAAAGAACATACCACTACTCCTTTGCAACGTCCATAGGAAAACTGCATTCGGCGCGCCAGCATTTCATTTCACGCTGCCGTCGCCGCTCGCTTTGCAGTTCTGGGTGGCGCCGAATGCACCGCGCAAGATGCACCAGAAAGCGCGGGCGTTTCCGCAAATTATGAAGGGTCAGTGAATTTCCGATCCGGAGAACGTGACCTACTTGGCAAACCCCGTATTCACCGCCGTCAGCCCACCATCTACCGTCAAAACCGCGCCAGTGATAAACGAAGCTTCATCGGACGCGAGAAAAAGAACCGCATTGGCGACATCTTCCGGGCTTCCCAGCCTCCGGATCGGGTAAAGCCCGGTCAGCTTCGCTTCCAATTCCGGATCGCGCGCAAATCGCGTCTTCCATCTCTCGGTCACAATTGTGCCCGGGCAAATGCAATTGATTCGTATCCCGTGCGGGGAGTACTCGCCCACCATGGACCGCGACAGCCCAATGATCGCGGCTTTCATGCTGCTATACAGATGATCTTTGCCGAACCCCATCAGCGCATTGACTGACGATATATTTACGACGCTCGCGCCCGCATGCTGCATAAAAGGAAATGCAGCCTTCATCGAAATCCAGTAACTCTTCAGGCAGACCTCGCTTAAACAATCCCAGTCATTTGCCGCAAGTACAGCTTCCTGCGCGACCACATTGTTGACGAGAATATCCAGCCCACCGAACCTGTCCTTCACTTCACTCATCAGAGCCGAAACGTCCCGCTCCGAAGTAGCGTCTCCGTGCAGATAAAACGATCTGCCGCCCAGTACGTTTGATTTCAGATTCGAGCGCCTGCCCTGCAGCATCGTCAATGTCGTTGATGGCAACGCTGGCTCCCTCTGCCGCCAAACGAATCGCAATCGCGCGGCCAATCCCGTTAGCCCCGCCGATGATCACCGCTACCTTGTTTTTAAGCCGCATCGATGCTTTCCTTAGACTCCGTGTTCTGCATCGATTCTAGCGGCAGCCATTCGCGCGCAGGTGACCCGCGCCTCCGGTCAACTCAGATATTCCAGAGCCTCCGCCCACAAGCTCTGCAACACCCGCGCCGCAGGCTCAGCTCGGGCCAGCAGCGCCGCCTGCCCAGCCCACAACTGCATCCGTTCAACATCTCCCATTGCGATTGCCTCATCCCGCATTGGGCGCGTCAGTCCGCGCTGCACCGGGTATGACGCTGGCGCCGGAGCTTCGGGCGCCGCAGCCGCCTCTACATATCGTGTGCGAACCGCCCTGCCGGCGCGCCCTGAAAACGCCCGGGTCAGCCGCGTATCCTGCGCCTCTGTACTCGCGAGTCTCGCCGCATACGCCGGATTCAAATTCGCTTCCGGACATCGCAGAAATCCTGTGCCGATATGCACTGCGCTTGCTCCCAAAATGAGTGCTGCCGCGATTCCTCTCCCATCGGCGATTCCCCCGGCAGCAATCACCGGAACAGACACAGCGTCCCGGATTTGCGGCAGCAGCGCGAACAGTCCCACCGCCTCCGTCTCCGCATCCTCAGCCCGGAACGAGCCCCGATGGCCTCCGGCTTCCATTCCCTGCGCAACGATTGCATCCGCGCCGGCCGCTTCCGCTGCGCGCGCTTCAGCAACCGTCGCCGCCGTCGCAAACCATCGAATCCCTTGTGCCTTGATCTCCGCAATGAAAGACGGCGAATACAGTCCCATCAGGGATGAAACGGCCGTCGGTCGCGTCTCAATCATGGCCCTGCATTGCGCCTCGAAATCCGGCAACACTCCATTTCCCGCATCGGCCGGAACCTTCGGTCCCCACCCCGCGAGGAACTCGCGCTGACGCGCCTCTGCCTCTTCATTGCGCACCGGCGGCGGACCCGGCACCCAAAGATTCATCTGAAATGGCCCCGTACTCTGCTTGCGAAATTCGTCAGCCCAGGAGGTGATCGCCTGCGCAGACATCAGCAGAGCCCCGCAAGCCCCCATGCCACCCGCGTTCGCTACTGCGATCGACAGAGAGGCCGGACATGCGCCCGCCATCGGCGCAAGAAACACGGGCGTTTGCGCTCCCACTGAGGAAGCGAATTCAGTAGCGCGAACCAGCGGGCGATCGGCAGACTTTCCATTCATGTCTTCGATCCTACCGCTTATCATTCGCATGATTCGGATCCGCGCACGCTACCCAGGGACGGCCAGCGTAGGGAATCCCCTTCGGCTGATGACGTTTCCTTCGCGCCTCACTCCGCCCGCAGCGCATGGATCGGATCGACCGCCGCAGCTCTGCGCGAAGGCAGCCAGCAAGCAATGCACGACGTGGCAAAGATTCCCAGGCTAATCGCCACATACGTCACCGGATCGAACGGGCTCACTCCAAACAGCAGCGACTGCATCAGGCGCATCACGGCAAACGCTGCCACCAGTCCGCACGCCACTCCAATGCTGGTCAAGATAAGTCCGTCGCGCACAAACATGCCCAGGATCTGCCCTCGCTGCGCGCCCAGCGCAATCCGTATCCCAATCTCCCGCACCCGTTGTGACACTGAGTAAGAAATCACGCCGTAAATTCCCGTCACGCCCAGCAGCAGCGCCATCAATCCCGCAACCCCAAGCATCACCAGTGTGAATGAAGTTCGAGCCATCGATTGCTTGTAGTAGTACCCCAACGTGTTTGGGTCAGCCAGTGGCAGGCTGGAATTGTCGGACCAGACGACACGCCGCACCTCATCCATAAACGCCTGCGAGCCTGCCTCCGGGGTTCGGATCACAAACGCCACACCGCGCTGCACCCGTTCCTTCTGTGTATCAAAATTGTTCATCAGCAGCGGCCAATACACAGTAGTCGGCGCAGCCTTATCGACCCCGTCGCTATGCACATCTGCGACCACTCCAATCACCTGCCGCCAGTCGTCGGCCGATCCGGTTCGAATCCGCTTGCCCAGCGCGTTCTGCGCACTGCCCCAATACTCACGCGCAAAATTCTCTGAAACCACGGCCACCGGCAGCTTGTCGTAATTGTCTTGCCACGAGAAATCACGCCCCGCCAGCATAGGAGTTCCCATGGTCTTGAACAACCCCGGCGAGATCCAGATGAATCGCCGTATCGGAGGAATCTCTCCCTCGCGATAACTACGATCGGCTGCGAAAATCAGATCGTTCGAGCTATATCCCGTCAGCGGCACCCCACCCGTCAGCGCCACCGACTGCACGCCCGGCAATGCCGCCAGCTTGTTCATCATGTCCTGATCCATATGGATCAGTTTGTCGCGGTCCTTATCAGGAATCTGTGTCTCAGGCACATAAATGCGAAATGTCTGCAGCGTGTTTGGATTTGTGAATCCGGGATTCACCCGTTCCAGCGCTCGAAACGTCTGGATCATCAGCCCGGAACAAATCAGCAGCACCAGGGCCAGCGCCACTTGTACCACCACCAGCGTGTTCCGCGCACGGTGCCGCTCCCGGCTCTGGCTCAGCGCCCTTCCGCCTTCGCGCAATCCGCTGTTCAGTTGCCCTCCGGCAAATTTGAAAACCGGAACCAGCCCGATCAGCACACCCGTCAATATCGCGATCGCCAGCGCGAATAGCAGCACCGGCAGATTGATTCCAATCTCATGGATGCGCGGCAAATCTGGAGCCAAAGCCAGCAGTAGCTTCAGCCCACCGAATGCCAACCCCAGTCCCAGCGCGCTTCCGATCAGCGTCAGCGTCACACTCTCAAACAACAGATCCCCGGCGATTCTCGTCCACCCCGCGCCCAGCGCAGAAATAATCGCCAACTCCTGCCGCCGGCCTTCCACGCGCACCAGCATCAGATTCGCAACGTTGGCGCAGGCAATCAGCAGCACCAATCCAATGGAGCCCATCAGCACCCACAGCACGTTGCCCACATCGCCCACAACATCCTGCTTCAGCGGGTGCAACTTCATTCTCAAATCCGCCTGATCAAATAGCTTTGCGCTGTAACCCTCTGGAGGCGGAAAACTTCTTACCGCAATTGGAATCAGGCGCTGTAGATCCGTGCTGGCCTGTTCCATCGTCACTCCCGGTTTCAGTCGAGCCAGTCCCTCATAACTGAAGTTTCCCAGCTTTGTATCGCTGCGTTTCAACCGCATCGGCAGAATCAGTGCGGCATCGTCCCAGTTCAAAAAATGAAATCCCCTGGGCAACACGCCAATAATCTCCCGCGGCTCGCCGTTCACCGTGATGGACTGCCCGATCGCCGAACGTGCCCCGCCGAAATTCTTCTGCCAGTACGCGTATGAAAGCATCACTGTTTCCGGACTTCCATCCGTATCATCCTGCTGCGTGAACGGCCGGCCCAGCGACGGTTTCACACCTAGAATCGGCAACACACCTTCTGTCACATCCAGCCCACTGACGCGTGCTGGCGCGCCCTTCCCTGTCACGCTGATGGAATCGCCCTGGTACAAGCCGATATCTTCAAGCGTCTTGCTCTGCTCTCTGAATATGAAGTACAGGAACGGCGCCATGTTTAGATCTTGTAAGTTAATGATGCGCGAACTGAACCACACTCCGATAAGTTGTTGCGGCTTCGGGTAAGGCAGCGGCTTCAGCAGTACTCCGTCCACCACGCTGAAGATCAGCGTCGTCGCCCCGATCCCCACGGCAAGCGTGATCAGCGTAAGCGTCGTGAACAGCGGAGCCCGCCCCAGCCTCCGCAAAACCTGCCTCAGCCGATCTGGAAAGTTTCCCATCGCCCTGCCCCCGATTGTGGATTGAGGCGCACACAGAATGGACTCCGCGCCGATGATTCTTCTTACGTCATCAAGCAACAGAAAGTTCCAACCGCAACACGATTAATTTTCCCGATTCAGCGGTCGGCGTGGAAAACTCCTCCAAGTCCGCACTTACCTCGATTTGTCTGTGCGCCAGAGCTTGTTAATTTCCCAGCCCACCAGCAGGGCGATTCCAGCCAGGTACATCCACAGCATCAGAACAATCATGGCGGCCAGGCTGCCATAGGTCGCGCTGTAGTTGCCAAATCTGGAAACATACAGTCGAAATGCAATCGAAGCCAGCGCGATGAGCACCGCAGCAGTCACATTGCCGGGAGAAATAAATCGGAATCTGGTGTTTCCATCCGGCCCATACCGGTACGCCACCGCAAGCGACAACAGCAAAGCGGCAGCAAGAATAATCCATCGCCCTGTCGCGAAGAAAATTCGTAACGGCTGGCTCCATCCGATCATCGACGCCACCCACGATTGAATCGCCCCTCCGAAGATCACCAGCGACAGCGCACCAAGCGTCAGCAACGCAAAGAACAACGTCAGCAGGATCGAAATTCCCCGCGCCTTCCAAAAGATCTCCGCTCCGTCACGTCGCAGATCGCGTTCAGTTGCTCCATAATCGCGTACACGCCCGTCGAGCCCGACCACAGCGTAAAGATCAGCCCGAACGTCAACAGTCCTCCCTTTCCCTTGGACGTGGCGTAGCGGATGGTCCCCTCAAATAGACTCGCCGCCTGCTCCGGCAAAATCTGGTGGAGTAGATCCAGGATGGCCTGCTGCAGGTGCGGGATCGATAGCGAAGGAAGCAGTGAAAGGATAAAGATCGTCGCCGGAAAAATCGCCAGCACGAAGAAAAACGCCAGGACAGCCGCGCCGTCGAGGATGTTGTCGTCCTGAAATTCACCCCACAAACGCATCGCGAAATTTATCCACCGCCTGTGCCACGCCACGTTCATTCCGGCAAACTTCCTTTCGACCCGTCGAGCAACATCCACACACGATGACTAAGATGGCTAAAGCCCACCCGGCGATTTCACTTCCATCCGTTCTCTCCATTCACATGAACATTCCGTTAACGAGGTGGTGGTATTCTCGACTGCAAATGAGACCACGGCCGCTTCAAATCCTCTGCCTGTCACCTCTGCTTGCGATCGCGATCACCATGGGCGCACAATCTGCCAGCGCATCCGGCGTTGCATCGCAAGCGAAAACTGTCACCTTCGAGGGCGCCCAGACTGCAACCCTCGTCCTGCAGGCCCACGGACAAGGCGTACAGATCTACACGTGTGTAAAGGATCCGGATTGGACCTGGAAATTGAAGGCGCCCGACGCCACGCTGTTCGATCACGAGGGAAAGATGATTGGCAAGCACTTCGCCGGGCCCACCTGGCAGCTCAAGGATGGAAGTGAAGTCCAGGGCAAAGCGCTGCAGGTTCGCCAGCAACCCGGCACAATTCCCTGGCTCATTGTCGCGGTGCATTCGACCGGCGCCCAGGGTCGCCTCAGCCATGTCGACATTGTGCGGCGCACCGATACCCAGGGCGGTTCAGCCCCATCCACCGGATGCGACGCCGCTCATGCAGCAGCTGAGGTTCGCATCCCCTACACCGCAACCTATAGCTTCTTCGATACCAAAAAATAGTCCTGCACGAATGCAGTCTGCCGCCTCACTGTCAACTTCAGAATCCGCTCAACGTCACTTTGCCGATTGCTTTTCCGCTCTCCGCCAGCGAGTGGGCCTTCTTCAGGTTCTCGACGTTGATGGGGCTGAAGGTGAGCGTTTCCGTCGATCGCAATTCCCCTCGATCGACCAACTCCGCCACCCGAGTCAGCAGACTTCCCTGCTCGCCCATATCCGCCGTCTGCCACATCGAGCGCGCAAACATGAACTCCCAATGCAGCGAAGCCGCTTTCCGTTTCAGCGGCACCACATCGAGCGTCGCGGGATCGTCGATCAGGCCGATCTTCCCCTGCGGAGCCAGAACCTCGACCAGTTGCGCAAAGTTCCGCGCCGTCGCCGTCAGGCTGGCGATGTACTTCACCTCAGGCGCACGCAGTCCGCTGATCTGCTCGGCTAGTGGCTTAGCGTGATCAATCACGTAGTCCGCCCCCATCTGCGTCACCCATTCCACCGTTTCCGGCCGCGACGCAGTCCCAATCACGGTCAGTCCTGTGAGTCGATGTGCGATTTGTACGAGAATCGAACCCACACCGCCGGCGGCTCCGCTAACAAGAATCGACGAGCCGCTTTCGCCTTCCCGAATGCCAAGCCGATCGAACAGCAGTTCCCATGCGGTAATGCTGGTCAACGGCAGCGCAGCAGCCTCGGCGAAGCCAATCGTTTTCGGCTTGCGTCCCACCAGCCGTTCGTCCACCGCTTGGTATTCGGCGTTCGAACCCTGACGATCCAGCGCTCCCGCGTAATACACTTCGTCCCCCACGTTGAAGCCGGTGACCGCCGCGCCCTTGTCCACCACCACTCCCGCAGCATCCCAGCCAAGCACCCGCGGTTTGCCTGTGTTGTCCGACGCCGAGCCCTGGTGTCGCGCTCCCCGCACCTTCGTATCCACCGGATTCACTGAAACCGCCCGCACATTCACCAGCAAATCCCGCGGGCCGAATTCCGGCTTCGGCAAATCCAACTCCACCAGCGAGTCCTCCGCTTCAATCGGCAGTGGACGGATAAATGCGATCGCTTTCATGGTTTCCTCCAGTCCTGCAACGGCGCTCCACGCAGCCTGAAATCAAGGCTACTAGGCAAATTATCTACTCAAAATATCCTTCACAAAAAGTCGCTGACAGATCATGCCGAACTTTGCCGACCGACAGCAATTCATCAATCCCAATAACGTCCCTCAAATAAAATCAGGATGTCAGGAGAGTCCCTCATGTCCGTCGTCATGCTCTCAGGTCCCGTCGGAGCCGGCAAAACTACGGTTGCGCGAGAGCTCATCGCCATCTCTCCCGCTCCGCTCTATTACATCGAGGGCGATACCTTCTGGCCGCATTTCGCCAAGCCGGACTCGAAGCCCAGAAGAGAACAATTCCGATTGCTCATGCGTTCCGTCACCGCCGCCGCCATACCTCTCGCACGCAGTGGATATGAGGTTCTCCTCGACTTTTCTTTTCCACTCGACTTCCTCGACACCGCCCGCAAGATCCTCAAAGAAATCCCGCTTGATTTTGTGATCCTGCGTCCCAGCCTGGCAGTCTGTAAACAGCGCGCCGCTGCCCGGCCTGAAGGAACGATTGCCGACTACAGCGCCTATCGCGATTTCTACGCCATGTTCGAAGGCCTCTCCAACCATGAAGTCGGCGATGTTGAGGCGAACCCAGCTTCCATTGCGCGTCGAATCCGCGCCGGCCTCGACCAGGGCATCTTTCGCCTGAATCCCTGAAAAACTTCTACCCCGCGCTTCTCCGCAGACGAAATTCCTTCTCTCCCCTTGACACCTAGGGTAGATCGGCGCTACGTTTGTCTTACCCTCGCTGGCTAGGGGTAAACACTATGGCGAAGAATGACCTGCAGGGCGCGCTCGATCTCCTCATCCTCAAAACTCTTTCCCAGCTCGGCTCCATGCACGGCTACGGCATCGTCATGCACATCCGCCGCGTGTCGACGAACTCCTCATCGTGGAAGAAGGCTCGCTCTACCCTGCGCTGCACCGCATGGAGCAGAGCGGTTGGATCCGCGCCAACTGGGCCGTCACGGACTATGGACGCAAAGCCAAGTGGTACGCCCTTACCCGCGCCGGCCGCGCGCAGCTGACCAGCCGCGAAAAAAATTGGACCCAGGTTGTCAAAGGCGTCGACGCAATTCTGCGTTTTGCATGAGGTGAACCATGGCACTGTTTCGAAGAATTTTCTCGCTCGCAAAACGCACGAGGATGCAACAAGAAATCGACGCGGAGCTGCAGGAACACATCGCCATGTGCATCGACGA
>CAVZFK010000004.1:0-127805 GCA_963774515.1 uncultured Acidobacteriota bacterium | reverse complement strand
CGGCGCCGAACAGCTGTTTCGCACGGTCGCGCGCCAGGTTTTCCACCACATCGGCATCTCGCAACCGCCGTAATATCGCTTGCCGGGATAGCCTTCCGCATATTTGTTGGTGAAAACCGGACCGGCAGCTTCCAGCACCGCCTGGCTGACAGAGTTCTCGGAGGCAATCATCTCCCGGCCTTCATGCTGGCGCAGGATTTCGTGCTGGACGGCGGCAGAAAATTCAGGGTCCGTGGGCGAGCGAAAGGCCATAGATTATCGAAGATACTGAAATTCTAACCCACCGGGATAGGTGAAAATGAGCGTTCGAATGGCGCGCGAGGGCGCGATTTTCCGAGCGATGATGGAGGTCTCGAGAAGTTGTGTGCTACAATGTAGCCCATGAAGAAGCATGGAACAGCCAACGCCGTGGTGCGGGCAAGAATCAACGAAAAAGTGAAAGATCAAGCCGCCGCTGTCCTGGAGACGATGGGTCTGACGGTGTCCGATGCGTTTCGGCTACTCCTGGTCAAAGTCGCCTCGGAAAAGACCCTCCCGTTCGAGATTCATACGCCGAATGCCCCCACGCTGGCGGCGATGAAGGCGGGAAAACGAGGCGAGGTCGCGAAATTCAAGACGGTGAAAGAGTTGATGGCGGACCTGAATGAGGACGATTGAGCGAACGTCCGCTTTCAAGAAGGACTACAAACGGGTGAAGGCAACCCCTCGACACAAAACATCGAGACGCTGCTGGAAGAGATTTTGGGATTGCTGGTGGTCGATCGAGCCTTACCGGAAAAGCACTCCGATCATGGTCTGGCGGGTGAGTGGAACGATCACAGGGAATGCCACCTGAAACCCGATCTTCTATTGATCTACGCGAAACCCGATGTGGAAACGCTGCGTCTTGTCCGGCTTGGTTCGCACAGCGATCTTTTCTAATCAGATTCGCTCAATTCTTCCAATCCTGATTGATAGTTTTCGTGATGAAAATAGGATCGCGGTTGTGAGATGACCGCGGCGGCCGCGGGGTTTGGCTCGGGGTGACAATGCTCAGGATCCATCCGCGCTAAGTAAGGCGCGGATGGATCGAGCGGGCAGGATTACTCCAGTGGCCGGGAACCCAGACATAACCGCGGTGGCTGTTGCGCCAGTGACCCGGAATCCAGCGGGCATAGCCGCGCGGCGGGGCGGCATACCGGCCGGCACCCAGACATAGCGGCGTCCATCCCAGCGGTAATATCCGGCCTGCCATACCCATCCGCGATGCATGGGGGCGGGGACGATCTCTCGCGGCGCCGGTGGAGGCGGCCCGATGTGGACATACACCTGGGCCGAGGCCATCAAACTCGATGCAAGTATGGCGGTGGATACGAGGACAAGAAGCCGTTTTTTCATCATTCCTCCAGTGCATGGTTGTGAGGTTTCATGCGATTCGCGATGGAGCTACGAATCCGTGCAAGGTACGACCGCGCACGCATTTTTGAACACAGAAGGACGCGAACAGTTGCGCTGTCTTGCCGGGTTTTCATATTTTTTTGGGCGAGGAAAAAGAGAAAGTTGACGGGCGGCTGGCGGTGATGATTGAGGTTTTAACCGACGCGCATGGCCTGGTATTGGGCCATCAACTCGCGGGCGATGTCTTCATTTTTCCGCTCCACCATGCCGGGAATGCGGAAGAGATCGATGAGCATCCAGAAGCCGAAACCGCCAATCGTGAGCCAGTAGATCAACTGAATGCCGATGCGGCCGAGGTAGAGATAGTGGAAGCCGAAGAAGAACCAGAAGAAGTAGGCGAAGAATGCGGATTTTTTGCGGACTTCATAGTCGCGCAACACGAGGGATTGCGTGTTGGGGGGAAGAGTCTGAAAGATCCCTTGCAAGGCATAAGGAATGGACATGGGGTTTCTACAATTTTTTATAAGCTAGTTCTTCATCAGGCGCGAGCTCGAGTAACTTTTCTGCGAGTAGATGCAGGTCCGAAAGCTGCGATTCTGAAGTGACACGTTTTGGTATCGACGACGAAAAGTTGCAGGTCGCGAGGTAACCAGCATTTGATCTTCGTATTCTCGCCCACGACTTCACCGCGTTCCAGCTATATTCATCTTTTCGCGTAATCTTGTTCTTCCGCCAAGATAATTGTCTTCTCTAAAATTCAGAGCTTCATATCGCCACTACCGGTTCTCGTCCGCTGGTAGCCCCTTCGATTGTTTCCGACAGTAGAAACGCCAACCGACGAAGATTGTGCCCAAATAAACAGAAGCTCAGCACCGATCCAGTAGGAGCATGACCGCGCCATTGACGAAAAGCCATGCCAATAGAGACCAAGTGCCAAGGAATGGGTATAAGCCAATTGGCCACGAACGAGAATATTTGGGGCCTAAATGGCCCACGTTTCGTATTGAAGCACGCTGGGCATTCAGGATAGTCTTCAAACGTGAGTTTGTAACGGAGAGCGATGTCTGGCCATGTCGAGTTAGGTCTAAAGCGCAGGCTTGAGTTCGTCTACAGTTTCTTTGCGGTCACTGCGAGATGAGTTCCTTCTCGGTGGTAACTTTCGCGGCTGCGCGACTGCTGTTGCGCGAGTTTTTTGAAGGCGTTGTAGACGAAGGATCCGAGGTACCAGCCGTCGATATATTTGTAGGGAGTTTCGCCGGTGGTGTAGTGGCCGCAGGGTAGAATTTTCGCGTCGAAGTTGACGCCGCGGGCGCGAAATTCGCGCAGCACGCCTTCGGAAAATTCGCGCAGAAAGGTCAGATCGTAGGGAGCGTAGATCACGCGCACCAGCTTCTTCGGCCATGGAGGATTTTGTTGTTCGGGCGCGATGCCGGCGAAGCGATCCATGTAGACCATGGGGCTGGCGCCACTCCAAAGCTGGACGAGATCGTTGTGGGTGAGCCCGGCCTGCTCGCAGGCGGCGCGAACATGGCGGGTGCTTTGGCCGGTCCACACCACATCGCCGGTCCATAGCGAGGCGTGGTTGAATGCGTTGACCTGCAGGCGCGCATCGTGGGCGCTGGCGATGAACGCATAGCAGGAGCCGAGGCTGGTGCCGAGCACGCCGAACTGCTCGTAGCCCTGCTGCTGGAGCCAGTCGAGGCAGCTGCGAATATCGACGACGGCCTGGCGGCAGGCGGCCAGCGTTCGCCCAATGTTGGAGCTGACGGCGTAGTCGGAGCGCTCCAGTTCCGCGGGGCGGCGAATATCGTGGAAGGGCTTGCTGAGTCGCAGCGCGGAAATTCCAAAGCGATTGAAGAGGGTGCAGAGCGCGTTGTGGCTGAAGGCATCCGCATTCCACTGCGGCATGACGATGATGGCTTGCTTCGGCTTGCCTTGCTGCTTTTCTGGCGGCGCGGGATACCAGCGCGCGTTGACCTGATCGTTTTCTGGATAGGGCGTGCGCAGCGCGGAAGTGAAGCGGAGAAACTGCGCCTTGGGCAGCTTGCCTTCGGCGGCTAAATGTTTTAGCTCCGCATCCTGGCGCAATGTTTCCGGGCGCACATTGGTGGGAAACAATTGCGGATGACGTTGTTCCAGGCGAAAATCCGTGGGAGTTTTGTAGCCGTAGAACTGCTCGGATGCGGCGATGATGCTTTCATTGATGGCGAGCATTGCGGCGAAAGATTGCGCCGGATCACCGCTGGCGATGGCATCGCGGATGGGTAGGCCCGCGACGGTCGGCAGATTGCGCGAGGCGATCCAATCTTCCAGCCAGTCAAATCCCCACTCCAGCGGGCGGACAATGCGATTGGTATCCCGCGTCGTCAGCTTCGTTTCCCAGGCGTACATCCATCGCGCGTACAACTGTTTCAGCATGCTGCTTCAATGCTAGCAGCGGAGCGGATTATTTGGAGGTGATGCGGGGCACGCGGGCGGCGATGGCGCAGAGGATTTCGTAGGGAATGGTTCCGGCCCAGCGGGCATGATCGTCGGCGGTGATGCGTTCGGTTTCATGCTCGCCGAGGATGATAACTTCGTCGCCGGTGGCGGCGTTGGGGATGTGGGTGATGTCGACGACGGTCAGGTCCATCGACACGCGGCCGATGATTGGGGCGGGGATTCCATGGATGAGTACGTGGCCACCGGGAGAGGAATTGGTGCTGGATAATTTGCGATTCAATCCGTCGGCGTAGCCAACGGGGAGCAGCGCCAGGCGCATGGTTGCGGGCGCGACGAAGGTGGCGTTGTAGCCGATGGCGGTGCCGGGCGCGACGGATCGCGTGGATGCGATGGCAGTTTTCCAGGCGAGGACGGGTTGCAGATTGCGCGCGGGCTGCTTCGGCAGCGGCGGATTCGATTCCGGAAAATTTGGGGGCGTAGCCGTAGAGCGCAATGCCGGGACGGATGAGATTTTTTGCGCCGGGTTTGGTGGGGAGGATGTCGTGCAGTCGATGCTGCTCGGCGAGAAGGGTGGAGGAATTTCCGGCGTGGATCCATTGCGGATGAAATCCGGCGGCGAAGATCTGGTCGACCGCGTTTCGAAACCCAGCGCGCTGGAGTTGGTTCTGCTCGGCATCGAGCATGTCGGCGGAGGCGAAGTGAGTATAGACGCCGGAGAGGCGCAGCGCGGGTAGATTTTGCAACGTATCGAGCAGCGTGGCGAGGTCGGCGAGGCCGACTCCCTGGCGACTCATGCCGCTGTCAATTTCAAGATGAATGGGTACGCTGCCGAGAGCGAGTTTGTGTTTTTGCGCTGCGTCGGCGAGCCACGCGAGTTGCTGCGGCTCCCAGACGGTGGGGATGAGTTGCGCGTCGATCAGTGCGTCGGCCTCACCGTGCATCAGGCCGCGCATGACGAGAATGCGGACCTTGGGGCAGAGTCGGCGAAGGGCTACGCCTTCTTCGACGGAGGTGATGCCGAGCCATTTTGCGCCGGCCTGAACCAGCCAGGGAGCGCAGGGGGAAAGGCCATGGCCGTAGGCATTCGCTTTGACGACGGCGAGCAGATCGGTGGTGCTGGCGAATTTCAGGCGCGTGTTTCTAGCGTGTCGCTGGCGGGGAGGAGCGACCGCAGAAATTTGAAATTGGCGATGAGTCGCGAGCGGGAAATTTCTACTCTAGTAACTGGGGACGTCAGCATCTTCGCCCTTATAAGGATTTTCAAATCGCGTGTACTCGGGCAT
Organism: uncultured Acidobacteriota bacterium; assembly: GCA_963774515.1. GTDB lineage: Bacteria > Acidobacteriota > Terriglobia > Terriglobales > Acidobacteriaceae > JAKAAZ01. The sequence goes on along the minus strand of CAVZFK010000004.1, from coordinate 122,703 downwards.
ATACATCAGGTGAACCACGCCGGTGGGGCCGTTGCGCTGCTTGGCGATAATAATTTCCGCCTGATTTTTGGATTCAGGATCTTCGCCGCCGTCATCCTCACGATTGTAGTAGCTGTCGCGATGGATGAAGGCGACCACGTCGGCATCCTGCTCGATGGAGCCGGATTCGCGCAGGTCGGAGAGCATGGGCTTCTTGTCGCCGCCGCGTTGCTCACTGGCGCGGCTGAGCTGGGAGAGGGCAATGACGGGGACACGCATTTCTTTTGCGAGGGCTTTTAAGCCGCGAGAAATGGTGGAGACTTCTTGCGTGCGATTTTCTGGGCGGCGGCCATTGGGACCACCGCTGCCGGCGCTCATCAACTGCAGATAGTCGATGACGATTAGATCGAGCTTGCCGCCGCCTTGCTGACGGAGGCGACGCGCTTTGGCGCGCATTTCTGCGAGAGAAATGCCGGGAGTATCGTCGATGAACATTTTTGCTTCGGCGAGGCGCTCGAGACCGCTGACCAATTTGTCGCGGTCGTCGCGGGTCAGAAATCCGGTCTGAATATGGCGCATGTTGACCATGGATTGCGAAGCCAGCATGCGTCGCAGCAGCGCTTCTTTCGACATTTCGAGCGAAAACACGCCGACGACTTTGCCATCGCGCACGGCGGCGTTTTCGGCAATGTTGATGGCCCAGGCGGTTTTGCCCATGGAAGGACGGGCGGCGATGATGATGAGCTCCGATGGCTGCAGGCCGCTGGTCATGCGGTCGAACTCGATATAGTGCGTGGCCAGGCCGGTAATCTCGCGGCCTTCCTTGTATAGGTTGTCGATGGAGCCGAAGGAGCCTTTGACGATCTCTGGAATGCTGGAAAATCCCTGGGTGATGCCGCGCTCGGAGACTTCCAGCAGCGCGGTCTCTGTTGCGTTCAGGACTTCGAGGGCATCTTCACTTTGATCGGCGCAGCGGGCCTGCGCGGTGGAGCAGATGCCCATCAACTGGCGCAGGATGGACTTGTCTTTGACGATGCGGACGTAATCTTCAATGCTGAGGCGGCGCGGAAGATTTTCTGTGAGCGAAAAAATGTAGGCGCGATTGCCGATCGACTCCAGTTCCTTCAGGCGGTCGAGCTCCTCGCATAAAGTGATGATGTCGACGGCGCGATTGGCATCGATCAGCTCGCCCATGCGGGCATAAATGCGGCGGTGGGAGTCGAGCGAAAAGTCGTCCGCAATCAGGCGCTCGGCGGCCTCACTGTAGGCTGCGTTGTCGAGCAGGATGGCGCCCAGAATGGTGCGCTCCGCCTCCACGCTGGCGGGCAGTCCATGTTCGAGCGAGATTTGCGATAGGGTGGCCACTGTCTATGAGTGTAGCGTCACTCGGCGGCGATGCTTCGCCTGTGAATAACAGGGTACCAACGGTGGAAATCCCGCTGGCGCAGTATCATATTTATAGTGTCTGGCAACTGAGTGATCCGGCGGATTCCCCGATCTGTTGGATTGATTGTGGCACCAGGAGTTTTCGATTGACGATGCAGCGGTTTTTATCTTTTCCCCGGCATTTACTTTTGCCCGGCCTTGTCTTTGGAGTGATTCTCGCAACCTCTTCCATCTCACACGCACAATTGCCGATGGACTCGGGCGCGCAGCAATCGTCGATGCAAATGGCGCAGAACGTCGCCGACCTGCAGAAGGTCGCTGACCGCTGGGACGAAGCCGTCTATCAGCATGACCAATACGCGCTGGAACTGGTGCTGGCTCCCCAGTTCATCGATATTTCCGACACTGGCGAAGTGACCAATCGCGATCAGCAGATTTCCGAAATGATGATGAAGGACGCGCCGCGTTTCCAGTTGACGCAGAAGGTGGTGAGCGTTCGCATGGTGGGCGATGTTGCGGTGGTGAATGGAACCTACGAGCGGGTGTTCCAGGGGAGCAAGCTGAGTCGCACCAAAACGAAAATCGATCGCGGCGTTTTCAGCCAGGTGTATGTGCGTGCGCGGAATACCTGGGAATGCATCAATTCTCAGCGAACAATTATCCAGGAACCGGTGGTGAAGGGGAAAAAGAAGTCGGAAAGCGACACCCCGGAAAAGCCATTGAACCATGACCTGGGATTCCATTTCCCGGGCATGCACCATAATTCCGACTCTGATTCAAGTACAGGATCGAACCAGACCGCTGGTGCGAATTCGACCTCTGGAACGAGCTCGACCACGGGTTCTACTGCAGGATCGACTCCGACCGCACAGCCGCAACAGTAAGAATTGTTCGCGGGTTTTTCTACGCGGTGGCGGATGCGGCGTTGCGGGCTTGAATTTCAATATAGATATTGATGAGCGACAGGGCTGCGGGGGTCACCCCTGGAATGCGGCTGGCGTGGCCGATGGTTCCGGGGCGAACGCGCAGCAGTTTTTCCTGCATCTCGCGTGAGAGCCCGCTGACCGACGTGTAGTCGAACCAGGCGGGGATGGCGCGGTGCTCAGCACCTTTCATCCGCTCAATCGACTTTCGCTGCTGATCGAGATAGCCGGCGTATTTGATCTCCGTCTCAACTGCCTTCCACTCATTGCGCACGTGGGCCGGAACATGATCAGTCGACATGACGGTGCGGATGGATTGCAAATGCATCGCGTCTTCATTGGAGGCGGTGGCGAACGATTGCTCCAGACTGGCCGGCAATATCGGGCGCAGAGCTTCGATGGTGACTTCTGGCCGCTTCATCAGTTGGGCGTAGGTCTGGCCGGCGGCGCTGTTGAGTTTCGCTGCAAATTCCGGCGAGATTTCGGCGAGGTGCTCCAGATCTGGCTTCTGTGTGGCCAGCATTTTCGCGAAGGCTTGCATGCGGGCCTGCTTGGTTTCAAAGGCAGACCAGGAATGATCGTCGATCAGGCCGAGCTTGCGGCCGTAGGTAGTCAGGCGGCGATCTGCATTGTCGATGCGCAGGTGCAGGCGATACTCCGCGCGCGACGTGAACATGCGATAGGGCTCGTTAGTTCCCTTGCTGATCAGGTCGTCAATCAGGATGCCGGTGTAGGCCTCGCTGCGGTCGAGGACGAATGCAGGCTCGCCCTTAACGTGAAGCGCGGCGTTGATGCCGGCCATGAGTCCCTGGCATGCGGCTTCTTCATAACCGGAGGTTCCGTTGATCTGGCCGGCGAGGTAGAGGCCGGCGATGCTTTTGACGGCGAGCGCGTGATCGAGCTCGGTCGCGTCGATGGCGTCATACTCGATGGCATAACCGGGGCGCAGCATTTCTGCGTTTTCTAATCCAGGAATGGAGCGCAGCACGGCGGCCTGGACATCCATGGGCAGGGACGTCGACATGCCGTTGATGTAGACCTCATGCGTGTGCAAGCCTTCCGGCTCGAGAAATAATTGATGCTGCAACTTCTCTGGAAAGCGGACGACCTTATCTTCAATCGACGGGCAATAGCGCGGCCCGGTCGCCTGAATTTGCCCGGAATACATGGGCGAGCGATGCACATTCTCGCGAATGATGGCGAGTGTTTCGGGCGTGGTAAAGGCGATGTGGCAACTGATTTGCGGGCGCGTAATGGATTCGGTTCGAAAGCTGAAGGGCGTTGGTTCTGCGTCGCCGGGCTGTTCGTCGAACTTCGACCAATCGATGGTGCGGCCATCGATGCGCGGCGGCGTTCCGGTCTTGAGGCGGCAATTGCGCAGGCCCAGACGCTTCAGCGATTCGCCGAGGAGGACGGCGGCAGGCTCACCGCTGCGGCCGGCAGGATAATGCTCTTCGCCGCAATGGATCAGACCGTTCAGGAAGGTGCCGGTGGTGATGACGGTGGCGCCGGCGTAGACGATGCGTCCGTCGCGCAGCTTGACTCCGCGCACGATTCGATGGGGCGTGCCGGCGGTGGCGTCGGGCAGATCTTCCAGCACGACGTCGACGACTTCTGCCTGCTTGATGAAGAGATTTGGCTGCGACTCCAGAACTTCGCGCATCTTGACGCGATACTGTTGCTTGTCGCATTGCGCTCTCGGCGACCAGACGGCCGGGTCCGCGAGAAGTATTGAGCAAGCGAAATTGAATGCCGACTGCGTCGGTGACTTCGCCCATGACGCCGCCCAGCGCGTCGACTTCGCGAACGAGGTGACCCTTGGCGATTCCGCCGACCGCGGGATTGCAGGACATCTGCGCGATCAGGTCAAGATTCAGCGCGAACAGTGCGGTGCGCAGGCCCATGCGCGCACCCGCCATGGCCGCTTCGCAGCCTGCGTGGCCGGCGCCGACGATGACCAGATCGTATTGTTCGGTAAAAGCCATAGACCTATCGATTGTATCGTGCGGGTGTGGGTTGAAGTCCGGTTGAATGGAGTGTTGGACCCCAGCGCCTGAAGGCGGATTGTGGTGGATGTCTGAATCCCCGGACTGAAAGTCCGGGGTCTACCTGAGGGGGGTGTTGCATGAGCGCGCCGGAGGATGGATGGACTGCAGCGCGTGAAGGCGGATTGTGGTGGAGTCTGAATCCCCGGACTAAAGTCCGGGGTCTACCTGAGGGGCGGTTTATCCGTGGATCGAGGATTGCGGGAGCGGTCAAGCAAATCACAGACAGTCGCATCGGTGATCTGGGAGAATTCGCGATACCACTCGCCTACCGCGTAAAAGTCGGGCGGGGTAGAGAGACACACCACCGCGTCGGCTTCGCGTTGCAGTTGCTTGCAGATGCTAGACGGGGCAACGGGAATCGCGACAATCAGTTTTCGCGGATTTTTCTGGCGCACGGCCGTCACTGCGACGCGCATGGAGGAGCCGGTGGCGATGCCGTCATCGACCAGGATGACTGTGTGGCCGTCGATTTTCAGGGCAGCACGATCTCCACGATAGAGATGTTCGCGGCGCTCGAGCTCTTTTGTTTCGCGTTCCGTAATTTCTTCCACCTGCTCGGGCGGGAGGTGCAGGCTGCGAATGATTGCCGCATTCAGCAGACGGGCGCCGCCGGTGGCGATGGCTCCGATGGCGAGCTCCTCCTGGCCGGGAAAGCCGAGTTTGCGGACGAGAAAGACATCCAGTGGAGCGTGCAGGGCCATTGCTACTTCAAACGCGACCGGCACGCCGCCTCTTGGCAGCGCGAGCACAAGGAGAGGTTTTTCGTTTGCAAATTGAACCAGGCGCGCGCTCAGCATTCGGCCTGCCGCGGATCGATCGGGAAACACCATCCTGCGCCTTTCAGAGGATGGAACAAGCGTTCTTGCAAGGCCGACCAGTTGCGCTGAGAGAATGACGCTGGCTGACGGGAATTCGCGGCGTTCTGCGATTCCATCGCGCACGCTTTAAAATCAGCCTATGCCGACGTACTTTACTCCGCAAGCTATTCAATTTTTGCGCGGTCTGGCGCGCAACAATCGCCGCGACTGGTTCGACGCTCGTAAGCAGGTGTATGAGACGGAATTGAAAGCGCCGCTGCTGGCGTTGATTGAAGAAATCAATGGGGAATTCATGGATTTTGCGCCGGAACATATTCGACCGCCGCAGAAATGCATGTTCCGCATTTATCGGGATACGAGGTTTTCACCGGATAAAACTCCTTACAAGAAACACATCTCTGCCTGGTGGGCGCGGCAGGGGCTGGAGAAGAAATCCGGCGGCGGATATTACTTTCATATATCCGGAAAAGAACTGGTAATTGCCGCGGGAGTCTATATGCCGGAGCGAGAGCAATTGCTGGCGATTCGCAATCATTTGATGGAGCATCACGAGGAATTTCGGCGTTTGTCGAAGGCGCGCAACCTGAAGCGGTTGATGGGAGATTTTGATGGACTGCGGCTGACGCGACCGCCGAAGGGATTCCCAAAGGATCATCCGGCGATGGATTTGATTGCGTGTCGGCAGTGGGGAGTTTCGACAACTTTGCCGGCAGAAACGGCGTTGAAGCCGACGTTGCGCAAGGAGATCGTTTCGCGATTTAGGGCGGCGGCGCCGTTGATTGAGTTTCTAAATCGACCGCTGACGGCGCAGGCGGCAAAGCCAAATCATCGGATTGATTTCTTCTGAGACCGCCGGTTTGCTGGGGCGATTTGGGTGACGAGGTTGCCGGAATGGGTTCCTGGGTGGAATATTTGTGTCGCAACTCCTTTATCTGGCGTGCAATGAGGAACACGCAACTTTTCTTGCCGGGTAACGTTCTTAAACGTAGAGGCATTCAGACCGCCAGGATGGCGTGAGTCCCTCTCAGCGGGAAGGCAACCCCCCGCAGGGTTTTAAGGAGGAGATTGAACATGCGATATCTACGGTACATCGCGCTACTGGGGATTTTCCTGATCCCGGCGACTTATTCCCGGGCGCAGGTATCCCTGGGATTCAGCGTTGGCGGTCCCGCTTACGGCGGCGGCTATGGTGACGGCGGCTACTATGCGCAACCGACCTGCTCCTACGGATATTACAATTACTATCCTTACGCTTGCGCGCCGTACGGATATTACGGGCCAAACTGGTTCTATAACGGCGTCTTCCTTGGGATCGGTCCCTGGTACGGTTGGGGCTGGGGCCGCGGTGGCGGATACTGGGGCCACTATTGGGGCGGACGTGGCTACGGATATCGCGGTGGATATGGATATCGCGGCGGCTACGGATACCGCGGCGGATACGGTTATCACGGTGGATATGGACGCGGCGGGTATGGATACCATGGCGGCTACGGCGGTGGATACCATGGCAGCCGGGCTTACGCCGGTGGCGGATACCACGGCGGTGGCGGCGGATACCATGGCGGTGGCGGTGGATTCCACGGCGGCGGTGGCGGATACCACGGTGGCGGCGGCGGAGGATTCCACGGCGGCGGTGGCGGCGGATTCCACGGTGGCGGCGGCGGTGGATTCCACGGTGGCGGCGGCGGTGGACATGGCGGCGGTGGAGGACATCGACTAGTCCGCAGGTCATCTGATCCTTGGTTCACTCTGTGATGTGGCGGCTGTCAGCTTAAGAGCTGGCAGCCGTTTCATTTTTGCGGAAGGCTTTGTGGGGTCGCGGATTTCCGTCGCGATGCGTTTGGGGAGCGGGTGCGGGATTTGTGCGCGGTCTGGCGTGGCGGATGCAAAATCGTATAATCAGCGGATGAAGCGAGCTCCGCTGGTCGGCGTGGTTATGGGTAGCCGAAGCGATTACGACATCCTTCAGCCTGCCATTGATATTTTGCAGGAATTTTCGGTGCCGCACGAGGCGCGCGTCGTCTCGGCGCATCGCACTCCAGATTGGCTGTTTGAATATGCGGAGACTGCCGAAAAGCGCGGGCTGCGAGTCTTGATTGCGGGTGCGGGCGGGGCTGCTCATCTGCCTGGAATGCTGGCGGCGAAGACGCATCTTCCGGTGCTGGGAGTGCCGATTCCGGCGACCATGCTGGCAGGTGTGGATTCACTGCTTTCCATTGTGCAAATGCCGAAGGGTGTTCCTGTGGGGACGCTGGCGATCGGTAAGCCGGGGGCGGCGAACGCGGCGCTGCTGGCGATTTCAATTCTTGCGCTGGAAGATAAAGCGCTGCGCGATCGCCTGGTTGCATGGCGGGAAAACCGTAAGCAGGAAGTCCTGAGCCAAACGCTTCCAACGTCGGAGCCAGTCGCCTGATGCAACTTGAATCGCAGCAAGTCATTCTTCCAGGATCGACAATCGGTATCCTTGGCGGCGGACAACTGGGGCGCATGATGGCGATGGCGGCGCGTTCGCTTGGCTATCGTATTCAAGTGCTCGATCCGGATCCATCCTGTCCAGCTCGCTTTGTGGTGGATGCATGCTTTGAGGCAGGCTGGAACGATGCGCGTGCGGCGGGAGATCTGGCGCGGGGCAGCGATGTGGTGACGCTGGAAATTGAGCAGATTTCTGTAGCAGCGCTGGAAGCTGCGGAGCGCCATGCGCCGGTTCGGCCGGGATCTGCAATGCTGGCGATCATTCAGGATCGTATTCTGCAGAAAGAATGGCTGGTACAGCACGGTCTCCCGGTTGGGGAGTATCGCGCCGTTACTGAGCTTGCGGAATTTCACGCAGCGGTGAAGGACCTGGGTGGGCGCTGCTTTGTGAAGAGCGCGCATGGCGGGTATGACGGTCGCAGCCAGGAAAAATTGGGATTTTCGCAGCCTGCGGATGCCGCGGCGATTGAAGCGGCGTGGAAATCTTTGGGCGAGCGGCCAGTGGTGGTGGAGCGGGCTGTCGAGCTTGCCATGGAAATTTCAGTGATGGTGGCGCGTTCGCCTCGCGGAGAGATGAAGGCCTATCCTGCGGCGGTCAATCATCATGAGCAGCAAATTCTGGTGTGGAGCGCGATTCCAGCGAATATTCCGGCTGCGATGTCTGCACACGCGCAGGAACTGGCGCTGTCGATTGCGGAGCAGTTCAAGCTGGAAGGCTTGCTGGCGGTGGAAATGTTTATCACCAAGGGCGGCGAGCTGCTGGTGAATGAACTGGCTCCGCGGCCGCATAACAGCTATCACTCGAGCGAACGCGCGTGCGTGACCAGCCAGTTTGAGCAGGCGATTCGCGCGGTGTGCAATCTGCCGCTGGGCGATGTCGAAGTGGTACAGCCGGCAGCCATTGTGAACCTGCTGGGCGATGTGTGGCTGAATGCGAATGCGGAGACGGGACCGCGCTTTGATCTGGCGCTGGCTGTTCCTGGGGTGCGATTGCATCTGTACGAAAAACATGTGCCGCGCGCAGGGCGAAAAATGGGACATTTATCTGCTGTCGGCAAGACTGCGGAAGAGGCCGTGCGGCATGTTGTGGATGCGAAGAGTAGATTGTAACTGTCACTGTGACAATATGTGTGAGCGCATAGAAAAAGGCAGACCAAATGGTCTGCCTTTTTCTTGTTGGATGAGAATTTTGTTTAGCCGATGTCTCCGTCCCAGTTTTCCAGGGTCTTCTTTAACTCGGCCATGAATTTGCCGGCATCGGCGCCATCGATAATGCGGTGATCGAATCCCAGGGTGAGTCGCATAATGTGACGGACCGCGATGCTGTCGTTGCCGTCGGCATCGGTGACGACTGTCGGCTCCTTGAACAGGCCGCCGACGCCGAGGATCGCTGTCTCCGGCTGGTTGATCACGGGAGTTCCGAATTGTTCGCCGAAGATGCCAGGGTTGGTGATGGTGAAAGTGCCTTCGGCGACTTCGTCGGGCTTAAGTTTCTTGCCGCGTGCGCGAGCCGCGAGATCGGCAATGGCGCGAGCAATGCCAAGGAAACTGCGCTCTTCCGCATTCTTGATGACGGGAACGATGAGGCCCCAGTCGAGTGCGACGGCGACGCCGATGTTGATGTGTTTGTGATAGCGAATCGCGTTGCCTTCCATGGAGGCGTTCACGATCGGCATTTTGCGCAGGCAACTGACAACGGCGCTGGTGACAAACGGCATGTAGGTGAGCTTGACGCCGTTGCGCTGCTCGTACTTGGATTTTTCACGCTCGCGAATCTTGACGATTCGAGTCATATCAATCTTGAAGACGCTGTGGACGTGGGCGCTGGTGTGCTTGGAATCCACCATGCGCTGGGCGATGATGGAACGCATTTTGCTGAGCGGAACCAGGTCGCCGGGAATCGAGATTTCCTGTGGGGCTGACGCGGCGATTGACGATGCGACGGAAGAAGCAGGCTGCGAAGTAGTCGCTGCGGCTGCGGGAGCATTACCGCGTTGGCCAACGTAGGCGAGGGCGTCGTCCTTGGTGATGCGTCCGCCCGCTCCGGTACCGGGGATTTGGGACAGGTCGAGGTTGTTTTCTTTCGCGATGCGTCGCACCAGCGGCGAGGAACGTTGATGTTCGCCGGTCGCGGCTGCCGCGGGTTGAGCGGCGGGAGTCGGCGTGGCGGCGGGTTGCGGAGTCGGGGCCGGCTTCTTTTCGGCGGGTGCGGCCGGGGCTGCAGGTGCAGAAGCAGCGGCGCCGGCGGTGCCACCAATGACGGCGACGATGGTGTTGATCTCGACCGTACTGCCTTCGGGAACTTTAATATCTGTCAGCACGCCGGCGGCAGGGGAGGGAATTTCCGCGTCGACTTTGTCCGTAGAAATTTCGAATAAAGGTTCGTCGCGCGCGACGGTGTCGCCAACTTTTTTCAGCCACTTGGTGATGGTTCCCTCAAAGATGGATTCGCCCATCTGCGGCATGACGACGTCGGTGCCGCCTGTGGTCTGCGTTGGTGCTGACGCGCTGGGCGCAGCGGGCGCAGGCTCTGATTTGGCGGCTGCGGGAGCGGGGACGGGCTCGTTCGCCTTTTCTGGCGCGGTGGCTACGGCTTCCTGCTTCGCTTCTTTCTTCGCATCGACCGTGGTCGCGGGAGCGGATGCCGCGGCACTTCCATCTTCGGCGATGACAGCGACAACGGTGTTGATTTCGACGGTTGCGCCCTCGGCGATCTTGATCTCTGTCAGAACTCCGGCGGCGGGCGAAGGAATTTCCGCATCCACCTTATCGGTCGAAATCTCGAACAAGGGCTCATCGCGCTGGACGGTGTCGCCGGCCTTCTTCAGCCACTTCGTAATCGTCCCCTCGAAGATTGACTCGCCCATTTGCGGCATCACTACGTTGGTTGGCATGGATTCCTTCCTGCTTTCAATTCGCTTTCAGATTTCGCTGGTTGCAAAACATTCGTACGGCGCATGACTCCGGTGTTGCGAGGGCGTGACATGATGTTCGTGGTCGGCCCGTGAAGCTAAGGATGAATTTGGGAAGGAATGTCTGCTTTCCTTGTCGCCATGGGACGATTTTGCTGTCGAACTGCCCCAAAATCACCATTCTATATGACGAGATGCGGAACCGCGATGCCGCGGCTACCGGTGAGTTCGGCAGTTTTGTGAGCGGACGGAAACCATTTTGCGGAAACGTTGAGCGGTCAATCATTGGGTTGCACGCAAGCCTTCGGTAAGTTCCGCGATGGAGTCTGTCCAGAGGATCTGCTTGCCGAAAACGCGGCCGAAATTGCGCGCGACGGCATGCACTGCCTGCTCCATGGTGGGCATGGCGCCGGTGCGTGGGTCAATCTCTTCCTCCAGGCTGGTGACGGCGCAGTCTGTGATGCCGCAGGGGACGATCAGGCGAAAATCGCGCAGGTCGGTGGTGACGTTCCAGGCAAATCCGTGGGAGGTGATGGCTTGCGAGATGTGGACGCCGATGGCGGCGATTTTTTTCTCGGGAATGCTGCCGCCGGGGAGCGTCCATACTCCGGTCTTGCCGGCGATGCGCTGGGTTAACACGCCGTACTCGGCGCAGGTGCGGATCAGGGCTTCTTCCAGCCAGCGGACATATTCGACAGCGCCGAGGTGGGGACCTTTCTTGCCGGGAAATTCTCCGCGCAGATCGAGAATTGGATAGCCGACAATTTGTCCGGGGCCGTGATAGGTGACGTCGCCGCCGCGATCGATTTCGTGGATTTGGATGCCGCGGCGGGCTAAGTCTTCATCGCTGGAGAGGATGTTGGAGCGATGGGCATTTCTTCCCAGGGTGAGGACCGGGGGATGCTCCAGCAGCAGCAAGACGTCGCCGATTTTTTGCTGTTTGCGCAGGGTGACAAGTTGCTGCTGCAGGGCGAGCGATTCCGCGTAGCCGACGCGGCCGAGGTGGAGCAGATGCAGCAGGTTTGCCATCAGATCGTGCTCGCGGAGACGAGGTGGGCGCGGAATTTCAGGCGCACATAGTCGGCAGTCCAGTTGCCGTCTTTATCGCGGAGAGCGGGCGCGAGATGCTCCAGCGTTTCGTTCAGGATGGTGTCGCGCAAATCTTCTGGCACGCGCTCGAACAGGCCGCGGCGAAACATGATCAACCAGGCGCGCATGCCGGTGGGCAGAGGGGTGGGGCGGGGAACCAGCTCGATGGCGTCGACTGAGAAGCCGGCAGATTCGAGCAGGCCGCGATACTCGGCAACGGTGGGGAAGTAGTTGTCTTCGACCATTAATTCGGCGAGGCCGTGATGGGTAAGGGCAGCGTGCAGGGCGACGCGGATGGCGGCGATGTTTCCGTGTCCTCCCATTTCGGCGACGAAGCGGCCGCCGGGTTTGAGAGAGTGAGCGACACCACGGAGCAGGGCGGGCTGATCGTGAATCCAATGGAGGGCGGCGTTGGAAAATACGGCGTCGAAACGGCGGTGGAAAGAAAGCTGAGTGGCGTCGACGACTTGCGCTGCGATGCCGCGATTGCGGGCGGCTTCGATCATCTCCGGGGATGCATCGACGCCCAGAACATGCGCACCGCGTTCGGCGATTTGCGCGGTCAGGACGCCGTCGCCGCAGCCGAGGTCGAGAATCTCTTCGCCGGGTTTGGGGTCGAGCCACTCCAGAATGTTCGCACCCAGATCGGTGACAAAGCGGCCGTGCGCGGAATACTCGCAGGGATTCCAGGTTTGTGAGCCTGTGGTTCGCGCGGTGTCATTCGGTGGGGTCATAGCGATTCGATGAGGAAGAAAGAAGGGCCCGACGTGTTGCCGGACCCGGATTGTTTCCAGCTGCGACTAGGCGTTGATGGCCATATTTTCGACGCTGCCAAATCCATCGAGCATGGCTTCGGCGAGGGTGGGGTGGGCGTGGATGGTGAACATCATTTCTTCGACGGTCGCCTCCAGTTCCATGGCGGTGACGGCTTCGGCAATCAGCTCGGTCGCCTGCGGGCCGATGATGTGGACGCCGAGAATTTCGCCGTATTTTGCGTCCGCGACAATTTTCACGAAGCCTTCGTGCGAGTCGACGATGGATGCTTTGGAGTTAGCGGTGAACGGAAATTTGCCGACCTTTACCTGCAATCCTTTTTCTTTGGCTGCGGCTTCGGTGAGTCCGACGCTGCCGATTTGCGGCTCGCAGTAGGTGCAGGCGGGGACGCGCTCACGCTTTACCGGACGCGCATATTTGCCGGCGATCTTGGCTGCGACCACCATGCCGCACATGGCGCCGACGTGGGCCAGTTGCGGCAGTCCGGCGACGATGTCGCCGATCGCGTAGACGCCCGGCTCCTGGGTCTGCATCCACTCGTTGACGGTGATGAATCCGCGGTCGGGCTTGATTTTTGTTTTGTCCAGGCCAACGTCGGCGGTGCGCGGGGCGCGGCCTACGGCGACCAGCACCTTCTCGACTTCCTTCACCATTTGCTTGCCGTCGGAAGATGTGATGGTGACCTTGACGCTGGTTTTTGTCTTCTCCAGCTTCTCGAATTTGGCGCTGACGAAGGATTCGATGCCGCGCTTGCGGAAGACTCGCGCCAGCTCCTTGCTGACGTCTTCATCTTCATTGGGAACCAGGCGGGGCAGCGCTTCGACGATGGTGATGTCGGTGCCGAAGCTCTTGAAGATGGAGCCGAACTCGACGCCGACGGCGCCCGATCCGATGACGACCATGGACTTGGGAATTTCTTTCAGCGACAGAATCTCCATGTTGGTCAGGACCTGGGAATCTGCCTGCAGGCCGGGAAGCATCTTGGCGTCGGAACCGGTGGCGATGATGACATTTTTCGCCTGGACGGAAGTGCGCTCGCCTTCTGCGGGTTGCACGTCGACCGAATGCACGCCATCTTTCGCCGGGCCGGAGAGGCGCCCGTGGCCTGCGAAGACGGTGACCTTATTTTTCTTCATCAGGAAGACGAGGCCCTTGGCATGCTTGTCGATGATGCCCTGCTTGCGCTTCTGGATGGTGTCCCAGTTGAGCTTGCCTTCGCCGAGGCCTTCGATGCCGTACTCCACCGCATGCTTCAGGTGGTCGTAGACTTCTGCATTGAACAGCAAGGACTTGGTGGGGATGCAGCCCCAGTGCAGGCAGGTGCCGCCCAGCTTGCTTTCTTTTTCAATCAGCGCGACTTTCAGGCCATACTGGCCGGCGCGAATGGCCGCCGTGTAACCGGCCGGACCGCCGCCGATGATGGCGACGTCATAGATGGTTTCAGCCAAGGGAATGCTCCGTTCCGTTGAGAGGTTGGGGTTATTGGATGCTCGACGATGCGCGTTCGAACCAAACAGTCAATTTTACGGGATGAGGTGGGATGGAGGCGAATTCCAAGCACGATTTAAGGAAACGACGGAAGCATGGGTGTTAAGTTCGTATTCAATGAGATTGAAACAACATTTCCTCGTTGGATCCTGTATTTTCATAAGCGGAGCATTGCCATATCTCTATACCGTTTTTCGTTACAAACAGCATAATTGGACACCCCTCACATATCCCATCGTCCTGAAGCCAGGAATCACTGAATCCCCCTATTTCAGAACCGACCTCAACGGGACCTACCTGCTTAGTCTTGTCTTCGATACCATGCCGGACTTAAGGAGAGAAGACTGCTTGATCGGGGATGATTTTCCGACGGGCTCATGTAAAGGCGTTGAACGAACTTTATACTTTGGGTGGAAAGTCGTCCGCGGTTCTGCACAAATAATTCAGTCTGGGCAATATGACCACGCCTGGTCGAGTGGCTCAGGAGATGTCGAAGCGGGAATTGGAGGATTTGAAGGCCGAAGAGGCGGTTGGCAAAAAATTGTTTTGAATGTAACCCAGGACGCAAGCGAGCTAAACGCCGCTCATCCGAGGCTCCAGGTAGAAGCACATTGGAGTTATTGGGAAAATTGGATCATGCTTGGGCAATTGGCGATTCTTCCTGCATGATCGGCGTTTGCCTTCCTGCTTTCATATGGACCCTTTGGCCGTCTGGTCTTCCACCGAAGAAAACCAGTGTAACCTCCCCGCGAGTAATGATTTGTTTAGCTGTTACGCCACATCGGTGCGGCGCGGCCCGATGCTGTCGACAATCTAGCGATCGGCATTCTCGGCTTCGCGTAGCTCGTAGGAGGATTGAATGTTCATCCAGAACTGCGCCGTAGTCCCAAAATATTTGCCAAACCGGATCGCGGTGTCGGCAGTGGTCGTAAGCCGGCAACAGATGACAGAGAGAATAGGCGATGAAGTACTCTCAGTTTGTGGACGCGCATTCTGAGAGCAGGATCGGCGCCTCAACCCTGAAACCAAAAGGAGCATCGCGGATGCCTAAAGGGCGCATGGAGGCCTTCAGTGACGGGGTATTTGCCGTCATCATCACCATCATGGTGCTGGACATGAAGTCGCCACACGGAACCAGCGTTGCCGACCTGCGTCCCGTCCTGCCTGTTTTCTTCAGCTATGTTCTCAGTTTCATTTACATCGGCATCTACTGGAACAATCATCATCACCTGCTGCAGGCTACGCAGCATGTTGAAGGCGGGATACTGTGGGCGAATCTGCATTTGCTGTTTTGGCTGTCGCTGACGCCGTTCGCTACCGCCTGGATGGGGGAGAACCATTTCGCGCCTTTGCCGGTGGCGTTGTACGGAGTGGTGTTATTCTTCGCCGGCATCGCTTACTTCATCCTGACGAAGAAACTGATTGCCCATCACGGAAAAGATTCTGCACTGGCGGCATCGATTGGCAGCGACAGGAAGGGCAGGACGTCTGTCGTCGTCTATGCTGCCGCGATTCCCATGTCGTTTGTGCGGCCATGGATCGCGTTCGCCTGCTACATCATGGTCGCAGTCATGTGGCTGATTCCAGACCCGCGTATCGAAAAAACGCTGGCTCGATAATCGTAGGGACGAGACGCCGTCAGACGCGAAATTTGGATCTTTGAAGACGGAAAACAGTGCAAAGGATGAGGTCAGGACTCTGTTCAGCTCAAGCTGCGTCAGTCTGGCGCGGGGCAATGGTGTCGACGATCTTGCGATTGGGATTCTCGGCTTGGCGCAGCTCGTAGGAGGACTGCATGTTCATCCAGAACTGCGCCGTGGTTTTAACGGACTTGGCGAGAATGCGATGGCTTTGCGTCGGTGGGGGCGATGTTTCTGTCAGCGGGGGGTGACTTGGAACCATGGGGGCAGTTCGGGGCGCGGGTTGTCGCCATAGAGCAGCCACTCGTCGGCGGAGGCCTGAGAAAATCCATTGGTTGCGAACAGTTCGGCGGCTGGCGTGTTGCGGTCTGTCGGTATGAATTTGCCGACAAAAGTATTCGCATCCGCTTCGGCATCCAGGATCAGGCGTAACACCAGGCGCTCCAATTCAAATCCCATGGCTCGGCAACTCATGATGAAGGAGTCGAAGATGGCGCGATCCTCTTCCATCCGGATGATAGCAACGGCTACCAGGCCGAGATGGCCGAAGCGATCCTCCATGTCCGCGGCGTAGATGCGATGGGTCGGACTCTGCAGGAACCGCTGTAGCTGGGTGCGGGAATAGCGAACGGTCGTGGTGTTGAATTGATTGGTGCGCTGGACCAGTTCGCTGACACGATCCAAATCCGCAGCTTTTGCCCGTCCGAATCGAACACGCAGCGCCAGGCTGGCCATCATGGCCGCATAATCCATTGGCTTGGCGATCGATTCGCGCCGTTGCGCCTGCTCGCGATACATGGCGGTCCGCGCCAGTGATTCCGCGGTCTGGCGGGTGTTGGGGAAAGCCAGCATCATTTCCAGCGCGTGCCAGGTAAATGGATCGAGCGCATCCAGCGTACGCACTTTTGGTAATTGCTGCGAGACAAGATCGCGCTCGGCGGGGTTGTCATCGATAAAGATGAAAGAGTCGAGCCCGAGATCCAACAGCTGCGCCGTTTTTTCAATGGACGCTGCTTTCAAATCCCAATTGATATGCAGCAACGCGAAATCGTCTGGCTGCAGATGCATTTCTCTCCAGCGAATGCTGCCGGGATCATTTTTACTGACAGCGACGAGAACGATGCCGCTTTCCTGCAGGCGCTTTAGCAGTTTCTGGCGTTTGAGATGGTGTTTGACTTGGCCCTCGGCCATGACGCCGCGCCACAGTGTGTGATCAAAGTCGAGCAGCAGCACCTTGGTTTTGTGCAGCAGGTTATAGGCGAGAAGTTTTTCAATGTATTCGTCGACGAGAAACTCGCCGAAGTTCTGAGTATGAAAAAACGCCTGCCGGGCGAGGCTGTCAGGAACCACACGGCGAGAGCTGCGACGAAATCCGTGCTCTTGCACGACTGCGTGTTCATCGATGAGCAGGCAGTTTGCGGTATTCGCCACCAGATCCTCAATCTCTGCATTGAGCCTGGCGACGAGAGCTTTACGCGCCGGGGAGATTGGGTGCACGAAAGGCTGGTATTTGCGATAGCTTGTCAGGGGCAGTCCGGAGACGTTGTGGATGAGAAAGGGAATCTCGGTGTGGTCGCGAAGCGTGTTCACGAACTGCCGAATCTGCGCCATCAACTGCACAACCCGCTCGCCGATCTCGGCCGGGCTGAGGCGCTCGGCATCGCGCAGCAGCGCGGGATACATCGGTAATCCTTCATAGGACAAAAAGCTGAAGGCGGCGATGTCGGCATGATTTTTCTGGATCGCATCGATGACGCTGTCCGTAGAAATGCCGGTACCCATGCGCGAGCTGAAGTAGAAAGAGCGCATATCCAGGGGCAGTCCAGACTCGGCGCACTTTTCAGGGAGAAATACACGCATCTCGGTCATCAGGCAATCGCCGAAGGTGAGAAGGGTGAGCGGTTTGCCGGATGGCGGGAAGAGCAGCGGCCCATGCACCTCGCGTAGCATCGCCCGAACCTGCTGTCGATGGGAGGGAAGATAGGCGAGGACGGCATCCTCCATGGCCGGCAAGATTTCAAGGAAATAGAGAGCGCGAACCTCCGGCGCAGCGCGGTGCAGTGAATAGCGAAGCAATTCGTCGCGATAGAGGCTCCGCATACGGCGGTCTCCAGTGGCAAAGTATCGGGCCAGGAGACGGACCAGCGGAATGATGTACGGCTTCTTGAGAGACTCGTTCCCCTCTGGCTGGACTCCGGCGATCTGATACGCGGCCAGGCGCGGTGGGTCGAATAGCACCTGGAACCAGGCATCCACGAGTGCTTCTTCGTTACTCGAAAGAGTATCGGAGACTGCTCGCCCCAGGAGGAGCGCTGAAGGAGCTTGTTCTTCGTCAGTCACGGGAGGCACCTATGCGCTTAGTCGCACGGTCATCAAGTGAACCAAGCTGTTTTCCAGGGATTTCAAGGGCTCCGAGGGCAACAGGTTGCGGACTGGAGTCTCTCTTAGTTTAGCGCGACAACTTGCGTGGAAATTTGCTGCCTCGCAGCGGCGACTCGCGGACGTGCCAATCACAGGCTTTACGCCGCGACTTGACGATGGCGGACGATGGAGCCTTTGAAGCCGTAATAACAGATGTAGATATAGCAAAGAGCGGGGAGGAAGAAGGCATGGTGGATGCCGATGTGATCGGCGACGAAGCCCTGCAGCAGCGGGATGAGCGCGGCACCCAGGATTCCCATCACCAGCAGGCTGGACCCGAGGTTGGTGAGCGGGCCGAGCTCGGCAAGACCGAGGGCAAAAATATTTGGCCACATGATGGAGTTGAAGAGGCCGACCAGAATGATGCTCCACATAGCGACGTGGCCGAAGGTCAACATGGATGTAATCACCAGGCAGCAGGCGATGATCGCCGCGACGCCCAGCACCGGACCGGCGCGCAACTTCTGCGTGATGCCGGCGCCGCAGAAACGGCCAATCATTGCGCCGCCCCAATAGAACGCAACATATAACGCGGCGGTTTTCTGCGGCATGTTGCCGATGTCGGGTTGATTCAGATAGTTGATGAGGAAACTTCCAATTGAGACTTCTGCGCCGACGTAGACGAAAATCGCGATGATCGCCAACACCAGGTGTCGATGTGTCCAGATGCTGGGGAGTGACGCCGTGGACCCATTTTCTTGATGGGTGCGAATGGTCGGCAATTTGTAGAGCGCCAGCGCGAATGCGAACGAGACAAGAATGATCGCGATCAACGTGTAGGGAAGCTTGACGACGGAAGCTTCGGCCACGCGGTAGGTGTGCAGCGCGGCGGGTGAGAGAAGCGTCAATTGGGAAGCAGCCAGAGGAACGGTGGCGAGAATGAACAGACTTCCGACGTAAGGGGCGACGGTGGTGCCGAGCGAGTTGAAGGCTTGCGCGAGATTCAAGCGGCTGGAGGCGGTCTCGGGAGGTCCAAGGACGATCACATAGGGATTGGCGGCAACTTGCAGCAGCGTCATTCCGGCCGCGACGATTCCCAGCGCCACCAGAAACAGCGGGAACGATGGAGCCATGGCCGCTGGAAGAAAGCAGAGCGCGCCGACCGCCATGACAAGCAGGCCTGCGACCATGGTCCACTTGTAGCCGATCCAGTCAATCACTTTGCCGGAGGGAAGCGCGAAGATGAAATAGCCGGTGAAGAAGAAGGTCTGCACCAACATGACTTCGGCATAGTTCAGCGTGAAGAGATGCTTCAGGTGCGGGATCAGAATGTCGTTGAGGCAGGTGATGAATCCCCACAGGAAGAAGAGCGTAATCACCATGGGCAACGCGGTTTTGCTGCCTGGCGCTGATTCGACCACAAGCTGATTGGTGCTTTCTGCGCTTGCCATTGCCATGGTTGGTGCGATGCCCCCGCTGTCGATTCGCCTGTCTGGTCGAATTGCCACTCTTAAGGTATCTGCAAACGACAGCACAGCGCAAAAGCGTAGGATTGCAAGCATCGTAAATTCGACGGCGAGGCGAGCGATGCAAAACAGACGGGAATTTCTTCGAGCGGCAGGACTGACGGCGGGAGCAGCTTTGGTATCGCGGGGATTTGCTGGGGCACAAGCGAGCGGGCAGGCAGCAGAGAGCGTCAGTGGAGCTGCATCTTTGCGCGCGCATGGAAAGGCACACGGAATCTACGTGGGTTGCGCGGTGAGTGTGCCGGCACTGGCACGCAATCCAGACTATGCGGCGCTGATCGCGGAGCAGTGCTCGATTGTGGTTGCGGAGAATGCGATGAAGTGGGGGCCGCTGAGCCCTGCTCCGGGGAAATACGATTTCCACGAAGCCGATGCGCTGATGGATTTTGCGGCGAAGAACGGGCAGAAGGTGCGCGGACATAATTTGATTTGGCACGAGGAATTGCCGAAGTGGTTTCCTGGGCCGATCACGAAAGCGAATGCGCGGCAGGCGATGATTGAGCACATCCAGACGGAGATGGGCCATTTTGCGGGGCGAATCCAAGCCTGGGACGTGGTGAATGAAGGCATCGATCCGAAGGATGGGCTGCCGCATGGATTGCGCAAGACGCCGTGGCTGGAGCTAGTCGGGGACGATTACATTGACCTTGCGTATAAAACGGCGCGCAAGGCGGATCCGAAAGCGCTGCTGACGTATAACGATTACGACATTGAATATCCTGATCAGGAAAAGAAACGCGACGCCGTGCTGGCGATGGTGCGTCACATGAAGGCGACTGGAGTGCCGATCGATGCGGTCGGTGTGCAAAGTCATCTAAAGGCGGATCTGGCGCCTCCGGGAAAAGAGCTGCAAAGTTTTGTGCGCGAGATGGCGAAGATGAACCTGCAGGTATTTGTGACCGAGCTGGATGTGGCGGACAGAAAAGTTCGCTGGCACGGTTCATGAGCGCGATGCTGTTGTGGCGAAAATCTATCGCGACTATCTGACGATGATGCTGGCCGAGCCCAATGTAAAGGCGGTGCTGACGTGGGGCATCACCGATCGTTACACCTGGTTGAATGGCGAGAAGGAAGATAAACGAGCCGACGGAAAACCGCTGCGGCCGCTGCCGTTCGATGAAAATCTGCAGCCGACAGCGGCCTTTTATGCGGAGCGTGATGCGATCGATAGTCGCGTCAGTTGAAGTCGCTTACTGTTGGGCGGGCGGAAGATTATCGGCCACCTGCCACTGATTGCCGTTCATGACCAGCGTGGTCTGCGCGGGCTGACTACCGGCGAGCGCGGCATTCAACTGCGGGAAGGCAGTCTGCATCTCCTGGGACTTCGCCCAATCCGCGACACCTGACAACTGAAAATGGTAGTTGACCTGCGCGGTTTTCGAGCCGGAGGAATTTACCGAGGAAGTGAAGTTGTCGATGGAGGTGACTTCACGATGGCCGTAGCAGAAATTTCCGTAGCCGGGTTGGGTTGGATCCTGGGTCCACGTGGAGCGGCCCTTGGCGGACACATCGTAGTTGTTCACTTGCTTTGAGCCGATGAGAAATTGCTTTTTTTCCGCAGTGGTTCGAGTCAGCAGGCCGGCATCGGTGAGCGCATCGTAGCCTTCGGTTTTCGATTCGTCGGAGGTTGCAGCCTGGACGGGAAATTTCTTTGCATCCGACCACAGGCAGGCGGGATGCGCCTGGTAGTAGTTGTCGATCGCGGTCTTGAAGTTGGGTTTGTTGGTGTCTGTTTTATTGCAGCCTGCGACGAGCAGAATTGCGCCACACATGGCGGCGGTAAAGATTTTCTTTCGTTCGATCATGAGGATTGCCCTTTCCATACCGCTTGGATGCAGAATGATCGCCGAGCATGGGCAGGGATTGCGCGGTTTACGAAAATAGAATCCATACCAGCAACAGAAAGGCCGCCGAAATTTATTCAGCGGCCTCTGCGTGATGAATCGTTTTGAAATTATTTCTTATCCGGCGCTGGTGTTGAGGCCGGTGTTGGGGTTGGCGGCTCGACTGCGTCAGGGAAAACTCCCGGCAGCGGTTTGGGCGTGCTGAAGTCGAACATCGGCTTCGGCGTGGGCAGTGGTTTGCGAGGCAGCATCTGATCGCGCATGGCGGTGTTGTAGACGAAGATCGCCTCGACCACGGCCGCCTGCTTCAGGTCGCTGGGTGATAGCTCTTCGTAGACGTCCATGTTGGAGTGATGCGTGCGGGTTTCATAATCCAGCGGATCCTGGATGAATTGGAATCCAGGAATTCCGACCGCATCGAAGGAAAGATGGTCGGTGCCGCCGGTATTGCGCATGGTGATCGTGGTGACGCCGAGGCTTTTCAACGGAGCGATCCAGGCTGCAAAGATCGGCGCGACGGCCGCGTTTCCTTGCAGGTATACGCCGCGAATTTTCCCTGAGCCGTTATCCAGGTTGAAATATCCGGAGATGAGTTTCTGTTCCGGCAAAATGGTCAGCGGGCCGGCTGGCTTGCGCAGAAATTCTGGCAGCTTCATCTGGTCGGGTGCGGTTGAAATTGGATAACTGCCGAAATGGTTCTTCACGTAGCCGTGCGAACCGAAGATGCCTTGCTCCTCGCCGGTCCAGAGAGCGACGCGGATGGTACGCCGAGGCTGGACATGCAGCGCGTTCAGGATGCGCATGACTTCCATGGCGACGACGGTACCGGCTCCGTTGTCGGTGGCACCTGTGCCGGCGATCCAGCTATCGAGATGACCGCCGACCATGACGACCTGATCTTTCAGCTGCGGATCGGTGCCCGGAATTTCTGCGATGGTGTTGTAGCCTTGCTCGTCGTCACCAGTGAATTTCGTTTCGACATCCATCTGCACGGTCACGGGAACATTTGCGGCGAGCAAGCGGAACATGCGTCCGTAATTTTCGATCGCCATCACGACAACAGGAATCTTCATGCGATTCGCAGGCTTGTAGGGTTCAGGGCCGAGCCAGGTGCCATTGTCGTCAAAAAATGTACCGCCGGAGCCGCCGCCGTCTCCACCATCACGACTGGGAACAATGATCGCGGCGACATGTTCGTCGACGAGGAACTGCATCAGTTTTCCCATCAGTTCGCGCCGCTTGATATAGGCCATCAGCCGCTTTTTCAAATTCGGAGGCATACTCACCGCCGGCGTCGGGGATAGACGGTCATCGCTTCCAGCTCCTCGTCGGTGTAGCGCGTCCAGAGAGGCTTGTCGACCGGCGGCACGGGACGCATGTCGCCCAGCAGAACGATTTTGCCGGCCAGCTTACCCTTATATTGGTCGAGGTCTTTTTCTTCCTGAACATTGACGTGGACAACGCTGCCGGTCAGGGGGCCGTTTGTCGATGGAGACCACGGCGTGGCCTGCGCGATAAAGACTGCAGGGTCGGGCGAGACCATCCGCACCCAGGTATTCAGCTGCTCCCAGCCCATGCCAAAGTCCCCCCACGACTCCAGATGCGCATTGGCGCATCCCATCGCGGTCAGCTGATTCTTGGTCCATTCATTTGCCTTGGCCAAGCTCGGAGAGCCAGTGAGTCGCGGGCCGATATCGTCATCTAGAGCGCTGGCGTAGTCCATCACATGAGAATGGTTGAAGCCCTCATCCATGATTCGCTGATACATGCCTAGGTCGATCGTTTCCTGCGCAGGCTGGACTTCCGCCGCGACTGGAGCGGGCTCTGTGGCTGTCGTGCTTTTTGTTTTTGTGTGATGTTTCTGCGCGAATGCCCCCAGCGTCATGGACGACGCAAACGCCAGCACCGCAACGGCCGTTCCTAAAGAATGGACTCGCTTCACCAGGCTTTTCCTCCGGAAGAAATAACGAACGCAAGCATAGCAGACGGGTGAAACTTTCTCGCCGGGAAATTGGGTGATGCTGTGCGCGGAGATTGGGGAGATCGATTTAGACTAGCGGCTGGCCCGTCATGGCCTGCAAGACGTTCAGTGGCGCATGTTCCGGCGCGACCATGGCTTCCGGGGAGACAAGGAACGTCTGCTCCAGCGCATACTGACCAGCCAGGACGGCATGCGGAACCATATCGGTGTAAACCATCCAACTGGAGCCGGGGGGAAAGGACCAGGCCTCGCGCTTGCCTTGCGCCTGGTAGGTCGCATTTTCCTTCAGGAAATTATGGAAGCGCATCATGAAGTCGTCATACGGAGAGCGCTTCAACGCCGGCAACACGCTGCCAAGCCCGAGATTGCAGGCGGCGGCCGCAGTCACGCGGGTGAGTGTGCTTTGCTCGCGCGGTAAGGCAATCTGCTGCGGCGCGAATTGTGGCGCCAGGGCGCCGAAGGGCTCGCCGGTAATCCAGTCGCGCGTTTTGGTGGGATGAAGATTGTTGAAGAAACGCAGTATGCGCGCGCCATGCGTGGGGCGGGTCGGGAAGGCGTCGGTGTGCATCAGGTCATTGCGACGGCGCAGTGGCAGGTCGCGGCCTTGCTCTTCCTGTGGACGGAAACTGCCGTAGTCCAGTTGCCAGCACGATTGATAGGGCGACAGGAAGGATTTCAGGAATTCTGTGACCCAGCGAGAATAATCGCGAAGAATGCGATGCAGACGTTCGCTCGCAGCAGGGTCGGCGCCTCTCATATCCGCGCCAGAAACTTCATCGCGTTGCGGCTTGTAGGCGAGATTTTTATGCAGGCCGCTGCTGGTTTGCTCCAGGGTCAACAAAAAGCGCAGATCGTCTTCGGCCAATGCGATTGGGGTTTGCGGAAAGAAAAGGATGTTGCCTTCTTCCAACTGCCGGCACCAGACACGCGATTGTTCTGCAGCAGGCCCCTGAGACTGCAAGTATGCTTGCTGCGGAATGGTCACCCTACCCATAGTGGAGGCTCGATCAGGAGCGCGCTGTTACTCCGCGCCCGATATTTTTCGCCGGACCCACACCGTGAGCAGATAGGTCAAGCTGATGGCCATGGCAAGCAGGCCGACGGGAGCGGCGATATAGCGGTAGCTGATGTCGAGGTTCAGCATGGAGGTGTGAGTGGCGGCGTCGTAGATCATCATGCCGACGATGGCGAGAAAAAATGTGACGAAGAAGACGATGAAGCCGCACGCTCCGCCCATCAAAAGACTGCTGAGCAATCCCAGTTTTCCGATGGGAATTTTAAAGATGGTGACGTCGTTTTTTCCGGGGTTGTGAGGAGCCTGAGCTGCGATATTTTGTGCGTTTGTCATACTTCGATTTCCTTCGCAATCACCGTATCGACGGCTGCCACTGAGATTCGCTGCATGCTGCTGCCGGGAGTGAGTTTAGGCGGCTGTTCGCATGCGTGATAAAAAACTGCTGCAGGCGATTGTTTGCAGAGTATCGGTAACCGTCGAACTGCTCTAGAATACAGCTTCATGCCGGAAATCGCCCAGATCGAAGTGAAGCCCGCGATGGAAGTAGCGCGTTCGGTGCCTGTGGAGCGAGCGTCCAACGGCATCCACTATGGAAGCTTTGGCGACACGCAGCTGGCTGCCGCGGATTTGCAGCGGATGGTGGAAGCGGTGCCGATGGCGATAGCCGCCGCGCTGCAAGCCAAACGCTACTATTTTGTGCCGCTCACGTTGAGCGAGCCGCTCGACGCGGAGCTGAATGAAGCGACATTTTTCGAAATTGATTCGAGCAAGCTGATGATCGCCGCGGATTTCTCGACCGAGCTGAGCGATATGGCGATCTGTCATCGCAACGCCAAGGTGGATGGCGCGGATTGCATATTTATTTCGACCCGGCTGATGCAGGATCGCTTCGCGCTCTCTTTCGAGTTCTACATCAACGCCGGCCATCATTTTGTCGATGCCGTCGGTGTTCCAGAAAGTTTTATGCGGCTGGTGTGGTCGCAGGCGGAAGCCAATGTGCGCGGCGAGACCAGCCAGGATGCCTGGGAGCAGAGGTCGAAGGCGCTTGGCAATAGTGCGATGCAGAGTGTGGCGCCGGAAATAAAACGGCGGCGGCCGAAGTTCTGGATGTCGAAACCGGCGACGGAGGCGGTGATTGAGCAGCGCGCGATCGATGAAAAAGCGCGGATGCAATATCTGGAGGCGGCATTTTCTGATGCTGTCGCGATCTATCTGCTGTCGCTGACGGTTGATTTTGACTACAGCGAACTGCGCGAGCGCGAATATCCGCTGCTGGCGGCACCGGCCCTGGCAGAGCGGCTAAAGCATGTCGCGAAGTTGTTCCCGCCATCGGAAGCCCACGAGTTCGCGATTCACTACCGCCGCAATCGCTAGAAATTTTTCTCTTCGCGATCACAGGCAGCGCTGATCACTTCCACACGATAGAATCGGCGCATGATTGCACACTTGCGCGGACGGCTTCTTTCCAAGACTCCGCAAACAGCGGTGGTGGAAGCTGGCGGCGTCGGCTATGAGGTGACCATCAGCATTCCAACCTTCACGGCGTTGCCGGGGGAGGGAAACGAAGTCTCGCTGCTGGTGTACACGCATGTTCGCGAGGATGCGCTGGCGCTGTTTGGATTTACGACCGCGACCGAGAAGCGGCTGTTTGAAAAACTGCTTTCGATCAGCGGAATTGGACCCAAGCTGGCCATCACCGTGTTGAGCGGCCTGCCTCCGGAACGGCTGATCGCCGCGATTCATGGGCAGGATCACGCTACGCTGACTCGGATTCCAGGCGTGGGCAAAAAGACCGCGGAGAGAATTGTGCTGGAGCTGAAAGACAAATTGCAGGAGCTAGCTCCTGCAGGCGGAACGGCTACTGCAACGCCGGTGTCCGAGGATGTTCTCTCTGCGCTGGTAAACCTCGGCTATCAACGCGCGGCGGCACAGAAGGGTGTCGAAGTCCGCGATTGCTCGCGAGCCGGAGGTCGGCAAGGATTTCGAGACACTCTTCCGCGCCGCTATGGCCGCGATGAAATGAAGCCACGCATCTAGCGCAGATTATTGATATTGCGGCGGCTCGCTAGGCCACGGAAGCTGTTGGCTCGGCTTCGCCGCGCTCGATCAGCTCCTGGCAATTGATGCAGTACGGCGTCCAGGGAAGAGCCTCGATGCGCTTGGGCCCGATGGCCTGGTAGCAGCGGACGCAATCGCCGAAGCTTCCGTCCGCGATGCGAGCCAATGCCTGGCGCACGAGACGTAGTTGCGTGCTGCGAACTGTGCCTTGCGAGAAGAGCAATTCTTTTTGATATCCCGCGACTGCCTGGTCGGCAACGTCACGGGTGTCGTCGGTGTTGCTGGAAAGCGCTTGTTCCACCGTGTTGGCGACGGCCTGCTCCAGTTCCTGCTGTCGCTGCCGTAACCGCTGCTCAAAATATTGCCGCTTATCCTGTGGATTTGCGCTGGGGGTATGTGCCATTTTCTGTTGACTCCGTCTCTTGTTCCTAAGCCTGCTAACCATTGTTTGACGCGCGTTGACGCCGAATGGTTGAGAATTTTTATTTATTTTCGGAAACTCGTCCGAGGATCGTTCCTGGCGTCTCGCGATCGATTTGCACAAGCCTGAATCGCTATCCTCGGTGCGCCGGTGTTTACTCCGGTTCCGACTTAGATGCAGGAATCGCCCAACTTGATCCGAAACCTTCCGCCAGATAGGCTGTTAATTATGTATGAAGATTTCCAAGCCGTAGATCACTGGACGGGTGAAGAGCTGCATTGCACCTGGAAGGGGAACATAGTCGCCATTGCCACGCGCCATGCGGATGCGGTGGATGTTCGCTTCCTGGTGAACGGGCGATCGCTGGTGATTGCAATGCCGCTGCCTGCGTGGGTGGAATTTCGCAAGCGGTCGGGTGGCAACGTGATTACGGATTATCTGGCGGCGCAGATCGCCGGGCATTATCTGAAGCAGGCCATCGAAAACGGCTACGATAATGGCCGCGAAATCTATACGATGACGGTGGATGAGGTGCTGGCTCACCTGGACATTGTGATGAAAGAAGTGGGCAATACGCGCAATCTGCCTGTGCTGCCTGTTCTTACGGCAAACTAAAGTTTCCCGCCAATCCGATTGATCTGCGTCCGGTTGGAAACGTTCCCGGAAAAGAATCACGCCTGCAAGCGGCGAACCTCAGCGCCTGAAGGCGTAGTTGAGTGGCTTCTGATTCCCCGGACTAAAGTCCGGGGTCTACCATTCCCGTTCGCGAAGCGACCTCCAAGAGTCTACCGTTGCCATTCGGGAAGTGACCTCCAAGGGTCTACCTTTCTCCTTCACGAAGTGAAGTCCGTGGACTTCTGTTTTCGATTCGCGAGGTGAAGCCCGAGGTCTACCTTAACGGGCCAGGGTCCGTCTTTCCGTCGCGATGCGGTCCGGATTTTTACCTCGACATAGCTGGGGGTCTCTTTCAGCGATAGGTCCCAGTTTTCCAGAAACGGGAACCGTGGCACAATGGAAGGTTTAGTCAGAGTCAGGAGCGACGCTAGCATGCTACCGGCGGAAGCAGTTGTCCACGAATCCCCTGTCCTTTCCCAGCTGACGCCAGGGAAGGTTCATCGCAATCTTTCTGTGCCGCAAATGGTGGCTGTATCGCTGGCCCGCGGAGAAGCGAAGCTGGCCGCCAATGGCGCGCTGGTGGCGTATACGAGTCCGCGGACCGGGCGTTCCCCTAAAGATAAATTCATCATTCTGGACGACCACACGCGCGAGACGGTGAAGTGGGGCAAGGTGAACCAGCCGATCGAGCCGGAGAAGTTTGAGGCGCTGTATCACCGCGTGATGGCGCACCTGGCCAAGCGCGATGTGTACGTGCAGGACCTGTTTGCGGGGGCCGATCCGCATTACCAGATGCCGGTGCAGATTATTTCCGAGTACGCCTGGCAGGCGCTGTTTGTGCATCAGTTATTTCTGCGGCCCACGCCGGAAGAGCTGGCGACGCATGTGCCGGAGTTTACGGTGATTGCGGCGCCGGAGTTTGAGGCAGATCCGGAGCGCGATGGAACCCGTTCTTCGACGGCGATTCTGCTGGATTTTACGCGGAGAATTGTTTTGATTGTCGGCACAAAATATGCCGGCGAAATGAAGAAATGTATTTTCAGCGTGCTGAATTTCCTGTTGCCGCAGCGCGACGTATTTCCGATGCATTGCTCGGCGAACGTGGGCGAGGACGGCGTAACGGCGCTGTTCTTCGGGCTTTCGGGAACAGGAAAGACCACGCTCTCGGCCGATCCTTATCGGCGGCTGATTGGCGATGACGAGCATGGCTGGGGGCCGAACGGCGTCTTCAACTTTGAAGGCGGCTGTTACGCCAAGTGTGTGGATCTGTCGAAGGAGAAAGAACCGCAGATTTATCATGCGATTCGATTTGGATCGGTGCTGGAGAATGTGGTGCTCGATCCGGAAAGCTGCGAGCCGGATTATCATGACATCCAATTCACTGAAAATACGCGGGCTGCCTATCCCATCGACTACATTCAAAATGCTCTGATCCCCAGCATTGGCGGCCATCCCAAGAACGTTTTATTTTTGACCGCAGACGCGTTTGGAGTCCTGCCTCCTATTTCAAAGTTGACGCCGGAGCAGGCGATGTATCACTTTTTGTCGGGATACACGGCGAAGCTGGCGGGCACGGAAACGGGGATGGGAAGCGAGCCGGTGCCGGATTTCTCGACATGTTTTGGGGCACCGTTTATGCCGTTGCCGCCGAAGGTTTACGCCGCCATGCTTGGGGAACGTCTGCGCCGACACAATGCGCAATGCTGGCTGGTGAATACGGGATGGACCGGCGGTCCGTATGGCGTGGGCAAGCGAATTGGCCTGCCGCACACGCGCGCCATGGTGCACGCTGTGCTGGACGAGCAGCTGGCGGATGTGGAATTTGTGGTTGAGCCCACATTTGGTTTCAGCATTCCAACTTCTTACCCGGGCGTGCCGTATGACATTCTGAATCCTCGCAACATGTGGAAGGACGCCGAGGCCTACGATCGGCAGGCAGCGATGCTGTCGGCAAAATTCCAGGAAAATTTTGTCAGGTTCGATGTTCCGGACTCGGTGCGCAATGCCGGTCCGCGAGCGCAAAAGTAGCCGCATGTTTCTGCGCAAATTGAAGATCGAATCCGTTACTGCAGCAGGCGATCGGCGGCTGTGCCCGGTGCAGTGGATCGATAATTTCGCCATGCGGAACTTCACCAACGACGCCATTTTTGATGACACGCTGCCGGTTGGCGACGGGCTGCTGGAGGCAGGCTCTCGCGTGCCGTTGGATCGGTTGCGAGATGCGATGGAAGACTGGTTCCGCCGCAAAGGGTATCTGAAACCGGGCGAGGCACTCAGCGTCGAGGAACTGTCCCGTTAGTTTGTGGGGCGGACTGCGACCTCACTTCGGGCCGATCGCTCCTGCATTGGGCCAGTCGGTATCTCCCACTCGGCGGACATTCATTTCGAAAAATTGAACAGGGTCTTTACCGGGGAGAATGCGGACGCCGACCTCATGCAGAACGCCGTCTTTGACGTGCGCGGTGTAGCGGATGGTCATGGGGCCGGCGGGAATCTCCCATGTGTATCCGTTGGCTGAAGGCTTGAAATCGAAATCGCCCGAGTGGCCCTGGGCGTAGGAATGCATCGAGTAGCTGTGTTGGGCTGAATCGTAGGAGAGCACGCCGAAGGCGTTAAAGATGAGCTTGCCATCGGAACTGTATCCACGGCCGTCGATCACTTTGACGGAGCCTTCCAGAAACGGCCCAATTCGTTCTGTCTGGGTGAATGCGACCTTGTTGCCATCGGGCAAAATGATCCAGCCCGGCCCTCGCCACGCGCCGTTGAGGAATGCGAGCGGAGCCATGGCGTCGCGCTGTTGCGCTATGAGAGTTGCGGGATCCGGGGGCGAACCTGTTTGGCCGAACATGGCCATCGGGAGGGCGACCATCAGAGCGGAAAGAATGAATGTGCGGGTCATGATGCGCCTCGCGAAAGGAACGCTCAGGCTTTTCATGGTGTATCTCCTCCTTGAATCCTGTTAGGCAACTCTCGCTGCGCAGTCGACTCTGCAAAACAGAGCTGAAGGCCAAGAAAATTCAATTCAAAGCGGAACCCAGCAGGCTGCGCAGCGCGCGAATGTAGCCTGCCAACGCATTTCTGCCGGCTTCCGTCATGCGATACAACGTGACCGGCTTGCGCAGGACGAATTTTTTCTCCACGCCGATGTAGCCGGCCTCTTCCAGCTTCAACAGGTGAGCGCCGAGATTGCCGTCGGTCGAACCGGTTTTGTCGCGCAGCCAGGTGAACTCCGCATCGTCCACGCTGGAGAGCAGGGAAAGGATGGCGAGCCGCAGCTTGCCATGGATCACGGGATCGAGTTCCGGTAGATCAGGCATGCTGCACCCGAAGGCGACGATCGCGGCGTTCGCGATACATCAGGTAGAGGCCGAAGCCGAGAAACCCGACTAATGTGTCGAAGACCAGAATCGGCATCACCAGTCGCGTGGCGACAAAACATGTAGCAACGGCGCTGATCCACCAGAGAAGCGCAATCAAGAATTGGCCGCGCCAGCGAAGCACGAGGCTGATGGCGCAATTCGCGACCCCCAGCAGGATCTCCACTGTGCCCATGTAGGTATGTATTTCGGCGTGGCCGCTCGCTCCGACTGCGAAACAGTAAATAAAAATGGCTGTGCCGACGGCCTGCCATATGCCGGTGATCGCTCGCGAAACCGGGGTCCGCGGCCTGGTGCGTGTTTTTCTGGTTGCGACAACAATGGTCAGCACGGTAGCGGCGATCATGGTGACGGGCCACGCAATATCTGGCCGATGCGACCAGTAACTCCAGCCGATGGCGATCAGGTAGGCGGTTCCCCACAGGACGAAGGTCCAGCCCCAATATTCAGTGGAGCGGCGACCTTCTTTCACCATCATCTCGACCAGCTCAAAGCGGGTGAGTAGATCTTCTTGTGTTTCTTGTTCGGTCATCGTGATTTCCTTTCGTGTTCGGAAACTGGTGTCATAGCATTCGCAGGCAAAGGATGAGTCCGGCCAGGAAAAATAACAGTGCCAGGCCGCGAGTCATGGACGGATGACGGCTGTTCAATGTGGAGGCCGTTGCGCGATAGCTTCGCGAAAGATATTTCATGGCTTGGTGCCTCGAAGCACGCGTGTCGGGGTGACAAAAAGAAAATTCGGGAACCAGCGTGCGAGGTTCGTCCATCCCAGAGATCGAAGCGTGCGTTGGTATTGCCCGGTGTGCCGAATGTCTGCAATGGCCAGCTGACCGCCCGGCTTGAGAACGCGCGCAATTTCTCGGATCACCTGATCCCGGTCGGATGGTCGATTCAAATTGTGAATTACGAAACTGGAAACAACGACGTCGAAGGAGTTGTCAGGGAAGGGAAGACTGCGAGCGTCGGCGTTTTGTATTTCGACGCGGTCAGCGACATCCTCCAGGCGAGCGTTGGCCAGCGTTGATTCTGGATTGTTATCCGCCTGGTCGACTTGCGACCAGATGTCGATACCGATGGCGCGACCGGATTTTAGCTTTTTGGCGGCCGCCAGCAGCATCATTCCGTGGCCGCAGCCGACGTCGAGAACCTGCTCATCTCCGCGCCAGGGAATGGAGGCGATGATCTTGTCGCGAAGGTGAAGCTTGCCGACCTTACTGCCCCAGAACATGACGCAGCCGGTCAGGAAGAACGATACTCCGGTCCACGCCACGGAAGTCGCACAGCTGAACACAATTTGCGAGCCGTGTTGCTGGGCCCATCGTGCAACCAGGGTGCCGAGGATGGCGGCTGCGAGTCCGCCAAACAGTGCGCTTCGCTGAAAGACGGGCGCGTCGAGGCCGTAGTTCACTTTCTTCTGCAGAAGCGTTTCGGAATTGGATTTGAGGCTCATGGAGAATAGGGTTCGTCTCGAAAATCCTTTGACATAGAGAACTCTAGAACACAGAGTACTCTATGTCAAGCGTTAATTTGGGTAGATGAGGGTGGATGGAGACCAAAATGAGACCGCGGCGCTGATGCGGTGATTGTGACAGGGAACACAGACTTAAGCAGGCGGCAGACGTAGCATTTGTGTTCGGTGGTTTTAGGAGGTTGCTATGCCGAATTCAATGTTTGCCCTTCTCGCATTCGCACTCTTCGCGTTTCCGCCGCAACAGACCACTCCTCCGGCCGCCACGCCAGCCATCAAAGTGATCCCGCTTGACGCGGCGCGTATGGTGAACCCTGTCACACCCACGCCGGAATCCCAAGAAAAAGCAAAAGGCCGGTACACCATGGATTGCGCTATGTGCCATGGTGCGAACGGGGACGGTAAAGGCGATCCTGGGATCATTTCAGATATGAGCCTGACCATGATGGATTTCACCAATCCGGACACATTGAAAAACCGCACGGATGGAGAGCTTTTCTACATCATCAAAAATGGCCAGGGAAAAATGCCGGCAGAAGATCGTGCCAAGACAGACGAGATCTGGAACCTGGTGGTCTATCTCAGGTCGTTCTCGAAAAAGTAAGGCTGAGTACTACTGAGAAGGATAGCCACCTGTTTTGAAATTTTAGGGGCCTCGCAGAACATCCGCCGGAGGCCCTGTGTTTTGTAAGCCAAATTGCAAAGCCGTTTCCGAAGTTTCCCGCAATCAACCGCCAGGGAAAAGCTTCCTGTTGACTCGTCAGGCGCACGCCGTACGCCCGGAGCAGCCCAGGCCCGGTGAAAGCTGTACACTGATAGCAACGGAGCTGTTGTCCTTGCGCCGTCCCCAAATATACGTATGCCTAAAGCTTTGAAACTCTCGTTGCTCGCAATCTCGGTGTTGCTGATCGTGTTCGTTTTCCTGGGCGGACTGTTGCCCGGTGGAGTTCGCGCAGGCTCAGACGCCAGCGCCTATCAGCAGATGGAAGTCTACAGCGAAGTTCTGCAGTACATACAGAACGACTATGTGGTGACGCCAAATATTCCGGACGTGACCAATGGAGCGCTGCACGGACTGCTGGAAGGTCTCGATCCGGATTCCGGGTATTTAACGGCGGACGAGTACAAGCAATATCAGGCGCGCGAGAACGAAAGCAAAGCGCAAATTGGCATCCATATTTCCAAGCGCTACGGTTATGCGACGGTGGTGTCGGTGATTCCGGGCAGCCCTGCGGACCATGCCGGCATCATCGACGGCGACGTGATTGAGTCGATTGGCAATCAGAGCACCCGCGTCATGCCGTTGCAGATGATCCGCATGTCGCTCGACGGCCAGCCTGGATCTACGGTGCATTTTTCGGTGATTGAGCCGACCAGCGCCACTCCCGATGCGATGACGCTGACGCGGGCCCTGGCGGACTATCCGGCGATGCACGTGGATGAGTATGAAAACAGCAGCATCCTGTATCTGAAGCCCTACGACCTGAGCCAGAACAGAGTCGACGATATGGTGACGAAGCTGCGCCAGGTTCAAAGCGCGGGAAAGCAGAAAGTTTTGCTGGACCTGCGCGACGTGACCGGCGGAAACATGAATTCCGCGGTGCAGCTGGCGAATGCATTTTTGAAGTCGGGGACCATCGCCACATTGCAAGGTCAAACCTATCCCGAGCAAACCTGGACGGCGGAGTCAAAGAATTTTGTGACGGAAGCGCCGCTGATGGTGCTGGTAAATCATGGAACTTCCGGCCCGGCAGAGATTGTGGCGGCTGCGCTGAAAGACAACAAGCGCGCGCAGTTGGTAGGAGACCGCACGTTCGGCTCTGGTTCGGTGCAGAAGCAAATTCCTCTTCCTGATGGCGCCATGTTGTTTCTCTCGGTCGCCAAGTATCACACGCCGGATGGAGATGCCATCCAGGATAAAGCGGTGACGCCGAACGTTGTGGTGGCGGAAAACAACGGTTTTGGACTGCAAACGCCGCATGGCCCGGTGACGGTTCCGACCGCTCCTGGAGCGGCGAAGGCTGCTCCCGCGCCGCCCGCCGCGCCGCAACCGGACGATCAACTGAATAAGGCGCTGCAGTTGCTAAAGCAAGCGAAGGCGGCCTAACGGGTCTATCGCGCCGCACTGGAATGGCGCGGAGCGATGCATCCGTAGTTGCCAAGCTAACTCCCCGCGAAGTAGACAGAAATCTGCGATTTGCTCGAGAGATGGTAGAGAATTGCATCAGGACTGTCCTTGACCTTCACACCTCCAGCATCCCAGCCTTCTTTCCGAATGCACGGCGTTCGGCGGGCTGAATTTCGTCCACCCTCCAGGCGAAGAAAAAAATTGGCCGGGTCGGCTGCGTTCGCGATCCTCGCGATTCTGGCGGCCATGTTCGGGGCGCTGAGCGGATTGCTGCTGATCTACACGGTAGACCTTCCGCAGATTCAAGATCTGGAACGCTATCGGCCGAATACCACGACGCTACTGTACGACGTTCACGGCAACCAAATTGGATCGTTCGCGCTGGAGCGGCGAATTGTTGTCGGCTATGACGATATTCCTCCAGTGCTTCGCAACGCCGTCATCTCGATTGAAGATAAGAACTTTGAAAGCCACTGGGGCGTGAATCTTTTTCGCGTGGCTGGGGCGGCGTACCGGGATTTGACGACCGATCGGCGTGCCCAGGGCGCTTCGACGTTGACCATGCAGCTGGCGAAGAATCTGTTTCTGTCGCCGGAGCGATCGTTTCATCGCAAGCTGCAGGAAGTTCTGTTGTCGATCCAGATTGAGCGGAATTTTACCAAGCAGCAGATTTTTACTCTGTACGCCAATCAAATTTATCTGGGCCAGGGAGTGTATGGGTTTGAGGCTGGCTCGGAATATTACTTCAGCAAACACGCGCGCGATGTGACTTTGCCGGAGGCGGCGCTGCTGGCGGCTCTGCCACGCGGTCCATCGTATTATTCCCCGGTGAGTCATCCGGAGCGGGCGCTGGATCGGCGCAACCTGGTATTGAATGCCATGCTGGAGGACGGCGTCATCACGGCGCAACAGGCGTCGGAAGCGAAAGCGAGTCCGCTGGGACTGCATATTGAATCGCCGCCGAATACGGTGGCTCCGTGGTTTGTCGATGAAGTTCGTAAAGAGCTGGATCAGAGATTCGGTTCGGAGATGGTGCACCAGTCCGGGCTGCGCGTTTACACCACGTTGGATTTGAAACTGCAGCAGGCCGCGAATGCAGCGGTTCTGGATGGATTGGCTGGCTATGAACGGCGCCGAGGCTGGCGCGGAAACTTGTTGAACGTGATTGCTGCGGGGAGTTCGATCGATGCGTTTCGACATCCGGACTGGACTGTATCGCCTGCTGCGGGAAGCTACATTCATGGGGTAGTGACGGAAGTATTGCCGTATGAAGTGACGGTGCGCGTGGGAGAGAACAAGAGCGCGATCATTGCTCCCGAGGGCTGGGCGTGGACGAAGAAGGAGTTAGCCACGGACCTGCTTCGGCCTGGCGATATTGTGTATGTGCGAATTTTGCCGGAGGCTGTGGGAGCGCAATCGGTGAGCAAAATTGCTGCGAACGCGTCGACGCCGGTCGCGCAGGCCAATGGGCAACTTGCTGTACGCCACGCTGGAAGAGGATAGCGGCGTGCAGGCGGCG
This sequence comes from uncultured Acidobacteriota bacterium, assembly GCA_963774515.1. GTDB lineage: Bacteria > Acidobacteriota > Terriglobia > Terriglobales > Acidobacteriaceae > JAKAAZ01. The sequence continues at coordinate 86,861 of CAVZFK010000004.1, read as the reverse complement.
CTGATGGCGGTGGACAATCCCAGCGGAGATATTCTTGCGCTGGTCGGCGGACGCGACTTCAATTTGTCGCAATACGATCGAGCCACCCAGGCGCAACGCCAAACCGGCTCATCCTTCAAAGCCTATGACTACACTGCGGCGATGGAGGACGGATTTAAGCCGGACAGCCTGATCCTCGATGGTCCAGTGACGTTTCGCACGGCATCTGGCCTCTATATTCCGCATGATTATGAACATCGCTGGCTGGGAAATATCACGCTGACGCGCGCCTTTGCGGATTCGTTGAATATTCCAGCGCTGAAGCTGGCAGATCATGTTGGCATCCACAAAGTGATTGCGACCGCGCATCGCTTTGGAGTGACGACGGATATTCCTGCATTTCTGCCGATTGCGCTGGGTGCGGCGGAGATCAGCCTGTATGAGCAGGTGGCTGCGTACAGCAGCTTTCCGAACGACGGCATTCGCCTGACCCCGCATTTTGTCCATCGCGTGACGACGGCCGACGGAGAGGTTTTGTGGGATGACACGCCGGACGTACATGTCTCTACCGACGAAAAAACCGCGCGGCAAATGATGCAACTGCTGGAGGCGGTGACGCGCCAGGGGACGGGGGCGACAGCCAGCCAGCTGCACCATCCTATTGGCGGCAAGACCGGGACCACCAATGACTTTACGGACGCATGGTTCCTGGGTTTTTCGCCTTCCGTCACCTGCGGCGTCTGGGTCGGCTACGACGACCGGCAGACCCTGGGCGACAAGGAAACGGGAGCCAGGGTGGCGCTACCCATCTGGATTGATTTCATGAAGACCGCGATCGCCAGCCATCCGGACGAGGCGTTTCCCGGCGAAGCGCCCCCTACGCCGGCCGCGGCCGCTCCCGTAGCGTCAATAAGAAGCATCCATCCGCATCAAATCAGCCTTAATGGTCTTGGGCAGCGCGTGGGCGGCGGTCGCATCCTAGCAGGATAAGGATGTAAATTTCCGCAGTTCTGAGGTGCACGTCATGAAAGTCGAGTCCATTGAGGATCTTTTTCTGGATGAATTAAAAGATCTGTATTCCGCTGAAAAGCAAATCACGAAAGCATTGCCAAAGCTGGTGAAAGCCGCGTCCACCCAGGAATTAAGCGCTGCCTTCGATAGCCACTTGCAAGAGACGAAGGGTCATGTGGAGCGCCTGGAAGAAATCTTTCAGAAGCTTGGAAAAAAGGGGACGGGCAAAACTTGTGAGGGCATGAAGGGCGTCCTGGAGGAAGGCTCGGAGGTTATTCAGGAGATCGAAAAGGGTCCGGTTCGGGATGCCGGATTAATTTCCGCGGCGCAGAGGGTGGAGCATTACGAAATCGCGGGATATGGGTCGGTGCGTTCTTTCGCTGAATTGCTGGGCAAGACGGATATCGTCGAATTGCTAGAGCAAACATTGGATGAGGAAAAAGCAGCGGATGAGAAGCTGACGAAGATTTCAGAGAGCGTGAATCAAGAGGCGCAAACCGCGGCGTAGGTTTCGGCCGGGGTTAGGAAAATGCAAGGGAAGGCCCGAAGGCGAAAGCTTTCGGGTCTTTTTTGCGAAGGCGAGAGTGGGGGCGCATTGTTTACGCCTGGGAGTTGAGTCCGAACATTGTTTGATACAAGGCGAAATAGTGTCGAGCCCGGGCGACATCTTTACCAATCTGCTGTTTCAACGCCTCGGGTGAGGGCCACGCAATTTCAGGGCGCAGGCGGTCGAGGAAAAGAAGTCGAAGTTGCGTAGACTCGTCGAGCGCGATGGGATGAAAGTCGAGGATGTGGGTTTCGACCGCAAACGAATCATCGCCGAAAGTAGGACGATTGCCGACGTTGGTGACGGACTCGAATTTTTCACCGTTCACTTCAAGGCAGGTGATGTAGACGCCGTTGGCCGGTAGCAATTCCTTGTAAGGCGCCAGGTTGATTGTTGGTACCGTGTAGCGTGAACCGTAGCCGCGACCGGGGGCGGGAGTGGCAATCACCTGAAAGGGCCGACCCAGGAGTTGGCGCGCGGCCCGCATGTTTCCTGCTGCAATCGCGTTACGCACCTCGCTGCTGGATACTGCTTTCCCTCTTCGGTGCGTTGGGGAATGTACGTAGACCTTGAAGCCGAATTCCTCGCCTAACGAGGACAACTCGTTGACATCCGCATCGGCATCGGCGCCGAAACGAAAATTATCTCCCTCGTGGACTTCGATCGCTTGCAGCGAATCGTGAAGGATGGTGCGCGCGAACTCGCGCGCCGTGAGTCGAGAGAGTTCACGGGTGAAGGGAAGAACCAGCACTGCGTCAATGCCGGAATCCGCCAGCCAGGCGAGTTTTTGATCTTGCTGTGTGATCAGGCGCAGGGGAATGTGCGGACGCAGGACGCGAACCGGATGAGGGTCGAAGGTGACCGCAATGGAACGAGCATGCAGGGCGTGGGCACGCGCAATCATTTCGTGCAGGACAGCTTGATGTCCGCGATGCACGCCATCGAAATTCCCAATGGTCACCACCGACGGACCAAAGTCGGCAGGAATTTCCTGAATGGAATGGAAAATGTGCATGGCTATAACTCGAATGGAATGCGAAGTCCGTCGTAGGCCATGTGGACGTTGCCGGGAAGTTCATTTTCCATCTCAACGTGTCCCAGGTCGTGCGCGATGTGGGTGAAGTAGGCCTGGCGGGGCTGGATCTTCTCGATGAACTTCAACGATGTTTCCACGTTCGAATGACTTGGATGCGGGGTTCGCCGCAACGCATCGATGATCAAAACATCCAGATCCTGCAATAACGAAAAACTCGTCTCTGGAATGTCGCTCATATCGGTTAAATAGGCGGCTTTCCCAAAGCGAAAGCCGACGGTTTCAAGTGCTCCGTGGAGCAGAGGAACGGTGACAAAATCGGCGCCGAAGAGGCGCGTGTGATCCTCGAGCGGATGCAGTTCGACGCGAGCTTTGTAGGGATAACGATTAGCTCTCAGAAAATGTGTATTCGAAAACCTGCTGCAGCACCTGGGTGGTGGTGCTGTCAGCGTAGAGAGGAATTTTGTGCGGATTCTTGAAGCTGAGCGGTCGCAAATCGTCGAGCCCCATGATGTGGTCCGCGTGGGAATGGGTGTACAGGACTGCGTCGATGAGGCGCAGATTTTCGCGGAGTGCCTGCTGGCGAAAATCGGGTCCGGTATCAATCAGCACAGATCGTTCGTTGTCGCCCTCGCGAAACTTGACGAGAATCGAGGGACGCATGCGGGTATCCCTGGGATCGGTCGAGGTGCAGACGGCGCAGCCGCAACCGAGCGTGGGGACGCCCATGGAAGTGCCGCTGCCGAGGAAAACGATCTCTGCCTGCATCTGAACTTTCTTGCTGCGCGTGGAAGCGCATTGATTATTTGCGCACGGAAGGCTGCGGTTGCGGAGGGTTGGCCGCATTGCGCGCAATCGCGTTGGTGATTTCGAGGAACATCATGCGCAGCTCAAACAAGCGCTCTCCAGCAGACGCTGCTCGTTCTCGGTCAGATTTCCCTTGGTTTTCTCCTGCAAAACGCCCAGCAGATCGATGGTTTGACGCGCGCCCATCAGGTCGATGCGCGGCTTTTCTCCCGGCTGCGTGCCGGCACCCATGCTCATCATCGCGGTCATGTACATGGACTGCACCAGGTGATCGAAAACGATGGGGCCGAGGTGCGACGAATCGGGCGCCTTGGCGCGCAGCAGTTCATCCAGTTGTTGCGTGGTCTCCTGGTAGGCAGCGTTGGAGTCGGCGCTTTCCTTTGCCGTGGGTCCTTCGGGCAGTCTGTTCTTCAGGTACGCCAGCGTGGGTCTCGGGCGCGGTCGGTGAAGCAGCAGACGCCGCCTCTTTCGCGGGTGCGATGGGCTCGGCGGTCGCGGTTGCGGACTTGGATGCCTCCGCCTGCCGCCGCTATTCTTCTTCGGCTTCGCTCTCGGCGACGCCGGGGCGAATTTCTCCATCGGAAGAAATCTTGCGGCGATCGGTGAATGTGACCTGCGGTTCTTTTTCTGGCATAGCGTGACTCATTTCCTCTTACGAAATTTATTGAACCTGGCGCGTTACATCTTAAGGCTGGCTTGACTCGCTGCTGAAATCGAACGGAAGCGGCGAGGGGCGGGCGGCCGTCTCGCCGGCCATCAGATCACTTTTTCGCTCCAGAGCTTCGCGGCGAATGTTGCCGAGAGCCACGACGCGCTGGCCAGCGCCGGGCAGCACGACGGCAGCGATGCTGGTAATCTCTCCAACCGGCTTGCCTTCGGCGAGCAGGGGAGTTCCGGGCGTCGGCTTGCCATCCGCGAGGACGAATCCAGTGAAAGTTCGATGCACATTGCCTCGAGAATGAATACGCTCGACAATTTCCTGGCCGAGATAGCAGCCTTTGTTGAAGTGAAGCGCACGCAATTGGTTGGTTTCCTGCGGCAAATCCTTGGCGGTAATGTCGACGGAGTAGGCCGGGGTCCCTTCGAGGATACGCAATGACTCGATCGCATCGATGCCACAGGGCAGAGCGCCTGCCGCCTGCAGGGCTTTCCACATTTCAAGAACAGACTCGCGTTCCATCCAGATTTCGTAGCGTGGGATGAGCGGGCTATAGGCTGCGATGACGACAACGGCATGCCCTTGCCAGGTTGATTCCGACATGTGCATCGGCGAGGAGGGAACTGGCAGGCCGGCTTCGGTCAAGGCTGCGGCGGCGTGCGGTCCTGCAATCCCAAGCGCAGTCCACTGCGGCTGCGACTCGAGGGTGACGTCATCCATAATGATGTAGTGATCCAGGAAAGCAGAAAGGGCTTCGATCTGCGAGGCGTCGGTCTCGAGCCAGACGGAATCTGCGCGGCGATAGATATCGAGGTCACCTTGAATGCGACCCTGGGCGTTGAGCACGAAAGCATAGCAGCCCGCATTCTCTTCCAGGTTGCCGACGAAATTTGTGACCATGCCGTTCAGCCAGCGGACGCGATCTTCGCCGGTACAGCGGATGAGCTGCCGCCATCCAAGATCGAAGACGCCGGTGGCATTCAGTAGCGCGGCCAATTCGTCGTGCGGGATTGGAAAAACTGCTAACGCTTTCTGCGCCGCGATATTGCCGAAGCGGCTGGGGATGCGCATGTTTCAATGCTTCCGCCAAGGGAGTTGGACGCATAGCGAGGGCGTCGGCCACGGTCTCCGGGTTGGCGTTTGCCGCGCTGATGGGGCCTGCCATCGTTGACCCGGTGGAATCTGCTTCGACCTGATTGGGGATGGAATTGCTCATGGCGGACACTATGCAGCGTCTTACAAAGGTACACTCCAAATTATAGCGGGGATGCAGAAACGATCCCTCCATGAAGAGGTTGGATGAAGGTTGAGACATGTTCGCCGGATCACAATCTGGCGCAAAGCCCTGGACACGGTTTGTTGAATCGCGGCGGGCTTTTTTCGGCGATTCGGTGGCTGGTTGTTCCGCTGTGCACGCTGTTGTTGTTGCTTCCGAGGGAATCGAGCGCCCAGTCGACGACGCCGCCTCGCCGCCTGCGGGAAACAGCCCATCCACTCCGCAATCGCCACCCACGCCCTCGATCCCGGGAGTGCCGTCGGCACCTGCCAAACCCGCCAATCCGTCTACGGCGACGCACATTACACCGGAGCAGGCGCGGCAGTTATTCAGCTCCGTCGATTCGATTTTGCAGTTTGACAGCAAAGTGACTGGCCTGCCGGTTTTAGAGACAGTGAAACGGCGATTGGTGACGCGCGACGAAGTCGAGAAGTACTTAATGCACCAACTGCAAAATGATCGCGATGCGAAGCGGCTGCAAAGCAGCGAGCTGGTGTTGAAGAAGTTTGGGCTGCTGGATCGCGATTTTCAGTTGAAGCCGTTTCTGATCCAACTGCTGCGCGAACAGATTGCCGGCTATTACGATGACAAAACCAAGACGGTAAATCTGCTGGATTGGATTCCGCCGGACGAGCAGAAGCCGGTGCTGGCGCATGAGCTGACGCACGCGCTGCAAGACCAGCACATTCATCTGGAGAAATGGGATCGCGATGACGATCGGCCGATGTCGAAAAACGTGCAGCAGGATAACGAGCACATCGCCACCGATGAAGAAGATACTGTGCGCGACGCGGTGGTTGAAGGCCAGGCAATGGCAGTCTTCATTGATTACGTTCTGGCGCCCAGCGGAAAAACTCTGCTGACTGCGCCACAGGTGGCGGACAAGATGAACGAAGCCATGGGCGACAGCAGCGATTCGCCCACGCTTGCCAACGCTCCCTTGTTGCTGCAGCGATCGCTGATCTTTCCGTACATTGCGGGGCTGAACTTTGTGCGCGCGGTGTGGACTGCGAAGGGCACACAGGCGGCCTTTGCGGGAATGCTCGATCATCCTCCGTCGTCGACATTCGAAATCATGAATCCGACAGCCTATCTGACGCATGCGCCGGTGCCGCTGCTGAAGATGCCGGATATTCACTCGCTGATTGATGCGCAGTATGATCCGTACGATATTGGCGTGATGGGTGAGTTTGATGTGCAGGTGATGGCGGAACTATTCGGTGGGCAAGCGGCCGCAGACGCACTGGCTCCTGCGTGGCGCGGAGGAATTTATTACACCGCGCAATCCAAGCAGGCCACCACGGCGAGCGAAAAGGATTCGACGGCGTCGCTGGCACTGCTTTATTTATCGCGATGGGCAACGCCGCAGGCCGCGCTGGCATTTGCGAATCTTTACGCGGCGGAGATTCCGCGGAAATATGACGATGCCACTCTGGAACCGGCGGACGAGAACGACGCGCCGGACGGAACGATCATCACGCGAATCTGGAAGACTTCTGAGGGTCCGGTGCTGGTGGTGGTTTCAGACAAGACAGTGTTCATCAGCGAAAGCTTCCCCATGGACCTGGCGCGCAAGCTTGAATTTGTCATGATGGGTAGCATTGTCGATAGCGCCACCAGCGTTCAGGTTGAAAACAGAGTTCCGCAAACTGACCTGACGGGAGCGCTGCGAAGTTGGCTGTTCGCCGAAACGGCTCCTGATGAAAAGCGGATGCACGATATACTAACCACTTTGCAGCCTCGTTCGACTGGGTTGGTGGCGAGGTAAATGGGATATGACGGGTGAAGGAGAACATCTGAATATGTTTCGCGCAGAGATAGGAATTCTCGGTGGCAGCGGTCTGTACCACATGCCCGGATTGACGAACGTTCGTCAGGAGCAGATCAGTACGCCGTTCGGCGAACCCTCCGACTGGTTGACCTTCGGAGAGTTGCGCGGTCGCAAAGTGGTTTTTCTGGCGCGACATGGGCGCGGCCATCATCTGCTACCGTCCGACATTAACTATCGCGCAAATATTTACGCCATGAAGCAGGCGGGTGTGAGCGCAATCCTTTCTATTTCTGCCGTGGGATCGCTGAAGGAAGAGCACAAGCCGGGAAAGTTCGTGGTGCCGGACCAGTTCATCGACCGCACGTATGCGCGGCGCAGCACTTTCTTCGGGCCGGATATCGTGGCGCATGTGGCGCTTGCCGATCCGGTTTGCGCGGAGGTGGGAAACGCGATGATGGCAGGCTGCGCCAGCGCCGGGGTGGAAGCCACACGCGGCGGAACCTATGTGTGCATGGAAGGGCCGCAGTTTTCTACCAAGGCAGAATCGAACCTGTACCGATCGTGGGGCGCGGATGTGATCGGGATGACGAATTTGCAGGAGGCCAAGCTGTCGCGCGAAGCGGAGATTTGTTACGGCACGGTGGCCATGGTGACGGACTACGATTGCTGGCACCCGGGACATGATTCTGTGACCACCGAGCAGATTGTTGCGGTGCTGACTCAAAACAGCGCCGCGGCATTGAAGGTGCTGGATGCAGCCGTTGCAGCGCTGCCGGCCAAGCGCAGTTGCCATTGCCAATCTGCACTGAAGGATGCAATTTTGACTCAGCCCTCGGTTGTATCCGCAAAGACGAAACAAACGCTGCACCTGCTGCTGGAAAAATATTTCCGCGACTAGGCAGGCTCGGTTTCGAAAGTTGAATCGCACAAATTCTGATTAGGAAAGTGTTCGCATCGATGTCTATTCTTGTTGTTGGTTCGGTCGCATTCGATAGCATTCAAACCCCCAGCGGTACCGTTGATCGTTGCCTGGGCGGGGCTGCCACTCACTTTGCATTGGCCGCCAGCTTTTTTACCAAGGTTCGCGTGATCGGCGTGGTGGGAGAAGACTTTACTTCCAAAGAGGAAGCGGTTTTTCGGGCGCGCGGCATCGATACGGAAGGCATCGAGCACACCGCCGGCAAAAGCTTTCACTGGACCGGCGAATATCTCGATAACCTGAACGAAGCCAAGACGCTGCGCACGGATTTGAATGTGTTTGAGCGGTTTCAGCCCAAGATTCCCGAATCCTACCGCGACAGCGAATTTCTTTTTCTCGCCAATATCGATCCCGCGCTGCAGCAGCAGGTTCGCAAGCAAATGCCGAAGGTGCGACTGGTTTGCGGCGACACCATGAATTACTGGATCACGGGGCACAAGGACAATCTGAAAGCGGTGATGAAGGGCCTGGATGTTCTGCTGATCAACGATGGCGAAGCCAAGTTACTGGGCGAAGATGCCAACCTGGTACGAGCTGCGGAACGCATCATGGAACTCGGTCCGAAAACACTGATCGTGAAGCATGGGGAGTACGGAGCGACGGCCTTCTTTGGCGAACACTCGTTCCCTGGCGGAGTTCACAACCGCTTTTTCCGCGCTCCTGCACTGCCGTTGGCGGAAGTGGTGGATCCAACCGGCGCGGGCGATTCGTTTGCCGGCGGATTTTTCGGGTATCTGGCGTCGCAGTCAGAAATCACTCCGGCGCAATTTAAGCGGGCCATGTTTTATGGGGGCGTGATGGGCTCGTTTGCCGTGGAACGCTTTGGCACGGAGCGGATCCAGGCTCTGACTCGCGAAGAAATCGACCAGCGATTTGCGAGCTTCCAGGAGCTTTCGCACCTCGATGCCGAATAAGAAACCAATCGCCCGCACAAGTCGACCCAGAAGCCTGCCCACACTTGGGGAAGAGGTCAAGCTGGTGTCGACGGCGGCAATTCTGCTGACGGCAGCTTCTCTGGCCTTCTGCGCGCGGCATGGATATCTGCTGCTTTACGGAGATGCCGTCGCGCATTTGCATATTGCGCGGAGAATTTTCGATTCGTCCAATCCCGGATTGAGTCAGCTAGGTTCGGTGTGGCTGCCGTTGCCGCATCTTCTTTTACTTGCCTTTTGTGCAGCGAACGTCGTGGTGGCAGAGCGGACTGGCGGGTGCGATTCCATCCATGGCGAGCTATGTGATGGCCTGCGCCGGTATGTATCGGCTGGCGAGACGATGGATGCGGCCGCTGCTGGCGCTGTTGGTCTTCGCCGCGCTGGCGCTCAATCCTGGCTTGCTGTACATGTCGGTCACGGCCATGACGGAGCCGCTGTTTCTGGCATTGATGATCTGGAGCGTGGTGCATCTGACTGCGTTCGAGGCGGCGGTGCGAGAAGGGGACGCGCATGAAGCGCGTGCTGCGTTGATCAAGCTGACCATCGTGCTGATCGCTGCGGTCTTCACGCGCTATGATGGCTGGATTCTGGGCACGCTGGCCTGGCTGGCGGTGGCGTATTGGACAGTGCGGCGTGCGTGGTGGAAAGATCGCGCGAATGCCGGCGTGTTCGTTGTGTGCACGCTGTGCCTGGCTGGCCGCGCCGCTCAGCTGGCTGGGGTATAACTGGCGCATGTACGGCGACCCGCTGGATTTTCTGCGCGGACCTTATTCGGCTGCGGCGATCGCCAAGCGAACTACCAAGCCCGGCTCGCTGCCGTATCCTGGCTGGCATCATTTGTCGTGGGCATTTCTCTACTACGTTAAATCGGCCAAGATGGGGGCGGCGCCGCTGCGATGCGGCAGTTTATTATTGCTGATGGCGGTTGCTGGCACGGCATATGCGCTGGTGCGCTATCGCGGTCTCGCGTTACCCGCTGCGATGCTGTTCTGGATGCCGATCCCGTTCTATGCGTACTCGGTCGCGTATGGGTCGGTGCCAATCTTTCTGCCAGTGTGGTTTCCGAACTCCTACTACAACACGCGATATGGCATGGAACTGCTGCCCGCGTTCGCAATTTTCCCCGCGTTTGCGGTGTTGGCGGCAATCAAAAAGCGACCGCAGTGGACTCGTCCAATTCTGGGATTTGCATTAGCGCTGATCCTCGCCAGCAATGCTTTCCTGATGTACGCTACTCCGCTGGTGTTGCAGGAAGCGAAGGTAAACGCCAAGACGCGGATGGGGTTTGAGCGGGCATTGGCAAACAAGCTGATGATTCTTCCTCCAGAATCGACGCTGCTGATGTACACATCGGCGCACATTGGGGCGCTGCAACAGATTGGATTTCCGCTGCGCCGGACCATCAATGAAGGGGATTACGATCAGTGGCAGCAAGCGTTGAAAGACCCAGCCGCAGCCGCGGATTTTATTGTCGCGATTGATGGCGATCCGGTGGCTGAAGCTGTCAAGGAGCACCCTCAAAATCTGGAGATGATGTTTGTCATCTGCAGCACGGGGCAGCCTTGCGCTCGGCTCTATCGATCGACATCACCGGTTCGGCTGTCGGTTACGCCGAATAAATAAAATCGGCGTGTTCAGTGCGCAAGGAAAAAGGCTCGGCGAGGAAAATTCTCGTCGAGCCTTTTGATTTCTACTGCGGACTTTTTTGCTGCTCTAGATTTCGCCGCGATTACTCGTGGAATGAAACCAGCGACATGGGCTGGGTCAAGCCGAAGACGACTTGAGAATCCTTGGGAAGCACTGCCTGCTTGCTCTCCAATAGCCAGTGCGCGCCAACGTAGCCTGCCGCCGCGCCGCCAAGAACAAGTGCCGCAGGGCCGCCGGCGATCATAAAGCCCGCCGCCGCCGCGCCGCCACCGAGCAAGCTAGCTTCCGCAAATGTGCGCTTGCCGTGGGCGACATTGACCACCGTACCTTCTTTGCCGGTTTTCACTTTGCGGGTGTCACCCAGATCATAGACTTCAGCGTGCAGAAAATATCGAGTGCCGTCGGGAAGAACAACCTCATCCGGGCGGAGACGAATGGAAGCGCCGCCGGTGATGCGACGTCCTTCACTGACCGAAGTGACTCGTCCAGTGATGGTGGAGCCGACGGGGATGACGATACGGTTATTTTTCATGACGGGCGCCAGCAGGCGAGCGCTGAAGATGGTGCCCGGCTGTGTCGTCGAGGTTGACAACGACTGATTCAGAGAGACCATCAGCGTCGTCCCTTCCGGCAATTGATTCGGGGCCGACGGAACGCTGAGAACGATGCCTGAATCGTCCGCTTGTTCCTGAGTTTCAGGGGTGGTAACAATATCGGCATCGAGAGGATTTGTCGGTCTGCTGACGAGTCCCGGATGCTGGATGTAGTCATGATCCTGCGGAGAGGTCGGAGCCGCTTCCATGTGAGCGGTCGGCTGGCTCGCCAAGGGCGTGACGGTATCAGTCGCAGCGGGTGAGTCGGTCGAAGCTGGCGGCGTCGGCGTCAGGTCGTTGGTCACGATGGCGTCATCCGGCGGATGCGATACGCCCTGGTAGGGGCTGGGTTTCGCGCTTTGCCCAAAGGCTGTTGCCGCGACCAAAACTGCGGCAAGGCTTGTAGCCGTAAGAATTTTCATATCCGCCCTCGTTATTCGGTTTCGCCGGTCGGCGATCCTGAAAGATCTTTGTTGCAACCGCTTCGTGTTTATCATCTGCTGCGATGTATTTACGGCCGATGGCCCAATTTATTGGACGCAACTCCCAGTATGTTTGTTGCGGAGCGCGTCGTGCGGTTCTTTGCGTGACCAACGAGCTCTCACCGCATGTTCAGTCTAATGGAGCATTTACGGGCTGCACCGCCGACAGTGCACCCTGGTATCAAAATAGTTATCATCGTTATCGATCTCATTAACCGGATATCGCCCGGCGTCAACTCCGATCGTGAATTCTGGACGACCTGGGTTAACGTCCCGGTGGGGCCGGAATCGAAACCGAATTGGTTGGCATTGTGGTGTGCGCGGGCGCACATGCAGAGCGCCCAGCTTTGTTACACTGGACGTGAATCAAAGATTTAATCCTTGACGTTTCGTCGGCGCGTCCGTGGTGAAGTTTTCCGAGGATAGCCCCTTACCAGCATTTCCTAACCTGGATATACAGCTGAAATCGCCGCAAGCATGCCAGAGTTTGTCCAAACCATCCGGACCACCGAAGGAAATGCAATTCCCGTGGACCGCCGCCCTAAGCTGAATGACCGGCTGGACCACAAGATCCTGAGGAGTGATATGACTGAAATTACCTCGATACATGCCCGCGAAGTGCTGGACTCGCGCGGGAATCCGACTGTTGAAGCGGACGTAGTTTTGCAGAGTGGAACGGTGGGCCGGGCAATTGTGCCAAGCGGTGCGTCCACCGGCGAACATGAGGCTGTTGAACTGCGCGACGGCGATCAGGAACATTACCAGGGCAAAGGCGTTTTGCAGGCCATTGAAAATGTGGAGAGCGTGATTGCTCCGGAACTGGCGGGCATGGATGCCAGCAATCAACGCCTGATCGATCAAACCATGATTGCGCTGGACGGAACACCGAATAAAGGCCGCCTGGGTGCGAATGCCATTCTGGCAGTGTCGATGGCGACTGCTCGTGCGGTTGCGAATGAACTGCACATGCCGCTCTATCGCTATCTGGGCGGTGTGAATGCGTGCACGCTGCCGACACCGATGATGAATATTTTGAACGGTGGCGCACACGCCGACAACAACGTCGACTTTCAGGAATTCATGATTATGCCGGCCGGCGCGGAAAGCTTTTCTGAGGCGCTGCGCTGGGGTGTTGAGGTCTTCCACACCTTGAAGGGCGTGCTGAAGAAGAAGGGTTACAACACTGCTGTAGGAGATGAAGGCGGATTTGCTCCCTCGCTGAAGTCGAACACGGAAGCCGTCGAAGTGATTCTGGAAGCGATCACACAAGCTGGTTACAAACCGGGAGAAGATATTTTTCTGGCGCTGGATCCGGCGGCCAGCGAGTTTTTTGACGCCGATAAGAATAAATATGTGTTTAAAAAATCGGATAAGAGTGAGCACACCAGCGAAGAGATGACGCGCTTCTGGGAAAGTTGGATTCGGCAGTATCCAATCGTTTCACTCGAAGATGGTTTGGCCGAGAACGATTGGAAGGGATGGGCTTACCTGACCAAGGAACTGGGCGATCATGTGCAGTTAGTGGGCGACGACATCTTTGTGACCAACACAGAGATTCTGCAGCGGGGCATTGAAGAGGGCGTAGGGAATTCGATTCTGATCAAGGTGAACCAGATTGGCACCGTCAGCGAAACGTTTGAGGCTGTCGATTTGGCACGCCGCTACGGCTACACGTCGATCATTTCGCATCGCAGCGGAGAGACGGAAGACACTTTCATCGCGGATTTTGCGGTGGCGACCAGTGCGGGACAGATCAAGACTGGTTCCGCTTCGCGGACGGACCGAATCGCGAAATACAATCAATTGCTCCGCATTGAAGAAGAGCTGGGGCAGTCGGCACAGTTCCTCGGCCTGGAGTCAGTCAACTTCGGCGAGTAACTGGGCGGAATTGAGGTTGGATATTGCAACTAGCCGACTAGAATTTAACGAACAATAGGCCCCGATTTCGGGGCCTATTGTTATAAGGGAACGTAAGATCAATAGTGTCAGGACGACCGGCCATATAGGTGGAACATCAACATGGTTTCTGAAAATGCAGAAGGAAAAAACAACAGGTACTTAGTTCCGTTCCTGGTGCTGTTGGCAGCCTACTGCGTTTGGATTCTTACGTTACCTCTTTTCCCGTCGCTCGACGGATCTCTCCATCTTTACTATGCGTCGGTCATGGGGAGCTTGCTATCGGGATCGAAAACCTATTCCAGTTACTACTTCATTCGACACATTCTGCCGCCGTACGCGCTGCATTATTATTTCCTGATCGCAGTTGCACACTTCTTTGGCTATGTCATGGCGGACAAGCTATTGGTGTGTCTTATTTTCGTTACCACGGCGTTTGGCTTTCGCTATCTCGCGCGATTTCTTGGGCCGAGCGGCGATTTGATGTCGCTCTTCATTATTCCACTGCTGCTCAACTGGCCATTGGGAATGGGGTTCTACAACTATTGCCTGGCGATCGGCATGGCCCTTTGGGCGCTGGGGTTTTGGTATCGCGCTGTGGAACGACGCAGTCAGCGATTGTGGCTGGCGTTCCTGGGTGTTGTCATTCTCATGGTGCTTACCCATCCTGTTCCCCTGGTATTGATCTATGTGCTGGTCGGGGTCGATGTAGGCTGGCGTTTTTGGCAGGACTTCCGGCGCCGGGGAGCCGAGGCCTCGAGATTCAAGACGAGCTTGCGATACTTTCGCGCTGACCTGGTCTACATGCTGTTGTCGTGGGCAACGATCGGATATGTCTTCCTTTTTGTCGACAAGCATAAGGTGGTGGCAAATGTACTCGAGAAGTACGATCGCAAAACGGAACTGATCAAGCTGTTGAAGCTGAGTACGGTTGCCATGTTTTCCGGATCGAGTACGGTTGTCGTAGCCTATCGACTTTCTCTATATGCAATTCTGCTTCTCGCGCTCTTTCTGGCTTGTGCGAGCGTGAAGAGGCGAGGGCCGTCTCGAACCTATTCGCCTGCGGCAGCCTTTCTTGTCTGCAGTTTGATTCTGGCGGTTGTCATCCCAATTCTTCCGCCTGTAATTAATGGGGCAGACTATTTTGCGCAGCGCCTGGTTGTATTCGTATGGATCGGCGTGTTAGGCGCAGCCAGTGGTTTTCGTGGCTCTAATCAATCGAGAGCAACAATAGTGGCTGCCAGCGTCGTTTGCTATTCGGGGGCAGTTCTTGCGTTGGCAAACTTCCTGATTCGGCCGGTGGCGGCGAGAATTTCCGATATCGAAACTGCACCCATTCGTAACATGGGACTTACAGGACTGACTCTGAGCTTGCCGGATGCTCCTGTAACGGCAGATCTCGACTATGTCCCGTATTATTGGGCAGGCGCCAGATATTTTCGACGGAGTCATTCGACACTGTTAAACGGCGGCTTCTTATACGAGCCGTATCGTGCCGCTGGGCTCCCATATTGATCAGTTAAGCTCTGAATTGAATGCTGCTATCCAGAACTCTCCGGGAGATGCGTATGAATTTTGCTGCGTTCCTCAAGCGCTCGAGATCAAATCATTCCGCATGCGAATCTACTAATATTTACCGGAGTTGATTCCGCCGGAGCAACTGCAGAAAATTGTCAGGGAGCTAGACAGTAGCGAGCCGGCGCGAGCGTGGGCCTGCGAATTCGGGAGCCTGGTACTCCGCTGCACTTCGCCGTTTGCGGATGCTGGCTCTATAGTATTTGGATCGAAGTCCACATTATTGGCAGGAGCCTCGTTTATTTTCCGATTGGCGTACTCTTTCGCAGAATATCAAGAGGGTGGGCTGCAATATACTTTGGAGCTATTACACCGCACATCTGAGCCACGCTGGTATGGATTGTCCAGCTCGGTTCCACGGCAGCCGGAGCCGTTGCTGGAGACGCCAAATCGATAACAGCGAATCTACCATCATCGTAGATGGACTTGTGCAATGCTCGAAGTTGATTGAATTGATGGAGTGCCACAAGGCCAAGGATCTCGAGCTTCTCTCAGCCACCGAAAGATTGGCCACACTCGGAAAGAACTGACAAGATTTCATACTGCTCCAATCGGCATATTTATAACCATAGACCACATAGCGAACCGAGTTGCGAAGCAAATATCTGCCACAGCTTCCGGGCCCTGCGTCAGAGGCCAGCCAGGGGCAGGACCGGCTGCACCGGGCCAGTCATCCAGAAGAATTCTTTTGTGGGCTGTTTCGGCAAACAGGAAGGAATCATTAGAGACGTCCAACGCAGTGGCACCGGCTGGCAGCGCTGATTCGACGGCACGAAATTCGGACGCGATGCCAGGGCTGACCAGTTTTCTTCCGCTTAGGCTCGCACGCAGGTTGTGCGGATACTGCTGCGATTTCCGTTCGCATCTGACGGAATGGCTTGAACGCTCCTCCTTCCAGGTCGTAGTAAAAAATGCAGCTTAGCAAGGCAGAGAATGGCAACGCCGTAAACTGTTTTTTCTTTTCGTTAGAAGATGATTCAGGACCAAGGGCCGCCTGCGCGACGTAAAAGACGACTATTGCAGTAAAGAATTGGGGAAAATTATATCGCCAGATGAAGTCTCCTCCGCTTTCGTAATTGAATGCTGTGATCGCGAAGGCGGCGGCCAGCAAAATGCCGAGACTCATTCGAGATTCTCTGTCCTCGATTCCGACATAGTATTGAAATCCGGCAAGAACAAGAGGGCAGCTGCCTGAATGAACATTTTTCGACGGCGTGGGAGCTGCTAAATCTAGGCATGGAAGGAAAAAGTCTATAACTCGAATAATCGAAACCATGGCCCAGGATCGGAAATAAATAGGTTCCACTGTTGTGTTTCATCGCAACCATCCATGCCGCTACCGTCACAACCGCGGCAGCCCAGCGAGAATTGGCAACATCAACATTCAAACGTTTTTTGCGCCAGAACAGAAAAATATAGGGAATTAGAGCTACTGCTCCGATGTAAGGAAGGAAGGTGGATTTCAGCGAGAGAATGCCTCCGCCGATTATTCCCGCTATCATTGCCGATCGCCATCGCTGGTGTTCCTCCTGGTCAGGAGTGAGATAGATTATCCATATCATTGCCAGGAATAAGGCGATTGGAAGAATAGTGAAGGTAAGATTGAATGTTTCCTGGGGAATGAAAACAATCAATTCCATTGCCGCAATTCGTGGAGGGGAAAGACCAAACCCAATTCCAAGTTCGAGCAATGCAAAAAAAATAAAAATCAACCCCAGCGTACGGTCGGCCATGCCGATATTTGAGAGCGAGGTCGCTGCGATGACAAATCTCTGCAGAAGATAAGACCCACCTAAGCTCGAAATCACTCGGCGATCGCTGAAGGGATCAGCAGCAAAATGGTGCGTAGCGAGCATTTTCTGGGGAAACACGAGATATCCGGAGCCGTCATCGTTACATAGAATTCCCCAAGTCGAACGGTGGCGGCCACGCGCAGGACGAGAATTCAAGGCGAGAATCACCAGGACTTGAGACCATCGCGGGGCATTCGTCCAAAGCCGCATCCATTGGTACTCTTCCGGTCGATCGGCGCAGAGAAAAGTAAAGCAGCAAACCAATGCCAGTGATCGCAAATAGAACACTGGGGTAGATCCCATGGGCTAGATTCAGCCATCCGCCCAGAAAAACGAAGGCTGCGATTCCCAGTGCGCAGGCGACGGACGCCGGCAGGCGTCGCGGACGGAAAAGCTTACCAGTCAGTCTTCCCCAGCCGGTAAGGCTGACTAACAAAGCCAAGCCCATGCCAGCGCCCACAGAAAAGATGCCAGCGACCGTGCGGTGATAGGCTGCAGCATGCCCGTGACTGTTGGGTAGGGCCGCAGGTTGAGATTCATCAACGTTTGGGCCAGCGAAGGCGAAAGCTGCATGTAGAGTCCTTAATTGTGGCGGCTGCTACGACCTAGCATACAGAGAATGCGAAATATTTAGGATGCCTTGCCGTAGACCTCTGGAACTGTCCGTGAAAGGTTGTCCCGCGATCTTGATATTGCAAGCAGAGGATTAGTTCGAATCCACGGTCGATTCTTGACATTCGTAGCACAATGATTTCGGATTGCGCATCAGGTGTGGTTTTAAAGGACGGTGCGGCGATTGTGATGGGAAAGAGCTTGGTCTGCGTCGTCGATCACGACGGGACCAACTGGAGTTGCAAGAGCCGTGAGGATGACCGCGCGCGTGGGCGTCTTTTGCGCTAAAGAAACATTGCGCGTTTCAGTCACAACATATAACGGGCGGTGCTTTGCCTCTTCGTAATTTCTGGCAATGTAGTCGCCAATCACGCCAAGCGCCAACAAAATTACCCCTGAAAATCCACATTGCAAGGCAACAATGGAAGCCCATCCAGTGACCAGCTTATTAGTCCATATCGCCATATATACAACCCATAAGAGATAGAGGAAGCCGACAGCACTGAGAAGACATCCGGCTGCGATGCTGAGCCGCAGCGGGAACGCTGAGAACGAAGTAACTCCAGTCCAGGCAAACCGCACCATCTTCCACAAAGAGTAATTGGTCTTGCCTCCCGCCCGTGCTTTCCGTTCAAACGGGAGGATGGCTTCTTTCAGGCCAAGCCATCCGACGATACCGCGCATGTACCGGTGCTGTTCGCGGAGGGAACGGATCGCCAACACGGCCCCCCGGCTGAACAAACGAAAATCGCCAACATCGGGAGTGAGCTGCGTGTCCGCCATACGGGACAAAAGGCGGTAGTAGAACTTCGATGTCCAGCGCTTGAATGCGGTCTCCGCTTCGCGGGAAATCCGCTGGGGCGATACGATGTCAAAGCCCTGATGAAACAGTTCTACCATGCGCGGCAGTATTTCCGGCGGATCTTGAAGGTCCGCATCCATGACAATGACGGCGTCGCCGTTGGCGAAATCCAGGCCAGCTGTGACAGCTGCCTGGTGGCCGAAGTTTCGGCTGAATCGAAGCAGTTTAACCCGGTCATCGCTCAACGCAGCCCGTTCGAGGATCTCTGGAGTTGCATCCGTGCTGCCATCGTCCACAAAGATGACTTCCCACGGGATATCGACGAGGGTATATTGCAGGCGCTCCAGCATTAGGGGTATCGTCTGCGACTCATTCAACACCGGAATTACGATCGATAGAAGCATGAATGCATTTGCACCAAATCCGCTGGAAAAGCAAAAGAAAAGGCCCGACCAGTTGACCTGAGCCAGGTTTCTTCTCTGAAAGAACGATTGAACTCAATTTGCTGCGTCGCCGGTCTTGCTGTGCGTCAGCGTCCGCATAACCAATGTACTTGATTCAGGTGTCATTTGAGTAACGATCTCGCGACGTACAATTCTCGCGGCAGAGGTCCCTTTTCCAGCCCATTCGCCCGATCGTTGAAATCGCAAGCCATAAAACTCAAAGCTGCGGTTCAGCTTCAGGATACCGAAGGCGTGGGTGATCAGATGCGCAGGAGGGTCGCGCAGGGAGGCACGGGTACGATGCAAGCAGAATTCATGCCGCAAAGCATTGCCGCCGATAACCGCCCGTGGGGGGAATTCTGTTGGGTGGAAAACCATGTCAAAACTTACGAAGTGTGCTGCGGCACTGTTGTTCCTCTTTTTCGGCGCGATATTTCTTGTCGGCTGCGTGAGTGGACACTCGTTTGCTCCGCTGGTGGGTAATCCAAATCCTCCGGCTGCAGGCAATCTGAATCTCGTTTTTATCGTCAGCGAAGATATGGCGTTCAACACGGCGGGGGATATTGATCCAGCTACGGCCAACCTGACAAACAGCGGGCTCGAGCGCGCGCTGATGATGGATACGTTTCTGTATCAGTATGTGTCGCAGTCGCAAAACGCCACCAGCATCTATGCTCTGGAGCCGATGACGCACCTGCAAACGGCGGCGAAACTGCCTGACATGAACGGGCTGAACACGGTGCAGCAACTATCGGTTCTGAACCAGACCACGCTCTCCAGCAACACCTCGGGAGGAGATCCGTATGCGGGCCAGAATTCGCCGGTAAACGCCTCCTACAGCGCGGGCTCGTTGCCGGTTGGCGCTTACACTCCTTCACCCTATTGCCCGACGTGCCAAGGCCTGGACTTCAATGATGCGGGCGGGGACAATGAAGCGCTGGTCGACAAGATTGTGAAGACGACTCGTCAGGGATTTTATGTCTTCTCGGCGCCGTGGGAGACGACGAATGCGCTGTTGGCGAAGATCAACACGCTCGAAGGCTTTCATCTGAAGCTTCCGTCGAATTACGGTGGGCCGAACGTTGTGTATGTCATTTCCATCTCCCCGTCTGGAACTGCCAGCCTGATCACCTACAACAGCAATGCGGTTCCGTTGGCGACCTATCCTGTGCTACCTGCGTCAGGGCTGGTGAGTGCGGCGTGCACGGTCAACTCTCCGCCGAGCCTGCAGGTGATCGGTGGCGTCAATGGCGCGGTGGTTCCAGCCAGCATCAATACCAATGAAACCGTCTATTTCGTTCGTCATGCCGATGCGCACCCCTATAACGATTGGTCCGACAACAACTACGTAGGAGCCGGGCAATGGCGGTCTCTCGATCTTCCCAACAGCGCTGCGCGGCAAAGTAAATCCCGACCAGGTCTGGTCTGGAGATCCGTCGCAATACGGGGAGGGAACGGTGGCCGCCAATGGCGATTTCAACTGGTCCGGATTGGCGCCGGCAATGACCGTGGTGCCCTACGCCATCGCCAACAAACTGCCCTACCACTTGATGACCACGGTCGACTGGACTGCGACAGATCCAGGGCCGGACACCAGCACATTCTTTTTTAACGGCGGCCAATTCAGCAACCACAAACTGCTGTTTGGATATGCGTATGTACAGATCGGTCAGACGGTGAACGCGCTGCTGGCCAGCTATTTTCCTGGCTCTGCCAATCCGCCGACGGCGCCGGTTTGGTCTCCGTATGACTACGACAGCTTGTGGGTGATCACCCTGGATTCGAAAGGGAATTTGACGGCGGATTTCACGCAGTGCGAAGGCATCAGCTCAGGTTCGCTGCCGCCGCTGCCTCCATCCTTCTGAAACGCGCCGGGCGAATGCGGCTGAAGAGCAAAGCGAAATGAGGTCATGGATGACGAACGAGACGACGGAACTGGAGGGTACGATCCTCGATGAAGAGTCGGGGCCGCTGGCTCACGGAACGACTCGCAGAGAATTTCTAAAATGCTCTGCGGGTACCATCGCGGGCATGTACCTGGCACAGTTCGGTTCTTTGAATGCGGCTGTGATTCATGGTCAGGTCGCGGAATACAAAATTGCGCCGTATGTCACGACGACACTCGGGCGGATGATTTCCTTCCCGATGCCTGCGCAGCCAAAAGGGCCTACCTCCGGGACTGGGTTGTATCTGACTGAATTGCTGCGAAGTCTCGAAATACAGTGAATACGGCTATGGCGAATACACCTTTGCAGGGGGACTGCCGTGCGTTCCGCGGTTTGATATTATGCCGGCTGGCTACGCGGCCGCATCGCGCACCAGGATGCATCGGCTGCTGCATTTCTTTGCTATTTCGGATATCCACATCACCGATAAGGAAGCACCCAATCAACTGATTTATCTGCAGCAACAGGACCCAGCCAACGCTGGCAAACAGACGTCGATCTATTCACCCGTAATGATGTACACGACACACGTTCTGGATGCCGCCATCCAGACGATCAACGTGCTGCATCAGCGGCAGGCGTTTGACTTTGGCATTTCGCTGGGCGACACCTGCAACAGCACACAGTACAACGAACTGCGCTGGTATCTCGATGTGATCGATGGGAAGGTCATCAGGCCGAGCAGCGGCGCGCATCTTGGCGCCACGACTGTGGACTATCAGAAGCCCTATCAGGCCGTCGGACTCGATCGCACCATCCCGTGGTACCAGGTGCTTGGCAACCACGATCATTTCTGGCTGGGTTCGATCGCTGTCGACGGCGATCCTGCGCTGGGGATTCGCTCCTCCTATATCGGTGGCGAGGTGTGGGCTGCTGGCGACCTGCTTCGTCCCAACGTCAGCAAAGCGACGTTTCCTTGTTTGATTGATTCTTCGGCGAGCCTGAAAGACAAGTCGATGTATATGGGTGTGTTGGACGGGGCTACGGTTCACGGTGATTTAAAAGATCTGGGCCCAGTGGTAAATTTCGCCGAACCGCCTAAAGTTGCGGCGGATCCTGATCGGCGGTCGCTGCTGCGAAGTGAATGGATGCAGGAATTCTTTCGCACGCAGACGAAGCCAGTTGGCCACGGACTGAACCTGGTCGATCGCGACAATCCCAATTGGGAGGAGGGCTTCGCCTGTTACAGCTTTGTTCCAAAGTCGGCAGATTCCGCTGAAAGTGATTGTGCTGGACGACACGCAATCGGAGACCGACGGCTCGCACGATATTCATGGTCACGGATTTCTCGACGCTACTCGGTGGAAATGGCTGCAGGCCGAACTTGCGGCAGGGCAGGCCGCGAACCAGCTGATGATCATTGCGGCGCATGTTCCCATTGCGGTTGCGAATATCGGCTCGGAGCTGGAATGGTGGGAGGCGGCGAAGGATCCACATGCGGTGGAGAGCAATGCTGTCACGTTGCAGGAACTTGTATCCACGCTGCAGGGCACGCCGAATCTGCTGATGTGGATTGCCGGCCATCGTCACTTCAACACGGTAAAAGCTTTTCTGCCGCCAGCCACGGAAGGACCGGAACATGGTTTCTGGCAGGTGGAGACTTGTTCGTTGCGAGATTTTCCGCAGCAGTTTCGCACCTTCGAGATTTACCTGAACAGCGATTACACGATCTCCATCGCGGTCACGAATGTCGACCCGGCAGTTGCGGAGGGAACGCCGGCCGCGATCTCGCGGAACTACGCGATTGCGACCCAACAAATTATTCAGAATGACCTGACGCCAAACAGTAGCAACACCTCGGTCATGCGCCTGCCGGATGGTGTGATTCCAGTGACGTCGATGGATCCAACCCGGACCTGAGGGTGTGCCGAGCGCAGCAAATCTCTACAAAGATCCGACCATTGTGTACGGGACTGTGCCGGGTGTTCCATATTGCGCCTCGTATAACGCCGAATTGTTCAAATACATCGATCCGAAGTCGAGTATGGCGGCAACGCTGCGAAAGATGTTTCCGCCGCCCGTAGACGTGTCGGCGCATGGAAGCAAAAGCTCGGGGCGAATGGGACACGGGGGGTGAAGAAGACCAGGGCAATCGGCGCCGGGAGTGTCTGCAAGTCTATGACTTGATGGTGGGCGCTGCAGGATTCGAACCTGCGACTTCCACCGTGTGAAGGTGGCACTCTACCGCTGAGTTAAGCGCCCCAGTTTGGCAGGGGCTGAATTTCCAGCAATGGGAACCGCAAATCACTCTTGCCGGGTGGGTGGGATGAAACAAAGATGCGGTGGAAGCATCTCTCTTTGCCCCAGTATACGCTAGAATCCGAACACATCCCATGGCAGCAAAGGACGGAAATCCGGGGCAGAATAATCCACGGGAAGGCGGCCAGAGCCGGCAACCCGGGGGATCCGATTCGGCAGACGCGGACCCGCAAACCATACCCGCGATTACGCCCGGGCGGACATCCAAGGGCCCTGCGGGCAAGGATCCCCAGTCCGGTACAGCGCCATCCTCTAGAAATCAGCCAGCTTCCGAGCCTCCGGGTGACGACGCCCAGGAGGATGCTTCCTCCCTGGAAAATGACGAAGAAACGGGCTTCGAGGAGTCGGGAAACATTCTCAACGAAGAGGGGTTAGAAGATGCAGATGAATCTGCTGTAAACCCTGAATCTGAAGGATTTTGGGAGGACGAAACGCAACTTTCTTCTGGTGAAAGTGTTCGAGAAGGTATGGGCACGATCGCGCTGGAACGAATCCCGATCGACGAACAGAGCGCCAGGCTGGCGAGTTCAAAATTGCCGCCAGGGTTGACGGGCGACCTGTCCCAGATGAGCGATGCGGAAATTATGCAGCGCGCTGGGACTGGGGACGAAGCCTGCCTCGATTTTCTGATCGCGAAATATCGGCGGCCGATCATCAGCTTTATGTACCGCATGGTGCACAATCAGGCGGTAGCGGAAGAGCTTGCTCAGGAGGTCTTTCTGCGGGTCTATCGGGCTCGGGCGACATATCGCGCCGAGGCTCGTTTTTCAACCTGGCTGTATCGGATTGCATCGAACATGGCGATCAACCATGCTCGCGATACCAAGTACGAGCGCGCCTCTGCCAGTATTTATCTGGATCAGGCGGATGAGGATACAGGCACAAAGCCCGATGTTCCCGATCTTCGCCCGATTGCCGAACAGGATATGCTGCAGGATGAGCGAATGCAGCGAATTCGAGAACACGTAATGGCGTTGCCGGAGCGGCAACGGATGGCTGTCGTGATGCATAAGTATCAGGACATGGATTACAAGCAGATCGGTGCGGTGTTGAAGTTGAGTGAGTCGGCGACCAAGTCGCTACTGTTTCGCGCCTACCAGACGCTGCGAGAGAAGCTGAAAGAGTTTGCTTAGAATTGACGAAAGGAGAGAGCTGACATGAAATGTGAAAAGCTCCAAAGTTATTTGCCCGATATGATCTTCGATCCGACTCGTGTTCCTGCCGAGGCGATGCAGCATGTGAAGGAATGTTCTGCTTGTGCCGGAGAGTTGAAGGAACTGCAGGCGACCATGCAACTGCTGGATAGTTGGAAGGCGCCCGAACCGAGTCCTTATTTCGATACGCGGATGGCGGTGCGCCTGCGCGAAGCCAGAGCGTCTGAAGCGCCCGGATGGCTGGAGAGGCTGCGTCTGCATTTTCTGTTTGACAGCAATCTGCACCTGCGTCCAGCAGTGGCTGCGGCGTTTGCATTGCTGGTCATCGTCAGCGGTGGTTCCTATATGGGCGTTGTGAGTCTGAACCACACCGTCGCTCCTCCTCATCACCAACCAGCGGTCTCTGCCACCGTGAATGACCTGGAACTTCTCGACTCCAACGCTCAAACGCTGCAGCAGCTGGCATCGTTCGACGAAACGAATGCCGATGGCAGTCCAGTAAACGGTGGAGGAAATTCCTCCAATTAGTCGTGGTTCCACACATCAATACATCGGGTACGAACAGATGGGCAGGTGCTGGCGCTATGCGATAGAGAGTAGGAGCAGCGCGCGGGGTGGTCTCATACCTCGGCATTGCGAATGAGACGATGAACTGGTTTGGGAAAAAACGCAAACGCCGCGCCGCCATGCCCATACAAGTGGGCAAAGGCGAGTTTGCGTCGCGCGTCCGAAATTCTCCAGCAGGTTCGGTCTTGCTTCTTGTGGCTTGGATGATATTTCTGGCATGCGGTTTGGGATGGGCAGGTCGATGTTCGACTGTGCCTTGTCCCGCCCAGGAAAGATCCTATTCGCGATCGATTGCGTGGTTTCAGGCAGGGCACCCGGCGCCTGGCGGTCATGGAAGCTACAGTGGCGGCGCAGTGGTTCGTCCTGTTCCTCCGCAGCCGGAACACGAGCATCTAGGCGAGTGGCTGCGACAACATCAAGACATGACGTTTCAGCAGCAGGAACGCGCCCTGCGAACCGAGCCGGGATTCAATCGGCTGCCTGCAGAGAAACAGCAGCGTTTGTTGGCGCGGCTACAGCAGCTGGACGCGATGCCACCTGCTCGCCGGGAACGAATGCTGGCGCGCCTGGAAACCTGGGAGCGTTTGTCACCGGAGCAGCGGCAACAG
Source organism: uncultured Acidobacteriota bacterium (assembly GCA_963774515.1). GTDB lineage: Bacteria > Acidobacteriota > Terriglobia > Terriglobales > Acidobacteriaceae > JAKAAZ01. Next base: position 61,491 of record CAVZFK010000004.1, on the reverse strand, counting down.
GTTCGCGCCGGAATCCTTGAAGTGCATCAGATGCCGTTTGACCGGCAAATTATGATTCACCGGGCAGTGCGGGACCTGAGCGAGTTTCCTGAATCGCAGCGCGGTGACATTTTGAATTCTCCGGAATTCCGAAGCCATTATTCTGACTACGAGCGACAGGTGCTGGCAACGTTGATGATGGCTCAACCGTATGAGCCCCTACGGCCGCAATGATCCGTTGAATATTCCGTTGGTGCTAGGAATCGTAAGGATTTTCGATCCTGGTGCGGCGGCTCTGGAGCTGTTCGTGCGTCGAGCGCAGGCGGTTTGACCGTGCCCCTTTCAGTCGCTATCATAGGAATGCGGGGTGGAGCAGCCCGGTAGCTCGTTGGGCTCATAACCCAAAGGTCGCTGGTTCAAATCCAGCCCCCGCAACCAAAAACTTTCAGATTCTAAACGGCTTCCGAAATCAACTCGGAGGCCGTTTTTCTTTCTGGCAAGGATTTAGAAAAACCTCTTGACGCTAAATCTCTTATTTAGTCGGCGATATTGCTGCCAGGACGAACCAGGGAGACGGGCTCTCTGTTTATCTCCTTAACTCAAGCTGTTACTGGGGACTTTAGCCAGAGGCAGCTCGGGCTTCCATATTCCGGAATTGGGTACAATTTCTAGGCGGAGGCAGCGATTCCGACAGATTTTGCCCTGCGTCGCCCATCCGCTTCAGGCAATTATTTCCTGCAGATCGGCAACGGCATTGAAAACAACAATTCCAGTCTGGCGAGCGATCTGGATCTGTTTGCTCTTTGCTGGCGTTTGCCACATCTCGTTTGCGCTCGTACCCGGTCCGAAGATAACCGATTTTACTCATGCAGCCTGGGATGCCAATGAAGGTGCTCCATCACGCATTCTAGCCATCGCGCAAACGACAGATGGTTATTTGTGGATCGGATCCGCGCAAGGTCTTTTTCGATTTGATGGATTGACCTTTCAGCGATATCAGCTTCAATCCGATCCGCCGCTACCTCCTGAGCCCGTCGTTTCCCTGCTCGCACTTCCTAATGGAGATCTTTGGATCGGGTTTTACTCGGGCGAAATCAGTCTTCTGCACAACGGGCGCGCGGTGAATTATGGAAAACGCGATGGCGTTCCGAAGGACTATATCAATTGTCTTGCGCAGGATCAGACAGGCGCGATCTGGGCCAGTTCTGAATTTGGCCTGGTGCGCTTCGAGAATCATCGATGGAGAGCTATTGGACGCGATTGGAATTTTCCGGGGACAGCTGCGCGGGCGCTCTACGTTGATCGGAATGGAACGCTATGGGTTGCAACGGAAAACACCATCGTCTTTCTCCCCAAAGGAACCAGGAAGTTTCAGCCAACCGGGATTCATGTTGGGCAAGTGTCGGAAATCACAGCAGCGCCGAATGGCAAATTGTGGATGGCGGAAACAAGCAGATCGGTGCGGCCCATTCCTTTGCACTCGAAACTAAAACCCCCCGACGATACGGAGATCCACGTTGGGTCTGGAGCATTTCTTTTTGCCGCTGAGGGAGACTTGTGGATCACAGCGCTGGGAGACGGACTGCGTCATGCACCGATGATCCGGAAACACTGCATGGCCAGATTGGACGGCTGAGTCCTTCCGTCGAGATATATACGACGAAGGACGGTCTGAGCAGCAACTACGACCTGCGCATCTACCAGGATCAGCGACAAAAATATTTGGATAGGGTCCGATCGAGGGCTCGACCGATTTCGTAGAAATTCCCTGGTTCAGCAAGGGACACTTGCAAGAAATCCGCAGGCCAAATCTCCTTCGATTCAATCGATCGTCGCAGATGGGCAGAGCTACCTGCGATGGGCTGACTTGAAACTACCGGCTGGAACCAGGAATATTCAGATTCACTATACGGTTGTGAGCTTGACTAATCCATGGCAGGCACATTTTCGATATAAGCTCGATCGAGTCGATCAGCAATGGCAGGATGCTGGCAGGCGGAGGACTGCCTACTATACAAATCTCGGCCCTGGAAAATACCAGTTTCAGGTGATCGCGGGTGATGTGGCTGGTGCGTGGAGTCCGCACGCCGCGATTGTCAACTTTACGATTCGACCCTTCTGGTTTGAGACCACGTGGTTTCAAGTCCTCTGCGGCGTCGCTATCCTTCTACTGTTGTGGATGCTTTACAGGCTGCGACTGAAGCAACTGGAACATCAGTTTGCGCTGGCCCTGGAATCCAGGCTGGACGAACGCACTCGCATTGCAAGAGAACTCCATGACACGCTGCTGCAAAGTTTTCATGGACTGATGTTCCAATTTCAGGCAGCCCGCAACATGCTGCCGCGGAAACCGGAATCCGCTATGCACGCTCTGGATGATGCCATCCTGGCAACGGAGCAAGCACTCACGGAGGGACGCGATGCCATCCACGGTCTGCGCCCGGAACTGGCGATCTGAACACGATCTTGCAGAACTGCTCACTGTCGCCGGACGGGAGCTCACAGGCGCTCAGGACAAGAGGGGACCTGTTCCAGACTTCCGCGTGATTGTTGAAGGCAAGCCGAAAAAGCTTTCTGCGACGCTGCAGGACGAAATTTATCGAATTGGCCGGGAGGTGATTCGAAATGCGTTTCACCACGCAGATGCCAGCCATATCGAAGTGGAAATCCGATACGATGAGCGTGAATTACGATTACGCATCCGAGATGATGGCAAAGGAATTGACGCCGAAGACCTGGAAGCCAGTGGCCGTTCGGGACATTGGGGATTGCAGGGCATCCGGGAACGGGCGGAGCGAATTGGATCTCGATTGGATTTCTGGAGCGAAACGGGAGCGGGCACAGAAGTGGAATTAACGGTTCCGGCTGCGATGGCGTACGAAAAGAAGCAGAATGGCCATCGAGTCCGGCTGTTCCGCGGGGAAGGAAGCAATGGCGGAAATTCCTAAGATGATTCGCATCCTTGCCGTGGACGATCACCCACTTCTCCGCAAGGGCATCGCGGCACTGGTGAATGCGGAATCGGATATGAAGTTAGTTGCGGAGGCCACGAATGGAGAGGAAGCTGTCGAGAGTTTCCGGCGGTACCGTCCTGATGTCGTGCTGATGGATCTACAATTGCCCATTCTCAACGGAATAGAAGCGATCGATATTATCCTGCGCGAATTTTCTGATGCCCGCATTATCGTACTGACGACTTACTCGGGAGATGCTCAAGTGGTACGGGCGCTCCGGGCAGGCGCGCGAGCGTACATATTGAAAGGTCATGTCCATCGAGAACTTCTGGAGACGATACGCACCGTACATTCCGGAGGGAAGAGAATACCGCCGGACATCGCGAGCGAGTTAGCTGAGCACGTGACTGAGGACGAGTTGAGCAATCGCGAGATTGAAGTTTTGCGACTGATTGCTGGCGGAAATTCCAATAAGGCGATCGCAGACAGACTCTTTATCGGTGAAGCGACCGTAAAGAGCCACGTCACGAATATTCTCTCCAAGCTGAACGCCAATGATCGGGCGCACGCCGTGACGATCGGGCTGAAGCGCGGCATCATCGCACTCTAATCCCCCAAAAGTAGGATTATCGGCCTCGACCATTGGAGGTTTCACAGTCGCTGAAATTACGGTAGCCTCCGTAGTGAGGCATACTTGCAACGACTGTTTACGATGTTCGCGGAGGGCTGGCCAGGCTTGGGACTTCTTGTTCAGCGGCTGGTCACGGGAATCGCTCTTCTGTATGGTGGGACGGCACTGGCAAGAGATTTTCCTGCGCCTCTCGCTACACAAGCCATTGGAGCCGTGCTGGCAATCTTCATCATGATTGGCTTCTGGACTCCGGTCGCGGGAGCGCTGATCGCAGCTTTTCAGGTGTGGACCGCATTTGCATATCCAGGCCGCGCGGGGATGGCGATCGTGTTAGCGACTTTGGGCGCTACGCTCGCGATGATCGGGCCTGGAGCATTTTCGCTCGACGCGCGATTGTTCGGCAGGAAGCATATTAGTCGATGAAGTCATCCGCCGAAGGTCGGACTCTTCGATCATGCGAAGTGTAGGTACAAAATCCAGCCTATTGTAGGTTGTCTCTGCGGCTGGGCTATTGCAAAGTGAATTTTGTGGACGTTGTTTCTGTCCCTAGAGCGCGGAATCCGATGGCGCTCATGTCAGAAATATTCCAGAGAACGATCGCCAGCCAATCGCAAGTGTCATAGAGGATGCAGGCATGGGTTCTACTGTTACGAGCTACGCCGAAAGATTCGGCAAGAGTGCAACGCACCTGGTATCCAGCGGTGATTGTGAGGACGAAAATCGTACCAGGCTTGGGGAAATCGTCGGAGACAGCCCCGGGTTAAAGAACGTGTTGCACCTGGTGTCGATCGTCGCGCCTACTGACTCCAGTGTGTTGATTTTAGGCGAGACAGGAACCGGGAAAGAACTTATCGCGCGCGCAATCCACAATCTGAGCGGTCGCAAGAAAGGGCCTTTAGTTAAATTAAATTGCGCCGCGATTCCGCTGGGATTGCTGGAGAGTGAGTTATTCGGACATGAGAAGGGAGCGTTCACGGGAGCTATCGCGCAAAAGCCAGGACGTTTTGAGCTGGCGAACAAAGGCACACTCTTTCTTGATGAAGTAGGCGACATTCCTCTGGAACTTCAAGCAAAACTTCTGCGAGTCTTACAGGAGCAGGAGTTCGAGAGGCTGGGCAGCAACCATACACGGAAAGTGGATGTTCGTGTGGTCGCAGCGACCCATCGTGACCTGACCGCGATGGTAAAGCAGGCTAAATTTCGGGAGGATCTCTATTACCGGCTGAAAGTATTTCCGATTCAGGTTCCACCATTGCGGCAACGCACGGAAGATATTCGTAAGCTCGTCTTCCACTTTACGGAACTCTACTCGAAGCGGATGAATAGGAGAATTGAGACAATTCATTCCGAAACCATGGACGCCCTCATGCGCTATCGGTGGCCTGGAAACGTGCGTGAGTTGCAGAACTTTATCGAACGAGCTGTGATTCTGTCTCCGTACGCGGTTTTGCGGGCGCCGATCTCCGAGTTGGAGTCCTACGGTGCATCGGCCGAACCGGTACGGCCCATGTCCAGTCTTGAGGAACTTCAGCGAGATTACATCCTGCGTGCGCTGGAAGCGAGCAAGTGGGTTGTGGGTGGCCGTAAGGGGGCGGCCGAGCGGCTGGGAATGAAGCGGACGTCCCTCATCTTCAAAATGCAAAAGTTGCGGATACGTCGTCCTACGAACGCTGCACAAAATGAGGAGCTCGAGGGTAGAACCCTCCGAGAAACTGCATGAATCCAGCTTCCAACGTGTAACGGAAAATTCGCTGCAGTATCAGAAACGCTGCGGCTCATCGTGTGGGTCATTGCCCGTGATTCGCGTGGATTCACTGTCAAACTACCGCCTCCTGTCGGAGCACTGACAGTTCCACTCGATCAAACCATCTTCCAAGTCATTGTTCTCAAGCGCGCTTGCGGCTACACCTATTTGGCAGAGGAAGTGCTTATTGTCTTTGCAAAGAAGGCGAACGATGGAGTTGCAGCATGAAGGATGTGAGGCGTCTCGTCATCGCCATTCTTATGCCACGCGCAGAACGATTCGCGATTTCAACGGACAACAAGGAACATTCTTATTTATGGAAGTGTCGGTAGTTCAGACCAATGACGCACCGCAACAGGTCACTCGCCCTCGTCAGGAGGATATTCAAGAACTATCTACCATCGTTACGCATCGGTTACATTATTTTCATCGGATAGCGATGCGTCAGTTGGGCAATGTTCACGATGCGGAGGACGCAGTTCAGGATGCGCTGCTGTCAGCGTCGAGGCACCTGGGACAATACAGAGGACAGGCGCAGATGACCACCTGGTTAACCACGATTGTTATCAACTCGACTCGAATGAAAGCGAGGTCGCGTCTACAGCAGACCCATGTTCCCATCGACGCTTATGACCCGGAGCGACAATATTACCCGCTCGCCGAAAAGCTGTCGGATCGTCGCCCTGATCCCGAAATTTCGTACCGAGAAAGAGAACTGAGAGACAAGGTGGAGCGTCTGTCGCAATCTCTCTCCCCGGCTCTACGCGAAACCTTCCGCCTGCGTGCTTTTGATGAACTGAGCACTCGCGAAACCGCTGCGGCTCTTGGAGTGGGAGAGACTGTGGTCAAGGTAAGAACTTCGAGGGCAAGAGTCCATCTGAGACGAATGCTCCAGAAGGGATCCGGCATTCAGCCTCGCCGGAAAAAAATCCGCCGAACATGCAATCAAGCAATGCGAAGGCATGTAACCCATAGGAAAGTTGCGGAGCCGGTTCACCCAGCGATCGTTCTCGCCGAAGGATGCAGCAGCATACCAGCATTAACCCGACGAATCATCCTCCCCAGATGATTCCTACTCCGATGCTCCACGCCTTCTCGGGGAGCTGAAGACAGAAGTCTATACCGGATCAACACCCTGACTGCATCTACCAGGTTCATTGATCGGTTCTCAGAAGCAATTTCCACAATCGGCGCGCCGAAACCACCAGCCATACGAACATCACATCCAATAGCATGAAAATGGGCGGTGTGTTTAGCATGAAAACTGGATGTATGTCGCGACATCGATATCGGCGGCCGGGTGCGAAAGACCAAGTGAATGAGTATGGCGGACAAGCGCCTTCGCGCCATGGTTGCCACGACTGCAGCGATGGTGTGGTCCACGCGGTCGTGTGCTCTGCAGAATTTTTCAATCGCCGCGGCTACAGTACGCGGGCCTCTTTTTCGACGAGGCGCGCATAGGAACAACTTCTGCAGGTTGAATCGACGCACTTTGTGAAAACTCAAGATCGAGGCAACCTCATCCAGGAGAAGCGGCACCATGGAAAATGAGTCCGGGCTAAATATTCTGAAGCTGATTCTTGCTGGATCCCCATTGCCTGAAGTGCTGACAATGATTGCGCGATTCGTCGAGTCGCAGGGAGATGGCACGCTGTGTACGATCTGGCTGCCAGACGAAGAAGCAAAGCAACTCGTATGCGTCGCCGCGCCCAGTCTTCCTGGATTTATTGATCGCGTAGGGCCTATGGTAGTTGGTCCAAAAGGCGCTTCTTGCGGGACTGCTGTTTATCGCCGGGAAACCGTGTGTGTGACAGACATCCTCACCGACCCTCTTTGGGATGACTATCGTGCCCAAGTCTCTTCGTTCGGCATTCGTTCTGTGTGGTCACGCCCGTTGTTCACGAGTGATGGTCGAGTGCTGGGAACTTTCGCAATCCTGTATCGCGAGCCACGCAGCCCTGGCGCATCGGATCTTCAGTTGATCGAAAACGCAAGCCATATCGCGGGGATCGCAATTGAACGCCACATGAATGAAGAGAAACTACGGCAAGAGCGTGATCGGCTGCGATTGCTGCTTGAAATTACGAATGGCATGACGTCGAAGCTTGATCTTGGCCATTTGATTGAGGCGCTGTCCACAAACCTGTTGAGCGTAACACGATGTGATTTTCTGGGCCTGGTTTTGCCGCATTCTGACAGTGGCCAACTGCGGCTCACCATTTTGTATAACCCTGAAGGCCGCGGTTCGATGGGAGACGGCGCAATTGTTCCAATCCAGGGATCGACGTGCGGCAAAGCTTTTTTGGACGGAAAGAATCTGCTGATCGATCGACTTGAAGATCTGAGAAATGACCCTGAAAGTTTCGGAAGTCGGGAGGGACAAGTTTTCTTTAAGCAGGTGGTGGCGGAAGGCTTGAAGTCTGGCTGCGAGTTACCATTGATTGGCCGAAACGGCGTCGTCGGCGTGTTGGGGGCTTTTAGTCGCAAGGAGAGGGCCTTCTCTGAAGATGAATTTGCTTTTCTGGAGCAGGTAGCCAGACAAGTTGCGATTGCTGTTGAGAATGCGCTCGATTTTGAAAGGGCCACACAAGACAAGCTTAGAGAGACGAAACAGAGACTCTATCTGGAGGAAGAACTGCGTGCGGAGTTTGGGTCAATCGTGGGTGACAGTCCTGCTCTGAAGACGGCATTGAACCTGGTGTCCGTAGTGGCGCCTACGGATTCGAGCGTGTTAATCCTGGGCGAGACGGGAACAGGCAAAGAACTGATTGCCCGCGCGATTCACAACATTAGTGCCCGTCGCGACCGGGCCTTTGTGAAATTAAACTGTGCGGCCATCCCGCTGGGGCTTCTCGAAAGTGAACTGTTTGGGCACGAGAAAGGCGCGTTCACCGGAGCGATTGCGCAGAAGACGGGTCGATTTGAACTTGCACACCATGGCACTCTGTTCTTGGATGAAGTGGGTGACATTCCCCTCGAGCTGCAGGCAAAACTGCTTCGAGTTCTGCAGGAACAGGAGTTCGAGCGGCTTGGCAGCAATCGCACGCACAAGGTCGACGTCCGCCTGATCGCGGCTACTCATCGCGATTTATCCGCGATGGTTCGGCAGACAACCTTCCGCGAAGATCTCTATTATCGCTTGAAAGTATTTCCGATCAAGGTTCCAGCTCTGCGGCAACGAACGGAGGACATCCCGGAATTGGTCTGGCATTTTACCGATCTGTTTTCGCGACGAATGAACAAGCGAATTGATGAAATTCCGGCGGAGACCATGGATGCATTGGTGCGCTATCGCTGGCCTGGAAACGTGCGCGAATTGCAGAATTTTATTGAACGGGCTGTGATCCTTTCTCCTCACACGGTGTTGCGCGCGCCAACCTCCGAACTGGAGCCTTTCAGCACTCAACGAGAATCCAACATGTCCATGACAGGTCTCGAGGAGGTGGAGCGAGATCATATCCTTCGTGCGCTCGAAGCAAGCAATTGGGTTGTTGGCGGACGGAATGGAGCGGCGGAGCGGCTGGCTATGAAGCGAACATCCCTGGTCTATAAAATGCGCAAGCTTCGGATCAGTCGACCAGTACATGGCCAACAAAAGGGTGCGGCGGAGAGTCCGGTACACCAGGCTTAAACGGCTTTTTTCTGCAGAGCGTCCTTAGACCATTCTCGGGACGAGAACCTGACAGTGACGGAAATCAGTCACACGTTCGTCATCGATCGCATGGAAATCGGTGGCGCCTTCTTTCAACTCATCTTCCGGTAGCCGGATGAGTTACCCGCAATCGCCCAGTTTTTTTCATGGACGACTAATTTTGGCATCTTGTTTGCCTCGTAGAGTTGTACCTGGCATCGGCAGGCGCTGTCCCAGTTCTTAAAGATTGATTGAAGTTGAGGGGAACTGGAATCTAATTCACCGCCGCCATCGGAGTCAGTCACCGCTGTGACCACCGCTGCGTGTGAATGCACAAACTACGATCGTGAAGAAAATGCAGCCAATCGCAACGAATCAGATTATCGGCGAAAGTCCGGCCCTGGCATTGGCTCTGGCTGATGTAGAACGAGTCGCGCCCATGGACTCTACCGTGCTGGTTCTGGGGGAAACAGGAACCGGGAAGGAACTAATTGCGCGCGCAGTTCACAGCATGAGCCCGCGCGACGGACGTCCGTTTGTAAAACTGAATTGTGCTGCGATTCCGTTTGACTTGTTGGAAAGCGAGCTTTTCGGGCACGAGAAGGGCGCTTTCACGGGAGCCATTGCGCAAAAAATCGGACGATTCGAGATGGCCGACACAGGGACACTCTTCCTGGATGAAATCGGAGACCTTCCGCTGGCTCTGCAGCCCAAACTGCTTCGAGTTCTGCAAGAGCAGGAATTCGAGCGTCTGGGGAGCGCGACGACCCATCGCATCAACGTTCGTCTGGTCGCGGCGACGCATCGGGATTTAGTCGATATGGTGCGGCGAAACGAGTTTCGAAGCGATCTTTATTACCGACTGAACGTGTTTCCCATCCTTCTGCCACCGCTGCGCGAACGCCGTCAGGATATCCCGCAACTGGTTTCGCATTTTGTCGGGATCTATTCCCGACGCATGAATAAACAGATCGATCATATCTCGCAGGAAACGATGGATGCCTTCACCTCGTATGCGTGGCCTGGGAATGTGCGCGAACTTCAGAACCTGATTGAGCGTGCCGTCATTCGTTCCAATGATGGAGTGCTCCCGAATCCCCTATCTGCCTTGTGCTTGAGCCCCACACCGAGCGTAAGGGTCAATACCTCGCCACTTCACGATGTGACTCTTGCGCCTTCATATCCTGTGAATCAAGTGAGGACTGCTTCTCCACCGATTACATTCGCTGAATCTCAACGAGCCTTGATCTGGCACGCGCTGCAGGAGGCGGGTTGGGTGATCGGCGGCCCGCGAGGTGCAGCTACGCGGCTGGGTTTAAAACGAACGACGCTGATTACGAAAATGAAAAAGCTGGGAATCTCGCGCCCTGAGCCAAATGTCGACATGTATCGGATCGGCGAAAGCTGGACCGACCAGCGATTCTGGCAGCCAGTCCCGGAATAGTGCGGAATTCGATGGCTCATCAAGAATCGCGCAGCAATAGGTCGCGGCGCAGATAGTCAGAGAAAATCAGTTCTCCGCATCGAAACCATGGCAGCATTTTGACGGCTCACTTCAGTCAAAGCGACGCACGAAGATATCGTCTCGGATTGCCGTTGCGATGGAATCATTCCATTCACGAAATTTTCACACTTCGATCGTGATCAAAGTGTGTGGATGAACTTATTCTCGATGCAACTTACAGCAGACAGCGGCAATTGTGGCGACAAGAAACTGTCAGTGACGGACCTCGGTCGCAAATCCGTCAGCGATGACGCGAAGTATGCGGCGCTTCGTCCGGCCGCATCGTGTTGGAGAGGAAAACCTTAACTGTTTTTACTGTTTCGTTCCGAACCCTTCTTATCTTGGCAAAGTTATTGCTTGAGAGATGAGTGCCTGGCATTGACAGGTAGTTTCGAAATTCGAAGGAGCAGTGATGAGAAGAAGTATTTGCAGTGCGGTGATCGCTGGTATTGGAGTTGTCGCCACCCTGACAGCAATGAGCGCGAGTGGACAGAGTGCAACAGAACAGAGTGCAGGTGAAACTGTGTTCGTGATGAACAACGCGGCCGACCGAAACGAAGTGATCTCCTATAAGCAATCTGCTGACGGGGGCTTTTACCAGGCCAACCACTACGCCACGGGTGGTCGCGGCAGCGGCGGCCTCACCGATCCTCTGCAATCACAGGGCTCGCTCACCCTTAGTCAGGACCATAAACTACTTTTCGCAGCGAATGCCGGAAGTGGCACAGTGTCCGTATTCCGAGTCGAGCGCTCGTCGCTGTTCCTGGTCGATCAGGTTCCGTCGGGTGGCAGTGAGCCGCTGTCGATCGCGCAACATGGGAATTTGGTCTATGTGTTGAATTCTGCTGGAAGTGGCAGTGTCGTCGCGTTCAATGTAAGTCTCGATGGCCGCTTGAATCAGATTGCAAACTCTACGACTTATCTGACTGCTTCGAATTCTGGAGGCTCGTCCTTGTCCGTTAGTCCAAACGGACAAGTCCTTTCAGTTACGGAACGCGTGCCGAACAACATTGACACGTTTCACATCAATCCCAACGGAACGCTGGCGCCGATCGTGGTCAACAAGAGTAGTGCACCAGGTGTGTTTGACGCGGTATTTTCGCCGGGAGGGAATCTGATTGTTTCTGAAACGGGACCGGCAGGCGGTGTGGATGCGTCGGCCATCTCGTCCTATTCCATCCTGGCGAACGGAACACTTTCTGTGGCGAGCCAGAGCGTTCCAACATTCGGCAACGCGAATTGCTGGAATGCGGTCGCACCCAATGGCAAATGGGTTTACGTGTCCAATGCCGGATCGTCCACAATTTCCGGCTTTGGGATCGGACAGAGCGGCGCATTGACGCCGATCGCGGGAACCGTGGTGGGCACAAATCCCGACGGCAGCACCAATCTTGATATCACGGTTAGCGGAGATAGTAAGTACGTGTTTACTCTGAACTCCGGCACCGGGACAATTGGTGTTTTCGCGATTCAAGGCAACGGCGCGCTCCGCAACGTGGACGAAATTGGTGGCTTGCCAAAATCGGCCGGCTTCAATGGGATTGCAGCTCTGTAATCGTATCCGTCCGATTTATTCCCTAGGCAGTCAAGCAAGAGGCGCATTGCCCAGGGAGCATCGGACAAAGAGGATGGGCCTGCAGATGCAGGTCCATCGCTTCATCCTTTTGTTGCAGCCCTGGTTTGGAAAATGCGGATGAAACGACATCATGTCTATTCTCGCTGAGAAATATAAAGCGGTACGGTCGATGACGCGTTCGATAGTGGCGGGCCTCTCTGCCGAGGATCAGATGGTCCAGTCCTGTCCGGAGGCGAGTCCTGTGAAGTGGCATCAGGCTCACACCACATGGTTCTTCGAGACATTCGTGTTGCAACCATTTCGCGCGGGCTACAAACCTTTTCGGCAGGAGTTCCATCGCCTCTTCAACGGCTACTGCTTCGCTCTCGGCGAAGAGATTCCGCATAGAGCAATTTGCGCGTCGTTTTCTCGCCCCCCGCTGGATGAGGTCCAGGCATTTCGCGCTTACGTTGACGAAGAGATTGAAAGGCTAATTGCACGTTTCCTTGACGAGGAAGCGTCGCGGCGAATCGTATTCGGTCTGAATCATGAGGAACAACACCAGGAATTGGCGCTGACCGATATTAAGCATGCATTTTTCACGAATCCGTTGCACCCGTCCTATAGAGATACGTCTCTCTCGAACGCACGAGATCGAGCAGTTCCGAATCTCAGGTGGCACACATTCCAGGCCGGGCTGATCGAAGTGGGGCATGCCGCCAAATCGGATGACCCACTGGATTTTTGCTTTGAAAATGAGACCCCGCAGCACAGTGCTTATCTGGAACCATTTCAGATCGCGAACCGCAATGTCACCTGTCGGGAGTTTCTGGAGTTTATGTCCGATGACGCATATGCGCGTCCAGAGCTTTGGCTTTCTGATGGCTGGGACACTGTGAGACAGACGGGATGGCAGGCACCGCTCTATTGGGAACGCGATCCTGGCGATACGACTGGTTGGCACGTGTTCACCCTGAGGGGATGGCACGGACTCTCTGACTTACTGGACACACCCGTTTGCCACATCAGTTTCTATGAAGCCGACGCGTTCGCGCGCTGGCGTGGCTGCCGACTTCCAAGTGAAGCGGAATGGGAATTTGTTGCGAGCCAGGTACCGCGTCAGGGGAACCTGCTCGACGCAGGGAGACTGCATCCAGCGGTCGCCAGCGGAGAAGGCGTGGGGCAAATTTTTGGAGACTGCTGGGAGTGGACGGCCAGCCCTTATACGGGTTATCCGGGATATAAGCCGCTTCCAGGCTCTATGGGAGAATTCAACGGAAAATTTATGTCTGGCCAGATGATTTTGCGCGGAGGCTCCTGCGTTACGCCAGCGGATCATGCGCGAGCGACCTGCCGCAATTTCTTTCGGCCGGAAATGCGTTGGCAATTCAGCGGGATCCGTCTGGCAATCTGAAAGGTCTATTTGTGCAGACCGGGAAGGACAATCTATGAAGCGTGTTTTCAAGCTGAGAGATAGTGCCGTGAATTCGAGGAAAGTTATTTCGATCCGTGCGCGCAATTTTTCTGTTGCGTCACGGAGCAATGACTCCCGATCCGGCGCACCGACGCCTTCGATCATCGTTTTCGACGTGAATGAAACTCTGATCGATATCGAATCGCTTTCGCCATTCTTCGAGAAGCTATTCGGCGATCGCAGGATTCTGCGCGAGTGGTTCAATCAATTGGTCCTCTATTCGAACACAATCACTCTGGCTGGATACTATGAGACGTTCTTCACCCTGGGGCAGGGCGTGCTTAAGATGCTAGGGACAATCTATGGCGTGCCCATAACTCCCACGGACGTCGAAGAGCTCAGGATATTCATGCTGTCGATGCCAGCCCATGCGGATGCTGCTGAAGGGCTGCGCTTGCTGAAAGAAGCAGGCTTTCGACTGATGACGTTGACGAACTCGCCGCCCGGTACGAACGGCAGCCCTTTGGAACGCGCCGGGCTGGCTCACTTTATTGAGCGACAGTTCAGTGTCGATACCGTGCGGAGGTTCAAGCCGGCTCCAGAGGTATATCAGTTAGTAGCCGAACTGCTGAATGTCTCCCCGTCAGAGATGTGCCTTGTTGCTGCGCATACCTGGGACACTATTGGCGCGCAAAGCGTAGGATTTTCGGCGGCGCTGGTCACAAGAACGGGAAATGCGGTGCTGCCTGTCGATGGGCTGCCACAACCCCAGGCCGTTGCTCCAGACCTCTCCGAGTTGGCCAAGCAGTTGATTGCTCTGTGGCGATGACCGAATGCCGTCAGTGTCGGCATTCGGTCGCAGGTTCGTCACCCAGCGGCAAGCTTATTCAGCCGGCTCGTATGGCCTAAAAGGCAGAGACAAAGCCACTTTGCACAAAGATTTTGTTGCTCGATGGGACGCACGGTCGATGGCAACTCGGTTGCACTTAATGTTGACGTGGGCATGAGACAGGCGGATCGCGACTTGGGAAAGCGGATTTATGAATCTTCAAAATAAAACAGCACTGGATCAACCCGCAGAGTATCGAATTGTTGAACGGAGAAGCCTATGAATCAGCTACGAGCTGTGTTGGAAGAAGCGCAACGGAACCAGGTGGCCGTGGGTCATTTCAATGTTTCCGATCTGGTTTTGCTCAAGGCCGTATTCGCGTCCGCGCGGGAATTGACTGTCCCGGTCATCGTGGGCGCCTCCGAGGGTGAGCGGGCGTTCATGGGAGTGAATCAAATCGCAGCGCTGGTGAAAAGCCTGCAGGACGAACAGAGCGTGCCGATTTTTCTGAATGCCGATCACACTCATACATTGGATGGCGCGATTACAGCGGCGAAAGCGGGGTTCGATTCGATTGTGTACGACTTGTCGGCATTGCCGTTTGAGGAGAACGTGAAGCAAACAAGGCATGCGGTGGAGGTGCTGAAATCTATTCATCCCACGATTCTCGTAGAGGGAGAGATCGGAAATATTGGAACAGGATCGGAGATACATGAGTCTGCGCCCGATCGTTCCAAGTACCTAACCACTCCAGAGGAAGCGAAGCAGTTTGTAGAAAGCACCGGTGTGGATATTCTCGCTCCCGCTGTGGGCAATATGCACGGCATGCTACAGACCATGGTGCAGGGGAATGTGCGGAAGCGGCTCGACCTGGCGCGGATCCGAGAGATTAAGCGCGCGTCTAAAAGTTTCTTAACCTTGCATGGCGGTTCCGGCACAGACGACAGTGACCTTCTAGGCGCGATTGCGGCCGGCATCAACATTATCCACATCAACACAGAGCTGCGGGTTGCATGGCGACGCGGAATGGAAACCGCGTTCGCAGAAAAGCCACGCGAGATTGTTCCGTACAAGCTATTGCCCGTAGCCGAAGAGGCGGTCAAGCAGGTCGTTGTGGGCCGGCTGCGATTGTTCAATCAACCGGAGAGACAATTGCTGGCGCAGTAAAGCTCGTTCCGTTTCGATCGAAGTTCGTAGGAGGAATTCGTTGTAATACGTGCTGAAGAAAAGTCGCTGGCGGGTTTGTAGCGAGCCTATCAGCAAATCGACCATCAGAAATCCAACGAGAGTCAGGAGAAATCGTATGATTCAAGTTCTTTCGCGTCCGACAGAGTCCCAGGCAGGTGTGCCAATGACATCCGTCCACAAGGTTGCGGCGGATGGAGTCGAAGTATTTTACCGCGCAGCCGGCGATCCAAGTGCACCAGTGGTGCTGTTGTTGCATGGATTCCCAACATCCTCGTTCATGTACCGTGAATTGATTCCACGTCTTGCGGATCAGTATCGCGTGATTGCGCCCGACTTGCCGGGCTTCGGATTTACAGTCGTGCCCGAGGAAAGAAAATATACATACTCATTTGACGGGTTGGCACATACGGTCGAGGCCTTCACCGATGTGCTGGGCCTGAAACAGTATGCGCTTTACGTGTTCGACTACGGCGCGCCGACCGGTTTTCGCCTGGCGATGCACCGCCCGGAGCGGGTTTCCGCCATCGTTTCGCAGAATGGCAATGCGTATGAAGAGGGGCTCGGCGACGCGTGGGGGCCGATCAGGAAATACTGGGCTGAGCCGACGGCGGAAAACAGAGATGTAATCCGAAAAAACATTTTGACCTTCGAAGGAACCCGGTGGCAATACACCCACGGCGTTGCTGATCCTGAGACGGTTGCGCCCGAATCCTACACCCTGGACACAGCGTTGCTGGAGCGGCCGGGAAACAAGGATATTCAACTCGATCTGTTTCTCGACTATGCGTCGAACGTAAAACTTTACCCGAAGTTTCAAGAATATCTGCGCAATTCAAAGCCACCCGTGCTGGCGATCTGGGGCAAGAATGATCCCTTTTTCATTCCCGCAGGCGCGGAGGCGTTTCGCAAGGACGTTCCTAACGCGCAGGTTCAGTTCCTGGACACTGGGCATTTTGCACTAGAGACGCACGTGGTGGAGATTGCTTCCGCAATGAAAGATTTTCTTTCGGCAAACGGCTCCAATCAGACAGCGACTAAGAACGTGAATCGGCGATAGCTAACAAAAATTTCGTAACGAGGAGGAAGAAATGGATCGTCGTAGGTTTCTCGGTGCATTTACAGCAGGATCTATAAGTGCCGCGCTCGATGGCTCTTTCACTCAATTGTCGCGAGCGCAAAATACCGCGCCAGTCGCGGCGGGTGTACCGAGAAAAGATGGCAAAGCAGGGAAATATCCTCAGAACTCGACTGTAATTCTGGTACATGGTGCTTGGGCCGACGGCTCGTGTTGGCGCAACGTCATTCTGCCTCTGGAACGGAGCGGCCTTCAAGTCATTTGCGCGCCGATTCCGATGACGTCGTTAACCAATGACACCACCGCGTTGACCTGGGCACTGGAACGGACGAGCGGCCCGGTCGTCCTGGTGGGACATGCATACTCTGGAGCTGTAATCGCGGCGGTGCGGGGAGACCGGGTGAAGTCTCTTGTCTACATCTCAGCGCTTGCGCCGGATGAGGGTGAGACGGTGGGGAAAGTGTTCTACATGAATCCATCTTCCCCAGAAGCACCGAAGATGGTTCCCGACTCGCACGGCTATGTGTGGCTTCCGAAAGACGCATTTCACCGTGCGCTTGCTCAGAATGCTTCGCTGGATGAAGCCAACATTGCGGCTGCCGTGCAAAGACCGATTGGCGTCGAGTGTATTCAGCAGCCCGCGCCCACACCGCTATGGAAGTCAAAACCATCGTGGTATTTGGTTGCGGAGGAAGATCGCATGATCAATCCGAAGACTCAGCGCTTTATGGCGCAGCGAATGGGTGCAACGGTGCGGGCGCATCGGGTGGATCACACGTCCATGTATTCAGATCCGGCTGTCGTGATCGATGTCATTCAGGAAGCAGCGCGAAAGACGCTTTCGTCATAGCGTGCGCGGCGGGCAGGAACACGTGCACAGGCTTGGCGAACGGGGACCAACTGAAGATTGAATGAGGTGTTCGTATGAAATCAAAGTCCGTCGCTGTTGTCACCGGTGCGAGCCAGGGAATAGGACGAGCCACAGCCTTGAGGCTTGCCCGAGATTTTTCCGCCGTGGTGCTGGTCGCGCGAGACAAGGAAAATCTGGAGACGGCTGCCTCAGACATTACATCGATGGGAGCTGAGACGTTGGTCATTGCCATCGATCTGCGGCAGCCACAATCAGCACAGACGATCATCGAGGAGACTCTCGAACGGTTTGGCAGAATCGATGCTCTGCTCAACATTGCCGGTGCGGTGCCGCAGATCGATTTGTTTGAGATGACAGATGCACAGTGGGATGATGGCATGGCGCTCAAACTGCATGGCGCTCGGCGGCTAACGATAGCGGCCTGGGACGCATTGAAGTCTTCGAACGGATCGGTCGTCTTGATTTCTGGAAGCGCGGCTCTCGACCCTAAGCCAGGTTTTGCGGCGGTTGCGGCGACCAACGCTGCGATCATCGCACTGGCCAAAGCATTCGCCGAGCAGGGAATCAAGGATGGAGTACAGGTGAATAGCGTGGTGCCGGGTGCTGTGATGACCGGGCGCAGGCGGTCCTTCTTAGAGAAATGGGCGCCAGCTCACAACCTGACCGTCGAGGAGGCGATGAAGAAGTTTCCGGAAGAAGCCGGCATCGCTCGTTATGGCAAGCCGGAAGAGATCGCAGACTTGCTGGCATTTCTCGTGTCGCCTGCAGCGAAGTGGATGACTGGGGCTTCTGTGCGCATGGACGGTGGCGAAGTCAAAGGAATTTGAGCGAGAAATTTCGTTGCGAAGGTGCGCGCGTACTAAGGAGTTGAGAATATCGAATTGAGGCCTATTTCAGTGACGGAGCAGACAAATTCGAACGCCGCGTCTCTTGTCGACGATAAACGCGTGATAGAAATCGTCGAAGCGTTGCGCACGATCGAAGACCTGGATGGTTTAGGGGAGGCCGAGTTTGTCTGGCTTGCGAGCCACGGAACGGAGAAGTTTCGTCCTGACGGAGATTTGATCTTTAGTCCGGAGATGCCGCCAGATCACCTGATATTCATCCTCAGTGGCGCGGTACGTGTCCATCGCCATACGTCGAGTCCGGTATCCGTCATTGTCGGACTGACGGAGCGCGTTACCGGCAAGACCCCTTTCTCGCGCATCCAAGCCTGGAATGCAGACGGACGATCGTCTGGGGAGACGTGGACTCTTGAAGTCCACGAGATTCATTTTCCGGAAATGCTGCTGACTATACCGTCCATGACGCAGCGGCTGGTCCGCGCATTGCTGGAGCGAAACCGGGAATATACGCGCGCAGAAGAGCAGATTGGAAAACTGGCCGCGCTGAACAAACTTGCTGCGAACCTGGCGCATGAACTGAACAATCCAGCGTCGGCTGCCAAGAGTGCGGCTTCGCGCTTGCTGAGCGTACCCGACGGAGATCAGGAGCAGATTCGTTATCGAATCGGGATGGGATTGGGAACAGACGAACGGCTCAATGCTTACCTGGAGTGGCTGTCAGGACTGCGCTCGGCGGTTTCCCGCTCCCGCCAGATGACGAGTGAGAATGTATCGCTCGGGACGACATTGCTGGAAGATTCTTTAATGGAGTGGTTGGAATCGAAAGAGTGCGCAGAGGCGTGGAAAATCGCTCCGATCCTGGCAGAGTTCAACATTTCGCTCTCCAAGCTGCAGGAGCTTGAAAGACTCGTACCGGAGGATTTGCTATGTCTCGCAATCAGCGATGCGCAAATCAGCCTCACGTCTTACGCGGCGACACTCTCGATCTGCGAGGCGGCCGACAGGATCTTTCGCCTGGTCACGGCGGTCAAAGACTACTCCTACATGGATCGACAGCCGATTCAGGATGTGAACCTCGCCGAATCGCTAGAGACCGTTCTTACACTCTTTCAGCCGAGACTCGCCGGCATCACCGTCCAGCGTTTTTATGGTCCCGAGGTACCGGTGCTCAAAGCATTTGGAAGCGAGTTGAACCAGGTGTGGGCTGCAGTGATCGAGAATTCCTTAGACGCGATGGGAGAGTGCGGCACGCTGACGCTCTCCACGAGTTTGCAGGGCGCAACGATTCTAGTTGAGATTGCCGACACTGGACATGGAATTGCGGCGGAGCATGCAAACCGTGTCTTCGAGCCGTTCTTCACCACGAAGCCGTTTGGTAAGGGCCTGGGGCTCGGGCTCGATACTGTGCAACGAGTCATCCAGAAACATTTCGGAGCCGTCGGCTTCGATTCAAAACCAGGCAAGACGGCGTTCCGGGTGCGATTGCCGCTGGAGCGCGGGTGAGCGAATGCAAGCTAGGGATCGGCTCGTCAAGGCTGATCCGACGACCATGTTCGCCCGTTGCGCCGAAACAGGCACGCGCATCCGATTGGGCGTCAATCATGATTTCCTACGGTTCAAAGCGACACCCTAGCGGCGACATCATGTTCCTGGCGCCGGTCTATTTCTGAGACAAAGTAGTCGCGGGCGCTAATGGTGCAGATCCAAAGTTGTAGCTGAAGCGCTTGCACCACACAGACACGGCCCGGTATTTCGACAGATCCACATTCGGACCAAGCACGTAGTTCTGGTCACCAATATTTCCCTTCATAGTTCCCAGGTCTATGTATCCCACGCGGAGCACGCTGGCATTATCGTTTGCGCTGTTCTCCGCGACCATGTAGATGTGAACGTCTGGACCATTCGATGTACTGAAATGCGTGAGGCGCAGAATGCGGCTTCCGTCGTTCAGTCGATAGATAGTCGCGATGCCCGCGGTAGGGTGCAAAAGACTATGGAACGTTCCAGAAGCAAGCTCCTCCGCCGCTGCGTCACCTTGCCCGGCTGCGAAGTTTTGATGAACACGGTGATTGAGAAAAAGGCGTTCCGGCCGAAACGCATACCATCCGACGAACAATACAATGACAACTACGGGGACCCAGATCTTCCACTTCTTCATCTTCGTAACTCCTCTCTGGAACTTGACTGAAGCACGGCGATAGCCAAAGTCAACCCGATCCCGCTTCTCGCTGAAGCCCCTGAATTTTCAGCAAGCAACGCTACCGGCCGATATACAACTAGCCCCGCGGAGCGCAACTCGGAGTGTCACCATACCGTCACCGCGACGTCGAAGTGACACTTATTCCGACGGACGTATGCGGATGCCGGGAACAGATTTGCGCCAAGGCTATTTGCGGTTGAGAAGAGGGTCGGACGATTTGGCCCAATGCGTGCAGTTTCGTCTGGCGTGGCGCGACCATCGATCAGGGCATCAAAAAAGAAGACGAAAGTTGGCGGAGAAGGCGAAAATTCACGACCCCAATTCGCGAATTCGATCGCTGAAGTTGATAGTCTTGCGACAGCGGCTCACCGCATTGGGGCAAAATTAATCGGCGAGCCGATGAATCATCGCGCGATTGTGACCGAGTCTGAATCCGGTGAGTTCAGGAGGGCTAGCCGAGTGTCCAAGTCTCATGCAAGGAACGTACTTGTAGTCGATGTTGGCGGCTCCCACGTGAAAATCATAGCCACCGGCCAAACTGAGTCGCGTCAATTCAAATCAGGACCGACCCTGCGGCCGAAGCAGATGATTCGTGAAATTCATGCCGTCACCAAGGATTGGAGTTACGACGTGGTCTCGATTGGGTATCCGGGACCTGTGCTTCGTAATCGCCCGATTGCGGAACCCTACAATTTGGGACATGGTTGGGTTGGCTTCGATTATGAGGGCGCGTTCAGGCATCCTGTGAAACTGATTAACGACGCTGCGATGCAGGCGGTGGGGAGTTACAAGGGAGGAAAGCTGTTATTCCTCGGGCTGGGAACCGGCCTAGGCTCCGCCATGATCCTGGACGGCATCGTCCAGCCGTTGGAGCTTGCTCACCTGCCATACAAAAAGCACGAATACGAATATTACGTTGGCAGGGGCGGCTTAAAACGGGACGGCAAACACAAATGGCGACGTCGCGTCGCGGATGTGGTGGCACGACTGATCGCTGCTCTTCAGCCAGACGACGTTGTTTTGGGAGGCGGCAATGTGAAGTATCTTGCGGAACTGCCTCCCGGTTGCCGCAAGGGCGAAAATGCAAACGCGTTTGTTGGAGGATTTCGTCTCTGGAATGATGCCGATCGTGTGCAGTCCAGCATCGCAATGCAAGGGATTACATAATGCAAGTAAGGAGAAAAAACATGGAAGCAACTTCCGAGCCGGTCAATGAGCATCCACTCACCGGGCACCCTGCGTGGAAAAAACTCGAGGTTCACTCGAAGAAAGCTCGCAAGCAGCATCTTCGAGAGTTGTTCGCTGCCGATCCTAAGCGCGGCCAACGTATGACAGCGGAGGGAGCCGGCATTTACCTGGACTACTCGAAGAACCGCGTTACGGATCGAACCCTCGGGCTCCTGTTGCACCTGGCAGATGTGATCGAGCTTCGGGCGCGGATCGATGCCATGTTCCGGGGCGAGAAGATCAATATCACGGAAGACCGCGCCGTGCTTCATGTGGCGCTGCGGGCGCCAAAGGGAGAATCCATCGTTGTTGACGGGGTCGACGTCGTGCCGGAAGTGCACGAGGTGCTTGGTAAGATGGCAGATTTCTGCAACCGCGTGCGCAGCGGGGCGTGGACCGGACATACCGGCAAACGTATTCGCAATGTTGTGAACATTGGGATCGGAGGATCCGACCTGGGACCGGTCATGGCGTACGAAGCGCTGAAATTTTACAGCGATCGCGCCATGACTTTTCGTTTTGTGTCCAATGTCGACGGCACAGATTTTGCGGAAGCCGTGCGCGATCTTGATCCCGCAGAAACGCTCTTCATCATTTCTTCGAAGACATTCACCACGCTGGAGACGATGACGAATGCTCACACAGCTCGCGACTGGGCACTGGCAGGATTAGGAGGCGATCCGAAATCTGTTGCCAAACATTTTGTTGCAGTCTCGACCAACACTGAAGAAGTTTCAAAGTTCGGCATTGATACAGCCAACATGTTCGAGTTCTGGGACTGGGTCGGTGGTCGCTACTCGATGGATTCGGCGATCGGACTTTCCACCATGCTGGCGATTGGTCCGGATCACTTCCAGGAAATGTTGGGCGGCTTTCATGAAATGGACGAACACTTTCGGACCACGCCCTTCGAGCGAAACCTGCCAGTGCTGATGGGACTTCTGGCGATATGGAACAACAATTTCCTCGGCGCGAGCACGGTTGCAGTATTGCCGTACAACCAATACCTGAAACGGTTCCCCGCATATTTGCAACAGCTAACAATGGAGAGCAATGGCAAACACGTCACGCTGAATGGAACCGAGGTGAACTATGAGACTGGTCCAATTTACTGGGGAGAACCGGGAACCAACGGCCAGCATTCTTTCTATCAACTCATTCACCAGGGCACGCGGCTGATCCCGTGCGACTTTATTGCTTTCGCTCAGACGCTGAACCAGCTCGGCCATCATCAAGACATTCTTGTTGCAAACGTTATCGCACAGGCGGAGGCATTGGCGTTTGGAAAGACTCCCGAACAGGTCAAGGCAGAAGGCACACCGGATTGGCTTGTTCCGCACCGAGTCTTCGAGGGCAACCGTCCATCGAACACTCTATTTCTAGACCAACTGACGCCGGCAACACTGGGGAAGCTCGTAGCGTTGTATGAGCACTCCGTATTTACGCAAGGCGCGATCTGGAACATCGATTCGTTCGACCAATGGGGCGTCGAACTCGGCAAGGTGCTGGCAAAGCGGATTATTCCGGAGTTGGAAAGTCAGGAAGATCCCAAGCTCGACCACGACAGCTCGACGAACACGCTGATTCAACGCTATCGCAAGCATAAGACCGCGTAAAAAATCTTTGGCCATGCTAAGGCGGATTAGCAGAAAGTAACGGCGAGCGATCGAGCATGCCACGCAAAACAAACCATTACCAGGAAAGGAATTAATACACCATGCAAATTGGAATGATCGGACTAGGAAGAATGGGTGCCAACATGGTACGGCGTCTCCTAACGGGAGGGCATGAATGTGTGGTCTTCGACCTGTCGCCTAAGGCGGTGGAAGGGCTCGTACAGGAAAAAGCGGTGGGCGCTGCGAGTTTTAGTGACCTGGTAAAAAAACTAAACAAACCGCGCGCGATCTGGATGATGGTTCCGGCTGCGGTGGTCGACGAGACCATCTCACAGCTGGTTCCTCATCTTGAAGCGGGAGATACTTTGATCGACGGCGGAAACTCTTATTATGTCGACGACATTCGGCGAGCGAAGGAATTGTCGTCGAAAGGAATTCACTACGTCGACGTCGGAACCAGTGGTGGAGTATGGGGGCTGGAACGTGGCTACTGCATGATGATTGGTGGCGAGGACGATGTAGTGAATCGGCTCGACCCGATCTTCAATCGACTGGCGCCAGGTGTGGGCGATGTTCCCCGCACGCCTGGCCGGGAAAATATTGGCGGCACGGCGGAGCAGGGTTACCTGCATTGCGGTCCCAGTGGAGCGGGCCACTTTGTCAAGATGGTGCATAACGGGATCGAGTATGGACTGATGGCAGCGTATGCAGAAGGACTCGGGATCCTGCGCGATGCGAATGTCGGTAAGCAGAAGGCTGTCGCAAATGCAGAGACGACGCCGCTGCGCGACCCAGAGCACTATCAGTACGAGCTGAATTTGCGCGACGTAGCGGAGGTGTGGCGTCGCGGCAGTGTGATCGCGTCATGGCTGCTGGATTTGACTGCAGCGGCACTTGTCGAAGATCCAGCGCTATCCAAGTTTGCCGGACGCGTGTCAGATTCTGGCGAAGGACGTTGGACCATCCACGCGGCGGTGGATGAAGGCGTACCGGCCCCAGTTCTGTCAGCTGCGCTTTATCAGCGCTTCAGCTCGCGCGGAGACGCGGATTATCAGGACAAATTGCTATCGGCCATGCGCTTTCAGTTCGGCGGTCATGTTGAGCTGCCGGGTAATAAAACATAGCGGATGAATATGAGGACCGTGGGCGAGAGTCGGCTCAACATCGACAGAAGGCGAGCTACTTAAGCCCGGCGGCGATTTGGTCTGGCGACCCAGATAGAATCGGCGTCGGTTTCAATTGGAGAACGAAACTCACCCGCATGGGCTCGCCCAGGTCCGTCCAGCCCAATCCCCGTACAGGAAACACGGCCAGATCGGATGGACGGCGGCAGGGAATTCCGGACCTCATCAATTTCGTAGTGATGAAATTTATCTGCTCATCCGATTGCGTTATGAAGGCGTCATTAACGTCGAGATATTGACTGGGGTGACGTCAGATCGACTGCGTTGACAGCGACGAGTATCGGTCAAGCTGCCGTGTGCGTGTGGAGCAGCGTCACATTGCGGAGTTAGCTCGTGGATCGTGATGCGGTGGCGCTGGGACCTTTCTGCGCCAAGTGTTTAAGCTTTGCGCGTGCGGTTGCCGACCGCGTCTTTACGACTCTGCGCTCAACTCCTAGAATTTCCGCCGTTTCACGGATGCTTAATCCCTCCACCTCACGCAGTTGAAAGGTTCTACGCACAGTGGGCGACAGACACGTCGATAACTGGGACAATCTGTGCCGAAGTTCCCACCGCCGACACAGGTCTTCAGGGCCAGGGCGCCGATCTGCAAAATATTGATGCAGGTCCATTTCTCCATCTTGACCATCGAGAGAGATATGTAGGTGTCGCGGACGTCTCCGTACCAGTGTCCGCGCGGAATTGATCACGATTGTGCCTAGCCAGGTGGACATCTGCGCCTGTCCCTTAAACTGGTCCAGGTGTTTGTATGCCGACAGAATGGCGTCCTGCACTGCATCTTCTGCGTCAGCCATGTTGCCCAGATGACGCAACGCAATCCGGTGAAAAAAGGGCATGCGGTGGTTGATAATGTCTGTCATCTCCTGGATTCTGTCTTCGTGGGGCTTGCTTTTCGGTTCTTGAAAGCCGTTCATGTTCGTTGCTGCGGTTGCCATACAAAGTCTCCTTTACAGGGTCTCATTGCACGTGGCGTTCCATGTTGAAACGCGCGGACCGTGAAGCAGAGAATTTCGGGTCGGGTTAGAAATCCCAAAAAAGTTTTCTGAGGTCAAGTTGATTCGCCACGAACCTCAAGAAGAAGGACGGCCCCGAATTCGGTTCGGAGGCCTTTTTGTTTTTTGGATCTCCTTGGCGATGCCATAAATGGCACCAGCATGTTGTAATGAGTTTTTGCAAGGATCGATTCAGCTTCTCGATAAAAATTCGGCCTCTCGATAAAATAGTCAGCCATATACATCTGCACGGAGGAGCCGGACTCAGCGCACCTCAACCCGTTCGATCCACTGGAGGTAATTTCATGCGGAATAAGATCAATCGTCGGAATTTCTTACATGCGCTTGCGGTCCTGTCCGCATCTACCCTGGGCCGCAAAGCCTTGGCTGCGCCGACTCCAGACAAGCACTCATCGTGGAATGGAAAAATCAAGGGTCTGGGCGAGAGTGGAAATGTCTACGAGGAGCTTGGATTAACCACAGTGATCAACGGGCAGGGGACGATGACCTACCTTGGCGGATCGTTGATGCGGCCGGAGGCGGAAGCGGTGATGAAGCTCGCTTCGATGCATTTCGTCAACGTCAACGACCTGGAAGCCGCGGTGGGAAAGCGCATTGCTGAAATGCTCAAGCTGCCGCAAGGCTATAGCGCGCTCGTCACTTCTGGAGCTGCATCGGCCATTCAAAATGGCTACTCGGGAATCCTGACCGGGAGTAATGAAACTTATATCAAGCAGATTCCAGACCTGACAGGACTCAAGTCTGAGGTCATCATCCAGAAAGCACATCACAGTCCGTGGAACCACCAGATTCGCGCGACGGGCGTCAA
The DNA here is from genome assembly GCA_963774515.1 of uncultured Acidobacteriota bacterium. GTDB lineage: Bacteria > Acidobacteriota > Terriglobia > Terriglobales > Acidobacteriaceae > JAKAAZ01. The sequence goes on along the minus strand of CAVZFK010000004.1, from coordinate 35,223 downwards.
GATTGTCGAGGTAGAGACGGTCGCGGATGTGCATAACGCGATCAGTGAGCGAACTGCGGCGATGCACTTTTTGAATTTGGCGGATCCGGATGGACAGATCAAGAGAGAAGATTGGTTGAAGCTGGCTCATGCGGCGAATCTTCCCGCGTTTATTGACGCGGCCGCGGATACTCCGCCGAAATCGCATCTGTGGGATTACGCGAACATGGGATACGATTTGATCTCATTCAGCGGAGGTAAAGCGATGCGTGGGCCGCAGTGCACAGGTCTGCTGATTGGTCGCCAGGAAATGATCAGCAATGCGCTCCTGAACATGAGTCCTAACGAGGATACGCTGGGCCGTCCGACCAAGGTTGGGAAAGAAGAGATTATTGGCATGCTGAAGACCCTGGAAATTTATTTGGCTGAAGACGAGCAGACGCTCGCCAAGGAGCAATGGAAGCAGCTGGATACGATTGCGAATAAGGTCAGCAAAATCCCGGGAGTTACAGTAACTCGACATGTTCCGGAGATCGCGAATAACTTCCCCACCATCCAGATCCATCTGGATGCCAGCAAGTTTTCCGCAGACGCAGGCCAGATCAATCGGGAGCTGGCAAGTATGAAGCCATCCATCGTTCTAGGTGGCGGCGGACATCATGGTGGCGGCACTATTGGAGTTACCGCGATTGTGCTCCAGCCAGGCGAAGATCGGATCATTGCCGATGCTCTGTCGAAGGTCCTGCGCGAACACCAGGTGTGAAGATACCTGAGGAACGACAATCGGCTGGCTCCCGCGATAGGTAATTGGGTAAGTCGATAGGGCTGGCACCAAGTAAATCGTGTAACTGTAAGTAATGTGTTCGAGAGGAAACCATGACGATTCGATATTCACGCAGATCCTTTTTTGCTCACGCTCGCACCGCATTGGCCTCTATTGGATTCTCAAGTGTGATGACACCAATGCGCTCAATGGGGATGGAGGTTTCCAATGAGGATGATGGCGTCGACTACTACGCGAAACTTGGCGTGCAGGAGATCATTAACGCTGCGGGAACCTATACATTTCTCACTGCTGCCGTCATGCCGGAGAGCGTGCAGCGTGCTGTCGCGAAGGCCGCCAAACATCCCGTTCGGTTGGAACAGTTACAACTGGCCGCTGGAACCTACCTGGCCAAACGGCTGCATTGTGAAGCGGCCTTAGTATCTGCCGGCGCGTCGTCTGCACTTACGCTTGGAACCGCCGCATGTGCGACTGTGGCGAATAATCAACTCGGCCAGAAGGTTCCACCACTTATTCCGCAAGGGATGGACTCATTGAAGAATGAGGCCATCATGCAGAAAGGGCATCGTTACGGATATGACCACGCTCTTTTGAGTTGTGGCGTTCGCATCGTGGAGGTGGAAACTCTTGATGAGTATCGTGCAGCTTTCAACCAGAAAACGGTGATGACTCACTTCTTCAATGCGGCGACAAGTGGAACGATTAGTCGCGAGGATTGGATTCGAATTTCTCATGAACACACTATCCCGAGCATGAACGATGCTGCCGCGGATATGCCGCCAATATCGAATCTTTGGAAATATACGCAGATGGGATTCGATCTTGTTTGCTTTTCCGGGGGCAAGGGAATTCGAGGTCCGCAGAATGCCGGATTGTTACTCGGCAAGAAAGAATTGATCGCAGCGGCGGCGCGGAACAATAACCCAATCGACGACGTGGTGGGCCGTGGACAGAAAGTAGCAAAGGAACAGATTGTCGGGATGGTAGCAGCCGTGGACTGGCTCTTGAGCCAAACGGACGAAGGGATGGAAAAGGAATTTCAGGGGCGCGCGCAAAGAATCGCCAAGTATCTTTCCAGCGTACCGACGCTGACTTCCCAAATCTATACTCCTGAGGTGGCGAATCATGTCCCCACTCTTTTATTGCGCTACGACCAGCAGAAGGTGAAGGTCGCGCCGCGCGAAGTGGCGGAGATGTGCCGCCAGGGATCGCCGAGTATCGAGTTACATCCAGCCACGGGCGCGCCTGAGCCGGGATTGCCATCCGACGCAAACACGATCGTGATTGGCGTATGGATGCTGCAACCAGGCCAGGATTTGATCGTCGCCCGACGTTTGAAAGACATTCTTATGAAGGCTGCTGGGACTCAAACTTCCTGAGAGCGAAGAATTACGAAAGCTGGCTGCGGCACAAAGGAGAATTGCGTGAAGAGAATGATTTGGATGGCCGTGTTGGCATGCACTCTGTTGGGGGCATCGCCGGTTTTTGGACAAGTGAAAATGACGCGGCAGCAGATTCTCTTTTATACGTCGGGTTGGAAGGGCGACCGTTTCCCGGATGGACGCCCGAAACTCCCGGATGATTTGTTGAAGCGCGCCGTGAATATGACGATCGAAGACATTTGGGATTTCTTGCGCGCTCACGGGTACGACAATCAATTTGAGGGCGGATGGAAGGCCCTTCACCCAGATCAATCTTTCGCGGGTCGAGCGTTGACCGCGCAATACATGCCTTCGCGCCCGGATATGGCCGCAGCCATCGCTGCCGAAGGTAAAGAGGAGCATCGCGTCGGCGACACTAATTCGTGGCCCATCGCGGAATTGCAACCGGGTGATGTGTACGTCGCCGACGGATTTGGAAAGATTATTGACGGTACGCTCATCGGGTCGAACCTGGGCAACGCAATTGCTGCTAGAAGTCATACCGGTTTTGTGTTCGACGCAGGAATTCGAGATCAGGAAGAAAATCGGGAGATTCCTAACTTCAACGGGCTCTATCGGGGATATGATCCTTCGGCCTGGGACCAAATGGAACTGACATCGATCAATGCTCCGCTTCGCATTGGGCGCGCCGTGGTGTTGCCCGGTGATCTGGTTCTGGTGAAGCCAGAAGGAGTGATCTTTATTCCCGCAATCCTGGCTGAAGCTGCGATCAGTTCCGCAGAATTTACGGCGCTGCAAGATGCATTTAATTTTGAACTGAATCGTGAGGGCAAGAACGGCGGACAATTTGAGGGAGGATGGACTCCGCAAAAATACGACGCCTTCACAAAGTGGATCGATGCTCACCCGACTATGCTAAAAATGCCGCGCAGCGAGTTTGATGAAATGGTAGCGAAGCGGAAGCAGCGCTAATTCTGCATCGTCGGGTCGCTTCGGGTTCGACGAGGGAATTTCTTGATCCAAGACTGGAATGTGACGCCGATTCAGGCTCGTACGGACATTGCATGATGGAAGATATTGTTCGGATCGTATTGCCGTTTTACCCCTTGCAAGAATGAATAGAGTTCTTCTCCGTAGTACAGCTGCGGCCAATAGGAGTAACTCAACATATCGCAATCAGGATAGTTAATATAGCAGCCTTCATATTGATCATTGAAATAAGGCGTTCCTTTATGATTGGGGTCGGCGTCAGGGCCTGAGTACAAATCCGTATAGAACTTCCTCAGCCAATCCATATGAGCGGCGTCGTCTTCCTCGTGCTCCCAAATTGAAATAAATTGCAGCTTCATTATGGAGGAACGTTGGGTTACGGATGTGGTTTCCGCAAGTTCTTTGCGATTGATTGCACCGCCGTAGGAATCGACCAATAGGATGAATCCCCGCATATCTGTTCCTGCGTCGTGGGACAGGTATTTGTAAAGGCATTCGATCTCAGCAGGAGTGAAGTTGCGCTTCATGTAACAGGATTTGTATTTTCCGCGCCTCTCGCTTCCGGCGCCGCCCTCCGCTTCTCGCACCGTAGCATTGAGCCAAAGATGGCGGGATTTGTTATAGGGTGCGTCTGAGAAATTGTTTCCGGGAGGATGCAATATTGTCAGGTGGCCGTGTGATGCAGCGGCCATGTTGGTGCGCGTGCCCGCGACAGGATTGAATGGCTCAAACTGATTTAGAAATTCATCCAGGACGCGCAGATCCTGGCAAGTGCCATCGGGATTACAGAATTGGACGGGGATCACAAAATGCCCTGACGAAGAATGTGTCAAACCCATCGCCGAAAACAGGCCCCAGGTTTCTTTATCCTTGCCTCGCGTCGCCCAGTAGTTACCGTAGGTCGTCAAGATGCCCGCGAAGCGCTGCAGTGTCATGTCGGCCCATGGGAACGCCATGGAAGCTGCCATCACCTCCTGAGGAGCCGTTGGAAGGTCGGAGAAATAATAGTTGGTGATAATTCCGAAGTTTCCTCCGCCAGCACCGCGGCAGGCGCGAAATAGGTCCGGATCGTGATCTTTATCTACTCGCCGCGGAACTACTTTTCCGTGACTATCAACTGTAAGAATGTCGACGGCAGAAACCCAGTCGCATGTTAATCCGTGCAGGCGCGACAATATCGCCGTAACCGCCACCGCAGATGTGTCCGCCTGCGCCGACAGTGCCGCAGGATCCGCCGGGAAGAGTCACCCCATAGCGCTTATACAAGTCGAGGTAGGCGGTGGCGAGTTGTGTGCCCGCTTCGATTCTGTAGCGCGGCGCACCGGCGACCGGCGTCGTCTGCGTCATCAAGCTTAGATCAAGGACGGCTCCATGTGGATTGGTGTAGACGAAACCTTCATAGCAATGGCCGCCGCTTCGGACGGTGGGCCGCTGGCCGGAACTGACAATTCGCTGCAACGCTTGCGCGACATCCTCCGGCGTGTCGCAGACTTCGATGCGATCGGCAGCTTCAGAGGCTGAAGGAGGAAATCGGGCATTGTGGCCTTGGTTCAGGCTGGCAAATCGGGGATCCTGTTTGGTCACAACTTCGATGCTCATCGCACTCCATTATCGCGGTTGAATTGGTCTATACATTACAACGTGACAGATCGAGCGAGGTCTTAAACGCGTACTTATGGTCTTCAGGGCGTGCACGGCGCTGAATCGAAAAATCCTGGCGGATGCGGGAGAAGCTTTGGCGACTCCGGTGGAGACTGTCGAAGCTCCGAATCCGGCGTCTACTCTCCCAGCACTTGAATATTATTTTTATATACCGACGGGCCGTAAATCGGCTTGTTCTGGTGGCAATTGGTTTTCGCGGACGCGGGGACGAGGAATACCATAACAGTTGATGAGCCTCTTCTTCGCTGCCGGATCGCCAACTACGGAATTCTCACCCGCCGAGATTAGAGCGAATTTGTTTGCTGCGCTCGACAAACTCGGGCCGCGTAAGAAAGTTCTCGCCGTGCCGCCGGACTTTACCCGTATGCACTCCATGAGCGGCATCTTGACCGAGCACGCCTGGAATTATTACGGCGAGGCGCTCACAGATGTGCTGCCGGCATTGGGGACGCATAACCCCATGACCGAATATGAATTGCAGACCATGTTTGGGCCGGTGCCTCGCGATTTATTTCGCGTACACGACTGGCGCAACGACGTCGTCACGCTGGGGGAAGTTCCGCCGGAGTTTATCCGCGAAGCCAGCGAAGGCAAGCTTGATTTTCCTGTGCCGATCCAGGTGAACAAGCTGCTGCGAGACGGCGGTCATGATCTTATCCTGTCGATCGGGCAGGTGGTGCCGCATGAAGTGATGGGCATGGCCAACTATACGAAAAACATTTTCGTTGGCACCGGTGGAGTTCTAGCGATTCACCGCACCCATTTCCTGGGTGCGGTCTACGGTATGGAGCGCATGATGGGCCGAGCGGATACGCCCGTCCGTCGAATTTTCAATTATGCCGGCGACCAGTTTGCGCGCGATTTGCCCATCGTCTACGTGCTCACTGTCGTCAGCAAAAACGCTGCCGGCAAGCTGGTGATGAACGGCCTTTATATCGGCGACGATGTTGAATGTTTTGAACGCGCGGCTGAACTCAGCCTTAAAGTCAATTTCTTTATGATGGATCGGGAGATTCGCAAAGCGGTCGTTTTTCTTGATCCTCACGAATTCAAATCCACGTGGCTCGGAAATAAGAGCGTTTATCGAACCCGCATGGCGCTGGCGGATGGCGCGGAGCTTATCGTTCTTGCTCCCGGGGTGCACGCTTTTGGGGAAGATGGCGCTATTGATTCGCTGATCCGCAAATATGGCTATTGCGGCACGCCGGCAACGCTCGAGGCAGTCAAGAATGACCCGGCGTTGGCCGCTAATCTTTCTGCGGCGGCGCACCTGATCCATGGATCCAGCGAAGGTCGCTTCACCATTCGCTATTGTCCCGGGGGACTGACGCGCGAAGAAATCGAGACCGCACATTACGCGTATGGGGACTTGCGAGAATACTGTGCCAAGTATGACCCGACCAAGCTTGCCGATGGATGGAACACGGTGGACGGGGAAGAGATTTTTTTCATCTCGAATCCGGCGCTTGGGCTCTGGGCCTATCAGGATCGCTTCCGCCAGTGATTGTAGTGTGCAGGCAATTCACCCTGAACTGCCTGCCTCGCGGTCTGGCGTCGGTTGGGTTCGAAGATAATCTATACGCTGCGCTCAGTCGCTTCTCGCATGGCTGCTGTCATTACTTCTGACCGATGTTGTGCCAGCGTGCGTCGATTTCCTCCAGCGTGCAACCCTTGGTCTCCGGTACCAGGCGATAGACAAAAACCCAGGCAATGATGCCGACGACTCCATAGAGCCAGAAGGTCCAGGCGCGGCCCAGCGAATGCAGCAGGCTGAGAAATGTGAGTGCCACTAGCAGGTTCGAGCCCCAGTTGGTGACCGTAGCGATGCTCATTGCACGACCGCGAATTTTCAGAGGATAAATTTCCGAAATCAATAGCCAGAAAACCGGTCCGAGGCTGATCGCGAAACAAGCGACGTAGACGGGCAGGCTGATCATCGCGACCCAGGCAACAACATTCGATAGCGTGGGAGAGAGAAACGAAAAGCCGAGGACGCCGAGACTGACGATCATCCCGAAGATGCCATAGAGCAGTAGCGGCCGACGCCCAACGCGGTCAATCAAGCGCAGCGCAACGACGGTCAACAACACCATGACAACACCGACTCCAACAGTGGCCAGAATCGCAGCCGACGCGGAATGAAGGCCGGCAAATTCAAAAATCGTGGGCGCGTAATAAAGAACAGTGTTGATGCCGGTGAATTGCTGAAAAATCGCCAGTCCGACACCAACGATCAACGGACGCCGCATGGAGTGGGCGAGCAGTTCGCGCCAACCGCCTTCCTGCAATTGCAAATCCGCTTCAATGTCATTCAGCTCGGTACCGACGTCCGTGGTTTCTCGAATTCGCTGCAGCACGCTGCGAGCTTCTGTGTTCCGCGATTGGCTCATCAGCCAGCGCGGACTTTCCGGAACAAAGATGAGGCCGATGACGAGCACCAGCGCGGGAATCGCCGCAAGGCCGAACATCCAGCGCCATGCACGCGCGTCGGCCAGTCCGTAATCGGCCAGATAGGAAACCACGATGCCGATGGTGATCATCAACTGATTCAGCGAAACTAATTTGCCGCGAATGCTGGCCGGCGACACTTCTGAAATGTAGAGAGGCGCGGTGAACGATGCGATGCCAATGGCAACGCCGACGATCACGCGTCCGATCGCGAGCCATGCTGGCGTGGGCGCGAGCGCAGTACCGATTGCGCCAATGATGAAGAGAATGCCGACCTGGATGAGAATCTTGCGGCGACCAAATCGATCCGCCAGCTTGCCGCCAAAGGACGCACCGATCACCGCACCAAGCAGGACAGCGGCGACGACGACTTCTTCCTGGACCCGTGTGAGAGAAAAATCTTGCTGCACGAAAAGAATGGCTCCGGAGATGACGCCAGTGTCGTAGCCGAACAGCAAGCCGGCCAGGGCGGAGATCCACGAGACCATGGTGACGAAGCCGCTGGTTGCTGGTTTAGAAACGGTCGATTCTGGAGATGACAAGAATGGCCTCCGCCCGATTGCGATACCGCGAACCTTCACAAGGGTCGTACATTTTGTTGAGAACTACGAGTTGATGGTCGGGAGCGACAATTGCTTTTCGGCTAATGTCACTTGTCGTCCGATTCCGCAGCAGAAATCGTATTTTCGAGCCCATCGAAAGGCCCGGAATACGCCCCTCAGAAGCATACCTGAACTCGCCGACCGGATTCGCTACATAGCCGGTAGCGGGCTTTTGCTGGGCGCAAATATGTCGTCGAGCCGGTCCGGTGTTCCTTCTACGCGTTGCAGCGAGGGATAACGCATGCCATCGAAATAAGGCAGGGCGATGGTTTTATATTGCTTGCCGTCGCGGAATTGTAATTGCAGCGGCTTCTTGTCTTTCTCCGCCGCCAGAATCGCATCCTTCAGCACTTTCGGATTGTAGGCAGTGCCATTCACGGAAATGAGTTCCATGTTTGGCGTGATGCCGGCTTTGAAGGCCGGACTGCCCCACCATACGTTGGAGATCATACCGGCAGGCCCATGTCCGGGACGCGAGCCCATGGAGATGCCGAGGGAGGTAGAGAAATCCGCATAGCCTAACTTCTCTAGCTCTTTCGACAGCCATTCGGTGGGCGTATCGGTGTAGACGAGCTTGTAGCCACCCTGCGTAAATCCGTTCATCGGGACCGGAGGATGCAGATCGTAGACACGTTCCTTAAAGAAGGCTTTCCAGTCGTAGGGCGCAACTTCGTCCAGGTCTTTCACCACATCGTTGAGCGCGTACTGGTAGGTGATCATGCTGCCGTTGTAGACGCCGAGAAACTTTTTGCAGAAGTCATCGAGGGATTTCTTGCCGTCGGTTAACTCGCGAATCTTTGTATCCGCATCCAGCCAGATCAGCGCTCCTTCCATGTAGTAATCTTCGGGACGCTGGTAGCTGACCCAGCTAACTGGACGCCGCTGCGAGACGATGGGCTGATTCGTGGTGTCGACAAGCGGACGCCAGTCGCGACCGGGGCTGATGGCATAGTTCGCGGCGATACGCGCGAAGATGTCTCGCGTCTGCTCCGCTGTGCGCATGCCGGCGCGGGCGGTTAACACATTGCCCCAGTATTCCGTCATCCCTTCATAGACCCACAGCAGGTCGTCGCGCATGGGCACGTTGAAATTCGGGGTCCACAAATCTGCGGGCCGGCGAAATTTTCCATTCCAGGAGTGCGTGTATTCATGCCCAAGCAGATCGCGGTCGAGAACGCCATTCGGCCAATCCGTCAGATAATTCGCGGGCTGTCCATCCTCACTCGATTGATGGTGCTCGAGCCCGACGCCGCCGACCTTGTTACTCATCAGCAACAGGAAATCATAATGCTTGTAATGGTGCGAGCCATAGAGTTTGTCGGCCTCCGACACCAGCTTTTTATGCTCCTCAAGTTCCTCGGGAGTCATCTTCAGGTCGTCTGCTTCATCGGCAAACAGGTCCAGATGTACGATGTCGGTCGACGTCGGCGAAAGGTCGACGCGCTTGAAGTAGAGGCCTGCGTACAAAGGTGAATCGACCAGGGTGTTGAGCGTGGTCTGTTGGAATTTAATGGTGTCGCCTTGGTCAGATGCAGTCTCGAGAGCGGTGGCATATTTCCATCCGCTAGGCAATTTCAATGTGGTATCGACGGGAATATCGCGGGAAAAATATCCAGCGGGGTACATCACCACTTCATTCCATTCCAGGTCTGCGATGGCGTCTGAAATTTCGATGCGGCCTGCGCTCGGTTTAATCGGAGAGAGGTAGTCGAAGTCGAGTCCGACGGTCTTTGCGCCTGCGGTGAGCGGCACATGGAATGCATAAACATTCACGCGGTCGCGCACCCATTGCACGCGCTTGCCATCCACCGTGGTCACAATACCGCCCAGGCTCTCGATGGGGCCGGAGGGTTCATGGTCGCCCGGAAGCCACTGCGGATAGAGAAGCACCATTTCATTGGAACCGGCCTCGACGGGAATGTCCTCGTGCACTTTTTCGACGCGGTCCACGATGTTGGTCAGGTCCACCGTCAAATCAATCGGGCCGACATATGGCTTGTCGATGGGCGCAACGATTGGCGGCGGCATCGGGACGGGCTGCGGCTGCGCTTGCGGTTTTGCTTGCGCCAGCGTGCAGCAGGTGAAGGCGACAGAAGAAACGAGGACAAGGCAAGCGGAACGCATCATGGCATCGAGTGTAATTGTTGGTGGAGTTAGTGTGTCAATCGCAGCAGGCGTGCGGCATCTATTTCGCTGCGGGCATATCCGCATGGAAATGGCGAGCTTGAAAGTGGGCCGATACGCAAAAAGTGCCTGGAATTTCACTGCGTCTTTGTAGCCAGCGTATCGTAGGATTTTCTGAGGGATGCAGCCTATCGCTTATCTTGCCATTGCCGGCCTGAACCATATCCGTGGCATCGATCTGTTGATCGTTGTCCTCTATTTGGCGGGCATCACATTATTCGGGCTGCACTTTCGCGGCAAAGGGGAGTCACTCCGTAGCTATTTTCTGGCGGAGCGGACCATCCCCTGGTGGGCCATCGCGCTTTCCATTGTCGCGGCTGAAACCAGCACGCTGACCATCATCAGTATTCCGGGGCTGGCCTTCACTGGCGATTTTGGATTTTTACAGTTGGTGCTGGGCTACCTGGTTGCCCGCGTCGTGCTGTGCCTGGTGTTTCTGCCTGCATATTTCCACGGAGAATTGCTGACTGCCTATCAACTGATTGATCGACGGTTCGGTGCGAGACTGCACAAAGTCACGGCGACCGTATTTCTTCTCACGCGCGCCGCCGCAGAAGGGGTGCGCCTCTTCGCAATTTCAATTTTGATCGGCATTGCGATCGGCACCAGCGACATCGCCTCGATTGTCATCATTACTGTGTTGACGCTGCTGTACACAATCAAAGGCGGCATGGCAGCTGTCATCTGGACCGATGTGACGCAGATGTTTATTTATATCGGAGGCAGCGTCGCTGCCTTGTGGGCACTGGGGCGTCAGGTTCCCGGCGGTTGGAGCATGATCCACCAGGTTGGGCGGGCGGCAGGGAAGTTTACCGTGTTTCATTTTGCGATGAACCTGACGACGACCTACACATTTTGGACAGGATTGATCGGCGGCTGCTTCCTTACCATGGCAAGCCATGGTACGGATCAGCTGATGGTCCAGCGTCTACTGGCAGCAAGGAATCTGCGCGAATCGCGCCTTGCGCTTTTGTCGAGCTGGGTGATCGTCGCACTGCAATTCCTACTTTTTCTTTGCGTAGGTGCGGGACTCTATGTGTATTACACGCGCGTCGCTCCGGGTACAACATTTTCCACTCCGGACAGAATCTTCCCGACGTTCATCGTCGATCACATGCCTGCGGGAATTTCGGGATTGATCATTGCAGCTGTTCTGGCCGCAGCTATGTCCAATTTAAGCGCCGCACTCAATTCGCTTTCTTCCACCACCGTGGTCGATTTCTACATGAAGTTTCGGCCGAACGCCGCGGCCCGGGAGCGCTCCAGTGTTTCGCATATTTCCACGTTCTTCTGGGCGGTTGTATTGTGCGGTCTTGCATTTATTTCGCGTGGTAGTAAACACGTCGTGGAAGTCGGGCTCTCCATTGCGTCGGTTGCCTACGGCTCGTTGTTGGGAGTGTTCCTGCTTGGCACGCTGACGCGCCGTGCGAATGAAGCGGGAACCATTGTCGGTATGATCGTCGGCCTGGGAGTAAATATTTTCCTGTGGCGTCAACCTGCTGCGATTGTGTTCCACATGGGCGGCGTTCACGGAGTATTGCCCAGGATCGCGTGGACCTGGTATGTGGTGATCGGAACAGCCATCACCTTCTGCGTCGGATATTTGTTCAGCGTGCTGTTTTCGCGGACACGCTGGGGACAGCAGCCAAGATCAGAGCAGGAATCTGTGGCGTAGGACGAATGCCATCGACGGTCATATTACTGCGCCGGTTTTGCAAGCCTGGAGTCGAGGAACTGCTGAAAGACTTCGAACCGCTCGGCGCGCGGCACACGCTCCGCTCCAATCCGTTGGCCTAGCTCTTGACACAAATCTGTGCTCACTTGATAGGCCGGCCACATCGGCAGCGCGGAATTATTTGGATCGCCTGTTTTTGCGAACCGCACCCAGTATCCCATGATGGTGTTTGAAAGTGTCTTATCGTATGGCCGATGGATCCAGGTGGTCCAATACTTCTTGCTGAGGAACATGCTTTCTTCACTGTGGAATGCACCGAGCGCGGCAAACTCTCCCGCTCCGACATAGGTGAAGTGATAGAGGTAGGCTGGCTGGTGAATTCGAGCCATCTCGATCGCAAGCAGGCGCGCGCCGAATCCAAAATCGAAATCCGTATCCATGGTTCGAAACACGCCGGGGACATCTTTATCCGACATTGCGGGATATTGTGCGAACACCTTGTCCGCCATCGGGCCAAATTCACGACGAAGCCATTGGCGATATTCGTCAACCGTTTTGGGACGATTGGATTTGCCGCCGACGAGCGGACTGGCGAAGATCGACACCTCGTCATTGTTGCTGCCGACGATTACAGGAATTTTTGCCTGCTTTCCATTCGCGAATGCTGTCGCAGGTTGCTCTGGAAAGAACCAGCCATCGACAACTGGCTCCAGATCGATCTGGTCATCCTTGGCGGCCGTCAGCAGGAGCTTCTCTGCAGGCAAAGCGCGCAATGCAGCCAGAGATCCTGGGCCGGGCTCGATTCCAAAATCCTTCGCGAGCAATTCTCCATTGGTTTGCGCCTGCCGCATTGTCGGATACACCGAATCGACGCAAACACCACTTTGCATGATGGCTCGTTGAAACAAACCAGCGGCAATGGGCGAGGCCATCAGGTTGCAAATATCCAAAGCGCCGGATGACGCGCCGAAGACTGTGATATTGTTGGGGTCGCCGCCAAAACGGCTGATATTTTGCTGGACCCATCGCAGGGCTTGCACCTGATCCAGGTGACCGTAGTTTCCAGAAACATGATGCGGCGATTCCGCAGCCAGCGCGGGTAGGCGAAGAATCCAAAAACTCCGAGACGATAGTTCAGGCTGACGACAACTACACCTTCGTGAGCGAGAGTCGAACCCAATGGCGGCCAATTCGCAGCCCCTTCAACGTTTCCGCCACCGTGTATCCAGACCATGACGGGCAACTTCGCGGCGAGGCGCAAGTTCGGTGTCCACACATTCAGGTAGAGGCAGGCTTCGTTCGTCTCCATCTTTTGAATGCCCAGCATCTCGGGTAGCCAGGGGCTGGGAGTTTGTGGACATGCGGGGCCATACTTTATCGCTTCACGAATTCCTGGCCAACTCGGAGGAGGCTGCGGCGCCTTCCAGCGCAAATTGTCGACCGGTTGCGCAGCATAGGGAACACCGAGAAATGCCGCCACGTGGGAAGCACCGGAGCCCCACGCACCTTGGAGGGTACCCGTGTCGATTTTCACTTGCGGAGCCGAGGTCTGTGCCTGCAGGCGAAGAGAACCTGCGCACAAGAAAGAGCACGCGACGGCAATGGTTGCCGCCATCAGCCGCGTCGAACGTCGCAGGTACAAGGGGAAATTCATGACGGCTCCAATCGCTCTACAAATATTTCTAACAATATATTGGACGGATGGTTTCATTTGTTTCGAACAGCAAATCCTTCGATAGTGAATGGTCGAATACGCAACTCAGGTGCTACTCTGGTTTTTTCTCAGTGGATGACTCGCTCGACCTTCTTTAGGAAATCGGCTGCTGCATTTCAGACGAAAAAATGGATTGCGCTGGCGATCCAGAAACCCAAGGAAACGATGAAAACATTTTCCTCGCGCGTTCGGCGCTGTTGCCTTGTGCTTCCTATATTTCTGTTGGCCTGCTTTGCCGTTCAGGCGCAGGGAACACGTTTTGTTGTTTCTGTCCCCGTGGCCAACCTGTTCTCGAAGCCTTCCGCGGATGTCGACGTGGTTTCACAAGCTATTTTCTCCATGAATGTCGACGAAGTTGCGGAACAAGCCGGCTGGATAAAAATTAAGACGCCGCAGGATGGATATACGGGCTGGGTTTCTCGCGCCGACCTGGTCGAAGTTCACGAGAACGCTGGATATGCTACGACCGGTGAGATCGCTGAAGTCGAAGAGCTTCGTTCACATCTCTATCGCGAGCCAGACGTAACGACGCAAGCACCCTTGATGACGCTGCCGTTTGAAGCGCGCCTGCAAGTCGCTCGAGGAAAAGCCGGGTGGCCGCTGGCTGAAGGTGGAGCTTCCCGACCAACGCATCGCATGGGTGCAGCAGGGCGATGTCGTATTGAGCATGAATGGTGGCGCGGATCTCGCGCCGCACATGACAATTCCGCAGATGGTGAAGTTCAGTCACAGATTTCTAGGCCTGCCGTATACCTGGGGCGGCACCTCCAGCTTCGGATACGACTGCTCCGGCTTTGTGCAGATGTTGATGCGCCAGCGCGGCTACCTGATCCCGCGCGATGCCGATGTTCAGGCTGCGTGGAGCGGATTCGAACCAGTCAAGGTTTCAAAGCTGCGCGCAGGCGATGTGTTGTTCTTTGGCGGTAACGGCAAAATCACACATACCGGAATGTTCATCGGCCACGGAAAATTTATTCAGGCGACGACGCATGAGCATCCAGTGATCCAGATCAGCAAGCTGGATACATATTGGCGTAATTTGCTGGTTGTCGAACGGAGAGTGAAACCATGAATCGCCGCAATTTTGTTCAGGCCGCTGGTTTGAGTGGGCTGCTCGCATGTCTGCCCGCCGAGGCTCTCGCCTTTGCGGACGAAAAGAAAAAGCCTGCACGCGCGACCTCAGTCAAGACAGAAATTTATCGCCTCAAGCTGCGGCATACGTGGACGACCACCATGTCTTCCAGCACCTATCGGGATGTGTTGTATGTCCACTACAGCCACGATGGCATCAGCGGAGTAGGCGAAGGCGCTCCTATCGTGCGCTACAAAGAAGACGCCAAGGGTGCACAGGCCGCGGTCAATTCCGTGCTGCCTCTGCTCGATTCCTCCGACCCGACACAATTTGAAAAGGTGATCTCCGAAGTGTTCGCTCGCGTTACCGGACAGTGGGCAGGGAAGGCCGCCATCGACATTGCGTTGATGGACTGGATGGGAAAGAAACTCGGTGTCCCACTGTATGAGTATTTTGGGCTGGATCCGAAAGATGCGCCGGTGACAGATTTTTCCATCGGAATCGACACCCCGGCAATTACGCGCGAGAAGGTGAAGGAAGCGGCGGCATTTCCGATTTTAAAAATCAAAGTGGGGCTGGACACGGATGAACAGACGATTGCGGCGGTGCGCAGTGTGACCGACAAGCCGCTGCGTGTCGATGCCAATGAAGGTTGGACTGACCGCGAAGTAGCGGCGCGCAAGATCGATTGGCTCTCCAAGCAGAACGTTCAATTTGTTGAGCAGCCGATGCCCGCAGATCGAATTGAGGATTTGCGATGGCTGCACGAGCGCGCCAGCCTTCCGCTCATGGGTGACGAATCGTGTCGACACCCAGCCGACATTCCCAAACTGGTGGGCGTATTCGATGCGCTGAATTTCAAGCTGGATAAAACGGGTGGCATGACCCAGACGTACATGATGATTCAAATGGCGCGCTCACTGGGATTCAAAACCATGCTGGGATGCATGGTGTCCAGCTCGTGCAGCATCACGGCAGCTGCCCATCTTTCTCCGCTGGTCGATTATGCGGACCTCGACGGCAATCTGCTTGTTGCGAACGATCCCTATCGAGGCGTCACCGTGAAAGATGGCCAACTGATTCTTCCCAATCGGCCTGGACTCGGGCTACTTTCAGCATAGGAGTTTGTACAGCGTGGGCCGGAACTCACTGGTTCACTTCGATTGCCATTTCTCGCGAGGTCCTGTTGCTATGCCACGTTTTGCCCGCGTCATTTGTGTTGCGGCCGCGCTGCCGTTGGCGTCTTCGATTGCTCTTTTCGCTCAGCCGAAACAATTCACACTGCAGCAGGTGATGAGCGCGCCCTTCAATTCTGAGCTGATTGCGGCGCCGGCGAAAGGTCGGTTCGCATGGATTTCGAATGTAGAAGGGAAGCGGAATATCTGGGTAGCCGAGCCTTCCGGTGACGGCTACACATCTCGTGCGATAACAAATTACTCACACGATAATGGCCAGGACATATCGGGGCTGCAGTGGTCGCCAGATGCGGACTCCATCGTGTACGTTCGAGGTAGCGATCCGGATAATGCGCAAAAAATGTCGGCCAATCCTGCCCTGCTGCCTCAGGGAGTCGAGCAGGACGTGTGGCTAGCTTCACTCGATGGCAGCGCTCCACGCAAACTTGGACCTGGAAATTCTCCGGCTTTCTCTACCCGCGGAGACGCTGTGGCCTGGGTGCTGGATGGGCAGATATGGTTTCTCTATCTAAACAATCCCGAGGCCAAGCCTGCGCAACTGCTGCACACGCTCGGCACCTGTGGGACGCTTCGCTGGTCGCCGGATGGATCGGCGCTCGCTTTCGTCAGCGATCGCACCAGTCATAGTTTTATCGGCGTCTATTCGTTCGCTACGAATACGCTGGAGTACCTGGATCCGGGCTCAGATCATGATCGCTACCCGATGTGGTCGCCTGATAGCCGTCAGATCGCCTTCATTCGCGTTCCGTATTACAAGCAGGAAAACTTTGATGAGCCACATCGTGCCGGACTGCCGTGGTCGATACGAGTTGCGGATGTTGCGAGCGGGCAATGGTCATCAGGTTTGGAAAGCGGATCTGGGCCCGGGTAGCTTTTTCCGCGAGATTGTCGGCACCCAACAAGTTTTCTGGACGGCGGACGATCATCTGATTTTTCCCTGGGAGCGCGATGGCTGGACGCATCTCTATGCAATTCCGACGCAGGGAGGCGAGGCGAAATTATTGACACCCGGGGATTTTATTGTCGAGTACGTTTCCATGAGCCCCGACCGCAAAACCATCGTCTACTCCTCCAATCAAAATGACATCGACCGCCGACATGTTTGGAAACTTTCTGCCGCGGGTGGTGCTCCGGAGGAATTGACTCACGGTACCGGCATCGAAACTGCGCCAGTGATTGCAAGCGACAATGTCACTGTTGCGGTGCTGCGTTCCGATGCGAAAATTCCCATGCGCCCGGCGGTGATTGCAGGCGGCGGGAAAGTTCGTGACCTTGCGCCGCAGACGATTCCTGCAAGTTTTCCAGCGGCGAGTATGGTGACTCCCAAGCAAGTCATCTTCAAGGCAACGGATGGATTGCAAATTCACGGGCAGATATTCCTTCCGGCTGGCGTTGCCGATTGCGTTCGTCATCCCGCTGTGGTGTTCGTGCATGGCGGATCACAACGGCAGATGATGCTGGGCTGGCACGACATGGGCTATTACTCCAATGCATATGCGATGAATCAATACCTGGCCAGCCAGGGATATGTTGTCCTTTCCATCAACTATCGCAGTGGCATTGGCTATGGGCTCGATTTTCGCGAAGCACTGAATTATGGAGCCACTGGGGCCAGCGAGATTCACGATTTAAAAGGCGCGGCTCTTTATTTGCGAAGCCGTTGTGACGTCGAACCGACACACATCGGCATCTGGGGCGGAAGCTGGGGAGGCTTTCTGACTGCGTTGGCCTTGGGCCGCGCCTCAGACATGTATGCAGCCGGCGTCGACATGTCCGGAGTGCATGACTGGAACATCGATAACCCGCAGGATTTTGCCATATCCGATAGCGCTGCCGATCCAAATGCCCGGTGGCGACTTGCATGGGAGTCTTCGCCGCTCTCCTCGGTGAAAACGTGGCGCTCTCCAGTGCTATTGATTCAGGGCGATGACGATCCTGAAGTGCCGTTTCTGCAAACAGTCGAGTTGGCAGCCGCGCTTCGCCAGCAACAGGTTCCAGTTCAGGAATTGATCTTCCCCGATGAGGTTCACGATTTCCTGCTGCACCGCAGTTGGCTGGCTGCCTACACGGCTGAGGCCAAGTTCTTCGATCAATATTTGAAGCCGACGTCTGCGCAATCGCCCTCTTCAAATCACTAGTGGCAGTCGCAGAGAAAGCAGTATCAGCTGAGGTGCGTCGATTTCAGTGTCGCTATTTCGATTGAGGTATAGCCCTGCAGCGGGCTAACGTTGCCAATCCACCCCAGCGGCGGTACTCTGCCGGAATGCGACCTCTTCGATATGCCATCAATGTGACGTTGGACGGGTGCTGCGATCATCGAGCCATCATCCCGGACGAAGACCTGCATCGTCATGCGGCGGAAAACCTAGCCCAGGCCGATGCGCTCCTCTTTGGCCGGGTGACGTACGAAATGATGGAATCAGCGTGGCGGCCGCCGGCGCTGATAGGAACCAGGCCGGAATGGATGGAACCCTTTGCACGGACGATCAACGCGGCAAAGAAATACGTCGTGTCGAGCACCCTGGATCGGGTCGATTGGAACGCGGAGCTAGTGCGCGGGGATCTAGCGATGGCTGTGCAACAGCTCAAGCAGGAGTCGGGCAAGGGACTGTTCGTGGGAGGCGTACAGCTCCCACGGGCGCTGGCGGAACTGGGGTTGATCGATGAGTACGAGTTTATGGTGCAACCCAGGGTAGCGGGCCACGGTCCGACGTTGTTCGCGGGACTATCGAAGCCTATCGACTTGAGGCTGGTGAGCCGGCTGGAGTTTGGCTCGGGAGCGGTGGCGTTGCGCTATGAGCCAAGAAGATAGGCATTGGGCTTGCTAGCCCAGGGGCTGCGTCCGAAAATCTTCGCGTTTCAGCCTGGGAGCCCGATAATTTAGGCAAAAAGCATCCAACAGTATCGCGAAAAAGGCATCTAAGTGACTGATTGCCGCGACGATATCTGTTCTGCCTCTAACGTGGGCGTGCCGAGTTGCACGTCACACGAGTGGATGGAGAGTGCACGAAGTATCGCGCGGATGTGAGGAATGGCGTTACGCTCTACGGTATTGGGTAGACTGGAATAACCCCGCGCCACCCATGAAACGATTCCCGAGGAAGACTGTCGGAGTGAAGCAACTGAGACCCTGGAACCTACAACGCGCCTTGCCGTATCTCTTGATTGGGTTCGCAATGTTGTGGCTGCCGCGCGCCTACGCCGCCTCCTGCAAAACCGAATCTGAAATGACCTCGGCGGAGCGGGATGCTTTATCGAACGCCGCCCGTGCCATGGCTGGCGAGGTGCAGAGTGGCGACGTGCAAGGTCTGCAGGCGAAAACCATTCCCGCGGTGGCTTCCAATTTCGGCGGAATTGCCGCCTCGGTTGCCAATCTGAAGCCGATGGTGCAGCACGCCACCCTGACGGTCGACAATCTGTACACGCTGGACGCATCGACAGAGCCTGCAGGCAGCGCTGCGACGGACTTCTTTTGCGGAAATCCGATCATTGTTTTTCACTTTACGAACCTGCCTCCGGCAAAGTACGCGTTGGCGATTCTTCACGCTACCGGAGTTGAAAAGCCGCAACAGATTTCTTTAGTCCTATCTGAAACCACGCCAAACCAATGGATGCTGGCTGGATTTTTCAGCCGGCCCATGATGGAAGCCGGTCATGATGGCCTGTGGTACTGGGAGCGCGCGCGAGAATTCGCTGGGAAGAAGATGAACCTGGCCGCGTGGTTCTACTATCAGACGGCCGCGTATTTGTTGGATCCGGTGCCGTTCCTGGCCAGTCCGAATCTGCAAAAGTTGCAGGAGGAAGCCAGCCAGGTCCGGCCCGCGAATCTTCCTGGCGAGACGCCCATGACGCTGAGCGTTCACGGCATTACTTTCCAGATCACGGGAATGCAGCCGACCACGGAACTGGGCCCGTGGGATCTTGAAGTCCATTACATTCCTGACGCAGCGCATAAGGCTCAGTTGAACGATCCTACCGCTGCCAGGCAGCAGGTGATCGATGTGATGACGGCGCTGCTGGAGCAGAATCCAGGACTGCGCCAGGCGTTTCATGGCATGTGGGTGCGTGCGTTTGAAGGGGATGCCTCTCTGTTCGCATTGGAACTCCCAATGGATCAGATTCCCGCAGGAACTCAGCCTGCGGCGAGTGCAAGTCCTGTTGCGCAACAGACAACTCCCGTGACCGCCTACGATCCGACGAAGCCGGAAGTTCAACCCAGTCTGACCGAGGACCGCGATCCGGTTCTTACGCCCGATGTTGAAGTGAAAGCGCCAGCCGCACCGGAAACTCCTGCGGCAGCCGCCAAGTCAGGTGAAATTCAAAAGGGAAAATCCGGTGTCTATACTCTGCGCGAAGATGTGAATGAAGTGGTGCTGAACTGCACCGTGGTGAATGAACAGGGAATACTGGTCAAGGATCTGAAGAGCGCGGACTTTCATGTGTGGGAGGATGGTACTCCGCAGAAAATTGACTCGTTCCAGTTCCAGGATCTGCCTGTATCCATGGGCATCCTGGTCGATAGCTCGGGCTCCATGCGGGATAAGCGCGATGCCGTCGATGCTGCCGCGCTGGAGCTGGTGAAGGCTTCAAATCCTGACGATGAAGCGTTCATTGTGAATTTTTCCAATCGAGCGTATCTCGATCAGGATTTCACTTCGAACATTTCCGAGCTGCAACAGGGCCTGCAACACTTCGACCCACAGAATATGACAGCGATGTACGATGCTGTGGTCGCTTCAGCAGACGAATTGTCCAAGAATGCGAAACACCCGAAAGAAGTGTTGATCATCGTTACGGATGGCGCGGATAACGCATCGAGGCTGAGTCTTGAGCAGGCGGTTCATCGTGTGCAGTACATGGGCGGACCGGTTGTGTATTCTGTTGGCCTGTTGTTTGGAGACGATAAGGAAGAAGCGCAGCGCGCGAAGGATGACCTGGAAACGCTGTCGGCGGACACGGGCGGAATCGCCTATTTTCCGCAGTCACTGCAGGATGTGGATGAGATCGCCGCAGAAATCGCGCGCGACATTCGTCATCAGTACACGATCGGCTATCATCCCACGAGGCCAGTCACTCTGGGCGGCTTCCGGATTGTGCGAGTGCAGGCCGAAGCACCGGGCCATGGCAAGCTGATCGTCAGAACCAGTAAGGGTTATTACCCGAGACGAGAAATCGAACAGAAGCAAAAGATGCTTCACGTCGAGCCGATCCAGCCGATTCAGCCGAAGCAGTGAGCTGACCACACATGCTTCGCCGCGTCCCTCTACATTAAAAGCGAATGGCAATGATGTGTGGATTGCGGTCCGAGGGATTGGTTTTGCTCGCTGGGAAAGTTCCGGAATCCAGGCCTGACCAACGACTGAATCGAATCCTGTGACAGGGCAGCGGTGTGGAACTTCGCAGCATCGGGAGCGAGACTGCGCATGATGATGAGTCAACCCGCGACACTTCGCAGCATCGCGGGCTAGCTCAAGTCTCAAAACATGTGGAAGTCGACTTCAATGACCATCTGAACCGGAACTGCCCGGCCCTTGAACATTGCAGGTTTGAACTTATACTGGCGCACCGCTTCGACCGCTTTTTGATCGAGTCCCATGCCGAGAGGATGCACCACGTGCACGTCTTCCGGATTGCCCTGAGCATCGACGATGAGGCCGACGGAGGCCACGCCCTGATATTTCACGCGACGAGCTGCGTCGGTGAATTCCGGCTCAACCTTGTGGATAACTACCGGTGCCGTTACGCCACCGCCGACAGCCATGACGCCGCCGCCGTAGCCGCCGACAGTCCCTGATCCGATACCACCGCCATCGCCCGCGCCAATGCCGCCGCCCCCGCCTACGCCAAAGCCAGAACCACTACCTCTGCCCTGAGACTTCATGACGACCTGCGTTGACTGTGGCATGCCCAGGTTCGGCATGCTGTTGTCGGGAAGCTTGACCTGTTGCGGCATCACCACGGCCGGCGCAACCGCCAGCTTGGGATGATCGACTTGCAGTTCCGGAGGATTAATCGGCGCCTTTTCAACCGGTGGCAAATGTCCTTTGTTGGCCTCGACGGGCTGATGGAAACCGCCGCCGCCACCGCCTCCCATGGCTTGAGGCGCGGGGGCAGTTACTGGTGGAATGTAGGGCGGAACCACGACCGGAGTTACTTCGACTTTTTGCGGAGCAACAAATTGGTGGCGTGCCTGCAGAATGAACCAAACGAGCGCCGCAAAAATTCCCGCATGCAACAGGAACGAGAGCATGCTGGACGCGGGGCTCCGCTTGACAGCCATGGGGTCGGCAACTGCGACCGGCTGCGAAACCAGCTCCAGTGGCGGAAGCTTCTCAGGGAAGAAGAAATCGCGCAGGTTTCCGAGCAGGCCTGTGAACAGGCTCTCATTCGGCAACTCACGACCGACCGGTATACGCGTCGTCGTCAGATACAATTCTGATCGTGCGGGAAACGTGTCGGGCCGTTTTCGGCCAAGTGAGGGCTCGAGGGAAGGGCTAAGCTCAGGATTTGTCAGTGCCGGGTTGCCCATAACTGTTTGCTGGGAGGCAGAACCCCAGCGTCTCCTTCAAGAATGAAAAACAAATTTTCTTCCAATTGAATCTGCTACACGTTCTATTTGTTGGATTCCTTCAAACGGATTGCCGATCACCAAATTCCCTTATCGCTTCCAGTTATTTTTTGTCCTACTGCTGCGGCCGTCGCCAGCCAGGGCAGTAAACCAAGACGAGCACTGCTGTGTAACTCCCGCTTGCGCAACAACCCGGTGAGCTGCGTTCCATATAAGCTGGCGGATTGCGGCATAATCGGTACCCGCAAAAAGTCCTTGCGGAAGAAGATTTCCTCGCCGCCGAATCTTGAAGATTCTCTGACGAATCGCGGCAGATCGAGTCCGGTGCCGCGATATTGCTTCACGTAATCTGACACAATCACCAGGTATGTCGCTACCCCTTCCCAGATGCCGGAGGCATTGGCGGAGTAGCGAAGATCCTCGAAATCAACCGCACCAGATTCAACCAGCGCCGCCGAATCGACGATGTCGCACAGCCGGAAATAAAAATGGCGGTACATGCGTTGCAGCGTCGAGATCATGAGGCGGTCAGACGCCGATGTCACGCGGAAGGTGTCATCCTCAATGCGAATCAAACGTGTGCGTCCCATCAGGCGATCCGCAAGGGTAATCTGCTCCCCGGTCTGGCCAAGCCGCCCAACGTGGATTTCGACGGACTCCGGCAATCCAGGAATCAGGAAATTCCACTTGCGAGCCAGTCGATCGCCCCAGCTTCTGGCATCCAGTTCTGCCTGAAAGTGGCGCTTCATCAAAGGGACAACTTGTTCGGGCGTCGCGTTCGTATACAGATCCAAATCGCTGCCAAGATCGGGCCAATGGTCCAGCGACTTGATCACGGTGACGTCCAGACCCTCTTGTTCAAACGCAGTGCAAATGGCGTGCAGGAAAGGAATCGCATTCTTGATGCGCGCACGTTCTTCGGCCACTGCAGCCTCGGCCCACTCCACCCGCATGCCATCCTGAGCGTCACGGAAAATCTTCAGGGCGATCTCAAATCCACGCACTACCACATGGTTCAAATTCGCGAGTTCGACCAAATCATCAAATTCCTCACGGCTGATTCCGATGATTTCGGAACTCAGGGCAGTGTTGGATTGCGCGGATACGTCTCCGGCGTGCTTGGACAAAAGCAGGCGCGAGAGAGTGACCATGGACTTAGAAGAAATAGGCTGGGCAGTTGATTTAGGCATATGTGCAGTTGGTCTCTCAGTTTGAATTAGGTGCTGGTGCTTCAGTGTTTGGAACTGCCGGCGTCGGAGACTTTTGGGGGGGTGTGCTCGGTTCTGCCGGGTGATTGCCACGACGAATTAATTCGATGGGACCTGTTTGTTGACGCGCCGCCTGTACGGTAGGCGTCGATCTTGCTATCCACTTTCTGGTTGCTGGCGCTGGCGACAGTGTCCAGATCCTCGCCTTCAGCGGAACCCTCCGTGGCCAACCCGATACGCGCATTGGCGTTGTCGGCGCTGCGAGCTTTGGAGTAGTAGAACTGGGCCGTCTCAAGGTCTCCATCTTTCTCAGCAACGTAGCCGAGATTGTTCAGCGAAAAGGCACTGTGCGGGTCGAGCGAGTAGGCTTGCAAAAAATCCTTCTTCGCTGCGGACCAGTCATTCTCATTTGCCGCGGAGACTCCATGCAACGTCAGCATTCTTGCTTCCAGCTCGGTGTCGCCTTCGTTTTGAATCCGCTTTCTCAACCGGGCCGCACTTGCGGCGGCGACTTCGCTGATCGGTTTTCCCCGGGTAGCGCGATCGGTCGTAACTACGACAGGCTCTTTGGAGCGTGATCCGGCTGCCTCATCATATTGCTGCAAGGCGCCGGTAAGATTTCCGGTGGCTTCTTCCGCCACTCCCAGATTGTTCAACGTGAAAGGATTCTCCGGCTCGATGGCGAGGGCCTGGCGAAGCATCACAACCGCCTCAAAATTTCGATCCTGCGCAAGAAGTTGAATGGCATCGACGTTCATGCGATTGACCCGCATTGGCTTATCTTTCAAGTCGGTCAAGGCATATGTCAGCGGCTTGCCTTCCAGATCCTTGGCGTTGCTCACGTCAATTCTTGCGGTACTGCCTTGTTCCGACGCCAGCTTATAGAATTGTTGAGCACGGTCGAGTTTGCCCTGAAGCTCCGAAATGTAACCCAGGTTGTTTAATGTAAAAGGATCGGCAGCATCGTAGAGATATGCTTTATAGAAAAATGCTTCGGCCTTCTCATATTGATGCTTGCGAACCGCATCGACGCCTTCGCGATTTAAACGCTGGACGGGCGTCAGTTCGCTATGTTTCGGAAACGTGATGCGGATGTCTTTTCCCCATGCATGGTGAAAGCCGGTGCCCGTGATGAGCGCAATGGCTGCCAGGTATTGAAGACGAGTAAGGGACATCGCGGGTTTTCACCTTTCCGCTCGACTTGGGGATGCGAGCCATGTGGGGAACTATTAATAGATAGTTAAGATGCGGTATATCAAAATGTGTTGCCAAGATGAAAGGCCAATTCTTAAGGGCAGCCGGAGGCGAATTGTTGCACTAAATATTGTGCAAAGCCACCCAAAGGGTTTAGGTGTCATCAAAGAGGGATGCTGAAAAATTATGAATCAGCCAGGGTGCGGCAAATGATTCGTTTCTTCGCCGGAGTGTTGCTAGCCGGCATGGCCATGGCGCCAATGTCCTTGGCCGCGCAAAACTCGATTCAAAGTGCAGATATCCAGCCAGCTCCGACCGCTCAAGCAGGCGCTGGTGATCGCTCTGCTTTGCCGCCGCCGCCGAAGGGAAGAAGCACGGTGGAGGGTGGAACGATCCGCAGCGTCGACCCTGTGCGCGACCAGCTGGTTCTGAGCGTTTACGGCACCAAGCCGATGAAAATTCTTGTACGACGAACGCACCCTGGTTTATCGCGACGGCGTGAAAGCCCCGCTCAGCGACTTGCATGCCCAGGATCATGCCTCCATTCAGACCGTTCTGGATGGCACCAAGATTTACGCTTTGAGCATTCACATGTTGTCCAAGGCGCCCGAAGGCGAGGCCCAGGGCCAAGTGCAAAATTACGACGCGGGGACTGGCATGTTGACCGTGACTGCGGCATTGTCGGGCCAACCCATCACCCTGCATGTGCCCGCCGGGACGTCGATCGTGGGCGTGGGTCAGCTCACCGTTTCTTCGCCCAGCGCGGGACTGCAGGACCTGGTGAAGGGAACCTTGGTATCCGTCAAATTCGACTCCAGCAATAATGGACGCGGCGTTGCGCGGCAAATCTCTATTCTAGCTACCCCGGGATCGTCCTTTGTATTCACTGGCAATGTGGTTTCGCTTGATCTGGCCGCCAACCGCCTGGTCCTGCTCGATCCCAAAGACGATCAGACGTATTCGATCGTTTTCGATCGGAGCCGGTTTCCGATGAGCCAGGATCTCCATGTCGGATCGCACGTGACCGTAACCACCAACTTCGACGGCTCGCACTACGTGGCAACCGCGGCGAAGATCCTTTAGCTCACCCGGAAAACGTTCAAAAACCCAAGCATCTCGCATGGTGAGACGCGCATCCAACCTCCGAATCAGAATGTTCCCAGCTCAGTGCGTGTTCGCTGGCGGGTAAATAGTCTGACTTTTGCGTTCTTTTCGCTCGAATGTTTTTTGGACGCTAAGACCGTCACGACTTTATAAGGATGGTGGAGCGTGTATTTAGCCATGAAGCGCTTGATGATTGTTTCCGTCTGCATCGGTGCAGGGTTTCTGTCTGGTTGTCGTGGTGCAGGATTGCTTCCCGCACAACCTCCCGTCGTACCGACCGCGGCAATTACTGCCTCACCGGCGACAGTTTCGCCTGGAAGTACGGCCACTTTGTCGTGGACGACCGCGTATGCCTCCACGGTGACAATTGATAACGGCATCGGTGTTGTAGCCGCCTCAGGATCGATGGCGGTCACTCCTTCATCGACTACGCAATATACATTGACCGCGACCAGTACAAACGGCACTGCGACCTCCGTCGCGACGGTTACTGTGCACTCAAATCCGCCAACAGCGAAGCTCACCGCTGCTCCGACAACGATCACAGCTGGGAATTCGGCTACGTTGACGTGGAGCACGACGAACACGACCAGCGTTTCCATCGACAACGGAATTGGAGCGGTCGCTGCATCTGGTTCGACAACAGTCAGTCCAACTACGACGACGACCTACACGCTGACCGCAACTGGCAGCGGCGGTACCGTTACTGCGACCGCTACGGTGACCGTGAAGGAATTGCTGCCGACTGCGAAGTTGACTGCCTCACCTTCGACCATTACGGCAGGACAAACCTCAACCCTTACCTGGTCGACGACGAACGCGACAGCCGTTTCTATCGATCAAGGAATCGGTGCTGTTTCGGCCTCGGGTACGACGGTAGTCAGCCCGATGAATACTACGCAATACACGTTGACCGCTACCGGTCCCGGCGGTACAGCCAACGCAACTACAACTGTGACCGTACAGGCGATGGGCATAACCAACTCGCCGATTACGCACGTGATCATGGTGATGATGCAAAACCATTCGCTGGATAATTTGTTTGGTACCTATCCAGGCGCGCATGGATTGGATGCCACTTTGCCCAGCTATCACCAGGTGGATGCGGCCGGCAATACAGTATCGCCAACGCCGATTACAACTCTAACAACCGCGGATCTGACCCACGATCAGCCCCATTATTCCAAGAGCTGGAATAGCGGGATGATGGACAAATTCGCGTTCGTAGAAGGCGATCTTGCCATGCAGTATTACGACACCTCGCTCACTGGACTTGCGACCGACAAAACGACCTGGGGGATCAGCAACCTGTGGTCGTTGGCTCAGCAATACGCTCTAGCCGATAACTTCTACATGTCCGCGATGAACAGCGAGCCGGCCCAGGAATTGTACATGGTGGCGGCGACCGTACATAGCAACCACAATTCGTCCGCTCTTCCTTTTTATGATCCCTGCAGTGCTGTCGATCAGCAAGCGCAAGGCGGCGGTACGATTTCGACTCCGATGACCGAAACCAATATCGGAGATCAACTGACGGCAAATCAGATCCCGTGGACTTTCTATCAGACCAACTTTGCCAATTCGCAGAATGGTACCTGCAAGGACTACGTGCCGCAGGAAAATCCGTTTCAGTACTTCACCAGTACAGAAAACTCTTCGCATCTTCAAGACTTCACCATGTCCGGCTTCCAGTCGGTCCTGGACAGTGGAACTCTTCCCGCCGTGGTTTGGATCACGCCGGATGGAGCCCACGACATGCATCCGGGTGGCGGCAATGTTCTGGATGGAATCGAATGGCTGAACCAACTCGTCTCGGCTGTGAAGAGCTCTGGCGAATGGCAGAGCACCGCGATTGTTGTGCTGTGGGATGAGAGCGGCGGTTGGTATGACCATGCGCCGCCACCTCAACTCACCGGCGCGGATCCCGCTACCTTGCCGGGTGGCCAGGGCTTTGGAATGCGCGTTCCCGTCATCATCATTTCGCCATACGCCAAGACCAACTACATCTCGCATCAGCAGATGGATTTCGTCTCGATCCTGCGATTCATTCAGTGGAACTGGAATCTTGGACAGATCCCGGCGACGGCTCAACAGACACGGGAGCAGCAGAGCGGCGATCTATGCGATCTGCTCACGTCAGCCTGTGGTTCGCCTACACCGTAACGGTGCCGCAATAGCAGATGTGCAATGAGCATTGGAAATGAAGTTTTTCGCACGATGAAACTTTCGCAGTAGCGTGTTGGGCGGAATTCTCTCGTAAAGTTTTGATGGCTTTCGGGCGAGTAAGCTAAGTAAAGCAGCTACTTCGAGCCTGCGTTCCTGCCTGAGGTGAAATGGTTTCGAAAAATAGACGAGACTTTCTGAAGCTTTGTGCGGCATCGCTCCCTGCGTTGGTAGTGGCAAACAAAATTGATGCGGAAGAAATACAGACCGCTGTCGCGACTCAACCGCGATATCGCACGCCTTCGACGGTGGACCGCTACATCGATCCGCTTCCAATTCCGAAACGACTGATCCCCTACAAGAAGCGAAAAAATAAGGAGCAGTATCGCGTTCGCATGGTGGAGTTCAACCACCAGATGCATTCTCAGCTTCCACCTACGAGAGCATGGGGCTACGAAGGGCAATATCCGGGTCCGATCTTCGACGTCATGTCAGGTGTTCCTGTCGAGGTGACATGGGAGAACGGTTTACCTACCCAGCACATTTTTCAAGTTGATCCTCATATTCACGGAGCGATGCCTCCGTCACCCGCGGTCCGAACAGTGCCACATCTTCATGGTTCGCGTACCACATCAGAAAGTGATGGACTGCCGGAGAAGTGGTTCGAATGCGGAAAGTCAGTACGCTACCACTATCCCAATGAGCAGCAGGCGACGACGCTGTGGTATCACGACCATGCTTTAGGAATTACGCGCCTGAATGTATACGCGGGATTGTCTGGTTTGTATCTTCTGCGGGACGCTCATGAGCTCAGCATGAATCTGCCTTCGGGCGACTATGAGATTCCACTGGTGCTTCAGGATCGTTTGCTGGACGACAAAGGACAACTTGTCTACATGGCGTTCTGGGACGAAGGCGCACCGGTCCCTACTGGAGTCTGGGGGCCGGAATTCTTCGGCGATCTTGCCGTCGTCAATGGCGCCGTCTATCCACATCTTGAAGTTGAACCGTGCCGCTATCGCTTCAGAGTTTTGAATGGTTCAAACGCGCGGTTTTACAAGCTGTACCTCAATCTCGCGGAGCACCCTACCGACATTCCTTCGCTGGTGAAGTTCCATCAAATCGGGAGTGATGGGGGCTTCTTAAGCAAGCCTGTCGAACTCGAGAGGCTGTTGCTCGGTCCAGCGGAGCGGGCGGATTTGATCGTGGATTTTTCGGGCCATGAAGGCAAGACAGTTACCCTGTCAAATAACGCATCTGCTCCGTTTCCTGGATGGGACATAATTGATCCGATCCATCCGCCGTTGTATGAGTTGATGAAGTTTCGCGTAAGCCTTCCCGCCAGCAGTAAAGGGAAGTCTTTCAGCATGCCGAGTGAGCGGCCGCTGCCAAGAATGGAGCCGACGGCAACGACAGTCAACCGGGATTTTGTCCTTACCGAAGAGATGGACAAGCAGGGAAGATCGCTGGGGCTGAGAATTAACGGAAAGGGATACGACGATCCCGTCACGGAATCGCCGAAGTTAGGTTCCATTGAAACCTGGCGTTTCATCAATACGACTGATGATGCCCATCCGATGCATTTACACCTGGTGCAATTTCAGATCCTGCATCGCCAAGGTTTCAATCTGCGCGATTATGTTTTTAAGAAAGAACTAGTCATGGTTGGTGCACCTCGTCCGCCGGCCGAGAACGAGGCTGGCTGGAAGGACACGGCCGTTGTTTATCCCAACGAACTGCTGACCATCATTGTGCGATTCGAAGGGTATACAGGCAGATATGTCTACCATTGCCACATGCTGGAGCATGAGGATAACGACATGATGCGGCCGTATGAGGTTGTTCCTGACAAGTCATAGTCGACTTGCGAAGTTCAAATCGCGGGAGGGGTGTCGGCCGCCGGCACGATCGAGGGTTTCGCGTTGGCCGCAGGAGTCAGCAGCGGCCAGCCCTTGTGGATGACATAATCCAGCCACGAGCCGGCAACCAGGGACGTCAGCACCGCCGCCAGAACCAATGTCGTATAAAACTTTGGACTGATGATGCCGGCGTCGAATGCAACGCTGGCGAGCACGATGCCTGGTCCGCCGCGCGCATTGGTGGTGATGGCGAGATTGATCAGGTCCAGGCCGCGGAATCCTGCGAGCCGACCGGCAAGCGACACAGACAAAATCTTTACGATGCAGCTGCCCAGGATAAATGCAGCAATCATCGGCAGGGAGATTCCGCGTACCAGGTCCAGTTTGAGTCCGACGATTGCGAAGTACACCGGAATGAAGACCGCGAAAGATACTTTGCCAATCGCATCCAGGGCGTCCGCAAACAGTCTGCGTTTCTTATGCACCACCGCGAAACCCGCGAGGAACGCTGCGAAAACGAGGCTCACATCCAGCGCACCTGCCACCACACAGTACGCGAGCAAGACCGCAATTGCGTACGCCACCGGAGTCTGCTGTGCGAATACATTGAACTTCGACTTGTTGATCCTCTTGATAGCGCGGGGAAGAATCGTCAGCCCTAGAACAAAAAATCCAACTGTCACTGCCAAGTGAAGTGACATGGCGCGTCCGTTGAGTACCGCGGTTCCGGCGAACGAGGTTGCTACTGCCAGCGCAAGCCACAAAACGATGTCTTCGAGAACCGCGACTCCCAAAACAAGTCGAGCAAAGCGGGTGTGGAGGATTTTCAGGTCGGCGAAAATTTTTGAAACAACCGGCACGGATGTAACAGCGACTCCGACAGCCAGAATGATGATGAGTGAAACTCGATTTCCGTGAGGACCGGCAAGAGCCGGTCGAATCAACCACGAGCCGAAGGTCAGACCCAGCACAAACGGCACGCCAGTACCGACGATGGCAAGCCATCCGACTTCTCGCCGTTCTTCACGGCTGAAGAGTTCTCGCGTCTCCGCGCCAGATAAGAACATCAACAAGAGCAGGCCAAGCCAATACACAAAGCCCAGCGTGTGACCCGCATCCGCGGTCTTGAAGAGGTTGGTGATGTACGGAAACCTGCCGAACAGAGCGGGCCCGAGGACGATGCCGGCAAGAATTTCACCGATCACTCGCGGTTGGCGCAGCCTTGCGAACAGGTAGCCGAGTAACTGCGCCAGCCCTACGAGGAGCAGCAGACTGAAGAGCACCGAGAACAATTCAGAATTTGACAATATCCACCCTCAATCGCGTTCAATGCGTGGTGCCGAAATTAAAACCCATGGAGCCATCTACAGGCTTGATCGAACCTGTAAGATTCCGCGAAAAAATATTTAAGGCAGCTTGTTCAAGTAACACGGGTTGCTCGTATTCTGCGTAGGAGGCACGGGTGGAGACATCCACTGCGGATTGTTGAAATCGAAAAATTCCGACATATCCGGCTGGGCCGCATCGCGCTTGTTGAGCGCCGGTAGATTGAACCGCTTCTCGATGAATTTCAGAATGGCCGTCTGATCCATCACCGTATGGGAGACATAGTTCTTCTTGGCATATGGGGAAATAACCGTGAGGGGAATTCGATAGCCGGTCCATGTGAAATCGCATAGAGGACCTTTCGTCGTATAACAAATATCGCTCGAAAGCAGGTCGACCGGCTTGATCCCATCCGGGCTGACGGTTGCTTGCGGAGAAACGTGATCGTACAGGCCGCCGCTCTCGTCGAAGGTGAAGATAAACGCGGAAGTTTGCCAGTACGAACTTTGCATGAATGCGTTGATCAGTGTCGAGGTATAGCGCGCCCCATGTTGGATATTGATCGGAGTAGAGTCAGACACGGATCCGTGTTCGTCGAGCCCGGCATCAGATCCCGCGTAGATCTCCGCGACCTGCGGCAGAGTACCGTCGGTCAGATCGGTGAAGTACTCCGAGATCGGTGCTACGTTCTGCGGATAATTCGCCAGGACCGTAGCTGCATAGCTGAAGCTGCCAAGGTCAACTGTCTTGAGCAGGCAAGAGGCCGTGTAGGGCGGTCCCGCGCAGCCGGTGCCGTCCGGATTAATGTAGACCTTCCAGGTCACGCCCGCGTTCTGCAGTTCCTCAAAAATCGGCTGTGCTTTGTGCGGGGCCTCATCCTTGGTGTCTGTGCCGTTCGCATGCACATATCCGCCGGTTGTCGCGGAATCAAGATAGGCGCGATTGAGTTCGGTGCGAGCCAGGACGGGTTGGAAGAAGCGGTCGGACGTGGCGAAATCGGTGGCCATGAAGTAGTCGTAGTTCAGGTCGGTACCGTTCAAATAGCCCATGGCGCGGAGGCCATCCGTGTCGTAGAACGGTTGTCCATTGTTGTCGCGTGCGTCGCCAGCGGCAGTGTGCACGAACCCATTATTCTTTGCCGGATCGTTGCCCAAATGATCGGTATAGTCCCAGTCGTTATGGGCCTCGTTCCACGACGGACTGGTGTTTTCGTTGCACACCGAAGTCATATGGAAAGAAGCGACCGTGTTGCTCGGATCCCAGATGCATGTACCGGGATAAGGGCTGGTGGGATCGCATCCCGGGATAGCGGGAGGCGGCCCATAGAGCGGAGCTATTCCACTGGTCGGGTTGAACTGAGGCAGCCCGTCGAATGACTGGTCGGGAATCCCGTTCTGCTTCCAGTATTGCCGCATCGCGCCGAAGTAGTTATCGAGCGAGCGATTCTCCTGAGCAAAAAAGATGATGTGTTGGAGCGAATCGATACCTGCCGTTCCTTCTTCGAATGTCGATGTCACCGTAGTATTGCCAGCCAAAGTGATGTCGCACGTTTTTAGACCCGTGCATGGGCCGGACCATCCTGCAAACGTGGTGCCTGCCTCGGGAGTTGCCGTCAATTCGACCGCGGTTCCGTTGGCGAAGGTAGCCGTGCAGGTTTGCGGGCAGTTGATCCCCGCGGGAGAACTGGTCACTGTTCCGCTGCCAGTGCCTACGTCATTCACCGTCAGTACGAAAGAGGAACCGGTCACCACTGTTACCTTCGCCGTCGCGGTGGCGGTCTTGCCTCCAGCTCCCGTCGCGGTGGCAGTGTAGGTGGTCGTTGACTTGGGAGTGACAATCTGCGTTCCACCGCTTGCCGCCAGCGTATAGGAGCTACTATCGCTGCCGGTTACTACAACTCCAGTAGCGTTTGTTGCAGCCACCGTCAAGGTTGACGAACTTCCCGAGCTAATCGACGTGGGGTTCGCCGTAATTGTTACGGTGGGCGTCGGAGCGGGCGTAACGGTTACGGTTGCAGCGGCTGTGATTGTTCCGCCATCCCCAGTTGCGGTTGCGGTATAGGTTGTCGTCGCGCTGGGAGTTACGGACTGTGTGCCGCCACTCGCCTGCAGCGTATATGAACTACCATCGCTTCCTTTTACGGTCACTCCAGTGGCGTTGTTCGCCGTGACTGTCAACACGGAAGAGCTTCCTGCCGTGATCGACGACGGATTCGCCGTAATGGTCACGGTGGGTGCCGGTTTCGGATTCACCGTAACAGTCGTTGTTTGGCTGCTCTTGCCGCCGGGTCCGGTTGCGGTTGCGGTGTAGGTGGTGGTCTTGGTGGGGCTGACCGATTGCGTTCCTCCGGTTGCCGCCAAAGTATACGAGCTGCCATCGCTGCCGGTGATGGTCACGCTCGTAGAATTCTTCGCAGTGACGGTAAGAGTGGTCGAACTACCCACCGTAATGGTCGACTGACTTGCCGTGAAAGTCACCACTGGGGCAGTCGCTGGGTTGACGGTAACTGTGGCGGTAGCGGAGATTTTTCCTCCTGCTCCCGTGGCGGTCGCGGTGTAGGTTGTTGTCGCCGTCGGCTTGACAGATTCCGAGCCGCCATTTGCGGCCAGAGTATAGGAACTGCCGTCGCTGCCGGCAAGTGTCACGGTGGTGGCATTGGTTGCCGCCACAGTGAGCGTGGAAGAACTACCCGAAGTGATCGCCGTCGGATTCGCGGCAATAGTGACGGTAGGCGCGGGACTGGTCACGGAGACTGTCGCGCTCGCTGAAATCTTTCCTCCGGCTCCGGTTGCGGTTGCGGTATAGGTTGTTGTCGCCGTGGGCTTGACAGATTGTGTTCCGCCATTTGCGGCGAGGGTATAGGAGCTGCCGTCGCTGCCGGAGATTGTCACAGTGGTGGCATTGCTTGCCGCCACTGTCAACATAGAAGATCCGGCTGGAGCAATCGACGTAGGGTTGGCGACGATGGTGACGGTAGGCGCCGCACTGGTCACGGTCACTGTCGCGCTCGCCGAAATCTTTCCTCCCGTTCCGGTTGCGGTTGCGGTGTATGTGGTGGTCGTCGTCGGCTTAACGGGTTGTGTTCCTCCGGTGGCCGACAGCGAATAGGAACTGCCATCGCTACCGGTGATGGTCACGCCCGTGGCATTGGTTGCCGCCACTGTCAACATAGAAGAGCCACCCGGAGCAATCGATGTGGGGCTGGCAGCGATCGTGACCGTAGGGGCAGTCGTAGTGGACGATCCCACAGTTAGAGTCGTCGTCGCAGAGGTCTTCCCACCGGCTCCAGTTGCGGTCGCAGTGTATGTCGTCGTCGCGGTGGGGCTGACGGATTGTGTTCCGCCAGTTGCCGCCAAGGTGTAGGAACTGCCATCGTTCCCGGTCACAGTTACAGATGTGGCATTGCTCGCGGCCACAGTCAGAGTGGATGAACCGCCGGAGGTGATCGAAGTAGGGCTGGCTGCGATGGTCACGGTTGGCGCGGGGTTGGTCACTGCGCTCACAGTTACGGTCGCTGTTGAGGTGACGGTTCCACCGGCTCCTGTTGCGGTTGCGGTATAGGTCGTCGTTGCGCTGGGACTGACGGATTG
The DNA here is from genome assembly GCA_963774515.1 of uncultured Acidobacteriota bacterium. Taxonomy (GTDB): domain Bacteria; phylum Acidobacteriota; class Terriglobia; order Terriglobales; family Acidobacteriaceae; genus JAKAAZ01. The sequence goes on along the minus strand of CAVZFK010000004.1, from coordinate 523 downwards.
CGATCCGCCGGTTGTCGCCAGGGAGTATGAACTGCCATCACTACCGGTCACGGTCACGGCGGTGGCATTGGTCGCAGTTACAGTCAACGTAGAAGAGTTGCCCGGGTTAATCGACATCGGGGTGGCAAGAATATTTACGGTCGGCGCAGTCGCGGCCGCTACTGTGATGGTAGAGGTCGCGGTGGTCGTCCCTCCGGGTCCAGTCGCAGTTGCGGTATACGTGGTCGTCGTGGCCGGGTTGACTGGCAGAGTGCCGCCGTCTGTGGCCAGCGTATAGGAACTGCCATCGCTGCCGGTCACGGTCAACGATGTGGCATTCGATGCCGCAACGCTCAACATGGCCGTGCTTCCCTTGGAGACTTGTGCAGGACTGGCGGAGATGTTCACTGACGGCGCAGGCGGAGGGGCGCCGGGAATTGCATCGGCGCATCCAGTGATGAATACCAAGAGCGACAGACATGACATCAAAACGATTGGGAGAAGGTGATACTGAAACCAAGGTGATCGAATTTTCATTTTCATA
>CAVZFK010000003.1:0-189638 GCA_963774515.1 uncultured Acidobacteriota bacterium | reverse complement strand
TGGATGCGCTATTATTGCTAAAATACAGCTCAGGACACTGCATACTTTCGCCCGCTTCAATCAGGGCGGCAAAATGCAGGACGGCATCAATTTTATGGCTTCGGAGAGCGGCTTCCATCTTCGTTCGGTCGCCGACTTCCCCTTCGATAAAGGCCAGGCTTGCTGGTACCGAAAGGCGTTGGGAATGGGACAGATTGTCATACACCAGGACACGATGCCCGGCAGCCGCGAGCAGGTGGGCGACGGTGCCCCCTATATAACCAGCGCCACCGGTAATGAGTGCGTTCAATTGGATTATCTCCTTTTATATCAATAGAACTTTCCGTTGTCGGTGCAGTAAGCTGGAATGGTTGATCGCTAGAGATGGTTGAAAGTTGAGGACAGGAAACGAGTTGTCCCTGGTCTCATCAAGATTCCCTCAGAAAAAAGCGAATCAACTATTTCCCGTTTGATGATAGGCCGAAAGCGTTAGTTTGCATATTTTGACGGGTCGGGTCCCCCACTGGTTAATGTAACGATACCCGCCTCTGATAGACATGCGAGAATTTCATTTCAAAATTTCTAAGATGTGGCATACTCATTGGCAAACATAGCCAATTACGCAGAGCTTAGGAGTCCTTTTCCGGGCTCTGAGATTTACAGCATGAAACAGGCTGGAGTGCGGTCGCATTGCACTTTGACCTGGCAAGACTGTACTCGTCAAATGTCCGCGGCATCCAAGTTATATGGTTGCTCGGCAAATTTGGCAGAGATGGATTTCACGTTGGATTTGAACTTTGTTCTCTGCTGCGGTTCTTTGAAACATTCTTTTGCCTGTGCCCTTTTCGGAGTCGGCAGTATTTCAAAAGATACCCTGACTGAACAGCCAGCCGGACGTGCCGGTACCGAAGAAAGATGTTGCTCCAAAAATTCTGATTCAGCGAACGTTTGAACGCGTTGAGGTAAAAGCGGTATGACAAGTTTTGCGACAAGAGAGCATTCAGTCCGGCCCGATACCGGACTGCCCCCCCGCCGCTCGAGAGATCGAGAGCGCGTACCTTCCAGTCGACAACTAGCCACGTTCGGACTGCTGCCAGAACCAGAGGGACGAAACAGGTCCTTCATCGTAAGCCTGGTCGTAAATGCTTCGGCAATTGCGTTGGTTCTGATTCTGTCCATATTCATGGTTCATAAAGTCGTACAAAAACCCATGGTCGAGACCGACCTCCTGCTTCCCATTACTCCTGTGAAGCCGGTGCGGCCGACGATTCGGGTTAAGCCTCCAATCGTTCCTCCAACTCCGGATTTGCTGAACCGGATCGCTCCCAAAATTACGTACCACCAGACCACGCAGAATGAACCTCAGCCGAAGCTTGCCCGGGTCCATCTGAATAATGTCAGTGCGCCCGTGCTGCCGCCGTACCGCCCCGACTCCGTTGCATTGCCAGCGCAGCCGAAGGTGGGTCTGTTCCACACCAATGTTCCGACAGCCGTCGCGAACAATATGGGCCAGACGTCGACGAAAACCGGCGGATTTGGCGATCCCAATGGAGTTCACCCGAATCCGGGCGCAAACCGTCCGGCAACTATCGCCGCTTACGGCAGCTTTCAGAGTGCAGTGGGTGACGGTGCCGGTGCCGGCTCTGCCCGTCGCGGAAAAGTTGGCGGCGTGAATTTCGGTTCCGGATATGCCAATGGCGTCCCGGGAGGCAGCGGACATGGAAAAGTCGCGTCCGTTGGATTCTCTGACGGCATGGCTGGCGGTACCGGAAATGGCCCTCGCGGTAAAGTTACGCAAGGCGCCTTTAAGGACAATACTGCGGTCGAAACGCCGAAGGTGATGGTGGCCAATACCGGGAATGAAACCACGGTCGAGGTCATTTCTCACCCCACACCGGAGTACACGCCGGAGGCAAAGCAGCTGAAGATCCAGGGCGACGTTGTTCTGGAGGTCCGATTCTCGGCTGACGGGCGTTGCCACGTCATCCGGGTGGTTCGTGGTCTAGGTCATGGGTTGGACGAGCAGGCGATTCGGGTGGCAGAAGCTACTCATTTCAAGCCCGCAACTCGCGATGGCCGGCCCGTCGACATTACCACATATTATCGGATCGATTTCCAGCTAGCATAATTCTGGGAAGTCGTGTTTAAACTTACGTAACATAAGGTATTACCATTTTGAAATTTTTGGTAACGTATCGGTAATGTTCACGTATGATTGGATCGGCTTCCAGTGAGCGTAATTGTGAGCAAACAACCCTAAACCAGGTAACCCAAGGAACACAATGATGCGATTTTCGAAACTTATCCCTCGAGGTTCACGCAACAGAGGACTGGCCCTCCTTCTGCTGGTGTCCATCACTCTCCCTGCCTCGGCCCGGCACAAAAAAGATAAACAGCCAATGGGCAAGCTGACCCCCCAGATGGTTCGCCTCATCGATTTGGCTTCTGGCCATGAACGGGGTGTCCTGCAGGCGTTGCAGCAACGCACGCCTGTTGTCGAAACTTACATTCAGGACTTCAAGCCGGATACGCAATTAAGCGCTGTGCCCACCGAAGACCACTATTTCCTGGGCCGCGTGGATTTCGGCAAGGTCATCGAAGACAATCGCTATCAGGAAGCTGGCGCCAAAAAGACCGCTCTCAAGGGTTCCGTCATGTTCGTCAATGGACTGACGAAGGCGTTCAAGATCGAGTATGTCGCCCAGGGGTTCGTACAAATGCTCCTGCTCGATGCCAATCACTTCGATCGCCAGCATTATGATTTCGTCTTCGTACGCCGCGAATTTCTTGGCGACACTCGAACCGACCTGTTTGATGTGACGCCGAAGTCCGGCTCCGGCGCGGGACGCTTTATCGGTCGCGTCTGGATTGAAGATACCGGCGGCAATATCGTTCGCTTCAGCGGCACCTATACCAGCAATAATGGCCACCAGGTCTATTACCACTTTGACAGCTGGCGCACCAACGTGCAGCCCGGCCTCTGGTTGCCAACCGCTGTCTACGCAGAAGAGCATGGACCGGGCGCAGTTCCGGACCAGGCTGGTTTCTTCCGCGCGCAAACTTGGATCTGGGGCTACTCGCTGCGTCAACCCGCTTCCACTTCCGACAACGCAACAGTAAAGATTGATGCCGTATCCGATCAGAGCGAAAGCGCGCAGGATGTAAGCCCGCTGCAAGCTTCCCGCATGTGGTCGCAGCAAGCAGAATCTAATATTCTCGATCGCCTCTTTCAAGCCGGCCTGTTGGCAGCACCGAGCAGCTTTGACAAGGTGCTGGAGCAGGTCACAAACAACCTCATCCTCACCAACAACATTTCATTGCCTGAACCCGTACACTGCCGCGTTCTCTTGACCTATCCTCTGGAGAGTCTGACCATTGGAAACACGATCGTACTCAGCAAAGGCCTGATCGATACCCTCCCCTACGAATCAGACCTGGCTGCTGTGCTTTCCTTCCAACTGGCTCACCTCGTGCTTGGGCATAAGGTCGATACTGAATTTGCTTTCCCGGATAACTTGATGTTCGCCGATCAGGCGACCATCCGCCGAGTCCCTCTGCATCACAGCGACGCAGAGAACCAGGCTGCTGCGAAGAAGGCGATGCAGCTTCTGGAGAACTCTCCGTATAAAGACAAGCTGGCCGATGCTGGCCTGTATTACAAACTCCTACTCGCTCGCTCCAAGGCGCTACCGTCCTTGATGCAGCCCCAACTTGGAGACTCATTGTTCACCAGCCCCGCCGACGATCAGGTCTGGATGAGCGCATTGGTTTCCAAAGCACCCAAACTTGATATGGACAACGTCCGCCAGATCGCAGCTCTGCCTCTCGGAAGCCGCGTTCGCGTGGATTCGTGGAATGATTCTGTCGAGTTACTCAACTCCAAACCTGTTGCGGTGTTGAGCCCAAGCGATAAGATGCCACTCGAATTGACGCCTATTTTCTTTAGGCTCCGCCCATACGGGCAGGCAGCGCCAATTCCAGCGTCTACTGGAGCAGCCTCCCCGGGTGACAGTACATCTAATCAATGACGTAGACTTACACTAGGAGGCAGATACAAAACTGTATCTGCCTCTAGACATAAAAGTTCTTCTTGCATTGGGGAGGGTTTTACGGTGGGGAAAAAACTTTTTAGTGGGCTGGCTTTTTTATTTTGCCCGATATTTCTGCTTGCTCAGGCGGTATCTCCAGTTACGCCGAAACAAGCGACCATCACTGTGGGAGGTTATTTCTCCTTCGGACAAACAGATTACGGTCAAAGACATGCATATGGACCCGGAGTATACGGCGATTTTGATTATCACGTTTGGCGCAATGTCGGGGTCGGCGTGGAAGGAGAAGCACGTTTTCTGAACTTTCTTACGGATTCAAGTTCCGGTAAAGGAATCTCTGAGGAAAACTTTTTAGGCGGTCCGCGTGTCACGTATGAGTTTCGCCGCAGATGGATTTCCTACGCCAAATTCCTGGCAGGTGGAAGCCGCTTCCACTACCCAAGCTTCATCTCCAATCAGTCATACAACTACACAACCTTCGCAATTGGCGGTGGCGTCGACTATAAGCTCACGAGCCACTTTACGATCCGCCCTGCCGACTTTGAGTATCAAAAATGGCAGTTTCCACCCACTGGCCTGACCCCCTGGGTTTACTCCGCTGGTGTGTCCTATCGCCTGTTCTAGCACAAGATCTATCCCTCTACGTTCGCAACCAAGCCCTGGCTCAAGCCGGGGCTTTTGTCCTTCTGCGGCAAGCTGAAACACCGCCGCCTACTTTAGCCACGCTCGCAAAAATGCTCTAGGATAAAAGTTTGGTCCAGCTGATGAAATCCTCTTCTCCAGCAACACGCGTTCGATTTGCGCCTTCTCCGACTGGCTTTCTGCATGTGGGAGGAGCTCGCACTGCTCTGTTCAGTTGGCTCTTTGCCCGTCACACCGGGGGAACTTTCATCCTTCGTATCGAAGACACAGACTTCGAGCGCTCCTCCGCCGACATGGTCACTGGCATTCTTGAGGGCATGCGATGGCTTGGGATGGATTGGGACGAGGGCCCGTTCTACCAATCGCAACGCCTCGATCTGTACGCTCGTACCGCTGCCACGTTAGTTGAGAACGGCCATGCCTACCACTGTTTCTGTACTCGGGAAGAGCTCGAATCCCGGCGTGCGTCCGCGACTGAAGCTGGAACTGTGCCGCGCTACGACGGCCGCTGCCGCTCCATTTCACGGGTGGAGGCCCAAGGGCGCATGGCTCAGGGGGAACGCGCTGTAGTGCGCTTTATGGTCCCGCGCGAGGGCGTGACGGTATTCAAGGATGCTGTCTTTGGCCCGATGGAATTTGCCAATGCCGAGCTGGAGGACTTCGTCCTTCTACGCTCCGACGGTATTCCGACCTACCACCTCAGCGTCGTTGCAGACGATCTGGACATGCGAATGACCCACATTATCCGCGGAGCCGATCATCTCTCCAACACGCCGAAACAGGTCCTGCTGTATCAGGCTCTGGGCGCTTCCCTGCCCGTCTTCGCGCATCTGCCCCTGATTCTCGGGCCGGATAAAACACGTCTGTCGAAGCGCCACGGAGCGACCAGCGTCATGGCTTACAAGGAAATGGGCATTGTCCCCGAAGCCTTCCGAAATTTCCTGGCGCTCCTTGGATGGAGTCCTGGTGAAGCTGCGAAGCAGCCAGATGGCCCCGATCGCGAAATTTTTTCGACGGATGAGTTGATTCAGATGTTCTCGCTCGACGGCATCGCCCACTCGAATGCTGTCTTCAACAATGAGAAACTCGCCTGGTACAACACGGAATATATTCGCGCCTATGATCCGTCACGGCTGCTGCCGCTCATCGAAGAAGAATGGCGCGCAGCGAATTACCAGCCCGCCCGCAGTCGCGAAGAAATCCTCGCAGCCATCGCGCTGCTTCAGCCGCGAGCGCGCAGCTTGAAAGATTTTGCGTCCACTTTTTTAGCCTATTTTGGAGACCAGTTTTCCATCGATGATGCTGCCGCGAAGAAGTTTCTTTCCGATGCATCTGTGCGGCACATGCTGGCAGAGCTAGGTGGAAGATATTCGGCTCTGGAGTGAGTTTACTGAGGCCTCGACGGAGGAACTGTTGCGCGCCTACGCGACTGAGAAAGGCATCAAGGCCGGCGCACTCATCAATGGAGCCCGCGTAGCACTCACAGGCCAAGCCGTCGCACCCAGCCTGTTTGCGGTGATGGTGTGCCTCGGACAGCCAACCGTCGTTCGCCGGTTGGAAGCTGCTGCGACATTGACTGTCGAATAACTTAGGCTGCAGCGGGCACGACGATTCCAGCTACATTAATTCTTCAATAAATTTCTGCGCAACATCCGCCGGGATGCGGTTGTTCTGATGCACCAGCGGCCCGGCATTCAGCACGGGTTCCGACTCATGCAGCGCTGGTAGATCAGTCCGTTCAAAAAACCTTCCAATGGGAATTTCGTCGCCCCAGATCACGGACTTCTCCATGGCAGCGTTCCAATCGCTCGAATCGTAGTCAGGATTGTCTTCAAGCTTCTTCACGCGCGGACGGAACCACTGGAACGTATTGTCGTGATTGTAGGTGACACACGGGCTGAACACATCGATAAATGAAAATCCCTTATGCTCGATGCCCCGCTTGATCAACTCCGTCAGGTGCTTCTGATCCCCGCTAAAACCGCGCGCGACGTAGGTCGCCCCTGCTGCAAGTGCCAACGCGATCGGACTCAAAGGTGTCTCAATATTTCCATAAGGCATGCTCTTGGTCTTCATGCCAATGCGACTGGTCGGCGAGGTCTGGCCAGTGGTGAGCCCATAAATCTGGTTGTCCATCACGATGTATGTCAGGTCGACGTTGCGGCGAATGGTATGCACAAAGTGATTGCAGCCAATCCCGAAACCGTCGCCGTCGCCGCCTGTGACCAACACTGTCATGGCGTGGTTCGCCAGCTTCATTCCCGTCGCAACCGGCAATGACCGTCCATGCAGCGTGTGCATGCCGTAGGTCTCAATAAAGCCGGGAAAATTCGACGAGCATCCAATGCCGCTGATCGTTGCCACTTCGTGCTTGGGAATCTGCAGTTCCACCAGGGCCTTTTGAACCGCCGCAAGCACGCCAAAATCGCCGCATCCAGGGCACCAGTCAGGGTCTACTCTCCCTTTAAAGTCCGCCATCGAGATTGTCTTTGGAGCTACTCCAGCTACTTCAGTCGCCATCTTTCGATTCTCCTTTGCACAGGAAGCGGTTGTGTTTGGCTTACACCATGATTTCGTGAGTCGGCACAGAAAGCCTGGTTTTGCCCGCCAGCTGTTCCTTGACCGCCTCAACAATGTGGTGCGGAGCGAACGGTTCTCCGTCGTACTTACGAATATTTCCGTCGGGAACAAAGCTGGTTTCGCTGCGCAGGTAGCGGGCAAACTGACCGCTGAAATTGTTTTCTACGATGATGGTGTGGCGCGCACCATGCAATAGATCCAGAATCGCGTCACCATGCAGCGGAACTAACCAGCGCACGATTAAGTAATTTGCGGAAATCCCCTGCTCACCCAGCAGTTCGCATGCTTCCTGAATCACGCCGTAGGTGGATCCCCAACCGATCAGCGTTACGTCCGCATTGGCCGGTCCATGAAGTTCCGGTGGTGCAACAGACGCCGCAATTCCATCCACTTTGCGCATGCGCTTTTCCATCATGGCGCGGCGCTTGCCGGAATTCGTGTATTCATCGCTGATCAGCACGCCATCTTCATCGTGCTCGTCGCTCGAAACCACGTGGGTGTAGCCGGGTATTCCAGGGATCGCCCGCGGAGAAACTCCGCTTTCAGTAATCTTGTACCGCTTGTAGGGTTCGTGGTCGCCGGTTCCATTCGATGTGATCAGTTCTCCACGATCGATCTCAGGCGCAAAATCGAGCACCTTGGGATCGACGCTCAATCTTCCCTCTGAAAGCAACAAATCGCAGAGGACAATTCCGGGACACTGGAATTTCTCTGCGATATTGAAAATCTCTGGGATGAGTTTGAAGCAATCGGCAATGTCGAGCGGCGCCGCAATCACTTTCGGATAATCTCCAAATCCCGCGCCCAGCATTTGCCATAGATCACCCTGCTCGGTTTTGGTCGGCACTCCTGTCGACGGGCCGGCGCGCTGACAATCAATCACCACGATGGGGATTTCCGCCTGCGCAGACAGCCCCATCCCTTCACTCATCAGCGCAAAGCCGCCGCCAGAGGTCGCGCACATCGCTCGAACGCCGGCATGAGCCGCGCCAATCGCCATGGTGACGACGCCAATCTCATCCTCCACCTGGCGCACCATGATCTCTGCCTGACGCGCATGTCCCGCCATCCAATGCAGCACACCGGTCGCTGGGCTCATGGGATAGGCGGAATAAAATTTCACACCCGCCGCCGCGCCTCCCATCGCCATCGCAACGTTGCCGCTCAACACCGCGTAGCGCGCATCCGTCATTGGAAGCGCCCAGGCGAATGGCTTGAAGTTTTGTGTGGCGTAATCGTAACCGGCGCGCGCCAGGTTGACGTTTTCGTCGATTACCGCCTGCTCCTTCTTGCGAAACTGCTCAGCCAGCACGCTCTCCAGTGCGGGAAATCCAACGCCCATCATGCTGAGAGCCGCGCCAATCGCCAGTGTGTTCTGTCCCACCTTGTTGCGAGTGATATCCGCCATTTTCGAAACCGGCATTGGGCAAAGCTGGACGCCTTCCGCCGGCGTGCCGGGCTGGATCAGGTCAGCGTTGTAGAGACACGCGCCGCCCGCTGTCAGCAGGCGAAGATGCCGATCCATGGTGTCTTGATTGAGTGGGATCAGCAGGTCAAGATGATCACCGGTATTGGAGATGTTCTGCGGGCCGGTTCGAATGGTAAGAAACGTGTGGCCGCCGCGAATGATGGATTGGTAGGCATTGTAGGCGTTCAGATGCAGACCCACGGCGGCTAAAGATTTTCGCGAAAATGTCGCCCGGCGTAGCCACACCCTGGCCGGCGGCGCCTCCGATTCCTACAGCGAAAGACTTGCTCATACGCGTCTCCCCGGAGCTTTCTCAGGTTTTTCCGCGCCCGCGGATATCTCAACTAGTTAGACTTTGTCGTGGTCCAAAAGGTTCACAAACACGGGCAGGATTCAGTTGTGTGCATCGTAGCCTCTGCGATGCAAAACGGTCAACAGGTCTTTGTTACAACAGATCTCTGGGTGCTAACGCGTTTTAATCAAGCTGTTTGTCTATCAAGTGAGTAGAATGGCTCAGGCTCTCCGCTGAGTTCTCCCCCAAAGACAACAGAAATTCATCGCACAGGAGAAATCATCGTGACTACCGCCGCGCCCCAGCCCGATCAGATACTGCAGGTCGGCCTCGCCTTCTGGTCTTCAAAAACGCTTTTGAGTGCAGTCGAAATGGAGGTCTTTACCGAACTGGCTAAAGGCCCTCAGGATCTGGACTCCCTCACCGGGCGTCTTGGTTTGCATCCGCGATCCGCCCGCGACTTCCTCGACGCGCTGGTGGCATTAGGATTTCTCGAGCGTCACGACGGAAAATATTCCAATACGCCGTCCACGGACTATTTTCTCGATAAGCACAAGCCGTCCTATATCGGCGGCATGCTGGAAATGGCTAACCGCCGCCTCTTTGGGCACTGGAACAAACTGACAACGGCTCTGCGCACTGGTCAGCCCCAAAATGAGGCAGCGCATGGCGACCCGGATGTCTTCAGCACTCTCTACTCCGATCCGCAGAGGCTGAAGGGATTTCTAAAGGCCATGACCGGGATCAGCCGCGGCGCCAACATCACCATCGCTTCAAGATTCCCCTGGGCAAATTACAAAACCGTGGCGGATCTCGGTGCCGCCCAGGGTGACCTGCTGGTTCAGGTGGCGCTCAAGAACCCTCATCTTGCCGCCGTCGGATTCGACCTCGCCGAGGTTGCGCCCATCTTTGAGGAGTACGTCCAGGACCATGACCTGTCCTCTCGCGTGAGGTTTCAGGCAGGCAATTTTTTCCGTGATCCGTTGCCGCAGACGGAAGTCATGATGATGGGTCACATTCTGCATGACTGGAATTTGGAGGAGAAGAAATTCTTGATTCACAAGATCTGGGAGGCACTCCCCAGCGGAGGCGCATTCATCGCCTACGATGCAATGATTGACGACGATAGATCGAAAAATCCGTTCGGCTTGCTGATGAGCTTGAATATGCTGATCGAAACTTCTGGAGGTTTTGATTACACCGGCGCCGACTGCATTGGTTGGCTGAAGGAAGCCGGGTTCAGTCAAGCCCGTGTTGAACATTTGTCAGGATTGGATTCGATGGCGGTGGGGATCAAATAGTAGGCCTGCCCAGTGTCGCGATATCGTTTGCGGAGTTACAAAGCGAGCAACAACGATGGCACTACAATCTCTAATTTGTCTGTGCAGAAAGGCAGGCGTTCTGCTGGAGCGGGAGACGGGGATCGAACCCGCAACCAACGGCTTGGGAAGCCGCTACTCTACCATTGAGCTACTCCCGCCCGCCTGCTCAGTCTATCAAACGGTCGTCAATTCGGCGGCTTCCTCGAACTCAAACTCCGAGCCTGGTAGGTTCCAACGCTGCTGTTTCGCAGAGTGCACAATTTCTCTCACCATACTCAATACCGCGGGCGCAGCGCCTCGAACCGCGTTGCTCAGGCGCTCTTCCATTTTGAACGACTCTCCTCCCACAGTGATGAGATACGCCACCCGAGGGACGCGTCCGTAGAGTTCCTGCGACATCCAGAGCAAACTCTCGGGACTCATGTGGTGGGTCATCAGTCTTGCGGGCCTGGTAGTGGCTTCCACCGGATGAAGCGTAATCTGTCCCGGTTCCGAGGTCGCGGAGCAGTCGAGGAAAATCACTGTGTCAGACGTGCTGATGGGCTCTGCCATCTCCGGCGTGAATTGGCGCGATGCCACCACCTCCAATTGCGAGCCGGCAAATTGTTCCTGCGCCTTCGAGGCCACCCAGCCACCAAAGCCATCGTCCCCACGAAGCGGGTTGCCGCATGCCAAAAGCAAAGCGGGAGTCATCCGTTGCGTCTCCTCTCATCCAGATGGTTTCCATCCGGGTCCACAAGTTCCACCACCAATGGCATCTGGCCATAAGCATGCGTAGAACAACTAAGGCATGGGTCGAAGGTGCGAATCACCGCCTCCACCCGATTCAACATTCCGTCGGTCAGGCGGTTGCCGTCGACGTAGTGCTGAGCCACCTGCAAAATACCGCGATTCATTGCCTTGTTGTTTTGACCGGTAGCAATTACCAGGTTGGCCCATAGCATCTGGCCGTTTTCGTCCACCTTGTAGTGGTGCATCAACGTTCCGCGGGGAGCTTCGGCCATGCCCGCGCCTTCCAGGCAGTTCACACCGGCCGTAGCGCGCACGTGAGTATCGAGAATGTCGGGCTCCGCCAGGATGCGTTCGATGGCTTCAATGCCGTGGAGGATTTCAATCAGCCGCGCATAGTGGTAATAGAACGAGCTCAGAACCGGCCCTTCCGCCAGCGCTTTGAACTCACGCAGTTCCGCATCCGCCCGTGGAGTGCCAGTGTGACTGACAAGATTGAGGCGCGCCAGCGGGCCAACGCGATAGCACCCATCCGGATAACCCATCTTGCGGTAATACGGAAACTTCATGAAGGTGAAGGGCTCTACCGCCTCGCCAAATTCCTGATCGAAAGCAGCGGCATTCATCCCATCGGCAACGATATCGCCAGTAGTGTCGATGAGACGCAACGCGCCGTCGGTGAATTCCAAGCCATCCTCCGGCGTCACCATGCCGAGAAACATGCTGGGAAAATTCGCGAAGACAGCCGCCTCTTCCTGAAAGCGATCGGCAATTTGCTTATAGGCATCGAGTGCCAGCATGATGCTGACGCATGCATCCGGAATCATTGCAAGAATCTCGTCACGCTTGGGGATTGTCAGCGGCTCGGTCACGCCACCCGGCACAACCCATCCCGGATGAATGCGTTTCTTGCCGAGGATTTCAATGATCTGCTGCCCAAATCTCCGTAGCTGCACGCCTGCGCGCCCCACCTCCGGCATCGACTTTACGACGCCGAAAATATTGCGGTCCGCCTTGTCGGAATCCATGCCCAGCAACAGGTCTGGAGAGGACAGGTAAAAGAAACTGAGCGCGTGCGATTGGATCATCTGCGCCAGGTTCAGCAATCCGCGCAGTTTGGCCGCCGTTGGAGGAATCACCACCGCCTGGATCGCCTCGCAGGCCTTGGCAGACGCGATGAGATGGCTGACCGGGCAGATACCGCAAATACGCGCCATGATGGACGGCATTTCATAAAACGGGCGCCCCTCGCAGAACTTCTCAAACCCGCGCACCTGGGTTACGTGGAAGTATGCCTCTTCCACTCCGCCGGCGCCATTGGTTTTCAGCGTGATCTTGGCGTGGCCTTCCAGTCGGGTTACCGGGTCAATCAAGATGGTTCGTGACATTGTCATCCCCTTCTCACGCCCCAAACCGCGTCAGGCTGGCCACATCCGGCATTCTGTTTGCCATCAGATCTGTCAGCACCGTGTGGAACGTGGCCGCCGAAGGCGGGCATCCGGGCAGAAATAGATCAATGCGCACAAACTCATGAACCGGCCGCACTTTGTCGAGCAGCTTGGGGACGACAACAAACGGCGTCTGCTGCTGCAGGTCGGCGTTTTCAAAATAGGCGCGACGCAACACCGCATCCGGACCAAAAGCATTGCGCATAGCGGGAACGTTGCCGGTCACTGCGCAGTCTCCCATCGCCACTAACAGACGGGTGCGCTCGCGAATCAAAAGAATCTTCTCGATGTCGTCGACGCTGCTCACCGCGCCTTCGACCAGGGTGATGTCGACTTCCTCCGGGAAGGTCTTGATGTCGACCAGCGGGCTGTAGACCAGGTCAAACTCACTGCTCAGCTCAATCAATTTCTCATCCATGTCGAGGAAAGACATGTGACATCCCGAACAGCCATCCAGCCATGCCGTAGCCAATCTCAGTTTGGTCATTGTCCATCTCGCATCAGGTTCAGGTACGGTAAAAATTCGGGATACTTGGGATGAGGAACTCCAACCTTGGTCTTGTCGAACAGTGCCCCGGTTGGACACACCTGCACACACTTTCCACACTTCGTACAAGTTGAGGAACCCCACGGATCATCCAGGTCAGTAATCACTTTGCAATCAATTCCCCGCCCGGTGATGTCCCATACATGCGCACCCTCGATTTCCGCGCAGACTCTTACGCAGCGCGTACACAGGATGCAGCGATTGTGATCGGCTGCAAACCGTTCGTGTGACAAATCCACTGGCAGCTTCGGATTGCGATACGGCAGCCGCACATGAGTCAGCCCCTGCGATTGCGCGATCGATTGCAATTCGCAATTTCCGTTGGCCACGCAAACCGCGCACACGTGGTTTCGTTCTGCAAATAACAATTCCAGAATGGTGCGGCGGTAATGCAGCAGCCGGTCCGACTTGGTCGTGACCTCCATGCCTTCTTCCACTTTCAACACGCACGCAGGAAACAATTTCTGTGATCCTTTAATTTCGACAAGGCACAGCCGGCACGCACCCACTTCCGTCAGCCCTTCCAGATGGCACAGTGTGGGAATAAAGATGTTGTTCTCCCGCGCGACATCCAGAACCGTTTGATCCTGACGGGCGCTCACATCCATTCCGTCGATGATGAGGGTTTTGACATCCACCGGGGTACTCATGCTTCCACCTCTACCAGTTCCGCCGCCTTCGAATCATTTGTGCTGCAGGCACACACACCTGCCGGGCAGCGATGGTTATCGATGTGCTCGATATATTCATCGCGGAAGTAGCGAAGCGTGCTCAACACCGGATTTGGCGCCGTCTGCCCCAGCCCGCACAGGCTGGTGTTCTTCACCACATCGCACAAATCAATCAGCAATTCCAGATCGTGATGCGTCGCCTCGCCATTGCAAATCTTGGTCAGCAGTTCATACATCTGCGCCGTACCCGCGCGACATGGAATGCACTTGCCGCAGGACTCAGTCATGCAAAACTCGACAAAGAAACGCGCCACATTCACCATGCAGGAGGTATCGTCCATCACGATCATGCCGCCCGATCCCATCATGGATCCGGCGCCGATCAACGCGTCATAGCTGATGTTCAGGTCGAGATGCTCTTCCGGCAGGCATCCACCTGAGGGACCGCCAGTTTGCACCGCCTTGAACTTGTGGCCATCGGGAACACCTCCGCCAATCGAGAAAATAATTTCTCGCAGCGACATACCCATGGGAATTTCAACCAGGCCGGTATTCGTAATCTTGCCGGTCAGCGCGAAGACCTTTGTCCCTTTGCTGCGCGCGGTTCCCATGTCCGCAAACCACTCCGCACCATTACGCAGAATCGGCGCGACGTTGGCAAATGTCTCAACGTTGTTGATTAAGGTTGGGCAGTTCCACAAGCCGGAGACAGCAGGATACGGCGGCCGCGGCCGTGGTGTGCCTCGCTTGCCTTCGATTGAAGCGATCAGCGCAGTCTCTTCTCCGCAGACGAACGCCCCCGCACCCAGTCGAATTTCAATATCAAAATTGAATGGCGTTCCGCAAATATTGTTGCCAAGAAAGCCGCTTCTCCGCGCCTCGCGCAACGAGGTAGTCAGACGGCTGACGGCCAGCGGATATTCGGCGCGCACATACATGTAGCCTTTGCTAGCGCCCACCGCGTAAGCAGCAATGGCCATGCCTTCGATCACTCGCTGCGGATCGCTCTCGAGAACGCTGCGATCCATGAACGCGCCCGGGTCGCCTTCATCTCCATTGCAAATCACGTATTTCGGCGAGCCAACTGCCTTGGCCACGGTGCCCCATTTCAAGCCTGTGGGATAGCCGCCACCGCCGCGTCCTCGCAGACCGCTCTTCGCGATCTGGTCGATCACCGCAGCCGGATCCATCTCCGTCAATGCCTTTAACAGTGCAGCGTATCCGCCTCGACCGATGTACTCGTCAATCTTTTCCGGATCGATGTGACCGGAATTTTCCAAAACCACATGCTGCTGCCCGTGAAAATACTTCTCCAGATGTATCTCGCGAGATTCGAGCGGCTTCTCGCCCAGGCTCGCAATCACGGCCTTCGCATCCGACTCCTGCAGATGCCCGTAACGCGTTCCGATTGGATCTACCAGCGCCAGCGGCCCTGCCGCGCACAAGCCCATGCAGCCGGTGCGGCGTACATGGCAGCGCTTCCCGGAAGCTTCTGCTTCCGTGGTCAGGGCATCCTTCACCTTGTCGCTGTGCTGCGACAGGCAGCCCGTGCCCATGCAGACATTCACTTCGTAATCGAATTGCTCATGCTGGTGCTGAACGGTTTCAGCAATCTGCTGGAGTTCGTCGCTATTCATGGGCGGCCCATCCTTCCAACTGCGCCACCACCTGGCCTGCCTGAATTTGGCCGATCAGGTCGCCATCCATCAGGGCTACCGGAGCGCGACCGCATGCGCCCACGCAACGCGCCGTCGTCAGTGAGATATTTCCGTCCGGCGTCGTCTCTCCCACCTTAATGTGCAAATGTTTTTCGGTCTGAGCCAGCACTTTATCCGCGCCTTTGATGTAGCAAGCTGTGCCGGTGCAAATCGTGCAGGTATGGCGCCCAGGCGGCTTCATGCTGAAGTAGTGGTAGAACGTGACCACACCGTAGGCCTGGCTCAATGGAACCCGCAGAGACTTGGCCACAAATCGTATGGAATCTTTATCCAGAAATCCAAAGGAGGACTGAACGGTATGCAGGGTTTCAATCAGGGCATTCCGTGAATAGCCGTGGCGGCGCATCGTTCCGTTCACGATTCGCCAGCGCTTATCTTCTGACGGCAGCGCCGGTACTTGATAGACAGGCATGGCTCCTCCTGCTTGCTCCCCATTGTTGACTTGCGGCTTGGCTGCTTGCCCTGTCGCTCTGCGGGAACCATTTCGCGCCGCGGCAGATTGAATGCGTATTCTTTTAAGTCTTCGCTTATTTTTTACAGGAGAAACCGCCGCGGGTATGTGAGCTTCGTCACAGATTAGGGAACGAGAAGTGTGCGGGAGGTGCCATAAGCAAAGGCACGCATCGCTGCGTGCCTTCGCTTATGACGTAGCGTTAGCGGCGCAGAAAACCACACCGCTTTTTCTATACTTTCTACTTCGATCCTGCCGGATAGGAAGGTGGCGGCTCGCCTGCCTCGTGATTCGCCGTGTCCGACAAAGTGAACTCGAGCGTGTTCGCCTTCGACAACTGGCTCCAGTCAATCCACCAATTTTTTATCGGAGAGCCATCGAGAGAAATAGCCTTCACGTACTTCTTCTCCGGCGCTCCCGTGGCAACAATCTCCAGCGGATGATCGCCGAGCAAAAGTTTCACTTTAGGAAAGACGGGGCTGTTCGTCGTCACTCCACCGACACCGGGAATTTCCGGATAGAAACCAAGGTTGGCAAATACCACCCACGACGAAGTTGCGCCCAGGTCGTCATTCCCTGGCTCTCCACCTGGAGTATCCGTGAACAGATCGCCGAGCGTCTTGCGCACCACTTCCTGCGTGCGCCACGGATATCCGGCCCAGTTGTAGATCCAAGGATCACCGAAGCTGGGTTCGTTTCCGATGAAAAAATACGGCTCATCCAAATGTTCGAACTCGCCATACTGGCTGAAATAGCTGTCCAGCCGTTCTTTCGCCGTTTCCGGGCCACCGATGGCCGCAATCACGCCCTTCAGATCGTATGGAATCATCCAGGTGTACTGTGCTGAGTTGCCCTCGATAAATCCAGTGCTCTTTCCTGGCGTAAAGTCAGGCAGAAATTTTCCGCTTGTGTCGCGTGCGCGGATGTACTTCGTGTCGGGATCGAAGATATTCCGCCAGTATGCCGAGCGCTTCAGAAACTCCTGCTCAGTTTTTCCGTCGCCCATGGCTTTTGCAAATTGCGCAATCGCAAAATCGGCGTTGGTATCTTCCAGCGTCACCGAGGCCGAGCCGCGAATTTCATCCGACTCCGGGATGTATCCCTTGCTCATGTAATCGGCCAATCCCGGACGCTCCGGGTACAAACGCACATGGGCTTTCGGATCAGTCGCGCCGTGCAACATCGCCGTCATGGCCGCTTTGGTATCGAAATCGTGGCCGCCAAACGCATAGATGCTTGCAAGAATCGGATCCGAGGGATCGCCTGCCATAACGCCGCTTTCGTCATTCGCAACCGGCCAGATCGGCAGCCCTCCGCCCTGCTGTGCGTCCACGACCAAAGACTCCGCAATGTCGCTGCCAACCTTCGGCAACAGCATCGTGATCATCTGAACCTGGCTGCGATAAATATCCCATCCGGAGTAATTCGCATACTGGACTCGTCCCGCGGCATTGTGCACCTTCCCGTCAAACCCGCGGTACTCACCATTCACATCACTATTCGTCGACGGATGCAGCATCGCGTGATAGAGCGCCGTATAGAAAACCGTGCGCTCCTTCGCCGTTCCTCCACTCACCTGGGCATGGCTCAACACGTCATTCCAAGCATTGCGTGCGTCCTGCCGCACCTTCTCCAGATCCCATCCAGGAATTTCCTGGTTCAGATTCAGTTCAGCATTCGCAACGCTGACGTAGGAGATGCCCACCTTCAGATGGATTGTTTTTTTGCTCGGATTGAAGCTGAGATATGCGCCCGTGCGCGGCCCGCTACCGGAGGTACTTCCAGGGTTCACACTCATCTCAGTGAAGGTCCCCACAGCGGCGGGATCAATATCGGTCTGCAACGCAAAATAAACTTTGTACCGGTTCGCTGTACCGCAGAATCCTCCGCTGGAAACCCATCCCGTCACCTTGGCTCCAGTGACATCGATATGCGCGTCGTCCACCTTCGATAAATTGCGGCTTAAATCGATCAGGATTGTGTGCTTGTCGCTTCCCGATGGATAAGTAAACTGCGCGATGCCGGAACGGACCGCGGCAGCGATCTCGACATCGATTCCAGAATCGAGACGGACCGAATAATATCCCGGCTGCGCGACTTCCTGCTGATGGCTGTAACTGGCGCGGTACGGAGTCGAAAGCACCGGCGGCGGATACTCGCGGAGTTCCCAGAATCGGAAGGATGGGCACATCGCCATAAACGCCGCAGCCCGGACCGCTTAAATGGGTAAGACTAAATCCACGCGTGACCGGTTCCCCATAATCGTAGAACTGGCCGTCCACCGGATCCGGGCTCCAATAAAGCATGCCCAAAGGGAGCGTCGCTCCCGGCACAGTATTCCCATGATCCCTCTGCGAACTAATCCCGGTGCCGATCATCGGATTCACTTGGCTGACTGGGGTTTGCGCTTGTTGGCTGAACATCAATGTAGGCAGAAGAAAGCAGGCGAACCAGGGTAGTTTCATTTACACCTCATTCAGAAAGGGAGTTCATCGCGCATCGACCAGTGTTGCACAATTGCGCGCGAATTGCCGATGATCGCAGGTTGCTACTGCAATGCCGGCGGATCTTTCGCTTCAGCCGATGGCGACGCAAACCGCCGCAATATCGCCAATACGCTCGCCCAGCGCCGCAGGCACAATGCTGCACGCCTGGGCCGCCGCCGGCAACGCTTCCCTCTTCATAGCGGCGCGCGCGGGCACAAGAAGACTCTCGCCCATGCGCATGGCAATTCCACCGACGACAATCAATTCCGGGTTCAACAGGTCAACAAGAATGGCCAGCGCTTCTCCCAATCGCGTTCCAGTGTCGCAAACAATCCGCCGCGCGACTTCATCTCCTTGCCGCGCAGCATCGGCCACATCCTTCGCGGTCAGAATTCTGTTTGTCGCCAAATGACCTACTAGAGATGTGACCTCGCCGTTCTCCATCGCTGCCACCACTCGTTCGGAGGCAGCTTGCGCCATTCCGCCGCCGCTTGCCCAACCCTCCACCGATCCAGCTTTGTTGTAGCCCACGGGACCTGATGCCGTGAGCCGCACATGACCAATCTCACCGGCCATGTCGGACGCGCCATGATACAGCCGGCCGCCGATAATGATGCCCGCACCCAGACCTGTCCCCATGGTGAGGAAGATCATATTCTGCACGCCTTGCCCTGCGCCGAATCGATGTTCCGCGACCGCGCCGGCGTTGGCATCGTTTTCCAGGCGGCATTCCACATTGAACTCGTCTTTCAACACATCGACGATCGCAACGTCATTCCAGGTGGGCAAGTTGGGAGGCGATTGAATCAGACCGCGCTTTCGATCGAGAGGACCACCGCAACTAATTCCGATGGCTTCGATTTGTCCCGGTCGGAGCTGGTGCTCCCGGATCATTTGATGAATTGTCTGACGAATGAGCGTGAGTGCGTGGTCAGGTCCACGTTCCGGCTGGGTTGGAAACGCAACCCGCTTCAGGATAGCCGGTGGTTCGGAACAGAGGACAACAGCGGTCTTGGTGCCACCGATGTCTACGCCGATCCATACTTTACTGGCCGGCTTGGCAAAACTCGTTTCTTCACTCATAGAGAACTTTCGTTATCGAATCGATCCGAATTCAAAGGCAAAAAAAAACTTAAGATCGGCCGTTCACTCCAATCGCGCCAATCAGCCATCACCGAGCGAGCCGAAACGGCTCAGTGAACCGACCCCTGCATACCGTTCTGCCGTATGCGCTGTGAAATCGTTCAGCGCGGCAACTTTCAATTTCCGACCTGCAATTGCTCTTCCACCATTTCGCAAATCGTATGAAACAAAAATTGATGCCCTTCCTGAATCCTCGCCGTAACTCCACTGGTGACGAGTAGTTCAATATCGGCAAGTCCCGCGCAGGTGCCCCCATCCTTGCCGAGAAATGCAATCGTCTTAACTTTCAAGTCTCTTGCAACCACCAGGGCTCGGCGGACATTTGCGCTTCTGCCGCTGGTTGTAAACGCAATCAAAATGTCGCCCGGCTTTCCGAACGCCTCCACCTGTCGCGAAAAAATCTCGTTGAATTCGTAATCATTCCCGATCGCTGTCAGGTCACCGCCCTGGGCCGCAAGCGAAATGGCCGGATAGGGACGTCGATCCTGATTAAACCTGCAAACAAATTCCGTCGTCAGATGGGATGCGTCCGCAGCGCTTCCGCCATTACCGCACGCCAGCAATTTATTCCCTGACAGCAGCGCATCGGAGATGGCACCCGCAGCAGCGACGATTTGAATCTCGAGAGATGCCACCTGCTCCAGCGTTGCTTTCGCATCCCGCAAGTTCGTTGCGATCACCTGGTTCATCCGTGTTTCCTGACTTTCTCTGTCGCGCCGCTCTCCGTACTTGCGGGTTCTCGCGTCTGTAAATAGCTCGTGACGTAATCGGCGACGGCCGCCTCCAGCGATGTGAACGGCGCCGCGTACCCGGCCCGTCGCATTTTTTCCATCGGTGCCTGGGTAAAATATTGATACTTTCCTTGAAGAATCGCCGGCATCTCGATGAAGTCAATCTGCGCCGGCACCTTCATCGCCGCAAATACCGCCATCGCCAAATCCTTCCAGCTTCTTGCCTGCCCTGTGCCGCAGTTGAATAGTCCGCCACCATCTCGACGCCCTAGAAAATGCAATGTCATCGCGACCGCATCTTTGACATAAATGAAGTCACGTTTCTGTTCGCCGTCGGCATAATCCGGTCGATAGGATTTGAATAACTCGACCCTCCCGGTCCTGAGAATCTGCTCGTAGGATTTCGCGACCATGGAACGCATGTCGCCCTTGTGGTCTTCGTACGGACCAAAAACGTTAAAGTATTTCAAGCCGACAATTCGATCGAACAACTTATGCTTCTGCGCCCACAGATCGAACATGTGCTTCGAGTATCCGTACATATTCAGCGGCCGTAAGCTGGCCAGCTGCGTCACGTCATCGCTGTAGCCTTGGCTGCCGTCGCCATACGTCGCCGCGCTCGACGCGTAAATGAACCGGGTATTTTCGCGCAGGCAATAGTCGCACAGAGCTCGTGTGTAATGGTAGTTATTCTTCAGCAGGAAATCCGCGTTGTGTTCGGTTGTCGAGCTGCAGGCTCCCAGGTGGATCAGCGCTTCTAACTCGGCGATTCTTCCCTTCTCCACACTGGATAAAAATTCATCCGAGTCGATAATATCTTCGTATTCCAGCCCGACTAGATTGCGCCATTTTTCGTCGTGACCCAGATTATCAACCAGCAGAAGATTATCGTGACCACGGGCATTCAATTCCGCGGCAACGTTGCGGCCGATAAATCCTGCTGCCCCGGTCACCACGATCGGTTTCTTCATGCCGTCTCATCCTTTGCGTGAGTCTGCAAAATGCGCTGGATGGTGTTGGTCGTCGAGCGCCCTTCCACCATATCCGCCAGAACCACCTTCCCTCCGTTGGCCTCCACCACCTCGCGGCCGCTCACGTAGTGAGCCCAGTCGCTTCCCTTCACCAGTACCTGCGGAAGGATTTTCGCGATGATGTCCTTGGGCTCTTTATCTCCAAACAGCACGACATAATCCACGGCTCGCAACGATCCCAGCACGAAAGCGCGATCCTGTTCGGAATTGATGGGCCGGTCGTCGCCCTTATTGGCTCGAACCGATGCGTCTGTATTTAAACCAACCACCAAAGCATCCCCCTGATTCCGGGCAAAAGTCAGGTACGTCACATGGCCACGATGCAGAATGTCAAAACATCCATTCGTGAAAACTAGCTTTTTCCCCTGTGCGACCAGCTTATCCCGTTCGACCCGCATTTCCTCAACGCTTATCAACTTCGGGCTGTCGATTTTCATTCTTCTCCCTGCGTTGGATCGCATTCGATTCCCAGCGCCCTACGTCAGCTGCATCACTTTTAATAATGCCGAAAGCTGGCTGAAGTCCGGAATGATCAGATTAGCTCCGGCCTTGATCAATCGCGATCGTTTGCCGAAGTTCCATCCAGATCGGCTTACCTCGTCACTGGCAACGCCGATCGACAAGCCTCCACCTTTTCGCGACTCTCTCATTTCCACCGGTCCATCGCCAAAGGTGGCAAATTGAGAGCCTGAAAGTTCATTGTCGCGAATGACCTGATCCACGACCAACTTCTTCGCCTCGACCGTAATATCTCCAACCGCTCCAAAAATTCTTCCCTCGAACAGGTTCGCATATCCCATCGCCTGCGCCTCGGCGACGACATCGGCCTGATCGGTCCCGCTGGTCAGATAAAGCTTGATTCCGCGGCGATGAAGTTCCTGCAACAGCGCCATGGCATTCTTGATTTGAAAATCAGCCGGAGACAGTTCACCGGATTTCAACTTCGACATGCGCGTTGCAATCATCTCCAGAAGCTGTTGGTTAAAAATCTTCTTGTACCCATGTTCGTCGAGAATTTCGCTTTCCGGTACAAAACCTGCCTGCCGCACCAACTCCGCTAATCCCTTCATCTGTACCAGAGTCTGGACGCCTGTGGTGCGATCGATGAAGGCGCGAACCTCTTCCGTTACTTTGTTAACGCGGTTAGGGTTAGTCTCCTGATATCGCGGCCCTAGAATCGCTCTCACCATCATCGGCTCCATAATTTTCTCCCAGCCTTCGCGCAGTGTGGAGAGAGTGCCGTCATGGTCAAAAATACAATGCTGAATCTGGAGATTGGTAGGTAGATCGGCAATCACTTCGATTTCTGTTCCTTCAAGAAAGCGCGCTCGATGCGGTGCGTCCGCCAGTTCAGGCTCAAAGATGTAATCCGGCTCGGGTCCGGCTGCGAGAATTTCCGTCCGCGTGGCCGTTCCAGTAGCGCAGAGTTTTCTCACCGTGATCGAGGCGGCCAGGTTTGCAAGCTTTGCAGCCGTCCATGGATCTTGTCCGCTTCCGAGCGCGGCTGCCAACGCCGCCACAACTGTGTCTCCGGCTCCCACTGTGTCTGTCTTCTCGAGGACTTGAATTCCGGGTACTTCGCAAACATTGTCTCCATCTGCGACCAGAATTCCCAGTTCTCCGCGCGTCAGAAAAGTTGACCGTCCAGTCTGCTGCGAGATGCGACGAGCGAAGCATTTTCGCCCTTTCCGTTGCAACCGGACCATCCGCAGCTTCCTGCAAAAAATGCGCTGCCTCCCCTACATTCAGTTTCAACACGGCTCCGCGGTACAGTTCGGAATGATGACGCGCGTCGACCAGAAAAAGTGTCTTTGGATATGCTGCGATCACTTGATTAATGCGTTCAATCACCGGAAGACTGTGTACCCCCCGAGAAATCTGCTGGTTCAATACGACGACATCATTCTCGCCGGCAGCCAGGTCCAGCGCGGCGATCAACGCATCCATGGTTCTCTCCGACAATACATTGAATGCGCCGAAATCAATCCTGCTCTCTTCTTGATCACCATTCCAAGGCTTGGCGTAGACCATGGTCTGCCACTGCGGATCTTCGATCATCTGGCCGGTGACCGCAGGCCCACATTCGCGTAACAGGCGCAACAATTCCGCGCCAAAAAGATCGGTACCAACAACTCCTATCGCCTGCACCTGTCCCACGCCAAGCGTCACCATGTTGGCGACCACATTGCCCGCGCCGCCAAGCGAATACCTCTGACTACGCACCCTTCGTACTGGCAGTCCAGTCTCAAGAGAGAGTTCCGGTTCGGTCGAGTCCAGATGCCAATAAGCATCCAGACAAAAATCTCCTAGGACCGCGGCGCGAAGCCTCGGCAGCGGCGCGAGAGCCAGCTCAAGCCAGGATTCTTTCCGAGCAGTGATGACCTTACCCATTTTGCCAGCACTGTCTCCAACGAGCCGACTTGTACATGGTAGGCTCGACCTTCAAAGCTTCAATTTCATATTCGGCAGCGACTGTCGGATCCACGGTCGACGCCCCATGCAGTTCTCGATCGAAGAAAAATGACGAAAACATGCAAACTCTGACCCAGTCGTTCTCTCCTGCTACAGGCCATGAACAGTCCATCCTGCAATTGCCAATCCCGTTCACCCAAGCTCTCGTTTTGCTGATGGACTCGAAGCGTTATTATCTCCAGAATCTACAACGAAACACACTTTTAGGGGGGAATTGCCAGCATCTGCCCGAAATCATAGCCTAATTTAGGAAAATAGACCCTGTGACGACAGCGTAATGCTCAACCTACGCCAGCAGTTTTTGCTTGTCAATAGCGATCGAAACGTTATGATCACAACTTAGGGAAATCTTAAGTTGCTAGGATAATGCTGGGCACAATCGGGCCTTCCATTTACTATGAATTGAGAAAGCCTGGTAGATCGCCCCCGTTTAAATGAACATAATGATCGAAGCCTTAGATGCCGCGAGTGAAAGCTGTGCGTTCCAATTCCGGCCAACGGCAAGTCTCACATCTAAGCGTATAAGGGGAAGGCGAGTCTGATGGCCAAGCAAACTTCTTACACGATGCGCGACGTTGCTCGTCTCGCCGGAGTTTCCATCTCAACAGTTTCTGCCGTAGTGAATAACAAGGGCATCGTTGGCCCGGAGTTAACGGCCGTCGTGCAAAAAGCCATTGCGGCCATGAATTTCTCTCCTCATGCAGGAGCCCGTGGGCTGCGAACCGGGCGCACCCACATGCTGGGGCTTGTTGTCCAGGACATCACCAATCCATTTTTCGTCGAGGCTCTGCGCGGCGTTGAGGATCAAGCCATCGAGCATGGGTACGAAGTGCTGGTCTGCAATTCCAACGACCAGTCCGACCTTGAACTTCGCCACCTCGATGCGTTGCACACCAAGCGTGTTGACGGAATTCTTTTGGCGCCCACCGATTCCTATGCTGTGCGCGAAACTCTCGCCCGTGATCGCGCTCCGGTTGTTTTCATCGACTGCATTCCGATGAAGGCGAAGGTGAATTGCGTTGTCACAGACAATTTTGACGCCTGCTACAACGGCGTTCGGTATCTCATCGAGCTGGGGCATCAAAAAATTGCCGTGATCTGCGGACGCTTGACCCACTCGACAAGCATCGATCGCGTGGAAGGTTGCCGCAAGGCAATGCAGGAATCGAACCTTCTGATCCGCGAGGAACATCTGCGTCAGGGAGATTCTCATATTGAGAGCGGGTATCGTATTGGGCACAGCCTGCTGCAATCTTCTGAACCGCCCACCGCAATTTTTACTCTGAACAATCGCATGGCGCTGGGAATTCTTCGAGCTCTGACAGAATTGAAAATCCCCTGCCCCTCCCGTGTCAGCGTGATGAGTTTTGACGATGCCGACTGGGCGGAGGTTGTCAGCCCAAGCCTTACGACAATCGCGCAGCCCACGTACGAAATGGGAACAGCGGCGGTAGACCTGCTATTACGTTCCATCGGGCCGTCTGCGGAACAGGCTGAATTGAAACCGCAGCAGATTCTCCTCAAGTCCACCTTGCGTGTACGCGGCTCCACGGGCCCAGTTCCCAAGGCATAGTTGCATCTGCCAAGTTGCTCCCAAACAGAATAGGCTGAATCAAGTGGATCAAGTGCAGCAGCCGGAGACGCGGTTTGTGCGCAAGCCAGACGATCGCCCTGGCCGCATGCGCTGGTTTGTCTGCGCACTTTTATTTTTCGCAACCACCACCAATTACATGGATCGCCAGGTCCTTGGCATCCTGGCGCCAATCCTGCAAAAAAGTTTGCATTGGACGCAGCAGGGTTACGGCAACATGGTGGCGTGTTTCACCTTTGCCTACGGGCTCGCGTATCTGCTCTCCGGCAGGATTATCGACCGCCTGGGAACCCGCAAAGGATATGGCTTATTTGTCGCTATTTGGAGCCTGTCGTCAGCCGCGCACGCATTCGTCAGCAGCGCCTTCGGATTCGGCATCGCACGATTCTTTCTCGGCATTGGAGAATCGGGAAACTTCCCTGCCGCGTTGAAAGCGGTCGCTGAATGGTTTCCGAAAGAAGAACGCGCGCTGGCCACAGGCATCTTCAATTCCGGTACAAATTTTGCCGCACTGCTTGCGCCCATCATCATTCCGTTTATCGCGCTTCGATTTGGATGGCGCTACGGATTTATTTTTACGGCCAGCATGAGCATGCTGTGGCTGATTGTATGGATGCTGTTCCCCTACAATCGCCTGCGCCCCGCAGAATCGCAGGTCATCGACCCCAGCCTGATGGCCGTGGAATCTTCAGAAAAACCATCTCTTTGGGCGCTCTTGTCCGATCGCGGAACCATCGCCTTTGCAACTTCCAAAGCCCTCACGGATCCGGTGTGGTGGTTCTATCTTTTCTGGGGACCACTTTTTTTGACCAGCCGTTTTCACATCACCATCGCCCAGATGAGTTTTCCCCTGGTTGTCATTTATTTTTCATCCAGTATTGGTAGCGTCTTTGGAGGCTGGCTTTCCGGGTACTGGATCAAGCATGGACGCTCGGTCAACTTCAGCCGGAAAGCCGCGATGACTGTGTTCGCGGTCGCTGTTCTGCCGGTCATTTTTGCCGCCCGGGTTCAGACCCTGTGGATGTCTGTTGCGCTGATTTCTATTGCCGCCGCGGCCCACCAGGGATTTTCGTGCAACCTGTTCTCCACCCCCTCCGATATGTTTCGCGCCCAATCCGTCGCCACCGTCGTGGGCATCGGCGGAACTGCGGGAGCACTGGGCGGAACAGTTTTTGCCGAAGTGGCCGGATATGTTCTCAAACACACCCACCGCTATTTCCTGCTGTTTACGGTTTGCGGATTTATGTATCTTCTCGCGGTCCTCGTGTTCCAGATGCTGGTGCCTCAGCTGAAGCATCAAGACAGCAGCGCAGAAAATCTGGCGTGAGATGGAAGCCAATGTCGAACCAAGTAAGCGACAGTCCCCGGTGTTGTCGACCAAGAATGGCCCGCGATTTCCGGGTATCGTAGAAAGTAAGCTTTGTGGCAGATATGCAAAACGTATTGAAACTCGATCCTCGCGATAACGTTCTGGTCGCGCTTGCTCCACTTCCCGCCAATCAGCCGGTGACGTATGCCGGTACAACGTATATTCCCCCGGTCGATGTTCCCGCCAAGTTCAAATTCGTCGAACGAGAAATGCCGGCGGGTTCGGAAGTGATCATGTACGGCGTCATCGTGGGCAAGGTTCGCGAGCCGATCCCTGCCGGCGGAGTTGTGACGACCAGAAATTTACAGCACGACGCCAGCGCTTACTCAACCACGCGATCGCCCCATCCTTGGTCCCCTCCCGACGTGACGTCGTGGAAGGATCGAACCTTCCTTGGGTATCATCGCGCCGACGGACAGGTTGGAACACGAAATTATTGGCTTGTCCTGCCGCTTGTGTTCTGCGAAAACCGCAATGTCGATTTGCTTCGAGAAGCCTTTGAGGAGGAACTCGGCTATCGCAAACCGAACGCCTATCGCCGCCAGGTGCACGACCTGATCGTTGCCCGCAACCAGCAACATGCCCACACCAGCGCCGGATTTTCTTCGACTGACGCTTCCACAAACCCAATTTTTCCCAATGTCGACGGCGTTCGTTTTCTTTTTCATGAAGGGGGCTGCGGTGGCACGCGACAGGATGCGCGCGCGCTTTGCGGTCTGTTGGCGGGCTATATCCAGCACCCCAACGTTGCCGGCGCAACTGTGCTGAGCCTGGGCTGCCAGAACGCGGAAATATCCATTCTTCTGGAAGAGATTCGCAAGCGCGACCCGCAAGCCACCAAACCTGTTTTGATCTTCGATCAACAAGCGCTGGGCCTTGAAACCAACATGCTCAGTCGCGCTATCGATCAAACGTTTTCGGCGCTCGAGCACGCAAACACCGCGCGCCGCGCACCCGCTCCTCTTACCAGGTTGACCGTCGGACTGAAATGCGGCGGCTCGGACGGGTTCTCCGGTATCTCTGCCAATCCCGCTCTCGGCCAGGTGTCAGATATGCTGGCGGCGCTCGGCGGTAAGTCGATCTTGTCAGAGTTTCCTGAGCTGTGCGGCGCGGAGCAGGGACTGATCAATCGAACTGTCAGCCAACCCATCGCAGATCGCTTCGTGGAGTTGATGACTGCGTACGCGGCGCGCGCTAAAGCTGTCCACTCTGGATTTGAAATGAATCCATCGCCGGGAAATATCCGCGATGGACTGATTACGGACGCCATGAAATCTGCAGGAGCCGCGCGCAAAGGCGGTACGTCGCCGGTGGTGGACGTACTCGACTATCCCGAGATGGTGACGACACCTGGATTGAGCCTCCTCTGCACACCCGGCAATGATGTGGAGTGCGTCACTGCACAAGTGGGTGCGGGCGCGAACATCGTGTTGTTCACAACTGGGATGGGGACTCCCACAGGAAACGCGATCACGCCTGTCTTGAAAATCGCAACCAACACTCAAACGGCAACGCGAATGGCTGACATTATCGACATCGACGCCGGCAGCATTATCACTGGAGATGCGACGATCCAGCAAGTCGCGAATGACATGTTGGAAACAGTCATTGATGTCGCCAGCGGACGCCGGCACACCAAAGCCGAACTGAACGGTCAGTACGACTTCATTCCCTGGAAGCGCGGAATTTCTCTGTAGCGCAGCCTCGGCCACCCGCACGGCGTCTAGTGCTTGCTCTCGACCAGTTTTGATTTGTCGACCGAAGCGCCACGATAGATCGCATCCAGTTCATCCGTCTTGCGATGAAAATTGACCCGACGCGGTTCCGTCGAGGGTGCTGTCGCTAGCCACTCATCCACAATTTCCTTGCCAAGCATTTCACCCGTGTATCTCATGCTTAATACCAAAACATTTGCGTTGTTGGCCAGCCGAGCAATGCGCGCAGAAAATGCATCCACGCACAGTGCTGCTCGCGCTCCGGGAACTTTGTTGGCGATGATGGTCACGCCGGTTCCAGTGGTGCAGAACAGCAGTCCTTGATCGCATCGACCAGAAGCGACATGCTCGGCCACGCTCCGAGCGGCATCGACATAGTCGGCTTGCTCTCCGCAACATTGCCCGCAACGAAGCAGTTCCACACCCTTCTCTTCGAGATACGCACAGATTGTCGTTGCAAAATGAGTCGCACTGTCGCTGCCGACTGCCATCTTCATGGGTTCTTCCTTGTCTGACCCATTATCGCAGCCGAAGACGAACCGAAACACATCCACACCGGCGAAAGCGCTCTAAGTGTACGAGTGATCAGAATTTCGAAGGAGAGTTTACGAATGCCCGCGACGATGCCGATCGGGTTTCCGCTGTAGTCGCTAGGTTGGATTTGCATCGTTCAGTGCTGAATGATCGATTGGAAGAATCTGGCGGAGAGGGGGGGATTCGAACCCCCGATAGCCTTGCGACTATGTCTGATTTCGAGTCAGGTGCATTCAACCGGGCTCTGCCACCTCTCCGTTATGTAACGCCGTTCCTGGCTGACGGGGATCGTCCGCCTTTTGCCTTGTCACTCCTGAATCTGGACCAAGCTAAGTCTACCGGGTGTCGCATCCCTGTTGCAATGCCAGATAGTTCCTTCCATGCGAGGTGTCTGCATTCGCACCAATATCGCTTCCCGCCCACGTCAGCGACTGTGAGTTGTGGCCGTTTCCTGATGGCTGCTGGCGCTGCGCAGATTTCCCCGCAGTTGCGCCTCTTGCTACCATGGGATTAGGCGCTTCACGCGATCCTCTAGCTATGGTCAAACGTCTATCGGTCTGCCTCCTCGTTCTGCTGCTTTCAATCTCGACTTGCATTCCATCCTTCGCCAGCGCATATGACGCTCACCCCAAGTTGGTTGTGATTCTCGTCATCGATCAATTTCGCGAGGATTATCTGGAACGATATCGCACCGACTTTAAGGGAAATGGATTTGACCTGTTCCTGGATCATGGTGCGTATTTTCCCGATTGCTATTACGACTACGCGAACCTGGTCACCGCGGCCGGGCATTCGGTCATCTCGACCGGCGCTTATACAGACGGCAATGGTATTGCCAGCAATGAATGGTGGGATCTGTCGCGCAACACCAAGCGGCCCATCTCCTCGGTCGAAGATCCGCGCTACAGCATTGTCGGCCTGCCCGCCGCAGCGCCGGAATCTGCCCGCGAAGGTGCATCGCCGCGCAACCTCCTGGCCTCCACCATCGGCGATGAAGTCCGGCTGGCAACGAAAGGTGAGTCCAGGCTCTTCGGTATTTCCTTGAAGGATCGTGCCGCCATTCTCACCGCTGGCCACACAGCCAATGGCGCGTTCTGGATTGATCCGCAAAGTGGCGCATTCGTCACGTCCACGTACTACATGCCGTCTCTTCCGGATTGGGCCACAACGTTCAACCAGGGCGACAATGCGTCCCAGGCTCGCACGGCAGCCGGCGTTTCCGCGACTGCGCCGTTCTTCTCCGCAGTCGGCCCGACTGATGCTGCGATTCAATATGAGCTCAACTTCGCCCAGGCTTTAATCCAGGGAGAAAATCTTGGCGCTGGAAATGTAACCGATGTGTTGACGATCAGCATCTCGTCGACAGACATCCTTGGGCACCGCGTCGGGCCTGATTCGCCGGATCAACGCCAATTAGTCGACCAACTCGATGGCAACCTGGACCAATTCTTTACCTGGCTCGATCACAACGTTCCGGGCGGCCTCCATAATGTTTGGTTGGTTCTGACTGCAGATCACGGGGTCGCGCCTGTGCCTGCAACGGCGCAACAGCTCGGAATTCCGGCAGCGACAATTCCGATGAAACCTTTGATCGCCGACTTGAACAAAAACATGAACGAGCGATTCTCTCCAGGCCAGGATCTCGAGTACATGCTGCCTGACCAGGATCTGCCCTACATCGCGCTGAACATCCCGACATTCGAGCGCGCCGGCATTAATGAGTTTGAAGCGGAGCGCGCTATTCAGGATTCGATTCCTGCCGCTGTCGCTGGTCTCGACCCTTCGGCCAACAAGCCTGACGACGCGATTCAGCCAGTCAATAAACGCGTGCCACCCGCGCCTCGCGTATTCCGAACATTTACGCGCCTTCAGCTCGCTTCCTTACAGCCGGGACTGCCTCCAACGGAGTTCGGCCGCCTGATGGCCCACAGCTACTCACCGAACGGCGGCTGGTACGTCATGCTGGTTCCGGATGCCTACCAGGTCCCCGGCTCCGGCCATGGCGCCACGCACTTTTCTCCCTATTCGTACGACCGGCATGTCCCCCTCGGGTTCTATGGTTCCGTGTTCACTCCTGGAACATTTCATGGGCGCGTGCAGCCAGTCGACATTGCGGCGACACTCGCGGATTTGTTGGGCGTCAACCAACCTTCGGCGAGCATCGGTCATATTTTGACGCAAGCAATTCATCCGGAGGTGGAAGTAAAACCTCGGCGCGAAGAATTGCGCCGCAGAGGTCACCACGAGACGGCGCGACCTTCTCAGCCCGGAGCGTCTGATGATAAGACCACAACACCGGAGAAGCCCCACCCGAGCGAACATCCTCCTGCATCGACTACACCCCCCGCTTCAGCCACTCAAAAAGCACCCGCGTCGCCCGGGTCGCAACCATGACTTCAAACCTGAAGCCAGATTTGCGTGTGCATTTCTGCGGCATCGAACTGCGCAATCCAGTGATCGCTGCCAGCGGAACCTTTGGTTATGGGGTCGAGTTTGAAGATATTGTCTCGCTGAAAACAATTGGCGCGTTTGTCACCAAGGGCCTTTCAAGAGAGCCGATGGCCGGCAATCCGCCGCCAAGAATTATTGAGACCGCGGCCGGCATGCTGAATGCCATCGGGCTTCAGAATATGGGCGTCGATGCATTCATCGAGCAGAAATTGCCCGCAGTGCAGAAACTTCCCTGCCCGGCAATCGCGAATGTTTTTGGCGGTTGCCTCGACGATTACTGTGCGGTGATTCAGGCCCTCAATGCGGTCGATGGAATTGCTGCGTACGAGCTGAATGCTTCCTGCCCGAACACGCAACATGGCGGGATGGTCTTTGGCACCGACGCATCTTCGCTGCATGAGTTGGTCGTGCGCGCCAAGTCCATCGCGCGCCGACCCTTGATCGTCAAGCTCTCGCCGAATGTCACCAGCATTGCAGAAATGGCGCGCTCCGCTGCGGATGCAGGCGCGGATGCGCTTTCCCTGGTCAATACATTTCTCGGTGTTTCGATCGACGCCAAAACGCGGCGGCCTCGACTCGCCAATATTACCGGTGGCCTCTCAGGGCCGGCGATCAAGCCGCTGGCTCTGCGCATGGTGTACCAGGCGTCACGCGCGGTTTCGATTCCTGTGCTGGGGATGGGCGGAATTACGACATCAGAAGACGTGATCGAATTTATGCTCGCGGGTGCGACAGCGGTCCAGGTTGGTACTGCCAGCTATGCAGATCCGCGCGCAGTCGAACGAATCGCCACCGGGTTGCGTGACTGGTGTCATCACAATCATGTGGACAGACTTGCCAGCCTGACGGGTGCGCTCGATATCACGTCCGATTCAATTCCGTAAATCGACTCCGCTTTCCACGATTGCGACCCGAGCACTCAATTGATTCCTAGTTGACCACATGCACCATGAAGTGCATTTTCCCGTGGCCAAATCCGCAGAATTTCCCGCATTTTCCTTTGAAGTCGCCAAGCTTGGTGGGAGTGACTTCGACTTCAGTCACCACACCTTTTTTCATGACGCTGTTGATTCCGAGCGCGGGGATTTCCAGGCTGTGCTCAACGTCGTCCGACGTCAGTTCCAATTTCACTGTCTGATCTTTTTTCAGAGTGATTTCCGCAGGAATAAATTCATATTTCTTGGCGTGAATTGTTATCACGGGGACTGCACTTGCCGCGGCAGCAGGTGCCGTGTTTTCCTGCGCCATCAACGGCCATCCCACCAACAGCATGACTGCAGCCAGCACCAGTTTCGCGGATACAAGTTTCACTCGAGGGATCTCCCAAACCAAAGTGGATAATTACCCAGCCTCTTCAATTAGAAGCGGGGTCCTTATATATCTTAATGTTTTAAGAGTATAGGGTCAACGTTCGAGACCGGGCCCAGCTGAACCTGATCTAAGATTCAAAGGATTAAAAATCCGCGAAGATATACCGCGCAACAACGAATTGCCGGCTCAATGCAGATTATTTCTGGATTGGCTTAAAAAATCAGGCAGATTTTCCAGCACGCTCGGCCGATGCGATGCGTTCTTCCGCTTCGCGAATCACACGATTGGCATCGTCATAGCGCCGCGCTTCATCGCCGGCTTCGTTCCACATCTTCTGCCCGTGTTCCAATTCCTGCCGCGCCTCAGCCACGTTAATCTCACTCGGAGGAATGGCGCCTTCTGCCAGGATGGTCACGCGATCAGGCAGCACCTCAACGAATCCCTGTGCGACAAACAGGCGCTGGTCGCCTACATCGCCACCATGCATTGTCACGTCGCCTGGGCCCAGTTCGGCCAGCAACGGCGCATGCGCGTACAAGACCTCCAGGTAGCCGGTCGCAGACGGCAGCGACACGGAGTCCGCCGTTCCATCGATGAAGATCTTCTCCGGGGTGACCAACCGGACTCGAAGTGAATTATTTTCCGCCATCGCGACCCAACGCCTTTTATGCAGTTTGCTTCATTTTGGCTGCGGCTTCCAGAACTTCGTCGATATCGCCCTTCATGTAGAAGGCCTGCTCCGGTACGTCATCATGCTTTCCTTCGATGACTTCCTTAAAGCTGCGCACTGTATCCGCCACCTTCACGTAGCGACCCTGCAAACCGGTAAACTGCTCGGCCACGTGGAAGGGCTGCGAAAGGAATTTCTGCACCTTGCGGGCGCGCATCACGGTCAGCTTGTCTTCTTCTGACAGTTCGTCGATACCAAGAATTGCGATGATGTCCTGCAGATCCTTATATCGCTGCAGGATTCGCTTCACTCCCTGCGCAACATCGTAGTGCTCCTGCCCGACAATGCGCGGGGTCAAAATACGCGAGGTTGAAGCCAGAGGATCGACCGCTGGATAAATTCCGAGTTCCGATAGCGGACGCGACAACACAGTGGTTGCATCCAAGTGGGCAAATGTTGTCGCCGGGGCCGGATCGGTCAAATCGTCGGCGGGCACATAGACCGCTTGAACAGACGTGATGGAACCGTTCTTGGTCGACGTGATGCGCTCCTGCAATTCGCCCATTTCCGTGGCCAGGTTCGGCTGATATCCGACAGCAGATGGCATACGCCCCAGCAGCGTCGATACTTCAGAACCAGCCTGCGTAAAGCGGAAAATATTATCGATGAATAGCAGCGTATCCGCGCCCTCTTCATCGCGGAAATATTCGGCCACGGTCAGCGCTGTCAGCGCCACACGCAAACGCGCTCCGGGCGGCTCGGTCATCTGTCCATAGATCAACGCAGCCTTCGACTTGTCGCGCTGCTTCAGATCGATAACGCCAGACTCCTGAAACTCCAGCCACAAATCGTTGCCTTCACGGGTGCGCTCGCCCACGCCGCCAAATACGGAAAAACCGCCGTGCTCGGAGGCAACGTTGTTGATCAATTCCTGAATGACGACAGTCTTGCCAACGCCTGCGCCACCGAACAGTCCCGTCTTGCCGCCTTTTAAAAACGGCTGGATCAGGTCGATGACTTTGATGCCGGTCTCAAACATTTCTTCGCGCGTCGATTGCTCGTCAAAGGCCGGCGCAGAACGGTGAATCGGCCGGCGCTCTTTCGCATCCACCGGACCCAGTTCGTCCACCGGCTGCCCAATCACATTCAGCACGCGACCCAATGTCGCGCGACCCACCGGAACAGTGATCGGCCCACCCAGGTCGAGCGCCTTCATGCCGCGCACCATGCCTTCGGTCGCTTCCATGGCGACGCATCGCACTCTGCCCCCGCCAAGATGCTGCTCCACTTCAACGATGACGTCGAGCGGCGTGGGGATATCGAAACCTTCGCTGGTGATCCGCAGGGCCTCATAAATTGGCGGCATGTGCGCTTCGTCAAACTGAATGTCGACGGCCGGTCCTGCAATCTTAATTACGTGTCCAATATTTTCTGCCATGATTCGTTGTCCAAATCCTTCGCGACTGCTTGAAAATTTCGTTTGTCCTGCAGCAGTAGTTCCGCTTAAATCGCGGCCGCACCGCTTACGATTTCGATGATCTCCTTGGTGATTGCAGCCTGGCGCAGACGATTCATCGTCAACGTATAGGCATCAATCATGTCGGAGGCATTATTTGTCGCCGCATCCATCGCCGTCATGCGGGCTGCATGTTCCGCGGCAACCGACTCCAGCATGGCGTGATACAACTGCGTCGCAACATAGCGAGGCAGCAACGCACCCAGCAATTCACTCGGCGACTGCTCGTAGATGTAATCCACTTCCGCGGTTCCAAACTTGCTGGCCTCTTCGTCAGCCTGACGTGTATCTTCTGCCTTGATGCTGACACCCGCACTTTGCGCTGCGCGTGCTATCTCTTCAATCTGTTCCTTTTCCAACTCAGTGGCCCCGGCAATGTCCG
Organism: uncultured Acidobacteriota bacterium; assembly: GCA_963774515.1. Classification (GTDB taxonomy): domain Bacteria; phylum Acidobacteriota; class Terriglobia; order Terriglobales; family Acidobacteriaceae; genus JAKAAZ01. The sequence continues at coordinate 154,340 of CAVZFK010000003.1, read as the reverse complement.
GTTTGCCAACTTCAAGAATCGGCAAAATCCGTTCCACCACGATGCGCTGCGAGATGACCGATTGAAATTCGTTGAACACCATATAGACCGCGTCGGTCTCATCGGTAGAGTACCGTTCGACCAACAAATGCGAGAGCTCGGCTGCCTTCTCAAAGCTTAACTTGTCGAGCAGCCCGCCATGCTCCCCGGTGATTTCCACCCGAGCTTTGCGTGTACGAGTCTGGCGCGATTGCCTTGAATGCTCCTCTTCTGCAATGGAGGCCAAACCGTAACTGCGTCGCAGTACGCCGATTCCTTTGCGTCCCACAATTTCAAGATCAATATCGAGATCCGGATGGTCTTCGATAAATCTATGCGCGGCCTTCAGAACATTCGCGTTGAACGGCCCTGCAAATCCCTTGTCGCCCGTGACCACCACCAGCGTCACGCGCTTTTCTTCGCGAGCCACCAGCAGTGAATGCTTCGCATCCCCGGTCTCTGGATCGTAGATGTCGACACGGCGCACCAGCGAAGCCAGCACGCTCGCAATCATCCGCGCGTAGGGGCGCGCCGCAAACGCCCGCTCCTGGGAGCGGCGCAGCTTGGCCGCTGCCACCATCTTCATAGCCTTGGTGATCTGTCGCGTATTTTTTACGCTGCGGATGCGACGCCGAAGATCAAGAACATTTGCCATCGATTACGCTTGCTTCCCTGCTGCCACTTCGGCCGGCGCTTTTTCATCTCGCTTGGCACTTTCTGCCGGTGCCACTTTTTTGGCGTCGATATGCGCTTCTGGAGTGTTCGCGAAGAAATCCTGCTTGTACTCCTTGATGGCCGTACCCAGGCGCTTCCTCAAATCGTCGTCCAATGCCTTCTTGGTTGCGATGTCTTTCAGGACCGCTGAGTGCGCTGCATCCATGTACGGATAGAATCCGCTTTCGAATGCGCCCACATACTCGACCTTCACGTCGTCAAGAAATCCATTGGTTCCGGCAAACAGAATGGCGACCTGCTTTTCCATCGTCAATGGCTGGAACTGCGGCTGCTTCAACAACTCAGTTAAGCGCTGTCCGCGATTCAGCTGGTTCAGCGTTGCCTTGTCCAGATCGCTGCCGAACTGGGCAAACGCGGCCAATTCGCGATACTGCGCCAGATCCAGCTTCAGGGTCGCACCCACTTGCTTGGTCGCCTTCGCCGCCGCCGAAAATCCGACGCGGCTCACCGACAGACCTACGTTTACCGCTGGACGAATTCCAGAGTTGAACAGATCGGTCTCAAGGAAAATCTGGCCGTCCGTGATCGAAATGACGTTGGTTGGAATGTAGGCCGAGACATCGCCCGCCTGCGTCTCAATGATTGGCAACGCGGTCAGCGATCCGCCGCCCAGTTTGTCGCTTAGTTTCGACGAGCGCTCCAGCAATCGCGAGTGAAGATAGAACACGTCGCCGGGATATGCCTCGCGCCCTGGAGGACGACGCAGCAGCAACGAAATTTCGCGATAAGAAACCGCGTGCTTCGACAAATCGTCGTAGATCACCAGCGCGTGCCGACCCGAGTCACGGAAAAACTCGCCAATTGCCGTCGCCGAGTAGGGTGCTAGATATTGCATTGGCGCGGGCTCGGATGCCGAAGCCACCACCACAATGGTGTACGCCATGGCGCCATGATCAGTCAGCGTCTGCACCACCTGCGCCACTGACGAACGCTTCTGTCCGATCGCGCAGTACACGCAAATCAAATTATTCTTCGCGTTGTTGATGATGGTGTCGAGCACCACCGCCGTTTTTCCGGTCTGACGATCGCCAATGATCAATTCGCGCTGGCCGCGGCCAATCGGAATCATGGCGTCAATCGCCTTGATACCCGTCAACATCGGTTCACGCACCGGTTGACGATCAATCACACCCGGAGCCAGCCGCTCTACCGGAAGAAACTGATCAGTCGCAATCGGGCCCTTATCGTCGATCGGCTGACCCAGCGCGTTCACCACGCGGCCAATCATCGCGTCCCCAACCGGCACGCTCATGATCTTGCCGGTACGCTTGACCTGGTTGCCTTCGCTGATCTCGGTGTAATCGCCCATCAAGACCGCGCCTACCTGGTCTTCGTCCAGGTTCATCGCCAGTCCGCCAACGCCATGGGGAAACTCCAGCATCTCTCCGGCCATCACCTTATCCAGGCCGTGAATGCGGGCAATTCCGTCGCCCAGGGAGATGATCGTGCCCACTTCGTCGACGCGAACCCGCGACTCGAAGTTTTCAATTTGCTCCCGAAGTAACTGCGAAATTTCGTCTGCTTTGATCTGCGCCATTCTGCTTCCAGTTCAGGTTCTGAATTGTTGGTTGATTAATCTGCCATCATCTTTTCGCGCAGCTCTTCCAGCCTGCCGCGAACGGAGCCGTCGTATACGGTGTCGCCGATGCGCAAGACCACGCCCCCCAGCAGCGATGCATCCTGCTTGTAGGTAGGGCGAATCTCGAGTCCGGCCAGAGCCGATGCTTTGGCTTCAATCTTTGATTTCTCTTCAGGATTCAATTCGCGGACGCTGGTGATCTCCGCTTCACTGATATTCAACCGACGGTTAATTTCATTGCGGTAGTCGCTGGTAATCGCCTCGACCGCATGAATGCGATCGTTCTGTAGCAGCAGCGCGACAAAGTTCCGCACCTGCTTTAGCATGCCAATCCGCGGCACCATCGCGTCCAAAACCCTTAGCTTTGTCTCAAGTTGGATGGACGGATTTTGAAATACTTCTCGCAGCTGCCGGCTGTCTGTCCACGTCGACTGAAAGTCTTCCAGCTGACGATCAATCTCCTTCGTGTCCAGCTTGTCGGCCATCACTACATCGGCCAGGGCATGAGCATATTGCAGTGCAAAGGCGTCCATCAATTCACCCCGCCGCTGCGACGTTCTTTACCCAGGTCAACCAGAAAGGTTTCTACCAGGGAGCGATCGGTTTCTGCCGACACGGCAATTTTATGCTTCGCACGTTCGATGGCCAGCTCCGCCGTCATGCGCTTCAGTTGGCTCTGCGCCTTACTGCCCGCGGCTGCAATTTCCATTGTGGCGGAATCCACAATCGACTGCTTTTCCTGCTCCAGCGCGGCTCTCATCTGTTTCTCTTTTTCCACGGCATCCTGCTGCGCCTGCGTCTTAATTCCATTGATCTCAGTATCCAGTCGAGCCAGGCGCTCTTCCACACTCGCCAGCCGCCGGTTTGCGTCTTCCGTCACAGTTCGAGCCTGCAGCAGTTCTCTCTGGATCCGCTCCGTACGGGCTCGCAACGTCTTGGGCATCACCCGCGCCAAAAACCAGACGATAAATGCAACGACAACCAGAAAATTCAGCCCCTCCAGCCAACGGGACATGATTTCTACCGACGTGCCGAACATATTTGCAATCTTCTGCACCGTGGCCGAATGACGATAAATATTTACTTCATCGTCAATCTCAGGATTGTCGATTTTCTTTTGCTCGATTTCTTCTCGGCGTTGCGCTTTACGCTTGGCTTGCGCCGGGGTCGTCGAGGTCGGAGCAGAGGAATCGCTTTGTACGGCGGGAGCTGCCTGCAACGCGTGACTACGCGGCACGGCAAGCAGCAAGAGCGACAATCCGCACAACGCTACCATCAAGGTGTGGAGTTGGAAAAACTTTCGTGTACGTGAGTGCAGCGTTACCGCGGAGGAAATCATCCGGCCTGCTCCTGCGAGGATGCGGCTCCCGCCGGCAGAATCCGCTTCAGGATTTCTGCGGAAAGCTCGCCGACCAGCCCGTCCAGTTCCATTCGCGCCACCTGCATGCTGTCTTCAATTTGGGCCATCGCGGCCACAGTCTTTTCCTGCGCAGCGGCTCGCGTCTCTGCCAGAGCGACCTCCGACTCCAGGCGAACCGTCTCAAGATGCTCATGCAGATCACGCAGAATTTCGGTCCGGGCAGCCCGCAACCGCTCTTCATATTCGGTTGTTTTGCGTTCCGCGGCGGCGACAGCAGCGGCTGCGTTCTCAATGGCTCCCTGCGTTTTTGAGTAACGTTCCTGCAGGACTTTCGTCAAAGGGGTGTGAACCAGAACCTTATAGATCGCCACCGTGACCAAAAACAGCAACATGGTCGGCACGGCGCCGAGCACAAGTCCTCCAAGCTGTTGTAACAGGTCACTCATTTTGCAACGTGGTTTCAGATTCGCCAGCTGCGGAACGACGCGGGAATCTTATGGATTCATTGCTGGTTGTTTGTTGATGGAACACTCAGTTGTAACAAAGGGTTTGCCGGGGTGTCAAACCGACGCGGAGGAAATTCCTGGCTCGTTTCACATGCTGGAATCATTCTTTCATGAGAACCCCATCGCCGGAATTCATTTCGCATGAACGGCCGTTACTTCGGGCTCTTCTTCAATGTACAAGCACCTGCGACACCGTCTGAACATCGCCGTTTCGCTTCTGAAATTGACGTCTCGATGTTTCAATACGAAGAATTTCCTTGCTGTATGCCGAAATTCTCCAATATGGCTGTTGACTTCGTCCCGAGGAGGCCTACACTGTTGATAACAGCCTTGGACCTGGTCCTAGGTCCGGCAAGCCGAGTGCCCAGAATAGTAGCCCAACATTCGGGCACTCGGTCTGCTCATCTTTCCTCTTCCAAACCACTCCAAAGTAACCATCGAAGAAATTAATTCTGCCAGTATTTGCGATATTTCCCCAGCAGCGAAGCCGGCCCACGCACGTGCAGGTGTGTGTCCTCTCCCTGAAATGTCCGATCCAGGATAATGGCGCCGGCATCCAGCGCAGCCAGGACTCCGCCCTCACTCTGCGCAACTAACATCTCTCTATCTTCCAACGGATCTGACTCTAACGCCGTATCCAAAGCAGCCAGCAGCGCCTTCAGCCCCGTCTTGGCGTGGGCAGAAACAGCAATGACACCATTGCCCTTCACCGTTTCGCCTTCGGGCAGCAGATCGATTTTGTTCATCACTTCAATGCGAGGTTTTTTGTCGACTTCCAACTCGCGCAGAATTTTTTCAACTTCCTGGCGATGCACGTCGATCGACGGACTGGAAGCATCCATCACGTGGATCAAAACTTCGGCCATCTGCACTTCTTCCAACGTGGCGCGGAACGCCTTCACCAGCGTCGGCGGCAGTGCGCGAATAAATCCCACAGTATCCGATAACAAAACTCGGCGCCGCGATGGCAGCGTGATCAGGTGCAGCTTGGGATCGAGCGTCGCAAACAAGCGCGAGGATTCCAGTTGTCCCGCCTGCGTCAGCGCATTGAACAGCGTACTTTTTCCTGCGTTCGTATAGCCGACTAAAGCTACCGTCGGTACCGGAACCGAAGTCCGCCGCTGGCGCTGTTGCCGTCGAATATCCCGGACTGCCTCCAGCCGGTTGCGAATGACCTGAATTTTGCGGCCAATTTTTCGCCGGTCAGTTTCAATCTGGGTTTCACCTGGTCCGCGAGTCCCGATACCGCCGCCCAGCTGGGACATCGATCGGCCTCGACCTGCCAGCCGCGGCAACATATATTCCAGCTGCGCCAACTCCACCTGCAGCTGTCCTTCCCGTGTGCGTGCGTGGGAGGCAAAAATATCCAGAATCAACTGTGTGCGATCGATCACACGGCACGGAAGAGCGTGTTCCAGTTCGCGTAGTTGGGAGGGCGACAGATTCTGCTCAAACACGATCAGGTCAGCACGGCTAGCCTTGGCTTGCCCGCTGATTTCTTCTAATTTGCCTTTGCCGACAAGCGTGGCTGGGTCAGGATGATCGCGGCGCTGCAGGATCACATCCAGAACGTTGGCCCCGGCGCTGATGGCCAGTTCGCGGCACTCCGCCGCTTCATCTGAAATTTGCGAGGAAGACCGATCCTCGACGGGTCGTTCCGCCGAGTCGGAAAGCAAATCCAGCAGGTCGCCGTCGTTCGGCTCCTCCTGCTCTCGTATCGCACGAACAGCGCCTTTCGCCTGCCGTGCAGACGGAGTAAGGCGCTGTCGATATTTTTTGCCAGTAAATTCGCAAACGACAATCAGAGTCCGCTCCCGCCGGTCCTGTCCGGGTGGGGCTGCCCTGCCTCGTTGCGAATCAAACGGTTCGATCATTCGTACGTCTTGCCAAGTTCACCGTGCGCGGGCGTGCCAACCCGACATAAGGTGAGTGCCGTCACGAAGCCGTAAAGCTCGACGGTGTCAGCACGGGAGCGTTTGCCACTCCCGATCCGGCCGATGCAGGACCGTGGCCTGCCCCAACCGCGGCAGATGTCCCCGTACCGGTTGCTTGCGTACCCACTGGTCCATGGCGATGCTCGGCCATCAAGACCGGCTTGCCGCTGACAACTGTGGAAATGGCGTGCTTGAAGATGAGCTGCTCCTGGTTATTGTTTTCCAGCAGAACGGAATATTTATCAAACGATCGAATACGTCCCGTCAATTTGACGCCGCTTACCAGATAAACCGTGATCTGCGATTTATCTTTGCGCACGGTGTTCAAAAAAGTGTCCTGAATATTTTGTGCTGTCTTGCTTTCCATTTGTCATCTCCTTGCGTTACTACGAGTGGTTCAAAGCACGTTGCTCAAAGCGGGCGGACAGACACCCATCTGCAAGTTCTACAGCCATACCGGTTCATCCTGCCCAATGGCGGGCGCAACTGCACCGTGCCAGTATTGTCTATGAATTTGAGCAATATCGCCAGAAGACAGTCGAATACCGCGCAAAATATGGCTTGCAGGTTGGATGCAGAAGTGTGGACCGGCGTTTCATCGACTTACTCATTCTGTGCGCTTTTCATTCGACTGCAATTCGACCGCCCAGTCGGTAGATTCGCAAGGCCCTACTGAAGAATGCGCGTGGTCCCCAGCGGTCGCACCAGCAAATCTTCGCTTTCCCGGGACGGTGCTAGCATGAAATGTGCCGTCCAGCCCCATATCCGCTCGAGCCGCCGCCAGCAAAGTGCCAATGCTGGATTTTTCGCGGCAATATCAGCAAGTTCGCGCGGAAATCCTGACCGCCATCGAACAGGTGTGTGACAGCCAACACTTTATTCTCGGCAAGGACGTTCGAGAAATTCGAGATCGCCGCTGCACGGTTTTGTGATGCAGCTCACGGGGTCGGATGTGCCTCTGGCACGGACGCATTATGGCTCGCGCTCGCCTCTGCCGAAATCGGTCCGGGCGATGCCGTCCTGACCAGTCCCTTTACCTTTTTCTCGACCGTCAGTTCGATCCTGCGGGCCCAGGCGCGGCCGATTTTGGCCGATATTGACCCCAAAACCTACAATCTTGGATCCGGCCCTGGTAGCGGCGACACTCAAGAAATTGCCCAAAGACGCGCGCCTTCGCGCCATTCTTCCCGTCCATCTCTATGGCCAATGTGCGGATTGGGACCAGTTCACGCAATTGCAGCAGGAGTTCGGCGTTCTCCTCATCGAAGACGCGGCCCAAGCCTTCGGAGCTAAATGGAATGGCCGACCGACCGGAAGTCTCGGAGATCTGGCCGCCTTCAGCTTTTATCCCACAAAAAATCTAAGCGCCTATGGAGATGCGGGCCTGCTGACCACGGGAAACGACCGCTTTGCCGATCGCGCACGAATCCTGCGCGTCCACGGCATGCGCGAACGCTATTTCCATGAAGAGATCGGATGGAATAGCCGCCTCGATACGATTCAGGCCGCCGTGTTGCTGGTGAAACTTCGCTACGTTGAGAGCTGGAATCAGGCCCGGCAGCAGCGGGCAAAAATCTACGATGAGCTATTCACGCAACAAGGACTGGCCGAAACAGGACCTTACCCTGAACATGGCGTCGTGCTGCCCTACGTCGATCCGCGCGGAACCCATGTCTTTCACCAATACGTGATCCGCGTTCCGCGCCGCGAGGCGTTGCGCAAGTTTCTTACCGAACACGGAATTGGATCCGAGGTGTACTACCCTGTTCCGCTGCATCTGCAAAAGCCGTTTGCCAGCCTGGGCTATGCGGAAGGCGCATTTCCAGAGAGCGAACGCGCCGCCAAAGAAGTTCTCGCGCTCCCCATGTTCCCCGAGCTGACGCAGGAAGAGCAACAGCGCGTCGTCACCGCCATCGCCGAATTTCTCAGCTAACTCAACCGCGCCGTTCCGTTCATGCGAGCGGCTTCTACGCGTCTCTGTGATTGCTGAACTTCAGATCCAGCGCCAACTTATTTCCGGCAGAGATGCGATTCGAAAACTCCTGCATCTGCGATTTCGACATCGGAGTGAAGCTCTTTCCCCACGCAACATTCTGCTGCAACATACCGAGCGTCGGCATTCCCACCACCGCCGCGTCGATCGGCAAGCTCAGCGTATAACGCAGCAGATGGCCGGCATCGCTCTTGTCGGGCCCCGGTCCCAGCAAGCCCTCCTGCCCCATCACCTTCATCGCCAGAATGCCCAGATTCTTTTTGCGCGCAGCCGGCAATGCCACATCCTGAAAACTCATCGCCTTCGATACGTTCAGCCCATCGTGCGGCCCCAGCGGCATTCCCTGCAAGCCGGCATTCAATGCCATCTGCACGCAATCAATATCGTTATGCTCAATGGCAGTCTTCAGCACCGCCGGATTGTAATGGCTGGTAATTCCGATGAAGCGCGTCACTTTTTGCTCGCGCAATTTGTACAGCACATTCATCACGCCATTCTTCGCTTCCACCTTCGCCAGATCATCCGCGCCCTGCAGACCATGCACGTGAATCAAGTCAACCTGGTCGGTCTGGAGTCGCTTCAGGGTGCCGTCCAGGATGCGCATCGCCGCGTCTCCGTCGCGGGGCTCAACTTTCGTAGCCAGGAAAAATTCCTTACGCCGCGTCTTCGCGACTTGACCCACCCAGGTTTCACTTTGTCCGTCGCCGTATCCGTAGGCGGTGTCGAGATAGCTGATGCCCGGCGTCGAGTGCGTGATTCAACACGTTCACCGCGGCTTCTTCGTTCCCGTAGGCCAAAAGACGGCTGCCGCAACCCAGCGCAACAATCGAAACGCGCGCGCCGGTCTTGCCGAGAATCCTTGTCTGCATGGCTCCAGCTGCGTCCGCAGCTCTGGCTGCCCAGCACCACCGCAGCCGCGCCTGCAACTGCCGTCTTCTCCAGGAATTCCCGTCTTGAAATTCGATCCGTCATGAAGACCTCCGTGAACCGTTTTGCTGGCGCTATTATCCTCGCAAAGTAAGAGCATAGTAAAGCGCCAAAGCGGATCGCTTGCACACTTCGAACCGTTTCGAATCGAAGGATCGGCGGCTTTTATATCTGCGAGTAGGAAGTAGGTGTCAGCACCAGGTTCGTGATATTGCTGACAATTTCCTCAAAGTTGAATCGCGGCGAGCTGGTCAATTTCTTCCACTCCGGATCAGCCCCGAACGCCGCCCACTTGACATTCATATCGCTCAAATCCGGATAGCTCAACATGTAGGTCAACTTCGGCAGCCGCGGCCCCACCAGCACATCTCCGTAAAATACCGGCCAGAATCCTGCCCGCTGGAAAACTTCGAACTCGCCGCTGTGAAACATCTCCACTTTGCGAACGTGCGCTTGATTGCTGGGGCTCTCGTAGGTGCGCAACTGGAAAATGCGCTTGCCGTGCTCCCCCGTCACTGGAGGAACTGTCAATCTGGGTCGACCTTCAAACGCAATCATCAACGAACTTTCCACCCTCACGTACGCGGGTTGGTTCGCAGGCGCATTCCAGAATGGCGCAGCCGCCTGCATGAACGTCGCATCCTGCGCCAACTGCAGTTGTGCAGTCACCAGCGTCTCCAGCCGTATGCTGGGAAGCAGAACATATAGCGTCGGCGTCTCCGGTCCCAGCGTCAGATTGAACGCACCTACGGGCGAAATTCCCAGTCGATTCAGCGCTGGAATCAACGCATCCGAAACGTACGCATCGGTCAGCTTGGTTTGCGGACCGTTCTGCATGTGGTACTGGCGGAGCTCGTAATATTCGCGCGGTGCCCCGTTGGAGGCGACTTGCGACTCTGCCGCATTGCCGGCCAGCGCAAAGGCCGAGGCAGCGAGCGAAGAAGTTAAGAACTGACGTCGTTTCACTGGAGTCTCCAATCTCTTACCCTGAGATGCAATCGAAAAATTATGGCGACGCCTTCTAACAACAGGTCGCGCTAGTGGCGTCGATGACGACGCGCTTTATGTGTCGCTGCGGATCGTACCGCCCCATTCGCCGTTGCCGAGGTCTTGGCGCCACCCGGTACCACTGCCCGCACCAGGTTTCCTTGCATCTTGTACGTGACCGTCTTCAGTTCGGCCGCCCGCGGCATTCCAGTTTCCGGATCGAGACTGACGTTCCCACCCTCTGCAATCTGGAAACTAAATGTCGGCTCCGGACCGTTGGGATCCTTAGGATCTCCTGGCGTCACCTTGACCGGGAAAAATCCCACGATATCGTGCTCGCGAAATGCGGTTCCATAGCGATGACGGCGCGTGTCCCAGGTAAAGACGCGCACCTGGTCGAAGTCAAATGGCAGCCCCTGCTTATACGGTGTCAGCACCGTCAAATATTCCGGAACCTGCCCATTCGGCTTGCCCGAGTCCGGGTCGGAAACGGTTCGCAGAACATACGCGCCCACCATGCGTTCGCTTTCCGCGTATTGCGCAACATCGTCCGGGACATCCACTTGAAAATCGCGCGCCAGCATCCACCCTGTGTGCCCGGCACTATCGCGCGCCAGCCACCAATCTTCCATAGGAACAGCGGGCGTAAATCGCGAATCAAAGCTCTCTTTGTGTGGCTTTTCGTGACGAGCAGGCGCAGCTTTCACGGGAGCAGTCGGCAATCCGAGCACGTTGCTCGCGGCATAGCGAGGCACCGAGGCACGCTCCAGCATCGCCACCTTGGTATTCGGCGCCAACAGGAAAAATCGCTGGGTGGTTCGGCCCGGCGACAAGTGCATATACAGCTCGTTGTAGAGTACCGCCGTGGCTACCGGAGTCTGATTGGCGTGCTGCTTCGACAGGTTCTGGAACGCATCGTATTCATTTTGATCGATGACCGCGTGTTCCTCGATCCATCCCTCCGCGCCATCCGGTGTTTTCACTTTCAGAAATCGAGGAATGTGCTGCAGCACCGTGAGCCGTTCGCCGTTTTTCACTTCCGCGACTCGATTCGCCACCACGGCAACTCGATCGCGCAGATACATCTGCTTCACCGCGACGTAGACATATTCCGCGGAGGAAGAGCGCCGCAAATGGCTGCATCCGGTCAGCAGGACCGCTACGCCGACGACCAGCGCAGCGCAGACACGCAAGCCACAAGCGGATGCATTCCACGAATCTCTGGAAGGTCGACTCGAATTGAGGGAAGGCAAAAATTGCCGAGCAGAATCCGACATAAATAAACAGACGAAGAAATTTCAGTGTACGCGCAATCGGCACCAATTCGATGGGCTGCATCGCCCGATGGCGCCATTATGGGACTACGGAAAGTGCAACCGCGCCCGTAGGATCGGTTCCCGTCGCCACAGAAGTCACAGAATCCAGCTTGCCTGCCGTCGTCGTGTCAAAGCTGAACACCTGCATATCGGGCGAGCCGCCGGAATTCACCACGAACAGATATTTGCCGGTGGAATCGAGCGACATTGCATTGGGGGCCGAGCCTGTCGAGAATGGCGACGTACTCAGCGGAGTCAGCGTGCCGCCCGTCCCCAACGTGTATCCCGTAATAAGGTTGGCCGTTCGATTTGCCACATACACGTAGGCGTTGGTTGGGTCGACAACAATAGACTGCGGGCCAAGTTGCGAGGCGAACGGCGAGCCAGTCACTTCCGTCAGCCCTCCTCCGGTCCCAATCGCCAGGGAACGAATGCCCGTCCCAGCTTCGCCGACAAATAAGTATGCGGAGTTGTTATCCGCCGCAAAGGTATTATCAGAAGCTCCATTCAGCGGCACCAGGTGAATCTTGCCGCTGACAACTCCCGTGCTGCTGTTAAAGGTGAACCCGTCCGTACCCCCGGGACCCAGGCCGATATACACGTATTGATTGTCCGGCGTGACATACACCTGCGTGGGATTGCCGGAGCTCAGCGCGATGGTTCCCTGGCTGGTCTGCGTAATCGTGCCGGTCGAAGTGTTGATCTGGAAAATTAGCAACTGCGATGAGCTCTTCGACACCACGAACAACCAGTTGCCGCTGGGATCGATCGTCATCCATGTGGGATAGAGAGCCTGCACCACCGGAGTGCCGCTATTGCCCAGCGTCAATGCGCCATTGGTGCCGATCGTATACAAGAAGATGGAACCGGCTAACGTGGCTACATACAGAAAGGCTCCGTTCGGCGTCGCCGCCAATGCGGTCGGCGTAGTCCCCAGTGTGTAGGTAGTGCCCGTCAAGGTGGTGAACGTCGCCGTTGGAACCGGAAAACCCGCCAATGTTCCCGTGGTTGCGTTTGCAACGTAGGCGTAAGAACTATAGGTTCCGTTGCCACCGCCGCAATTATTATTCGCCTGGCAAACCGGGATGAAAAAACCGCTGCATCCTGTAGTTTCTATCAGAACAACTGCAGCCAATAACGCGCTAGCGATCGATGCGTTTCTGGAATTTAAAAATGATCGAACCCAGTGTGTCGGCGAAGCCATACCCCATTTTACTCATGGGACTGGCTTTGCGGACAGCGCGCGCACCATTCCCGTAGGCCAGCCTGACGTTACAGGAACGTTACCGAGAAATGGTTCTATTGCGCCGGAAGATGCGCCACTTTTGGCACTGCATCCTTGGAAATCGAGAGGACATTTCCGTTCTTGCCGGGAATCAGCGCAGCGGGCGAACTGTCGGCTGACGAAGAAGACTGAGAAACCAACGTGAGCGCGCCATCCGCGGCAATCGAGTATTGCGCAATGGAATTCGCAGTGGAGTTAGCCGCCACCAGGTCGCCGCTTGATGCCTGCATCATCATCGAAGTTGGCACGTTTTGGGCTGAGCCGAAAGGAGAACCAGCAATCTCCTGCAGGGTGGCGCCGCCGCCAATTGAAAATGCTCGAATTCCCGTGTTCGCTTCGCTCACATATAGATTTCTTGAAGTGCTGTCAGAGGTCAGGACATTGTCCGCCGATCCGCTATGCAGCGGCACGATGTGCTGGCGCGTTCCAACCGCACCGGTTGCTGCGTCAAATGGAAATGCGTCGACACCTCCTTTACCAAGCGCGACAAAAAGCTCCTGATTATCCGGCGTCACGTACACCTCTGCAGGATTTCCAGGATCGAGCGCCGGGGATTGCGCGGCAGCATGAAGCGCGCCGGTTGCGGCATCAATCTGAAATTCCTGCACGTCGTTTGCGATAGAGGAAGCAACAAACAGCCACTTTCCTGTGCGGTCCATCGACATCCACGTCGGTTGACTTACGTTCGCCACCGGATCTCCATGATTTCCCGGCTGCAAATTTCCGTTACCAGCGATGGTATTCAGGTACACCGCGCCGTCGCTGGTCGCTAGATACAAAAACTTTCCGCTCGGTACGGCTGCAATCGCGGTTGGCGATGCGGGCGCGTTGATGGTGGATTGAGCGACACTGCTGACATTCCCAGAAGCAACAGCGTAAGCGCCAATGGTGCCGGTGTTGGCGTTCGAGACGTAAACAAATGAGGATTTGGCAGCGCTGGGAGTGATTGGGCTGGTGCCAGTAGTGCTGGTTGTACTGGTCGTAGTTCCAGTCGTGCTGGTAGTGGAAGTCGTGCTCGTCGTTGTCCCAGTTGTCGCGGTGGTACCTGTAGTCGCGGTTGTACCCGTTGTTCCGGTCGTCGCTGTGGTGCTGGTTGTGCCCGTGCTTGAAGTCGTACTGGTGGTTCCAGTCGAGCTGGTCGTACTTGTCGTGTCCGTTGTTCCAGTCGTGGTGCCGCTGGTGCAGTCGTTATATTCCTGACATTCGGGCACAAAAAATCCCCGGCACCCTGCGATGCCAAGGAGAATTGCCACTACACAAATGGGGATAATTTTACTGCGCACACCACGAAGTACCGGCTTCAATTGCATCGGGGGAAGGTCCACGTCTCTCCTTGTGCCTGTCGTGGACGCCGCCCCGCTGCGTTATGCCTGCAACACTGGCTCCTCCACGGAACTGTGCTCCACATCAAGCACCGTACCAATGGCATGGACAATGGATGCGATACGGACCGAGGCAATCATGGTTTCTTCCGTGATTCCCTTTTGCCGCAACACGTTCTCATGCGCGTCAATACACTTGCCGCAACCGTTTACCGCGGAGGCGGCCAGACACCATAATTCAAAGTCCACCGGGTCAGCCTTGTGGGTGCGAATGCCATTCATTCGCAGACGTGCAGGCATCGTGGCGTACTTTTCATTCTTGGTTAGATGGTGGAAACGATAGAAAATGTTGTTCATTCCCATCAGCGCACCAGCGGTCTTCACTGCATCTACTTGCTCTGCCGTCAGATGCTCCGCCGCCGCCTGCAGCGCGGCCCCTGTCAGGGCCGGCTGCCGAGTGGCAATGGCGCTTACCAGAAACGTTCCCCACGCCTGCGTTCTCGTGAGCTCCGTATTCTGGCGAACCAGCGAGGAGTAATTCAGCTTCAAGTCCTTCGCATACTCCGGAAGGCCGTCGATCAATTCATCGAGAGACATGCATCGTCCTTTCTGCTCGATCTTCAGACCTGCAGCGTGGCTTCGCCTTTTTGCCAATTGCAGGGGCACAGTTCATCGGTCTGCAATGCATCCAGAACGCGCAGCACTTCCTGCGGATTGCGGCCGACCGAAAGATCTGTCACGTAGATGAAGCGGATGATGTTGTCCGGATCGACCAGGAACGTAGCCCGCTGCGCCACGCCCGCCTTCTCATCCAGAATTCCGAGCTCGCCGGAAAGATCGCGCTTGATGTCGGACAGCATGGGGAACGGCAAATCCTTCAGATCGGCATGGTGCGTACGCCACGCGGCGTGGACATATTCGTTGTCGGTGCTGGCGCCCAGAATCTGGCAGTCACGATCCAAAAACTCGCGATTCAGCTTGCCGAAAGCTGCAATTTCGGTCGGGCAGACGAACGTAAAATCCTTGGGCCAGAAGAAATACAGCTTCCACTTACCCGCGTAGGAATCCTGAGTGACCGTCTTGAAGGCTTTCGCCTCGTCCTTGTCGGTCGAAATGGTGGCAGTCAAAGAAAAATCGGGGAATTTCTCGCCAATTTGTAGCATGTGTGTCGCCCTCTTTCAGTTGGTGTTGGATGGAAATCAGTTGGCGTTCATGTTGCGCCAAAAACGAAAATCAGGGATCAATACCAGAATAACAAATCGAGAGCCGTACAAACGAAGAGGCGACCATGATGGGTCGCCTCTTTTCATGCGGCTAAAACTAAATTTCAGCTGCATTCCGCAACAGAATCTTCAAGTGATTCTTGAGGATTCGCCGGCGCAGCTTGTCAGTTGGGTTTTTGCTTCTGCGGGCGGCGAAATCGCTCATCCACCGCTTGGCGGCCGGCAAATCCGCCATCCATGGTGTGCCAGTGGCGAATTTCAGTTTCGCCCATCTTCCAGCACAGCAGCACAACCTCTTCCCCCAGTCGGCAAGGAAAATCCAGCAGCCCGGAGTCGAGATCTTTCACCTGCACGCCAATGGAATCGATCTCCGCCAGGGTATCTTTCACCTGCTGCACAGACTTATCCTGCAGGGCGCGGCGTTGCGCCACTGCGGCGATGTGGACCAGTGTCCCGCCGTTTAAAAATATTCGCTGCGACAGCGCCTGCAATTCCTGGGCAATGGATTCCGCCGTCTTCTTGGCTTCCATCGCATTCTTCATCAGCGATTCCAGAACCGGAACCAGCGTCTGCGCTTCTTCCAGTGAAAAAGTCTTCACCCGCTACCCCCGTATCTCCAGCATACGGCCAAGGGCCACGCCTGCCCAGTGCTTCACGTCTTCGCTGACCCGGATGTGATTCACCACCCGGCCTTCCACCAGATTTTCCAGCGCCCAGGCCAGATGTTGCGGCGATATCCGGAACATGGTCGTGCACAGGCAGCCGGACTCGTCCAGCGTGATCACTTTCTTTCCCAGCGGAGCGAACCGCTTGCCCAGCCGATTCACCAGGTGAATCTCGGTGCCGACAGCAAACATCGAGCCTTCCGGCGCGTCTTCAATAATCTTGATCAGCCCCTCGGTCGATCCGATCGCGTCTGCCTTCTGGCAAACTTCTAACCGGCATTCCGGATGAACAATCACCTGAATCCCGGGATAGGCAGCCCGCACCCGGTCAGCATGCTCCGGCAAAAACCGTTGGTGAACCGAGCAATGCCCTTTCCACAAAATCACCTTGGCTGCACGCAAACGATCCGGCGTGACACCGCCGTTGATCTGGTATGGATCCCACACCACGGTTTCTGACAGCGGAATTCCCATGGCATAGCGCGGTGTTGCGCCCCAGGTGCTGATCGGGCAGGAAAAGAATCCGGCTGCCACGCGCAAACGCCCAGTTGAAAGCCGCTTTAGCATTCGAAGACGTGCAGACCAATCCGCCGCGCTCGCCGCAAAATGCCTTGATGGCTGCCGTGGAGTTCATATAGGTCAGCGGCACCAACCCACCCGCGGCTGGTGAATCCAGTCCGGCAGCATGCAGTTTGTCCCAGCATTCTTCCACCTGGGAAATGTCGGCCATATCGGCCATGGAACAGCCTGCGTTCAGATCCGGCAAAATGACTTGCTGCCACGGCCGCGCCAGAATATCCGCGCTCTCGGCCATGAAGTGCACGCCGCAGAAAAGGATGTAGCGGCTGTCAGATTCAGAGGCAATCTTCGACAATTTGTAGGAGTCGCCGGTAAAGTCGGCGAAGCGAATCACCTCATCGCGCTGGTAATGGTGCCCCAGGATGAGTGCTTCCTTGCCCAGGCGTGCCCGGGCAGCGGCGATGCGACCATCCATCGTGTGGTCTGGCATCGCAAGATAATTGTCCAGTGAACACGCCTCAGGCGCAGTTTCAGCTGGCATCGATACTACGGGTTCGACGAGAGTAGCCACGTTATTTCCGCCTTCAGTTCCTTGCCTTCTTCGCAATGGAACGGGGATGTTGAAAGCATTTCTGTACGCTGTTGCAGTGGGTTCACTGTGGCTCCGGCGCTTTTCTGCCTCACCACCCAATCCACGGGGTTGTTGCAACAGTTATTGGACGTTTCAAATGAGCGTGGGATTCAACTCAAATGAAAATTCCTGTAATCCAATTGTAATACGCGAGACCTGTCAATCCCCCTTCCGGCCCAGTTGTCGAACTGGTTTCCAGAATGCGGCCGCGGGTCCTAGTTCCACGATACCGGCGATTTCCATCTGCTCAACAATCCCCCGTAACTTGACATCTGTTCCGCTGCGATCGTTATGGCATATAGTGGCTACGGACGCATTTCTGTACCGAGCGGCATCCTAGTCACCCGGCATGGAACCGGCGCACCGGTAAGATACCGCCATGGTTCAGGAGGGGTCTGATGAAGATTTCCGACACGGTTGGATTGGTGCTGCGCAACAAGAGTCAACGAACTGTTCTTTCGATTGCCCCGGAACAGTCGGTCTACGAAGCAGTCGAAAAGATGGCTGCGAACGATATCGGCGCATTGCTGGTCCTCTCCGACAATAAGCTCGTCGGCATGCTCTCCGAGCGCGACTACGCCCGCAAAGTTGCCCTGATGGGCCACTCCTCCAAAGAGACTCAGGTTCACGAAATTATGACCACGCCGGTATTTTTTGTCTCACCGCAACATACCGTGGACGAATGCATGGCCTTGATGACGCAGCACCACTTCCGCCACCTGCCCGTCTGTCAGGATGAGCGCGTTCTAGGCGTGATCTCAATCGGCGACCTCGTGAAGTGGGTGATTTCCGGCCAGGCTCACGCCATTGAGCAGCTGGAGGGCTACATCACCGGCGCTTACCCCGGATAGTCAGCGCAATAGGTTGGCGACCACCAATTTGGCCGACGAACATCCAAACGGAGCCGCTGTGCGTTCCTCATGCGTAGGATTGTTCCGCCGCTTGCCACTTCAGTATGATGGAACCTGATGAGTCTGCCCGATACAGTCTTTATCTTCGTGCTAGCCCTGATTATTTTCGGGCCTAAGAAGCTGCCTGAAATTGGGCGGCAGCTGGGAAAATTGGTGGGCGAATTCCGCCGCGCCAGCAACGAATTCAAGTTCCAGATTGAAGAAGAACTGCGGCAGGCGGAGTTGTCGGACCGCAACACCATCGCTCCTGCAAAGAAGGAACTGGAGACCTCAGCTTCCGCAGAAGCCTCGACCGAAACTCCGGATTCTCCTGCACCGGATCTGCCCTATCCCGAAGAAACATTGCCAGTCGGCCAATATCCCAACATCGATACCGTCAACCCGCAGGATTTGACGCCTGCAGAGTCGACTGAGTTGGAAACTGCTCCGGGATCCACGCCTGAGCAGCCGGCCGCCGAAAACACCACAGAAGAGCCCGTAATTAACCCTGCAACCGGCGCTGAACCTCGCACGACGCCTCCGTACGCTCCTGCTTCTACGCTCGAAGCCGATTTGCCAGTGAACCATACCGCGTCAGAGTCGAGCCCAGCTTCCCTTCCCAATCACGAACCCGCAGATCCCTATGCTGCACCCGCGGTAGCGGACGTCACTCATGGTTGATCTGCTGGACCGCGCCCGCACCGCTGTGGGCGATCGCGCCGAATTGCCCGGCATGAGCCTGCTGGAGCATCTGCAGGAGCTCCGTAAGCGCCTCGTATATTCTCTGCTGTCGATTGCAGTTGGGTTCTTCGTGGCGTATGGCTTTCACCAGCGCATCGCCGCCTTCATGATTGCGCCCATCACCAAGGCCCTGAACGCGCATCACCTGAACACGCAGCTGGTCTATCTCAATCCGATGGACCCGTTCAATTTTTTTCTGAAAATTGGATTGTTCGGGGGCATCATCGTCGCCTCGCCTTTCATTCTGTACCAGGTTTGGCTGTTCATCGCTCCCGGCCTCTATCAAAACGAGAAGCGCTACCTGATCCCGTTCATGTCCGCAACGGTAGGCTTGTTCCTGCTGGGCGCGTTTTTCGGGTATCGATTCGTCTATCCCGGAGCGCTCGAGTTTCTCATCGGCTACGGTTCGCAATTCAAGCCGATGGTCACCATTGGCGAATACACCGAGCTGTTCCTCACCGTGATCCTTGGCCTCGGCATTGTGTTTGAGCTGCCGATTCTCGTTTTCTTTCTGGCGTTGTTCGGAATTGTGAATTCCCGCTGGCTGTGGAAGAACATCCGCTACGCCATTCTCATCATCTTTATCATTGCCGGCATCATTACTCCCACGCCCGATCCGCTCAGCATGTGCCTGTTTGCAACCCCAATGTTGATGCTCTATTTGATCAGCATTGGAGTGGCCCACATGGTGCACCCGGAAGCGCGCAACCGGCGAAAGAAAGCGAAGCTGGAGGCTCAATGAAGCGTTGGACGCACGCGAGAAGTCTGACGTCTCTCATCGCTGTTTGCAGTCTTGCATTTTCTTCTCTGGCCGTCGCGCAGTCGCACGAGCACACCCACAGCGCTTCGCATATTGCTTTCAATGGCGGTCGCGCCTACCAATACGCGCAGGATCTGGTGAACTGTGGCCCTCGATGGATTGGCAGCCAGGGTCACGTTTGCGCCGAGAATTTTCTCAAGAAGCAATTCGCCAAAGACAATCTGGAAGAAGACACATTTACCACCACCACACCCGCCGGCGTCATGACGATGCATAACTTCATTGTGAAATTTCAGGGGAAAAAGCCGGGGATCATCGTCCTCGCTTCGCATTACGAGACCAACTATCCGCTGCGCAACATTCATTATGTCGGCGCGAATGACGGTGCCTCCACCAGCGGTCTTCTCGTCGAAATGGGAAACATCCTTCGGGGACACACGCTGGATGGAAATAGCGTTTGGCTAGTTTTCTTCGATGGTGAAGAGGCGATCCAACAGTGGTCCGCTACCGATTCTCTCTACGGCAGTCGCCACCTGGCCGCCAAATGGGACCGCGATGGAACTCTAAAACGTATCAAGGCATTTCTGCTTGTCGATATGATCGGCGACAAGGACCTTGACATCGCCCGCGATCAAAATTCCACTCCCTGGCTGCTGGATCTCGTCGATCAGGCGGCGAAGCAGGAGGGTGATCAATCGTATTTTTTTGCCACCACCAATGCGATTGAAGACGACCATCTACCCTTCGTGCAGCGCGGTGTTCCCTCTGCCGACCTGATCGACTATGACTACGGCCCTCACAGCGTCACACTTCCCGACGGCTATCATCACACTGCCCAGGACACTATGGACAAGATCAGCGCCCATAGTTTGACCGTGGTCGGACAGACTGTTCTTGAAACCATCCATTTGTTGAATCAGAAATAGATCCACTCATGGCCCCTGGCAGCAACTTCATGGACGATCATTTGTTCGGCGGCGCGCCTCTTTGGTTGTGGCTGCTCTTCCATGCGCTGGTGTTTGGCCTGCTCATCGTCGATTGGGCCGTCACCCGAACAGCGCGCGAGGAGTCCGTGCTGGTTCGCCGCGCCAATTGGTTGACCGGGGTTTGGATCACAGCGGCGCTGTTATTTGCTTTGATCGTCTACCATGCGTTATCGCAGCGATATGCCTTGGAATATCTGGCGGGATACGGCATCGAAGAGTCGCTGAGCATCGACAATCTATTCGTTTTCCTCGTGCTGTTTCAAGCCTTCGGCCTGAAGCTGACACAACAGCGCAGAGTCCTTTTCTTTGGTGTGCTGGGCGCGATCGTCATGCGGGCCGCTATGATCCTTGCCGGGATTCGCCTGTTGGATGCTTTCTCGTGGATGAATTACCTTTTCGGCGCGATCCTGCTCTACACCGCGTTTCATTTGCTGCGAAAATCCATTCAGTCCCGGCCGGAACATCCTTTGTTTTGGATGGATTGGCTTTCCCGGCATCCGCCCATGGCGCGCGGAAAACATCCGTATCAATTTTTCGTGCGAGAGGAAGGTCATCTGCGCTTTACGCCGCTGTTCATCGCGCTATTGGCCATTGAAACAACCGACCTGCTATTTGCCACCGACTCAATTCCAGCAGTGCTGGCAGTGTCGCATCATCCCTTCATCGTCTACTCGTCCAATATTTTCGCGGTCCTGGGATTGCGCTCGCTGTATTTCGCGCTGGCTTCCGCACTGCAACGCCTGCACAAGCTGCGCTATGGCCTGGTGATGATTTTGATTTTTGTCGGCGGCAAAATGATGCTGAGCAACGTCGTCACCGTTCCCATTTGGATTTCGCTGACGGTGCTGGGATCTGCCGTGACTATTACCGCAGTGTGGTCGCTGGTATCAGAAGCGCCGTCGAAGAAACCCGCGCGCCCTGCCGCTTAGTCAAACGCAACAAAATCGACGTGGTCGTGGACCATGCGCGAGTGCTTCGCCGGGCCTGGATCGTGCTGCGGAAAATCTGTGCGCGCGTGAGCGCCCCGCGATTCTTTCCGCGCCAGGGCAGACGCTACGATCAGCTCCGCCACCGTGTGCATATTTCGCAACTCGGCATTCTCGCGGGTTGTCGAAGGCGGCAGTTGACCACGCATTCCCTCGAGTTGCTTCTGGATTGTCGACAGTCCGGCCTCGTCGCGCAACAATCCTGCATATTGCCACATCAGGTTGCGAAGCTTTTCCCGCAACGCATTCACCTGGGCAGCGTCTGGCTCCGCGACTGAGATTTCTGGCGGCCACCGTTTGATCCTTCGCCATCGATGGCTCTGCGCGCAGACCTTCCTCCAGCATCGCTTCCGCCGCCCGCTGCCCAAACACCAGACCTTCCAACAAGGAATTGCTGGCTAACCGATTTGCACCGTGCACGCCGGTACACGCAACCTCTCCCGCAGCGAACAAGCCCGGTACGTTGGTGCGCCCATACAAATCTGTACGCACGCCGCCCATCAGGTAGTGTGCCGCCGGACGAATCGGAATCATATCCCGCGACAGGTCAAATCCGTACTCATCTAATCGCGCAGAGATTCCAGGAAACCGCGCGCGCAGATCTTTACCGGTCACATGACGCATATCCAGATAGACCGGCAGCGCCTCGCCGGAGCGTTCATCAATGCCCTCGCGCATAATGGCGCGAGCCACAACATCCCGCGGCGCAAGTTCAGCCATGGGATGGTAGCGGTCCATAAATCGCTCCCCACGATGATTGCGCAGCAGCGCTCCTTCACCCCGCAGTGCTTCAGAAAGCAGAAACCTCGGCGCACCCGGCACACTCAGCGCCGTTGGATGAAACTGATAGAACTCCATGTCGGAAACTTCTGCGTCCGCCCGATAGGCAACCGCAATTCCGTCGCCAGTCGCCACGGCAGGATTGGTAGTGTCGCTATAGACCTGGCCCGCCCCACCGCTCGCCAGCAATACTCCGCTGCCCAGAAACGTCAGTGGCTGATTGTGATCATCGAGCGCTTCCACCCCGATCACTCTGCCGTCGCGAACCACCAGGTCACGCATCGTAACCCGCTCATGCAGATGAATGCGCGGCTCCTGCGCGACTCGCTCCAGCAGCGCACGGCCAATTTCTCTTCCAGTTGCATCGCCGTTGGCGTGCAAAATTCGCGGCAAACTATGCGCCCCTTCCCGGGTTCGCATCAGCTCTCCGGCGCCATTTTTTTCCCGGTCGAAGTGGGTGCCCCACGCCAGCAGTTCTTCTATGCGAGCTGGACCTTCTTCCACCAGCAGCCGCGCCGCCTTTTCAAACACCAGGCCATCGCCCGCATGGATGGTGTCCTGCCCATGCAGTTCCACATCCTCTGCGCCGCCCATGGCGACAGCGATTCCGCCTTGAGCATAGTGCGTGTTCGATTCCGACGCGCCTTCCTTCGTGATCAGCGTAACGTCGCCGACTTTCGCCAGCGTCAGCGCCGCGCGCAGCCCCGTGATTCCTCCGCCAACCACAATCCAACCGCGCAAACTATGCGTCTCCACGATTGTGAGGATAGCATGCAGCGAACGGCTGCACCTTGTTCGCCAGCATCCCATTTCGAGCTGTCACGCGCATACGATACGATTAGAAAATCAGCATGTCGACAATTCTGGTCAAAACCGCGACGGCGAATTATCCCGTACAAGTGCAGCCTCGGCTGCTGGAGACGCTTGCGCCTCACCTGCGCAAAGTTGCGGGCGATCATCGCTCGATTTTTGTTGTGACGTCGCCGGAAATTTGGTCGCGCTGGGGACAGTTGTTTCAAGCATCATTCATTGCGCGAAAAGTTGAAATCGTGCCGCTCTTCGTGCCTGCGGGGGAACGTTTCAAGCAGCTGAAAACCGTCGAACACCTGGCAGAGAAGATGGTCGTGGCCGGCGCCAAGCGTGACGCATTGCTGATCGCCTTCGGCGGCGGCGTCATCGGCGACATGACTGGTTTTCTCGCGGCCATGTACATGCGCGGCATCCGCTATGCGCAGGTTCCCACCACGTACCTTTCGCAGATCGATTCCTCCATTGGCGGCAAGACTGGAGTCAACCTTCGTGTTGGCAAAAATCTTGTCGGAAGTTTTCATCCGCCCGTAGCCGTCTTCATCGACCCAGTTGTTTTGACCACGCTTCCACCCAAAGAACTGCGTTCCGGCGCAGTGGAAAGCGTGAAGGCCGCAGTTCTCGGCGATGCCCGCTTCTTTGCTTGGCTGGAGCAGAACATGGCCAGCCTGCTGGCAGGCGATCAGGAAGTGATCACTCGCGCGATTGAAACCTCAGTGCGCATCAAGGCAGAAATCGTCAGCGCCGACGAACGCGAATCCGGCGAGCGAATGCTGTTGAATCTCGGGCACACCGTTGGCCACGCAATTGAGGCAGCCACCCGCTACCGTACCCTGCTGCATGGCGAAGCCATCGCGTGGGGAATAATCGCAGCGCTGCATCTGGCCGTTGCCCGCTCGGCCTTGACTCCCGCCGACGCCAAACGAATCGAAGATCTTACATTTCGCCTGGGCCCGTTTCCACGCTTCCGCGCCACCGCGAAGGTTCTTGCTCGACCGCACCGCTGGCGACAAAAAACATCTGCAGTCGGCACAGCGTTTCGTTCTGCCGGTGGCGATCGGCAAAGCCGTGGTGGTCGAAGATGTCACCCAGCAGGAATTGCTCGCGGCCATCCAATCGATGTTGCGCACCATGAAAGAACGCGGCGTATGACGGTCTCTGCAAGTGGCGCGGAACCGAAAAGTCCCGGCGCCGGTCGCCGCGTCGACACGTGACGAGCAAGACGTCAGCCACGCCGTGCAATCCATGTTCAACGGCATTGCCCCACGCTATGATCTGTTGAATCATGTTCTGTCCGCAAACGTGGACCGCATCTGGTGGAGACGCACAGCCCGCATCTTCGCATCCATTTTGCGCAATCCGGATTCTGCTGTGCTGGATATGTGCTGCGGTACTGGAGATATGACCCTGGCCCTGCTGCGGCAGCGACCCGCCAACGGCAAGCCAGTCGTCGCGCTCGATTTTTCCCACGAGATGCTGGAACGCGCAAAGGAAAAATTTGCCTCACCGGAATTCGCGAACTTCGGCGTGATCACCATGGAGGCAGACGCACTCCATATGCCGCTGCCGGACAATTCCATCGACCTGATCACCACAGCCTTCGGATTTCGCAACCTGGCAAACTACGAAGCCGGTCTCCGCGAGATGGCCCGCGTGCTGCGCCCCGGCGCGCAAGTTGGGATCCTCGATTTCAATGAGCCCGGCGGACTCTTCGGCAAAATCTACAGTGTCTACTTCCGCCATATTTTGCCCCGCATCGGAAGAACTCTCTCCGGCGCGTCCGCGCCCTACGAATACCTTCCGCATTCTGTCCACCGCTTCCCCAAGCCGGAAGAGATGCTGGCAATGATGCGCGCCTGCGGGTTTGTGCAGGCAACATGGATACCCTACACGTTTGGCATTGCGGGCCTATACCGCGCTGTGAAAGCATGAACCTTCCCCACGCCAATGTCGCTTCGTTTCGCGGCCGTGGAGAATGACAGGTCAAAATGGCGCGTCCCGGTTCCATCCTAAGTCGCAGGACGTTTAACACTTCAATCAAGCTGCGCACCTCCATTGTCTCGGTCGCCGCCGCAGCCGTCATGACGTTCCTCAAGTTATGGACGGGCGTGCAAAGCGGCAGCATTGGCATGTTGTCAGAGGCGGCGCATTCCGGTCTCGACCTGGTCGCCTCCCTCATCATCCTGGCCTCGCTCACCATCTCTGACCGCCCCGCGGATGAAGATCACGCCTACGGCCACGGCAAAATGGAAAACCTGGCAGCGTTCACCGAGACGCTGTTCATGGTCGCGTCTGTCATCTGGATTCTTGCAGAGGCTTTTGAACGAATCCTGGGTCATGCAGCACCGCTGAATCTTTCCATCTGGCCATTCGCGGTGTTGGTGCTATCGATGGCCGTGGACTTTGTTCGTTCGCGTGCTCTCGGCCGCGTCGCTCGACAAACAAAAAGTCAGGCCCTTGAAGCTGACGCGCTTCACTTCAGCATGGACATCTGGTCAAGCCTCGCCGTCATCGGCGGCTTGCTCGCCGGCGCTGCATCGCAACATTGGCATCTCCACTGGCTACGTTTTGGCGATCCGCTGGCTGCGGTGGTGGTGTCGATCATTATTCTCAAAGTTTGCTGGCGCCTGGCTCGCCAAACCGTCGACATTCTTACCGACGCGGCTCCTCTCGCCACTCGCCGGCGCGTCACAGAGTCTCTACGACAGCTCCCCGACAGCATTGGAGTGGAGCGCCTGCGCCTGCGCCTCGCTGGAAATCACTACTTCGCCGACCTGACCGTCGGCCTGCCGCGAAATTTAAGTTTCCAGCGCACGGAACAAATGAAGGAGCAGGTCGCCGACGCAGTTCGTCGCATTCTTCCCGAAGCTGATGTCGTCGTCAATGTGGTTCCCCGCATTGGCCGCTCGGAAAGTATTTTTGACCGTGTGCGCGCCGTCGCGGCCCGCCATAATCTCTCAGTTCACGATCTAAGCGTTCAGCACTACGATGGAAAGCTCCATCTGGAACAGCATCTGGAAGTCCCCGAATCCCTGAGTCTGCGCGAGGCCCACACGCTGGTCACCAGCATCGAAACCGAAACCCGCGCCGACGTTCCCGAAATCGATTCCATCCTGACCCACATTGAAAGTGAGCGCGGCACCATTGAGACCGAAGCGCGTCGCAGTGAAGATGCCGCACTGGAGGTTGACCTGCGTCGCCTGGCCAGTGAGTTTCCGGATATTCTGGATGTACACGCGGTCGTTGTATCGAAGGCCGGCGAACGCATGCAGATTTCCTGCCATTGCACTTTGCCCGACGACCGAAGCATGGCCGACGTTCACGCTCTGATTACCGCGCTGGAAGACCGAGTCAAATCGGAGATGCCGCAGATTGCACGCGTCTTTATTCATCCCGAGCCAGCCACCGACAATCAACGCTGACGTCTGATCCTCACCCCCAAAGGAGTTCGCAACGTGCAAGCCAGTGCAACATGGAAACAGGAAATGATTTTCGATGCGGTTTCGCACAGTGGGCATACCATCGTGTTCGACGGCGATGATGCGCATACCAAAGGCATCAGCCCCGTAGAAGCTGTATTGATGGGATTATGCGGCTGCACCGCCATGGATGTGGTTTCCATCCTGAAAAAAAAGCGCGAGCCGTTCACCGGACTTACTGTTTCGGCGGTGGCAGATCGCGACCCGAACCCGCCAAAAGTTTTTACACACGTGAATCTGGTCTATCGCGTCAGTGGAGCCGTCTCGCACAAGGCCATGGAAGATGCGGTCCGCCTTTCCGAAACGAAGTACTGCGGTGTGGCCGCGATGTTATCCAAAACCGCCAAGATAGAATTTGTGATTGAATACGCAGGTTGAACCGCCCAGGCGATCCACATGCTACAAATCTTTCGTGCACTGTCGGCAGTTTTGTTATTGGTGATGATCGCGCTGGTTTCCGCGCTGATCACCATGCGACTCGCCATTCACGGCGCTGAAGTTCAGGTGCCGGTATTGCGCGGCCGCACCGTGCCGCAAGCTGTCGTCGAGCTCCGCGCAAAGGGCTTGCAGGCCGGCATTGACGGCCACTACTATAGCGCAACGCAACCGGCGGGAGTCGTCATCACACAAAGTCCGGTGGCCGGAACCCTGGTCCGCAAATCGTGGCGGGTGCGAATGACGGTGAGTCTGGGACCACAAAAAGTTGCCATCCCTTCCGTTGACGGGATGAATGAAACCATCGCCACCATCACCATTCGCCGCATGGGATTGCAGGTGGGCGCAGTGGTTGGACTGCCGTACGCATACGCTCCGGAAAATACGGTGATCGCGCAAACGCCAACCGGCAACGCGACCGATGTCGAGGGTCCGCGCGTCAGCATCATGACAGCGCATCCTGCTTCTCCGCCGGACAATGCCAGTGTGATGCCCGATATGATCGGCGAGAATTTTACCCAGGCTGCGCTGGCGATTATCCACGCCGGCTTTAAGCTTGCCCCGCTACAAAACGCGTCGGCCGCATCTCCGGCTCCAGCGCCGACCGGCCAACCTGCCGCCACGACTGCAGCCCCACCGTCTCCTGCGACTCCGGCAGCTACGGCTCCTCCAGGTGCTGTCATCGCTCAGATTCCCGCAGCAGGAACGCGCATTCCGGACGGCTCCACGATTCAACTCACCGTCCAACCCTGACATCTAGGTACCGGAAATTTCTATTGGCGCTCGATCAGCGCCGCAAAGAATCCGTCACAAGGATGCAGTCCTGGAAGCGTACGCAGATATCCATCGCGGAATCCGCTCGTGCGCAATGCTTCAACAGAATCTCCTCGCACAATTCCCTCTTGCTCCAGCCGATCGAACTCTCCGCGGAGATCGACTTTTTTCCATTCGCCTCGCGGGTTCTCCGACGAACCCAGACACGCTTCCACCACTGCGTCATTCTCCTCTGGCTCCAGTGAGCAAGTGGAGTAGAGCAGTCTTCCCCCAGGCGCCAGCAAGCGCATGCACGCAGACAAAATCTCTCGCTGCCGCTCTGCCTGCCGCACTAACTCCTCCGGCTGCAGGCGCTGACGAATCTCCGGATTTCGAGCCAGCGTGCCTGTTCCCGTGCATGGAACATCGCACAAGATTCTGTCGAATGGACCCACACCCGTCAGCTTCGCCGCATCCGCCACCAGAAATTCCACGTGATCCAGGTTCATCGTTGCGCTGAGACGTTTGCGCATGGTCGCCAGTCGCGTGGGATGAAGGTCGCATGCCAGCAATTCAGCATCAGGATTATTCTGCAGCAGTACCGCAGTCTTACCTCCGGGCGCCGCACATGCATCCAGGATTCGTGTTCCACGGCCCAACAGTTCCCCCACCAGTTGCGAGCCCTCGTCCTGCAACTGAGCCTGCGCTGCCGCTTCTGGAGATTCGTTAACGGCCTTCGCGCCGCCCTCTGCAATCCTGCGCGCCTTGGCTAAGAAATTGCCCGGCAGCAGCGCCACTCCCTGTGACCGCAAAGCCTGTTCGGCATCCTCATTCAGCAGCCGCAATGCAGTCTCCGGTTCCGTCTGACCCTGCTCGCAAATCTTGCGGCACGCCTCTGCGCCGTAAAATTTCTTCCAGCGTGCGACCATCCATTGTGGGTAGGCTTGCTCGGAATCGAAGGCACGGGACTTCTGCAACGCCGCAACTTTGCGCAACACCGCATTCACCAGCCCGGACTGCCTAGCCCCCTCCGAATGCTTGCACCACTCTACCGACTCAAACAGAGCCGCATGCGTCGGAATGCGATCCAGAAAAAGCAGTTGATATGCGCCCACGCGAAGCGCCAACAGTGCATCTTCCGGCAATGTTAAATCCGGCCGCGCCAGAAATTTCCGGCACTCAGCATCAAGAACCAACTGCCAGCGCAACGTCCCCAGCACCAACGTCGTGCAAAGATTGCGGTCCTGTGGCGACAGCCGATCCACCTGCAGCGAGTGCAGCAGCGTGTCGCTATTGCCGCGACCGCGTCCGACTTTTCGAAGAATGTCAAAGGCCGCGCGTCGCGCTGGTGCGATCGAAGCCGCGGTCATCGTGGATCCAGTTGCTCGCCGTCCGCGAGCGAAAGGCCATTCAGAAACGCTTCCACCGGCATGCGGCGCTTCCCTTCCATCTGCAATTCCAGCAGATCGAGCCATGTACCCTCCCCGCATGCGACCAGCAATCGATTTCCCGTACGGCGCAGCGTTCCCGGAGCCGAACCAGACCCTGGCGAATCTGCACCCAACTTCATCGCATGAAGAATCAATTTCTTCCCGCGAAAACTCGTGAACGCACCTGGCCACGGTTGAAACCCTCGCCAGCGATCGAATATCTGCTGCGCGGTCCGATTCCAATCGATGCGGCCATCCTCCCGCTGCAGGATCGGCGCCAACGTCGCATGCGCTAGAATCCTGCGGCGTCGCATGCAGAGTTCCATCCTCGAGCCCGGCCAATGTCCGCACCATGAGTTCGGCGCCCACCTCCGCCAGCACCGGAGACACATCCACTGAAGTTTGCTGCGGCAAAATCGGCACTCGTTCCTGCAACAAAATATCTCCAGTATCGAGACCTTCATCAATCCGCATCGTGGTGATACCAGTTTCCGTTTCACCATTCGCAACCGCCCATTGGATAGGCGCAGCACCGCGGTATTTAGGCAGCAGCGACGCATGCACATTCAGATTTCCATGTTTCGGCAGCGCCAACATCCACGGCGGAATCAGTCGCCCATACGCCACAATGACAATCGCGTCGGGAGCCAAGGCTCGCAGTTTCTCCTGCAGTTCAGTGTTGTTGCGGATCTTATCTGGCTGCGTGAGTTCCAGACCGTGCTGCTCCGCATAGCGCTTCACCGGGGAGATTTGAATTTCCATGCCGCGACCACTGGCACGATCCGGCTGCGACAATACCAGGTCCACGCGATGGCCTGCCCGCAAGAGAGCATCCAGAGTGGGAACAGCGAATTGCGGAGTTCCACAAAAGACCAGGCGCATGAGATTGGGCACGGCTCCTAGAAACGTTGGGAACGAGTTGCTGGCAGACAGCTCTGCTCTACCACTCGCCGGCGCGTTGTAGCTTGCGAATTTTTCGCAGCTGCAGATCGCGCTTCAGCCGGCTCAGGCGAAAGATGAAAAGAATTCCATCCAGATGGTCAATCTCATGTTGAATGGCGCGCGCCAGCAGCTCCGTGCCTTCAACTTCGATCGTCTTGCCTTCCGCATCCTGTGCGCGGACTTTCACTTCGGCAGCTCGCACCACGCGATCGCGAATCTCCGGCAGGCTCAGGCAGCCCTCTTCTTCCACCTGCTTGCCTTTAATCTCGATCACTTCAGGATTGATCAGGACAATCTTGTCTTCCGGCTTTTTCTGAAAGCTCAGATCGATGACGGTCAAGCGCTTCGAAATCCCGATCTGCGGAGCGGCCAGGCCGATCCCCTGCGCGTCGTACATGGAAGTGAACATGTCGTCGACCAGCTTGCGCAACTCAGCGTCGAACACCGTGACCGGCTCCGCAGGTTGCTGCAGAATTGGGTCGGGAAATTTAACAATCGGATAAATCATGAAGTGCGTCTTGTCTTTCTAATTTCTGGCAGATCAAAATTTGCGGATCTGATCGCAGTACCCTTGATAGTTTCTCACCATTTCGCGGAGCGAGTCGCCGCCGAACTTCTCAATCGCCAGTTTCGCCAGCGTAAGCGCGACCATCGCCTCTGCCGCCACGCCGGCAGCCGGAACCACGCAGACATCCGACCGCTCATAGGCCGCCTTGGTTTCTTCTCGCGTCTCAAAACTCACCGATCCCAACGGCCGCCGCAGTGTCGAAATTGGCTTCAAATATCCCCGCACGATCACATCTTCGCCGTTGGAAATGCCGCCTTCAATCCCACCCGCGTTATTCTGGTCGCGCCTGAATCGCGTGTGCTTGTCCGTCTTTTCTTCTGCCGCATAATGGATCGCGTCATGCACCACGGAACCGAATGCACCCGCCGCCGTCACACCGCGTCCGATCTCCACAGCCTTGACCGCCTGCAGCGACATCACCGCCGCCGCCAGCATTCCATCCAGGCGCTCGTCCCAGTTGGCGTAGGTTCCCAGACCTGGAGGAACACCGTGAGCCACCACTTCAAACACGCCGCCTACTGAGTCGCCTGTACGCAGCGCCTTATCAACGACAGCTTTCATTCGTTGCTCAGAAGCTTCGTCCACGCAGCCCAGCAAAACTTCCTCGCGCGACTGCAATGCCAGAATTTCCGGCCACGTCGCATCGCGATCGAGCTCTGCTTCGCCCACTCGAATGACGTGACTTGCCACGGTGATTCCCAAAGCTTCCAGCAATTGCTTGGCAATCGCCCCGGCGGCCACCCGCGCCGTGGATTCGCGCGCCGAGGCCCGCTCCAGAACATATCGTGCATCAGGAAAATCGTATTTCAGCGCGCCTGCCAGATCGGCGTGCCCAGGCCGAGGAGAAGCGACCGCCTTATGCTTTGCGGGATCACCCGCCTCCACCGGCAGAATCTCCGTCCAGTTCTTCCAATCACTATTCTCAATACGAATTGAAATTGGCGAACCAATCGTCTTCGCATGTCGAACGCCGGAAAGAATCTGCCCCTTGTCCCGCTCAATCTTCATGCGGCCGCCGCGCCCATACCCTTGCTGCCGCCGCCACAATTCGTGATTCATTTTGGCTTCATCAATGGGCACACCTGCGGGCATGCCAGAAACCATGGCAATCAAACACTCCCCGTGCGACTCTCCTGAAGTGGCAAAACGAAACATGCAGCAATCCTTTAACTTTATTGTCTATTCATCTACAAAGATGCATATTTTCCGGCGTGATGGTCTATACCTTCGTCAACCAACGATACTGCTCGTCGGTCAACGGAACCACCGACAATCTTCCCTGCCGGACCAATGGCGAATCGCGAAACAGCGGCTCTTCTTTTACAGTATCCAGCGTTTTCGGCGTAATCATTTTCGCAAATCGAATGCGAACCAGCGGTACCTTCGGATCTTTGACATTGACGCTGACAACCGTAGCCGTCCCGACCGCGGCTCGTTCATCGCCCGTGTGATAGATAATCAGTCGATCCTTGGGATGCATCTCGCGCAGATTTTTTACCGCCGCCGGATTAGTCACTCCATCCCAGACGGTCTCGCCATCCCGCTTCAAATCGCTGATCGAGTAGGCACCCGGTTCCGTTTTCAGCAGATAATTCATCGCGGCAATTCCTTCGTCTCTGCCTGCGCCAGGAATGCGCGCGTATTCACCAGCGGTCGTTCCAGGGCACGCACACGATCGACATACACTGGAGCAGCGGCCCCTTCAATCGGTGGCTGCAGAGCCTCCTGAATCGCCAGCATCTTGGCCTCCGCATCATCCAGGTAATGCAGCAGCACCGCCTCCGGAATCATGGGCAGTTTCGGCGAACCAAATTCCAGCGATCCGTGATGGCTCAAAATCACATGTTCCACCAGCGTATGCACCTGCTTAGGAAATCCCGGCAGGCTTCTCACTTTTTCATCCAGCAATCGGGTCGCGATCGAAATGTGTCCGATCAACTGGCCCTCCAGCGTGTATTCGAACCCACGTTCCCAACTCAGCTCGTAGATTTTTCCAATGTCATGCAGTACCGCGCCCGTCAACAGCAGGTCGCGATGGATCATAGGAAAATGAGTCGCCGCGAGTTCACAGAACCGAATCAGATCGACAACGTGTTCCAGCAATCCGCCAATCCAGGCGTGATGCATAAACTTTGCCGCGGGCGCTTGCTTATACCGTCGCGCAATTTCCGGGTCATCCAGAAATGCAAAGACCAGCCGCTTCAAGTCCGGATCAGTAAAGCTCTCAACCGTATTGCGCAACTCCATCCACAGCGCTTCAATATTTCGCGTCGTGCTACGTTGAAAATCGCCTAGGTCGATTTTTGCCGGGTCGACTCGAACAATCTCGACCACCTTCAGCTGTAGTTTGCCATTGAACTCGTCCACGCAGGCCCGCACGTCGACAAAGTCATTCTGCTCAAACTTTGCGGCCCAGCTCTCTGCGTTGTCCCATAAGCGACCATCGATGCGGCCCGTGCGGTCGCACAGTGTCAGCGAAAGATATTTTGCATTGCCGTCATTTCGGTCGCGTAGCTGTTTTTGCGCAACAAGAAAGTGAGAGCGAATATTGCGCCCGCGATGCTTGGCAGCGTCGGCTAGGAAGAAATCTTTCATGCTCTCCTTTTCCGGAATCCGGCGCGAACGGATTTCCTGTCTGAGCTCATCTGGAACGACCCAGCTTTGGGCTGCTCCTCGCTTTGAGCAAACGCCCAGCCTGAATTCAGGATGGGCGTCTTCGAACCGTTACTCTATGTCACGCGGCCCGTTCGAAACTTCCTCGAAGCCCCGCGAGGTTTTCCCTATCGACCTGGAGGCTGATCAGTGGAGGAAGAAGCAGCCGGTGTAGAAGGAGCGGTGCTTCCGCCAGTTCCGTTCGTATCGGTCGATGTGGGCGTCGCTTGCTCGTTGGTCTTCTTCGGTTCCTTCTTTTTCTCGTCACTCAGTCGGGTTTTTTGCCCGTTGTTCACCGGCGCAGTTTTCTTCTTTTTCTGCTTGGCCGCGGTTGCCCCATTCAAGCCCAGCGGAGCGGACTCCATTTGCCGGCTAGCCGTTTCTGTTGTAGTTAACGGCGCCGCCTTGGCATTGTCGTGTTTGACCTTCTTCTTTTTCGCTGGATGCTTTTGATTCTTCCGCGCTTCCATCTCCGACTTATTGCGCGCTTCATCGCTGAATCGCGTCTTGCCAACCTTCGGCTGCGTAATCAGCGGCGCATGCTCAAGATCCGGCCCCAGGGGCTGAACATCGGTCGGAGGTGCAGCATCGGCCGTGCTCGTCGGGTTTTCCGGCGACGGAGGAGGCGGCGCGTTCGCAGAGGTTGCTACTTGCAATGAAGACACGGGAGCCGCAGGTGCATGACCAAAACGGAATTTTTCGCGCTTGGGCTCCTGCTTCTTCTCGGAGCGAGTTTCCTTTTCTGCAGAGGAGGAGCTAGCTGCCACCGTCGGCGCTGTTGCAGAAGCTACCTGCTCCGGTGCCTTCGTAGTTGCATGGCTGTATCGACCCGTCGTGTTGTCATAGCGGGCCTTCTCTTTTTTCTTCTTCTTCGGTTGCGGAGGAGTGTAGGCCGCAAAGGTCGGCTTGGTCTCGTTCGGGCTGGCCCCGGAATCGGTATATCCCGGCCGGATGTCGATGTACGCCTCATCGCGCAAACGAGTCAGATAGGCCCGCACCGCAGGACCGATCTTTTGCATGTAGATCGCCTGCTCGATCTGCGGTTCTACTTTTTGCATCGGCTGCGTTCCGCCTGGAACGTGCTCCGTCACCTGCAGAATGATGTAGCCCTGCCGGGTACGAATCGGCGCCGTGTGTCCGCCTACCGGCAGATCAAATGTCTGGTCTTCCAGCACTTTTGCAAGCGCGCCTCGACGAAAATCGCCCAGATCTCCACCCTGCGCTGCTGTCGGTCCTTTGGAATATTTCTTGGCCAGATCAGTGAAGCTGGCTCCCGCCTTCAGCTTCGCTTCCAGGTCTTTGGCTTCTGCATCGGCCTTGGCTAGCTCATCACTGGTGGAAGTTCTCGCTGGTCGGAATCAGGATTTCGTTCAGGTGAACAGATTCTTCATGCGTAAAGTCGGCTTTGTGATCGTTGTAGTAGGCCCGCATGTCGGCCTCAGACATCTGCATCTTGCTGCCTACCTCATCGCGCACAACCTGCTGCGTGATGATGCTATTGCGAATGTTGGCCTTGAAATCTTCGTAGGAAATCCGCTGCTGTTCGACCGCCTTCTGCAGGTCGTCCAGCGAATCAAGATGGTTCTCTTTGCGAATCTCGTCCAGCCGCTTGATCAGCTCTGTGTCGCCGGTGATGCCAAGCTGCTTGCCCTTCGAGATCAGAAGTTGCTGATCGATCAGGTCGCGCAGCAGAGTCGTCTGACCTTCCTTCACCTGCTCCAGGGTCCAGTTATTCTGGCGTGCTTCCTGGTCCAGTTGCGTCTGCGCCCGGGTCACGTCGGAATTCGTAATCACCTGGTCATTGACACGGGCAATGATCTGCTCGACCGGCATCCCATACAGGCTCGCCAGGGTGTTGGAATCTGAACTGAGATTGGTGCTGGCGCCAATTGTCGGAGCGCTCTCTACCGGGACTGGGGCGTCAGGGGCTGTTTGTGCCATGCCGTGGATACACAGACTGGTGGCAACAGCCACAGGGAGAACAACGCGCAAAACTGCTCGTAACATCATGTGTTGGTTGGTACCATCCATGCCTGCCGGTCGCCATAACGTTCTTGAATCCGATGGCTTCCCATTGAAGATCGATGCCGGTGCGGATACAGCAACTCGATGCAGGTCGATTCCGTTGCTTTCATTCTAACCGCATCCGGGGCCGCTTTCCCAACCCATCCAAATTCTCTGTTTCCAATGCATGCACACCGTTGCCCGCAGCATCGATTAGGGCCGCTCGAATGTTACACTGAGCAGTAGTTTATGCAGTTTTCCTGCTATCCAACCGCGTCGTGATTTCTCACCACGGTGCAAAAGGAATCTACGGTACATGAGTCCCCGTAATCGCCGTTCGATATTGTTCGTCGTCGTATTTCTGGTCGTCTGCGGAGTTGCAGGCGCTTTCCTCGATCGGAATGTTGGCGCCCAGACTTCGAGCGACCAATCCACGTTGCGGGACAGTCTGAAGCAATTCACCAACGTCTACAGCATCGTCGAACAGAACTATGCCGAGCCGATGACCAAGGACCGGGTCAACACCGCCATCTATGACGGCGCGATTCCAGATATGTTGCATGTCCTCGATCCCCACTCTAACTTTTACGATCCCAAAGCCTTTGCCGAAATGCGCGAAGAAGAGAGTGGAAAGTATTACGGGATCGGCATGGAAATCATGCAGCAAAACGACAAGATCGTCGTGGTCAATCCCTTTGAAGGCACGCCGTCGTACAAAGCAGGAATCCGTCCCGGCGATGTGATCCTGGCCGTGAATGGCAAGCCGATCAACGGCACCGGCCCGGACGGAAAAGCCGTCAAGAAGGCGACCACGCTCGACGTTGCAAATATGCTAAAGGGTCCGAAGGGCACACCAGTTGACGTCACCATCGCCCGTGAAGGCAAGCCTGAGCCTATGGTGTTCCATCTGGTTCGAGCAGAAATTCCTCGCGCCAGCGTCGACCTCGCTTATGATATCCAGCCCGGCGTCGGCTACATGCACATTAAGGACTTTGCAGAGGAAGAAACCGGTCAGGAAGTTCTGAACGCGCTGCAAAAAATGGGCTCCATCCACGGCCTGGTGATCGATCTGCGCGGTAATCCCGGTGGCCTGCTCAGCGAAGCCGTTTCAGTTTCAGGAGATTTCCTTGAGAAGGGACAGGTCATCGTCTCGCAACGCGGCCGCGCCTTTCCGCCCATTACCTATCGCGCCACTCGCGGCGAGCAGACCAGAAACTATCCCATCGTCGTACTGGTAAATCGCGGCACAGCCTCCGCTGCAGAAATTGTCAGTGGTGCGCTGCAGGATCATGACCGCGCCCTGATCGCCGGCGAAACCACCTTCGGCAAAGGCCTGGTGCAGACTGTCTATCCGCTATCGGACAACACTGCCCTCGCCCTGACCACCTATCACTACTACACGCCCAGCGGCCGACTGATTCAGCGCAACTACACCGGCGTCTCCATGTATGACTATTTCTACAACCCGGCCGATCGGCCGCAGAGCGACGCCAATCGCGAGGTCAAGCTGACCGATTCCGGGCGCGCTGTCTATGGCGGCGGTGGTATCACTCCCGACGTCAAAATCGACACTCCCAAGTCCAACAACTTCCAGGACGTTTTGATGGAGCAGTTCGTATTTTTCGACTTCGCCAATCACTACCTGGTCAACCACACCGTGGGCAAAGACTTCAAAGTCGACGACGGCGTGATCCACGATTTTGAGACGTATCTAACCAGCAAACAAATCCCGTGGACGCCCCAGGACATCAGCGGAGTTCGCGACTGGATCGACATGAGCATCAAGAGCGAGCTCTTCACCTCCGTGTTTGGCCAGCAGGAAGGCCTGAAAGTGCGCGCTGCCTGGGACCCGATGATCAACAAGGCAATTACATTGATTCCACAGGCTGAAACTCTTAAGACTACGGCGCAGAAGACCATCGCGATGAGGGCCAGCAACGCTTCTAACGCGGCTCACTAGCCCTTGATTCGCGCTACAAAGCTCATTAGAGGTCTACTCCGCTCGCCAGATTTGCGCCGGATGTTTGCCCGGCAAATGGATCCATGCAGGTTGCCCCCTGACTCGCATCCAACAAAGAAAGATAAGTTGTGTGGGCGCGTATGGACACCTGTTGCCAGTTTCCGATACTCTTGCAAGCAAATCGCCGATTCACTTGGAACCATTGTGTGCGCAGCGTAAAGATGTTGCGACCCATCCCCTGGGCGCGCCCACCGCTACCCAATCGTTCCTCGTACCGTCTATCCAGTAATTCCTTGAGGAGGCAGGTTTGCCACTCTTAGTCGTCGAGGCCGAGGCACCCGCTTCGTCGCTCCTCTCCCGTACGCTTCCAGATTCGGCAATGCTGCGCCGCCCGCGGAATTTTCTGCAGCGACCTGCCGTTTTTATTTCTGGCCTCACCGTTTTGGCACTCCTGATCCAGGGCTACCACCCGTTCGTCGACGATGCAGCGATCTACATTGCGGGAATCGAAAAGGTGATTCATCCTTCCCTGTTCCCCGTGCATGCAGAATACGTTTTACCCCATTTGAAGCATTCGTTGTTTTCGCTTGCTCTCGGCTGGCTGGTTCGCGCCCTGCACTTTCCGCTTCGATACGCTTTATTCTTCAGTTATGTGGCGTCTCTCTGGCTCATGGTCTGCGCATGCTGGCGCCTGAGCCGCTTGCTCTTCTCCTCGCCTCGCGCTCGAGCGGGAGCCATGCTGCTGATGACGGCGACATTAACGCTTCCCGTAGCCGGCACGGCAATCTTCATCCTCGATCCATATCTGACGGCGCGTTCGTTCTCCACCCCGCTGACTTTATTCGCGATCGCGTTTGCGCTTGAACGTCGCATGTGGGCCACCATACTCTGCCTATGCGGCGCCTTCATCCTGCATCCCCTGATGGCGGCTTATGCGGTGGGCTATGTCATCGCGCTGGCACTGGTGCGCGCCCGCCGATGGAGGACCCTCACCCTCGCCGCCGCTGGAGTCATGCTGCTCGGCTTCATCGCATCCCATGCTGGAGCTCTGCTGGGTTCCTCGCCGGCCTATCGCGTCGCCACCGTCAGCCGCGATTACTTCTTCCTCGACAAGTGGGAATGGTTTGAAATTTTCGGCCTGTTCCCTCCGCTTGTGGCCGCCTTTCTCTATCTCTCCCGCAGTAACTTCCGCGTTCGTTCCAACTATGGTCTGGTTGCCGCTGTTTCTCTGTATGTCGGTGCATTAGCCATTCTGTTTGCGGTCTTCTATACCCGCACCGACAACTCCTTCCTGCTGGCACGCCTCCAGGTGCTGCGCAGTTTTCAGATCATCTATATTCTGTTTTTCCTGCTGCTGGGCAGCCTGCTCGGCCAGTATGTTCTTGGGCGTCGCTGGTGGGCGTGGGCCGGTGGCTTCGGCGCCGTCGCTGTCCTTATGTTCACGGTACAGTTGTCGCTCTATCCCGCTCTCAAACATCTGGAGTGGCCCTGGGCCCGAAGTCACAATCCCTGGGCACAAGCATTTGTCTGGATTCGCAACAACACGCCTCAAGACGCCTACTTTGCGCTCGATCCCTATTACCAGCAGATGCCGCAGGAGGATACGCTTGGCTTTCGCGCCATGACGGAACGCAGCGTACTTCCGGATTGGAGTAAGGACGGAGGCATCGCCGCGATCGACCCCGCCCTCGCCCAGCAATGGTGGAATCAAGTAACCCAGACCAAGGGTTTCTCCCGCTGGAATGACTTTCAGCGCATCCAAACCCTGGCGCCCTATGGCGTCAACTGGATTGTGATGCCCGCAAGCATGCCGACACAATTTGCCTGCCCGTATCAAAATTCGGCCGTGCGCGTCTGCCATCTCCCTTCCGACATCGCCTCCCTATCCCAGCCATCTGCAGCTCAGGTGCCTTCACGGCCCTAGGGCCCCAGACGCCTCGAAATTGCTTACCTATCCCCAATCCCCCGCAAATTGACCCTCCCATTTATCATGGAAGTATGACCGTGATCGTGTACTCGGCGTCCTGGTGTCCCGACTGCCGCGAAGCCAAACGCTTTCT
Organism: uncultured Acidobacteriota bacterium; assembly: GCA_963774515.1. Lineage (GTDB taxonomy): Bacteria > Acidobacteriota > Terriglobia > Terriglobales > Acidobacteriaceae > JAKAAZ01. The sequence goes on along the minus strand of CAVZFK010000003.1, from coordinate 115,107 downwards.
CCAGCGCTACAACATTCCCTATACCGAAATCGATATCGAAACCACGCCCGGTGCGGCGCAGGAAGTCATCGCCAACACCGGCAAACGTGCGATCCCGCAGTTCGTCATCGACGGAAAATGGGTGCAGCCGTATCAGCCCGGCGAGGGATTTCTCTATGAGGAAATGGCGGAGTTGCTCGGCGTCGCGCCGCCAGACAGTACCGCTTCCCCCTCCCAGTCGGTCACGCGCCAGGGATCACGCCCGTGATCGCACGTTACACGCGCCCCGCCATGGGCAACATCTGGACGGAAGAAAACAAGTACCGCATGTGGCTGGAGGTTGAAGCCGCCGCTTCGGAAACTCTGGCCGAATTCGGCATCGTTCCTGCAGAGGCAGCGCGCGCCATCCGCGAACGCGGCAGCATTGACGTCGCCCGCATTCAGCAGATTGAGGCGGAAGTTCGCCACGATGTGATTGCCTTCACTACCGCAGTCGCCGAAAAAATCGGTCCCGAGGCTCGCTGGCTGCACTACGGCCTCACCTCGAATGACGTTGTCGATACCGCGCAGGCGCTACAGGTCAAAGCCGCCTCCACAATCCTGCGCGCCGACATTCTCCGCTTTCTCGATGTGCTGAAGCGTCGCGCCATCGAATTCCAGCACACGCCCACAGTCGGCCGCACCCACGGCGTCCATGCCGAGCCCACGACGTTCGGTCTGAAGCTACTGAACTGGTATGCGGAGATGCAGCGAAATCTTCGCCGCTTCGACATGGCCGCGGAAGACATGCGCGTGGGCAAGCTTTCTGGCGCCGTCGGTACCTTCGGCCATCTGAAGCCGGAACACGAAGCCCGCATCTGCGAGCGCCTTGGCCTTACGCCTGCCCCAGTCGCTACCCAGGTATTGCAGCGCGATCGTCACGCCTTCTACATTGGCGCGCTCGCGTTGATTACCGCCACGCTGGACAAGATTGCCGTCGAAATTCGCCATCTCCAGCGCACCGAGGTTCGTGAGGCAGAGGAATATTTCTCCGAGAAGCAAAAGGGCTCCTCCGCCATGCCGCACAAGCGCAACCCCATCACCAGCGAGCAGATCAGTGGTCTCGCCCGCGTGGTGCGCGCCAACCAGCAGGCGGCTCTGGAAAATGTAGCCCTATGGCATGAGCGCGATATTTCACACTCGTCCGTCGAGCGCGTGATTCTCCCCGACTCCACCATCCTGACCGATTACTTGCTGGAGAAAACCACCAATCTGATCGACAAGCTGGTTGTCCATCCGCAACGCATGTTGCGCAATCTGGAGCTCACTGGCGGCCTCATTTTCTCTGGCCAATTACTGCTTGAGCTCGCGGAGGCCGGCATGTCCCGCGAGGACGCCTACAAGCTGGTCCAGTCCCACGCCATGCGTGCCTGGCAGCAGGATCTAAATTTTCGCGAAGAAGTCGGCAACGATCCCGCGATCAAAAAGTTGCTGTCGCCCGATAAGCTGAACCACGCATTCGATATGAAGCGTCAGCTGACCAATGTGGATACGATCTTCGATCGCGTCTTGAATCAGGAAGCGTAAGAGAGCAGGTCGCTCCATGTCCTCCGGAAAAATCCTGACTGTCGCGATGACCGGCGCCAGCGGTGCGATGCTGGCTCGCGAGCTGCTTCTGCTGTTGGAACGAGACTCGCGTGTCGAGCGCGTTCACTTCATCGCCTCAGAAAGTTCCCTTCGCGTCCTTGCCGAGGAACTGGAAGTCAGCGGCCGCAACGACCTGATCGCCAAATTTCTCGGCGCACCCAGCGTAAAGATCATTCAGCATGCGCCCGGCGATATCGGCGCGCCGATCGCGAGCGGCAGCTATCCCTGCGATGGAATGATCGTTCTACCCTGCAGCATGGGAACGCTCGGCGCCATTGCCAATGGGTTGGCGGACAATCTCATCGCTCGCGCCGCAGATGTCTGCCTGAAGGAACGCCGGCCCCTCACCCTGTGCGTTCGCGAAACTCCATTCAACAAAATTCATCTCCGCAACATGCTGCAGGCAGCCGATGCAGGCGCGACCATCTTCCCCGTCATTCCCGTTTTCTACAACCATCCAGTGGACACGTTGGAAATGGCGCGGTCAATTTGTTTGCCGCGTGCTGGCGCACATCGGCCTGCCGCAAGACTCTGCATATCAGTGGACTGGCAAATCCAAATAGCCGCGTAGCAGCTTGGTTAGTAGTGAAATTCCCCGCCCGTCGATCGGTGGCTGGCTTCGCAGAAAATCAATCACCTTGGGAACCATTCGATCGGAACAGGTTGCCGGCCCCATGTGCCCGCACCCGGCATAGAGTTCCAGCACAGATTGCGGAATGGAATCGTGCATTTGATGTCCGACGCTGGGCGGAAGCAACTCGTCCTGCTGCCCCCACACCAGCAGCACCGGCATCTGTAGTTGGCCGAGTTGCCCGGCAAAATCGCCTTCCTCGCGCAAAAGCGATTGCAGCGTTCGGTCCACCACCCAGCGATGACTTTCCATCGTCCGCAACAGATCCCGCTGCACAAATCCAGGAATGTAATACTGGTGAGCCATCAGCACAGCTTCCAGTCGCTGCAATTGCGGCACCGTATTCGGCTCCAAAATTTCCGGCGAAAGATCAGTTCTGAACTTCAACCCGGCGCTATCCATCGCAACCAGGCGATTCACCCGCTGCGGATGCTGCAGGGCAAATTCCGTTGCTATCCATCCGCCCATTGACCAGCCAACCACGTCCGCTTTTTCGACGTGCACAGCAGTCAAAAATCCCTGGATCAAATCGACCTGCTCTCCGATCGTGTATTGAATGTCGGGCCGATCTGTTCTGCCGCACCCCAGCAGATCAATGGCATATACGCGAAAACCATTCTTCGCATACGCCGGCATCTCCGGCGTCCAGTCCTCACTGCGAGCTCCAAGGCCGTGAATCAGCAACAGCGGTTTTCCCTGTCCGCCGACAAAATAATGCACGCGATAGGGCCCGACGCGAACGTATTTGCTTTGAAAACCGGCAAGCCGCAGGCGCGCATCTATCACCTGGCTGATCATCCATACCGGATGACGATAAAACGCGACGCTCATCACGACGTCGAGCACCATCACGACCAACACAACTACGATGCCGATGCGTTTCAGCATCGCATAGACAGCCGACTGCCGCGTGGCGCGAAGTGGAGTTGTCGGGCTAGTCGTCGCCATGATGGATTGGTGGAATAGAAATAAATTTGATTGCCGAAACGCACCATACTCGCGCACAGTCTTCGGACTCAGGTCCTGAAGCCGGCTATCCGTACTATAGATGCGTTTTGTCGGCGAATCGTCAGGTCTTTGGGCGTAATATCTTGGCCGGCGTCGGCATCCATGGTAGCGAACTAACGGTCTACGCCCCGCGCACGGGTTTCTCCGGATAGGTTAGACAACATACGCCCACAGCATCCAACAGATGAGGAATAACGCCACGATGGCTCCCGCGATATGGGCAGCCCATTGACCTGGTGTTTTTGGATTTCCGAAGTTGAACACGGAGTAATAGTAGCAGCTCACGCCACCCCTCAGCTGGCATGTTGAAAAGCGATCGATCGCTAGAGATCGCGTCGCGAAAACAGATACTGAGCTAGCAGTACGCTCAATGCCGCATAAACAGCGGCGTAGATCACCATCGCTTCGCTCGGCACGAGAGTTCCGCTGAAGGGAGTTACACCCGCGGAGCCCAGCAGAGGTGGTTGGAATTCGAAAGCCGCACGTCGCCACAGCGCGTCACTCGGCATGATCAGGCTGGAGAGAATTCCCAGCTCGACGCAGGCTCTCACATGGCGCAGTGATCCAAATTGCTCAATCCATCCGCCCACAAAAGCCAGACCATACAGCCCGAGCGTGATTGCTCCGCTGGTGAGCGAAGAAAAGCTGCTGCTCGCCGCCATGGTAATCCCGAGCAGCACCATGGCCTGTAGCCAGATCAGGAAAAGAACAGCGGAACCGTGCGGAGGAAGATAGCCGCTCTGGATCCAGCTGATCAGAATCGTGCCTCCCTCGATTAGCAACACATACAGCGTGAGCATGCCCACAAAGCCAACCCACTTACCAAGCACGATGCACCAGCGCTGCACTGGCTTGGTGGCGATGGCATGAATGGTCCCGGAGGCGATCTCGCCAGAGAGCGTGTCGCAGCAAGTCAGCACCGCCATCAGCGAGGTCATCATGCTTCCGGCATAAAGCACCATCATCGTCATCATGACGACGCCTTCGCGAAACTCCACCAGGGAAGCCCGCGAGGACTGGTGCTTCGTAACGAAATGAAGTGCAGTCCAGAAGAACGCCAGAAATCCTATCCCGGCAAGCATGGCGATCCATAGAATCTTGCGCCGGGCAGCTTCACGGAAAGTCACGCGCGCCATCAGCAAAGTTGTTTGCAAAGCGCTTGGTCCGCGCCGATCACTCAGCGCCGACACCTCTTCCATCGCTCGACTATTCATTCGCTCATCGTCGATCTGTTGATTTGGCGTGTCTGTGGCCGCGCGCATGTCGATTGCATTCTCGCTCATTTCCCCGGCTCCGGTCCCATCACCTGCAAAAATAAATCTTCCAGGCTTACGCGCTGCGGAACAACCGAGTAGACCTCCGCGCCACTTTCAACCAGACAGCGAACCACTTGGGGAAGGATCGTAGTTTCCGATACGCGAAGCCGGAGAATTTCCCCATCAAGATGAAGAGTCTGCGTGAACTCCTTGAGTCGCTCCATCGTGGCGGAGCTAATTCGAGCAGCCTTGATTTCAACCTCCGTCTGCGCGGATTGCCATGCGTTCATCTGGTACTCGCCGACGATGCTGCCATCCCGAATGAAGGCCACGCGGTCGCAGCTCTGTTCCACTTCGCCTAGCAAGTGTGAATTCAGAAAGACGGTCGCGCCGCGATGGCGCTGCTCGCTGATTACGTCACGCACCAGCTTGCGCCCCGCCGGATCGAGACCGGAGGTCGGCTCATCAAGAAAAAGTATTTCCGGGTCGTTGACGATTGCCTGCGCCAGGCCTACCCGTTGCATCATCCCTTTAGAGAAGCTGCGGATGGGTTTGTTATGTTGCGCGCCCAGCCCGACCCGTTCCAGTAGCTGCGGAACTTTGCGTCGGAGTTTGTCTTCCGCCACTCCGCAAAGTCTTCCATGAAACAGGATCAGCTCCGAAGCGGACAGCCAATCGTAGAAGCGAAAATGTTCCGGAAGAAAGCCAATGCGAGCCCGCACCGCGCGCGTGCCCACGGGTTGACCCAGCAGAAGAGCATTGCCCCCACTCGGCGTGACCAGCCCCAGCAGCATCTTGATCGACGTACTCTTCCCCGCTCCGTTTGGACCTAGAAACCCGAACGCCTCTCCGCGACCGACTTGAATCGTCAGGTCGCGGACAGCGGCTCGGGTTCCATAACTTTTTCGAAGCCGGGATGCATCGATGGTCAGGGTCGCCATAGTCTCCGAATAATTTCCTTGCTGCTACAACTGCGATGCCAGCTTGATTGCCGTTGTGTCGTCGCCGGTTCCGTTCAATGCGAAGACGATTCCATTGTCCACCCACATGAGCGAAAAGCGGTCAGAGCGCTGCGGATTTGTCGGCCGCAACAGCGCAGCTTCGTTGCCGTTGACGTGCACCTGCTCATATTTCGATTGGCCGCGGACGACCGGCAGCACCAGCGTTGAGGTCCAGTCGACAGTCTGCGTGAAATTGGCGGCATCGTTGGCGCTCATCCCGAGAAACTGCAGCGCAACCTGCGCGATCTGGGCAGGATCGATCTGTTGAGGAGCGGATACGATCGGGCTGGGAATTTGGATCACCGAAACGCAGGTGTCGTCGCCCTGCTGAACGGACGGCTGAACACCGTTGGGGCCATGTTGGGACACTGCCGGACTCGTCATTCGCGAAGCCACATCGCCGCAGTTGCCATAGAACGCCATCACTCCTGCCGGTACGCGCACCCCGACAGTGGCACCGTCGACTGACTTAGGGATCTGCAAGTCGCTGCGGCCTGCCTCATTCAGGATGGACTGAATGCGGTCGCGATTCAGCTTCATCTGCATCGCAGCCCCACTCTCCAGCAGCAGACTCGACGGCGTTTTATCAGGAAGAAGCCGCACGGTAAATCCAGCGTCATTCGAAGCCAATGCGGCGTCCGTGATCAGCTGTGGCCGTTGCGGCTTCTGCGTCACAGTCACCTCATCGGAAAGAACGCGGCTGATGGCTTGATTGAGCAACTGATTGTTTTCGAGGCCGTTGTTCTTTATTGTGGCGGGATCGATCTCGAGTACCGTGACACGCTGCACCCGGAAGACCGACAGCAGGCTCTCTGCCCACGCCCGCACCGGCGCTACCGTCAACACTAGAACCACCGCGATCGCGGCAACTCCTCCACTTACTAGTGACAGTCTCTGCGACCAGGTCCATCCGCTTCGCTCGTTGTCCATAGATTCCTCCCGTTTCTTTTGAAACGCAGCCCAGGCTATCGCCGTATTCACCGTCCCGACCGCTTCCGGCAAGCGATTCAGATTGTCCTGCACACGCGCCGCATGGCCGCGCAAAATCGCAAGCTCTCCCTGGCACGCAGCGCAGCCTTCGAGGTGCTGCTCAATGCCGGCCGCCTGCCCTCGATCGAGTTGGCCATCAAGATACGCGCGTAGCATTCCTGGATCCATTTCTCCGTGTTTCATTGCCCCTCCTTCGCTGTCTGCAATGGCTGCCGCTTCAGGCTTTGCCGCTGTTGCCGTTCATAGAGCGCGGAAAATTCTGCCTCCGCCCGCGCAAGTTTCGTGCCGACAGAATTGAAGCTCAGTTGCATCGCATCCGGCAATTTCCCTGTAACTCAGACCGCTGTGACGTAATAGCAGCAGCTGAGCCTTCTCCAGTTTCAGTTTCGCCAGCACACTCCGTATTTCGGCGATGTGCTCTCGTCGCAACAAATCTGCAAGCGGACTCTCAGCATCGTCACCGACCGCAACGGAGTCATTCTCTTCCAGTTGTTCTTCGATACCGCGCCTCTGGCTGGCGCGAAGAACATCAATGGACGCACGAGTCGCGGTGCGATACAGCCAGCCGCCGACCAGACCGCCGGCCGCAACCTCCGGGCCTTTTCTGTAGAGCCGGAGAAAAACATCGGCGCAGACTTCTTCGGCCTCGGAATCGCGCTGCAGCACTCGCCGGACCACCCGAACAATTCGCGGGTAGTGCTCCCGAAAGATGGTTTCGAACTCCGCATCGACCCAGCGATTGCTCATGCTCATCGTTTCTACATCTATACAACGTCAGGCGGAGCAAGTTTGTGACAAGAAAATCGAGCCCACAGAAAGTTGCGTCATGCTGAGTGAGTTCGAAGCCAGCAACCGAGTCGTTCCCCGGTGCCGGGCGCATGCAACGCCAAGCGTGACCGATCCGTCGATTCGGCGCCCACGGCTGGAAAATCCGGCGCCCGATCATTTCCGCTAAGCGAGCCTTCGCGCAAGCCACAAGCCATCCCCGCGAGCCTGGCGCAGTCCCCGGGTTGCCACCTATTTCCTCGCTTTTGACCGTCTTTCTTGTTGCTGCTTCTGCATGGCGGCCCCCATGCGATCCCATGTCGGCTGCAGCTGGTTTGGGTCGCGGATGCAATTGATCCACATAAGCCGCACGTCTCCGGGGAAAGAAAGATTTGCGAACTTGCGATAGTTTTCAGGTAGCGGTGGACCGCCCTGAGTTCCCGCCGCCGGCACCACGGGCGGAAGCTGGAAAGCATACATGCTGCCCCCGGCCAGGGCTTGGTGCGGAAACTGCAACAGCCAGATGCAGTTGTGACTCTCCTGAATTAGGTTTGCGGAGACAATGGCCCATTGCCCGCCATCTCCCGGAACAGCCCGCTGACAATTCCAGAATTGCGCTTGCGGAACATATACGGTGGGATCTGAAAACGCATACGGATCGATCAACAGGTGGGACAGACTACGTCGTTGTACGAAATCCTCAACTTCAAGAAGTCCCTGGTTCCAGTCGAGATTGGAATCGCCCACCAGGAGGTAGCCGGGACGGCCGCCGCTGAACGAATTCAGGAACGGAAGATAGTACGGGTAGGCGCGGACTGCCGTCGCAACCGACGCGAGCGCCAGCGCGATGACCAGCCAGACGCCGGCGCGGGCTGCAGGCCAGCCTGCACGCTGCAGTTGGTTCAACGCTCGCGGCAATGGCGCCAGCAACAGTATCAGCAGCGCCAGCGAAATTGAAAAATGGCGAATGGTGAACTGGAATGGACTCAGGATGCATGCCCCGCTGAAGACCACAAGAAAAATCCACATTGCCCGCCAATGCAATTCCATTCCTTCGGGTATCAGGTGCAGCCGTTCCGGACGAAAGCGTGTAACCAGGCCAATCACCAGCGCCAGGACGAGCAAAAGAAGAAACGCTAATGGCGACTTCAGCAGAAACAATAGCGGAAAGAAAAACCATACCCCGTGCGCATACCAGTGCCCCAGAATGTAAGCAGGCGGTTTTCCGGTAAAAGCGAATAACGCCAGGCCACGCAGGTAAATCCACGGAGGCATGAGCGCTCGGCGAAGAAACATAGCCGCTGTATTGTGTCCCAGAAAACCAAGAGAGTCAGTCGGCTCATTCCACGAGAGGACAAAGTAGACGACGTAGACAACCAGCGCCGCCAATACGATGCCCTTCGCGAGGCTCTTCCATCGCAAACGACGCCATGCCCTGAGTTCCCCCTTGTCTGCCGGCTGTTCCGGCACTGGACGCCAGCGGAGACTGAGAATGACCGCCGGAAAACAGAAAAACAGAAGTCCCGAGGAAAATTTGGAAAGAAGTGCACCGCCAAGAGCTAGGCTGAACCACAGAATCGTGCCGCGGGATGGAGACTGCCACATGCTGGCGAAGGTCCACAACGTCAGCACGACGAACAGCGTGATGGCTATATCGGTCAGCACCAACGGGCCGAATGCGAGCATCACTGGCATCGTGGCGTAGACGCAAAGGCAGAGAAGTCCGCCCCATCGATCACCCAGCCGGGAGCCATATAGAAAGAGAACGAGCCCCAGAATAAGTGTCAGAATCAGCATCGGTTGTCGCGCCCAGAAGACCGTAGGCACGGGCGCATTCCAGCGTGCAATCACCCACTGGCCAAAAACCCATTCGCCCAGAATCTGTTTGAAAATTCCGCTGCCGCTGAACGTCCACGAGACACTGGAATAGTCGGCGTGTACCCCGCGAAGTACCAGCGGCACCGCAGCCAGCACCTTCGCCAGCGGAGGATGTTCTTCATTCATCCTCATGTCCAGCTTTTGCAGATAGCTCACACCCGCACCGATGTGCGCTACCTCATCGAAGGTGACGGATTCGCGCCGCGCAGCCCCATCCGCAAGCAGTGCCATCAGGGCAAGGAGCAAAACCACTCCGGCCACGACGATCCTTGATGATTGTGATTTCATTTGCGTCAACCCGAATGATGAGTGATTGCTATCAACTGAACGTCTGTTGCTCATCGGGGGAGATAGGCTACGAAACGATAAGCTTGATTCTGCAACTTACACGATTTGCCATAGGGTACTCCCGAAAATGCACCTCCTGACAAATTTCGATAGCGTGAGCTTTCCACGAAATAACTACTGCATGTAACTCTCGCCCGGCGTCAGGTCGCTCATTGAGCGATTGATGGACTCAAATGTTGGGTGGGCTCTAGCGATCTTCTGCTGCGTTATCTTTTCCGTACTTCCTCAAAGGCCCAATTCTGCCGCAGCGGAATTCACTTCGGAGCGCAGTACGGCTGAAAAGGCTGCTGCAAAGCTACCCTAGAAATTGGAGAGAAGGTTCGGAATGGTCGAGGAAGATGAGTGTTGGCTGCCCCTCAGGGATTCGAACCCCAATATGCTGATTCAGAGTCAGCTGTCCTACCATTGAACGAAGGGGCAGTGCAGGTACACACGCAGAAAAAAGCGTCCTTACTGAATATATTGGCCGCACGCTTTTCGGTCAATCGATGGGACCCATCATAGCGTGTCTGCGACGCGGCGATTGCCCTATTCCTCGCGCAGCACTTCCAGTGGTTTCTGCTGCAGAATGCGATAGGACGCCAGCCATCCGGTGACGCTGGCCAGGATTGCTGCGGCGATCATTGCGCCAACGGAAACTCCCCAGTTCGGATGAAAACTCACATCCAGCCGATGCAGCAGCACACTCGACAACGCCAGCGCGCACACCACCCCCGCCAGACCCGCGATGCCGCCCAGCATTAGAAACTCGATACTCAGCATGCGGATGACCTGCGCACGCAGCGCGCCAAGCGACTTCAAGATTGCAACCTCGCGCACTCTTTGAAAGCGCGTCGCGGTCACGCTCGATGCCAGAATAATTCCTCCCGCCAGCAAAACGAATCCCGCGACAAATCTCAGGATCATCGCGATCTGATCGACGACCTTACGCACCACTTCCAGCACGTCCGCCATATTGATCACAGTCACCGTGGGATAAGCTGCAAACAGGCTCTTCTCCACTTCGCCGACGCGCATCGGATCTGCATGGAAAGCGCCGTACCAAACGGCAGATTGCCCGGTTAACACACGGCTCGGCAAGATGAACTGGCTGCGCGCGTAAATGTGATCCCCATCTGCGCGCACAATCGCAACAACGGCGGCGACAAACGTTTTATCTCCCGTCACAAATCCAATTGTGGAGCCGACCTTCAGGTGCAATGCTTTCGCGGTCGAATCGCTGACCGCTACCTGAGGCGTGTCAGTTGTCTCGCTCCACCATTTTCCGTCCGTAACTTTTTCACCCGCTGGCAGCGTGTCTGCCCAGGTAAGAGCGGTCGAACGCAGCATGCGTTTTGGATAATGCTGGATGCGCAATTGATCCGTCGGCACTCCATTCAGCGACAGAATGCGCGCCGAAACAATCGGAATCGTCTCCAGGCCGCCCTTCACCGCAGGTTGTGCGGCGATCAACTTCTCCACTCCTGCCAATTCGTCCGCCCCTACATCCACCAGAAAAACATTCGGTACGGTGGGTGATCCGCTGTTCATCTGCAGGTCCTGCACAATGGCGTGCTGAACAAAATAGATTGTCATCATCAGCATCACGCCCAGTCCCAGCGCGGTCAGCACGGCCGCCGACTGATTCCCCGGCCGCTGCAGATTTACCAATCCCTGTCGCACCATGGGACTAAATCGCCTGCGTTGCCATTGCATCATCCAGCGCACCGTCGCCAGTAATCCAGAGGCAGCCAACAGAAGAATGATCAGTACCCCCAGCAGTCCGCCGGCAAACCACTCGCCCACCATGCTCGAATCCGTAAGCGTGCTGGCAATTGCGGCCAGCCCAATCAGAATGATCGCAATCGAAATTAACTGCACTGGATCGCGCGGAAAAATATTTGCCAGGCGAGTTCCCTGTTCCTGCTCAACATTTCGTCGCAGTATCCGCAACGGACGAAAACTTCGAATCTCCAGCAACGGCGGCAACGTGAACAACAACGTCGTCAAGACTCCAGTACACAATCCGATCACGACAGGGGATAACGCCAATCGCCCCTCAACCGGCAGCGAGACCAATCGCTCCAGCAAAACTGGAAATGCGCGCGCCACACCAAAACCTGCCGCCACGCCCAGTAACGCTCCCACGACTCCCAGAAATAGCGTCTGCAGCAGATAAATGCGCATCACCTGCGACGAACGCGCACCCAGCGCTTTCATAATTGCGATGGTTTCCAGCCGTTGCTGTAAATGTGCATGCATCGCCATCGCAACGCCAATCGCGCTCAGCACCATTGTCACCAGGCTGACCAGCGTCAGCATGGCTGTCGAGCGCTCCAGGCCATGCACCAGCGCCGGATTAGCCTCGCGATAATCCGTCACCTGCGCTTCCGGCAGAATCGTTTCCACCTGCTTGCGAAGGGCGGAAATATCCATGCCGTCTTGCGCCGCCTGCGGCATTAGCCGAAATAGCATGCGCTCCGATGCGCGACTTCCGGGGCGAACCAGCCCTGTCGACTGCAGCACTGACTGCGTGATCATCACGCGCGGACCAATGCTGAAGGATGAAGAAATTCTGTCTGGCTCCGACCGCAGTACATCGGCGATCGTGAAGTATTTGTTCCCAACGTGCAATGTGTCGCCCACATGAGAATGATCACGCAAGCAGAAACTCTTCGCTCACCACGGCAGTGTTGTCGTGAAGCACGTCGCGCAACCGCTTGCCGGATGCCAGCACCACGGTGCCGTAATACGGATACTTCGCCGGATCAACCGCTTTCAACGAAACCAGCACGGGATCGGAATTCGCTGCCGTCGACGCCATCGACACTGTCTCCGTCACCAGCGTGTGGTCAACCCCGCGCGCTTGCAGTCGATCAAGCGCCGCCAGTTGCTCGTCAGTGTACGGATGAAAATCTCTTAGCCGACAAATCTGCGGCCATCAGGGTGCGCGCCTGCGCCAGAAGTGTCCGCTGAAAGATCAGGCTGAAGCTGCGCACGCCCGTCAGCGACCCCACTCCCAGCGCCACCGCAATCACGACAAACGTAAATTTGATCCAGGAAGCGTGCAGGTCGCGCCACGCAATTTTCCACGCCGTGCCCCAGGCCAACCCTCCGGCAGCAGCTTTCATGCATCGGCTCCCAGAGCTTGCGGAACAGGGATACACAATTCATCCGCCTCAATCCGACCATCGCGCAGTAGTATTTTTCGCTCCGCATGCGCCGCCAGGCTGGCATCGTGCGTTACCAACACCAACGTAGTTCCTTCTCGGCGATTTAATTCCAACAGCAATTCCATCACCCGCGCACCGGTAGCAGAATCCAGATTTCCTGTCGGCTCGTCCGCCAGGATGACGGGCGGTCGCAGCATGAACGCTCGTGCCAGCGCCACTCGCTGCTGTTCCCCTCCCGATAGCTGCACCGGATAATGATGCATCCGTTCCGCCAGCCCCACGCTTGCCAGCAATTCCTGCGCGCGCGGTTTTCCGTCTTCCGCGGCATGCAGTTCGTGCGGAAGCAAAACATTTTCCAGCGCTGTCAGCGTAGGTATCAATTGATAGGATTGAAAAACAAATCCAAGTTTGGTGGCGCGAATATGCGCCAGCGCATCCTCGCTCAGATGACTGATTTCTTCTCCATCGATTGTGACCGTGCCGCTAGTGGGCGCATCCAATCCAGCAAGTAGTCCAAGCAGCGTACTTTTCCCGCTGCCGGAAGCACCCATGATGACGACAAACTGACGCGATGGAATGCTGAGATCGATTCCCTTCAGAATTTCCAGAGATGTCGATCCGCTGCGCAAAGTTTTTTTCAATCCGCGGACTGCAATGATAGCGTGAGTTTCAGAGGGCATGGGTGAGTGTGGTGTTGATGAAATCTAATTTGAAAACTATTTTCTCTTCTGTCTTGATGATCGCATGGCTCGTCGGTTGCAATAGTTCAAACTCGCAACCGCAGCCGGCTACTTCCACCCAGTCAACAGCCGCTGCCAGCGCCCGTGGCGCCATCGCAGCAACCATCCGCCCCCTCCGCCTCGCAGCTTCCCACCATCGTGGCCTTCGGCGACAGCCTGACCGCCGGTCGCGGCGTCGCTCATGACGAAAGCTATCCTGCCGATTTGCAACGCGATCTGGACGCACGTGGATATCGCTATCGAGTCGTCAATCTCGGCATCAGTGGCAACACCACGAAAGATGGCGTTCTCCGCATTCAGGAAGTCCTCCAGTATCATCCGTCGGTAGTCATCGTCGCTTTCGGCGGTAATGATGGCCTGCGCGGGCTGCCCATTCGGGACACGGAAATGAATCTGTCCGCCATCATCTCAGCGATGCAGGATGCGCATGCCAAGGTGATTCTCGGCGGAATTACGCTTGCCACCGAATTACGGCAGCGACTACATCGCAAAGTTCAATGCCATCTACGTGAAAGAGTCCAAGGCCTACAACGTTCCCCTTCTTCCCTTCATGTTGAAGGATGTCTACGGCGTTCCTGGCTCCATGCAAGACGATGGCATTCATCCAACGGCGCAGGGCTGTAAGCAGGTAGCAAAGAATTTTCTGCCGTTGCTATTGCCGATGCTTCATAAGCCCGCGCACGATCACACTACTCCGCATGCACACTAGCCCAGCACCGCCATTGGTTGCACCAGGGTTCCGGCCACGCGGCGGCCAATGGCAAACAACTCGCGCTGGTCGGTAAATATTTTCATGTAGGGTGCATTGGAATATTCCGCCAGATTGCACATCATTCCGTTCTTCAGCCGCGACGCAGTATTCTCATCCACCGTCACCGAAGGCATCTGCGGCAATACGCAGCGCGGATGCGGAAGCCTTTCCACCAGCGAATCCTCTTGTTGCCAAGCCGCAATTTCCTCCAGCGTCGCCGCCTGCTCCAGCGTAAATTCTCCAGCCTGCACGCGACATAGACTTGCCAAGTGTGCGCCACACCCAGCCAGCTTTCCCATTTCATGCGCGATGGAGCGAATGTAGCTTCCCGAGGATACTTCGACATCGAACGGAGCATGTGGCGCTTCGTAGCCCGTAACTTCAAATCGACGAATCTCGATCTTCACCGGTCGCAAGTTCACCGGCTTCCCTTCTCGCGCCAGCTTATACGCAGGAACTCCCTGAGATTTCTTTGCAGAATACGGTGGCGGCGTCTGCTCGATTTCGCCTTGAAACTTCTCCGCAATCCCGCGAATTTCTTCCAGCGTCAATTCTGGATCGACACACTCGCCCACCGCCTCACCATCGGCATCGTAAGTATCGGTCGCAAAGCCAAATCGAATGGCTCCGGTGTACCGTTTGCTGTCCTGTTTGAAGAATTGCGCCAGCCGAGTGAATCGTCCCAGCAGCAGCGGCAACACTCCGGTGGCCATGGGATCCAGCGTGCCCAGGTGGCCTACGGACGATTCGCCCGTCAGCCTGCGCACCGTCGCCACCACGTCATGCGACGTCATCCCTGCCGGCTTGTTGACGATTAAGAGACCATTCATAGGCTGGATTGAGAATAGCGATTGCAGATTGCTGCGTGCGCGCGGCTGCACCGGACAAGACAAACTCCCACAACTCAAAGCATCGAGAAAGTTGGCTTAAATTCCGTTCTCCCCGCGGCCATGCACCAGCGATAGGAATTCGTGGCGCGTTTGCTGGTTGTTGCGAAACGCCCCCAGCATCGCGGAGGTCACAGTCGAGGAATGCTGCTTTTCCACGCCACGCATCATCATGCACAAATGACGCGCTTCGATCACCACCCCAACACCCTGCGGCTCAATCGCGTCTTGAATCGCATCGGCAATCTCACGAGTCAGCCGCTCCTGCACCTGCAGCCGTCGTGCAAACACATCCACCAGCCGCGGAATTTTGCTCAGCCCAATCACTTTTCCATTTGGAATATAGGCCACGTGTACCCTGCCGAAAAACGGCAGCATGTGATGCTCGCACAGCGAAAACACTTCCACATCCTTCACGATCACCATCTCGTCATAGTCGACGTCGAACATGGCGCCGCGCAGAATCTCGCCGGCATCCTGCTGATAGCCCTTGGTCAAAAATTCCATGGCATGCTGGACACGTTCAGGCGTGCGCAACAAACCGTCACGCGTCGGATCTTCGCCAAACCGTGCAATCAATTCCCTGTAAAGATCTGCCGTAGAAAACTCGCCTAAAGTATTCTCTGCGGCGGGCTGTACCAATACTGGCTCTGCCATCGAACAACCTTTCTTGTCACCTGCGCGAAGTTCTCTATCCCCTTCCGCGCACTCGCCGGTTCACCCGGCATACTCAAAATAATTGTTGCTGGTCTCTTCCACGCGAATTTTTTCCAGCTTTGCGTCCCGAAAGCCTGCTCGTATGATCCCGTAAATTTCTACGCACAAATTTTCCGTCGTAGGAACAAGCGATTCAAAGCTTCTGTCCAGGTTCAGATTCTTCTCGTCAAACCTGTCGACAATTTCGCGCCGCACAAACCCATCCAGGTCGCCCAGATTGCACACCATCCCGGTCACCGGATCGACCTCTCCGCTCAACATCACTTCCACCGTGTAGTTGTGCCCATGCCCATACGGATTGTTGCATTTTCCGTACACGGCTTCGTTCTTCTCATCGGAAAACAACTCCGTGTGCAGCCGATGCGATGCACTCATGTGATACCGCCGGGACAAATAGGCTTTCATCACTCTCCACAGTAATCGGCAAACAAATCCGGCATTTCATACACCCGCACGCGTTGCAGTCGGGCGCCGGCAATTTTCTTTTCCAGGCGCTTCCAAATCGCCACCGCAATGTTCTCGGTCGTTGGAATCACGGCGCGAAATTCCGGCACCTCAAGATTCAAATGCCGATGATCGTATACCTGGATCACTTCACGCTCGATCACATCCTTCAGCGCTTTCAAATCGACCACGAAACCCGATATCGGATCAATCTCGCCCGCAACCGTGACCTCTAGCGTGTAATTGTGCCCATGCCCGTTGCGATTGGCGCATTTGCCAAACACCTTCTCATTTTCCTGTTGCGACCAGGCGTCGTTCCAGTAGTAGTGAGCTGCGGAAAACTCCGCCTTGCGCGTCAGAAGCACCATAAACCTAGCATATTGGATTCATGCAGTTGTCGTCATGACGCATTATTTTCTGGATTGATTTGATGCCGCCATGCTCACCCCTTAGGCCTTGTACTCGCGACCCTTCCAGGTGACTTTGTGCCGCACGTGCTGCTGCATCCAGCTATCGATCAGCAGCCACGCATACAGCGGCAACGCCAGCGGGGACAACAGCACATCCTTGACGGGAAAATGGGCCTTCGCAGTGTTTGCGTAATGCACCCGCACCCGCCACGCCCACCACAATCCAACTGCCCAGATGACTGGCGTGCGCGCGACCGTAAGGTACAACCAAATCCCCAGTAAAGGCAGCCCAAACAGCAACGCCGTCTGAAACAGCTTCCACACTCCTCGAGTCAACGCATCCGGAAACAGCAGCGCCAGATTTTTTCTCCACCCTGCGCACGTTTCACCCAGCGAACCATACATCCGAGTACTGGCAGCATCCGCCGCGAATCGCAGACGAAGCGATTCTCCCGCATGTTTGGTGTGCCGCGCCAGCTCCATGTCCTCGATCAACGAGCCGCGCACCGCCTTGTGGCCGCCGACCCGCATATACGTGTTCCGCCGTATCAAAATGAACTGTCCATTCGCCCCCGCCACACGCGAGTCGGAAATGTTCACCAGCCGCGGCGGATAGGTCTGCGCCAGGTCGGCAAAGATCAGCGCCATCAGCGTCCGCTGCAACAAGCCACGCACCATTTGTCGCGGAGAATAGGAAAGCAGCGCAACTTTATACCGCTCCGCTTCATGGATCGCGCGCCGCAAATCTCCCGGTTCGTGCACCGTATCCGCATCCGTAAAAAGCAACCACTTTCCCCGAGCCTGCTGCGACGCAAACCACAGCGCATTCGTCTTGCCTGTCCAACCCTCTGCCAGCGGCGGCGCGTCCAGCACAGTCACTCCAGCAAAATCAGCCGCAATCTGGCGCGTCGCATCCGACGAAGCATCGTCGACAACCATCAGTTCCCAGTCGCGGCCCAGGGCAAAATCGTCCTCGCTCTGCTTCACCAGGGAGGCGAGGCATTCCCGGATCGACGCAGCCTCATTCCGCGCCGGAATGATGACCGAAAGCTGCAGCTGGGTCGATTCGCTTTCTGCCGGTTCTGACGAATTGGTGATGTCCGATTTCGTATCCATCCAACAAATTCGTATCATAGATATGACATGCAGAGACGGCAGAAGTTGAGTGGCGAAAAATTCGCGCGTTTGATGTTGTGCTCGCTGGTCCTCGGCGCCCTGATGATCGCCACCGGATGCAACCGCGGCCAGCTCCCGCGCGAGCTTGGTCAAACCGCGCCCGCCTTCACCATTCATGACGGCGCGCAAACCGTCAGCCTCAGCCAGTATCGCGGCAAGGTGGTGCTGGTCACCTTCTGGGCCAGCTATTGCGCTCCCTGCATGGAGGAATTCCCGTCCCTCCTGGCTCTCCACCAGCGGCTGCCGCAATTGAACATTCTCGGCGTCAGCATCGACGACAACGCGGAGGCCTATCGCAATTTTCTCGCGTCCTACCACGTCGATTTCCCTACCGTCCGCGATCCATCGCAAGACGTGATGCATCGTTACGGTACCGTACAAATTCCGGAAGCCTACGTCATCAACCGCTCTGGCCATATCGTTCGCAAGTATGTCAGCGCGCAGGACTGGAACGATCCAGAAATCTACCGCACCTTATCCGCCACGCTCAATGCGAAACACTGACGCGTTTTTTGGCGTGAACTCTTCCGGCGCAGCAAACGAATGTAACATCATCGCCCGCCGTAGCCATTTATGATGGAACTATGACCACAAACATCGATATTCAGTTTCGCTACGCCCAGCATCCGACGGAAGACACCATGCGCGCGGTTGCGGAGCTCTACGATGTCTACGGGATTCGTCGCGTGCGTCTGAACCAGTCCGATCGAACCGTTCTGGTGGAATACGACGCCACCCGCCTCAGCAGCGCTGTCGTTTTCCAACTGCTTCGTCGCGCCGGCCTCTCCGTCACCGAACAGATTTCAGCCTTCGCGCCGCCTCCTCCTCCAGCGCCTGCGCCCGATGGAAACACTTCCCCTGCACCCTAAAATTTGCACCGAAACACGCCTCCTGATAACTTAGAAACTGCTGCTTTTTACCGAAGCACGCACATCCTTGTGCGCCCCTAGCTCAGTTGGATAGAGCGTCTGGCTACGAACCAGAAGGCCGGGAGTTCGAATCTCTCGGGGCGCACCATTCAAAATAAATCTGGAAAAATGAAACCCGCCATGGAGGCGGGTCTCAAGTCGTGGTCGAAGCGGATCGCGCAACGCAAAACCGCTTCGAGTCGTTGGATTGCGGTCAAAATCCCCGCAGCTGTCTGCCGCTTTATTGTCCTTTCAAATCGCAAGTGTGTGTGTATCCACTTCCAATGCTGACGACAGCGGTGGAGTAGGCCATGCAACTTACCGTGGGATTCGAAATTGTATCTTTGATAGTGATCTGCGGTGCAGTTCCGCCCGACTGCCCATACGTATCGTCCTCAGCAGCTACCGTCGGCCCTGCTGCACAACTCCAGGTTTGACCGGCTTGCACAGTATAGGAACCGTACGGAATATCTCCATCGCCGCCGATTAGAACGCAGGTAGGTGCGGTGAATTATTCGTAGAGAAAGTGATTTTCGCACCGTCGATCGCTTCAAATCCCAGGGCATTCGCCAGTCCACCCGATCCTGCCGGAGCTGAGAAGGTATTCCCCGAGATTGTTCCAGACACCAGCGAGTTCATATCCGTCAGATCCAGAGCGGTTGACGGGCAGTGAGTCGCCGGGACAGTAATAGTGTTGTTGGTGATCTGGAAATTCGTCGACGCTGAAGTGCCGGACTCTGTACTGTTCGGCCAATCGTAGTTCTTCACGCGAATGCCGTACGTGCCGTCCAACTCGCACCCGCCGTACTCGGTATTGCCGGTTCCTTCGGCGACGTTCACAGTATTGCCGTTGAAGATGAAGCCGGAGCTCTCTCCATCCAGTCCGCGGCCCTGGCCTGTAATCGTGTTGCCATGGACATTCTGATTGTTCATGGTCGCAATCACGCCATAGTCATTGCTGTAGGTGCTGGTCAGCTTGATGGTGTTGCTATAAATCTGTGACCCTGCCACGCCGTCTGCAATCCCGCCCTGTGGCGAACCATTGATCGTGTTGCCGGAAATGGTGTCTGCGACCGGCGAGCCCGTGCCCTCTTCGTCAGAATGGATCACATAGCCCTGGAATGCCGCACGCGCACCCAGTGGGCTTTGCCCTGAGTGTTGAATGTTCGTCACATTATCGTTGATGACATTGTTCTGGATGGTGTATCCACCGCCGTCAATCTCACCGTGGAAAAATTGACTTCCGGCAGATTGGAACGTCACCGTCAGGTCATGAATAGATCCGCCACCGGTACCGCCTTGGCCGATCCAGAAGATTGGGCTGAACGGAGCTGCGTTGGTCGACTGCACAATTTTGCCGCCATAGACAGTCAAATTGCTGTCGGAACCTTCCACGCACTGCGAAGCCGTTAATCCGGTGTACCAGGGAGCACACGCAGCAATCGCCGGAGTGGGTGCTGAACCTCCGCCGGTACCGTAGGTGATCGTGTGACCGTTCAGGTTCAACGTGACGTTGCTGGCGCCGATCGGGAAGCAGGTTCCCGGGCTCGAGACATCGTTCGCCAACGAATACGATCCTGCCTTGGTGATGGGCTGGCAGTCCGTCAACGAACTCCCGGATCCGCCCGAGGCCGGTGCCGACGTTACCGTGACGACCACGCTGCTACTCACTGAACCACCGCTATTCGTCGCGACCAGGTTATATGAAGTCGTTGCGGTAGGTTTCACCGTCATTGGACTTGTGGCAGCAGCGCCATTCAAAGTCACCGTTGGACTGGTTCCCGTGACGGTCCAACTCAACACAGAACTTCCGCCTGCTGCGACTGACATAGCCGATGCCGTAAAGCCGGCGATCACCGGTGCTGTCACCGACGATGGGGAGGTTTTCGCAGCCGACACAGCCACTGAAATGCTCTTAGTGGCCGTACCTCCGGGCCCTGACGCCGTCAGTGTGAAGGTGGTGGGCTTAGACACAGTCGTCGAGCCTGAATCACTGGTGGTTGGGACCGATCCAGATTGTGTTCCATTCGTTAATGTAGCGGAGGTCGCTCCGCTCAACGTATACGCCAGCTGGACGGTTCCTCCAGCGGTTACAGTGGTGGGGCTCACCGTGAAATTGATTGTGGGCTTTGCCGCGGCTATGCCTTGCATTGTGGACGCAAATACGAATAACGCGGAACAACTCAACAGGGATAAGAGATGCAATTTGCGAAAGTATTTTGTGGCGACGCTAAGGCCAGCTTGCGTCTGTTGGATTGACATGAAAACTCTCCGTGTTCCTCGGGTTAAGCCGTGGAAACCAACAGACACACTTCGAGCTAGAGCGCTCTTGAATGGCTTTGCGCGCCATTCACGACCACGTCGAACGTTACTGCCGGTTAGCCACGAACGGGATTGGGGGAATTCGCAATGGCATACTCATGCATTGCGAACGAACACCGCTGCGAGTTCGTTCTAAAAGGTTTTAGGAAAGTATTTCTTGACCAAGGATCACTGCAGGACGATCGTCCATTGATAGGAACTACTCATGGGAGCGAATTGCGGGCTGGAGTTCGTGGTCAACAGTGAGGAGTGAGAAACGAGCAACCTGGATTGCCAGAAATCTCGAATCGTTTGGGGCGCACCTGTCCAAAATGCAGGTGCAGTGCAACGTACTGCAGTTCTCATAGGGGGAGTTACCTTTTCAAAATACTTCGACAACCGCATTGCCAGAGGAATGAATCAATCGACTTGTAAAAAAATGCAGCTATGTTGAAAACGTTTGCACGTGCTGTGCCAATTCTTGTTTCAGAATTACGACGTCAACGAGGGATTCATCCTTCTTCCCTAAACTACTCGCATAACAGATGAAAGAGTCCTGAATCGTATTCCTGCTGGTTACTTCAATACCGTACGGCCCGTTTTGAACGGCGGGCAACCTTGCAAAAGCTGCAGCATCGAGTAGTTTTTACGCAGATCGATACGCGCGCACAGGCGCGAAATCACTGGGGTCTTGGCTCTGACGCGGACGAGACCGGCGAACTCATACGCGAGGAGCTCTACAAAAGCATTACGTTGGCGTGATGGCGATCACGTACCTTAAGTAACCGCGACAATCCAGCAAATTGTCCGCTGGTTACATCGAGGACGTTACTCAAACCGCCAGAATTTCGCTCAGAAATTTTCTATGTCAAAACTCGACAGAAACGAAATTGCCCCAGCTATCGCTGTGGTGCTCTACACTCTCCTGCAGGGAGTTTCCTATGCCAAAATTTTTGATCGAACGCGAAATACCCGGCGCGGGTTCCATGTCGCCGGAGCAATTTCAAGGCGTCGCCGAAAAATCATGCTCCGTCCTGCGAGATCTGGGACCGAAGATTCAGTGGCTGCACAGCTATGTCACCGATAACAAAATTTATTGCGTCTACATCGCGCCCGATGAGGCGACAGTGCGAGAGCACGCCATGCGCGGCGGCTTCCCGGCCAACCGCATCTCCGAAATCAAGAACGTGATCGATCCCACTACCGCCGAAACTATCGGCTCGCACTAGACGTTGCTT
The DNA here is from genome assembly GCA_963774515.1 of uncultured Acidobacteriota bacterium. Lineage (GTDB taxonomy): Bacteria > Acidobacteriota > Terriglobia > Terriglobales > Acidobacteriaceae > JAKAAZ01. The sequence goes on along the minus strand of CAVZFK010000003.1, from coordinate 92,901 downwards.
TCGATCGTTCGCGTTTCAGCGCATCCGCTCATCACGGATGCCGGCCCATCCTCGTCTCCCCACGCCCCAGAAGATTTCTTGCTCTTGCATTGGCAAGACTGTGAATGCCGCGTTACACTCCAGCCACTATGCAAGGTTCTCCTAAAGTCATCGAAGAGTTGAACAAGGCACTGCGGGAAGAACTCACCGCCATCAATCAATACTTCCTGCACGCGGAGATGTGTGAAAACTGGGGCTACGATCGTCTCGCCGACTACATCAAGAAGCAGTCCATCGGCGAAATGAAACATGCGGAATCCCTGATGGAACGCATTCTCTTTCTGGATGCCACACCCAGCATGCAGCCACTCGATCTCACCGTCGGCAAGACTGTGAAGGATATGCTGCAAAGCGACTTGAAGTTGGAGATCTCCGCCGTCGCCCAGTACAACGCCGCCATCCAGGTGGCGGTCGCGGAAAAAGACAACGGCTCCCGCGATTTATTCGTCAAGCTGCTGAAGGATGAAGAGGATCACGTCGACTGGCTGGAAGCTCAGGTACACCAGATTAGCGAGCTCGGCTACGAACGTTACCTCACCATGCAGATGGGCGACTTCGAAGAGTAGCCGGCCCAATCCCAATCGCATGCGAAGGATCTGCGGCAAAGCTTCCACGCCTTGCCGCCGCCGCCATGCGTGATTAGTGAATCACTGACTGAAACAGCTGTGAGTTCAGCAGCGATGCGAACTGATCGTCCGATGTGGCGAAACGCACTTCCAGGATGTTGCCGCTGGAAGTAATGTTGGTGGCCGCGATCGCTTCTTTCTCCGTCGGAGTGGCGTTCATTTTCTCCATCAGCGCCGCCGCACCCATTAGAGATGACATGGTCGCCGCCGTAACCGTATCCGGTGTAATTACATCCAGAGAAAACCTGACACCCTGGTTGAAGTCCATGGTGTACCGCGAACCCACCAGGCTGTTCTTGACGGTGCTATAGTCGGCCACTTGCGCCGCCTGCCCCAACACCGACTTCATCATTTCCTGCGTGCCTTTTTGATCGAGGATGCTCCAAACGGCCTCATCCTGCAACGGCGGAATCAGGTTCTGCATCGCCGCGTCGGTCAGGAAGCTGGGCTTAATCCCATCCCGCGCATCGAGCGAATCCCGGATCGCTTCGAGAGAGCCGAAGACCATGGTGGTCTGATCCAGAAACACGACACTCAGTCCCGTGTTGCCCATGGGATAGATCATCTCGTTCCGCACCTGGATGCCTTTGACGTGGTGCTTCTTGAAATTCTCATTGAACTGCTGCACCGGGAACTGGCCCGACGCGATGCCCACGATTCGTGGCGAAACATCGTTGGGAATACGGTAGGAAGCGAAGGCCAGCTGAACAACGCTCTGATTCACGTTCATGCCCGACTGCTGCAAGGCATCCTGCAGCCTCTTCAATTCCGGCGGCAATACCTTGGCGCGCAACTTCATGGCAATGTCAGAGTTCTCCATCGCCTGATAATCGACCACGATCAGCTGCTGCACATCCTTGGGGATGGCAGCCTGGGACTCCGTCGCCAGCTGCGATGCCGAAGCCGACAGCGTCAGTGTCGCCACAGCGATGGTCGCAACACTGGTACTCAGAACTTTAGTCCAACGATTCATGTACATCTCCTCAAGAATTTTGGGTGCGGTCCCATTGCCGCCCGTCAATTTCACAGCGCTGTCATCTTCGACGCGCGATAGCTCCCGAAGTCACTCCGGGCGCCATCATTTAAGCCAATTATGGCCAAATCATTGGTGTATCTAGTCTACTCTCCAGCGTCCGTGCGATCGAGAAGTTGGTCGCCAACTGCATCCATTCACTTCCCTGTTCGACGGCGGCTTCCGGAACCAACCCAATCAGTTCCACGCGATCGGGTTGCGCACCCAGGTGAGCCGCTGCGTCTTTCACAGCTTGATATACCTTGCTCACCGGGGTCGCATGGAAATCCGTGATGTTCATCGACACCTGGGCCTTACCGCTGACCAGCACTCCCATCGCCTTTAGTCCTGCAAGACCGCCGCTGGCCCCGCGAATATCCCGCGCAATCGAACGCGCAATCCCCACATTTCCGGTGCTCAGAAACACGTTGCAGGCAATCAGTAGTTGTCGTGCTCCCACCGCAACCGCACCTGCAGTTGGATGCAGCGATGGACCACCAACGTCGGGCCGGCTGGCTGCATCCTGCTGTACTTTTTTCCGCAGCCCTTCGAACTGACCATTGCGAATGTTTTCCAACAATCGGCGATCCGGGCGCAGTGCCGCCGCTTCGTAGAAATACACCGGAACGTGATAGCGCTTCCAGATTTCCTGGCCTAGTTGATGCGCCAGTGCGGCACATTCCGGTAAAGAAATATTGCGGATTGGCACCAGCGGAACCACGTCGGCGGCTCCGATGCGAGGATGGACGCCATGTTGCGCCGTCATATTAATCAGCTCGGTCGACTTGCCCACTCCCCGCAAGACAGACTCCATCACCGGACCCGGAGCCCCCGCAAGAGTCACGACTGAACGGTTGTGATCCGGGTCGAGAGAGTAGTCCAGCAAAGAAACGCCATCGACCTGCATGGCATGCACAATCTCGCGCACCGCAGCGACATTGGTTCCTTCAGAAAAATTCGGAACACATTCGATGATGGATTCTTTGGTATTCATCGCGGCGCGCCTGTCACTTCCACCAGGTGTAACCAATTTGGAGTTGGACAGTTGCATTGACGCCCGGGTTCGCATCTCCCAGGCTGGCGTTCGATATGTGAACCGCATTCGCGCCAAATGTAATAGCGCGGTTTGGCTTCAGAAAATAATGCATGCCCACGCCGATCTGCGGCTCAAAGTTCCACACGCTTGTACCTTTGGAGCCATTCGGCGGGAATTTATGATTCGTCCAAATCAGCCCGCCCCCGCCTTGCACCCATGGCATCACGCGCTTCCAGCGAACAAGGTTCCAGCGAAGGATCACCGGCGTCATGCTGAGCCCGGTGTAGGTGCCGCCAGTGGTCACCGAGGGCAATTGTGGCCCCAGCGGGTAAGTCTCTTTCGGCGTGAATGCCTGCCAGTATGGCATCAGCTCGATCGCATATTCGAATTGCCCGCGGAGAATTCCCGGCCCGGCTGCATCGGTCAGCACTTTTCCGATGCGCACTCCTGCATTCAGAAAATGATCGCTGGTCTCACCCGACGTACCAAATCCACCATCGATGAACGCACCAATATCCCACGGATCACGCTTCATCGCGTGCGAAACAAAATCGCCATCGGATACCATCGCAGTCGACGCAGATTGACCCGCATTCGAAGTCATAGACGAGGAACTTGTCTGGGAATAGGAGAACGGCACCAAGCCAAGCAGAAACACAACGAACACAACCATCTGCTTCTTCAAGAGAGCTCCGACGTACCGCAGCCATCGCCCAGGCCGAGCGCCCGGGCATCCATCGTATTTGCTTTTGCGTGTGTCAGGACAGGTCTTCCTCAGCCCGCGACTTCTTCCATCTGCTTGGCGTCGATGTCGAAGTTGGAATACACATTCTGCACATCGTCCTGATCTTCCAGCGCTTCCAGCAGGCGAATCATCTGCGCCGCCGCCGAGCCTTCCAGCTTGGTATAGGTCGAGGCCAGCATCGTCACTTCCGCCATCTGCGTTTCGATCTTCGCGCCCTTCACAGCTGCGAGTACGGCTTCAAACGCGTTCGGCTCGGTGATGATTTCCCAGGAATCGCCTTCGTCGCGAATATCGTCGCCGCCGGCTTCCAGCACCAGGTCCATCAACTTATCTTCGCCCGCAGCCGACTTGGCAATGGAGATCAGGCCCTTCTTCGAAAACATCCATGACACGGAATTCGACTCGCCCAGGTTGCCGCCGTTCTTTGAGAACCCATGACGAATTTCGCTGACCGTCCGATTGCGATTATCCGTGGTCGCTTCCACGATCACAGCCACGCCACCGGGACCATAGCCCTCAAACGTGATTTCCTCGTAGGCCGCACCTTCCAACTCGCCCGTACCACGCTGAATCGCCCGCTTGATGTTGTCCTGCGGCATGTTTTCCGCTTTGGCAGCAGCAATGGCGCCACGAAGCCGCGGATTGCCATCTGGATCTCCGCCACCGGCCCGCGCTGCCATGGTGATTTCCTTGATCAGGCGCGTGAAAATCTTGCCGCGTTTGGCGTCGGTCGCGCCCTTCTTATGCTTGATAGTGGCCCATTTTGAATGGCCGGACATGGAAGACCCTCGTGAACTGCTTTCGATGAAGATTTAAATGGTACCGCGGTCGCAAGGCGTCCGCACAAACCCTGATTTTATCACGCTAGGTTCGAACCGTTCCCGCGCTTTCCCGCAAGCCAGCCGTCTTGAAAAACGCAGCCAAAAACAGCACTCCCAGCAGGAAATCGGCAGCCGCAACCAGCAGCAGCGCGGAGATTGCCTGGCCACCCAGCCACACCACAATCACCACAAAGACAAACACGAATTTTTCCATCACGGCGAACACCATCATCGGCCGAAAGCGCACCGGGTCGGTCGCGATCCAGCAAAACGCCGCGTGCCAAACCTGCACCACAGCAATAAATCCGTAATAGAAGACTGGATGCGTAAACGGCGGCGGAATTCTGGCGCCGAGAAAGTCCAACAGAAAATACGCCGGAGTCAAAGCGACAATCCCGGCAACGCCTGCCCACAAAAAGACCCTCTTTGCGAATTTCACCTTCGCCTCCAAAACACGAGCAAGTTGGAATGGCGTGCCTAGTCTACGCCTTCTGCGCCCGAGGCTTGCGAAATGCGAAGATGACTGCCAATAAGGGTGGCGCCAGCAACACTCCCCAGAACGGGATGATGATCCCCAGAACAATAGGCCCAAAGATCGACGCCCAGATCGGCACCCGGGTATTTTTCTTCATCAGCCAGGGCTGCAGGCCCAGCTGGTCGATCAAGACAATCACCGCGTACAACCCCAGCAGGAGCCCAAAATTCTCCCATCCACCACCCGCAAATAGCAGCGTCAAGCTCGGGCCGATCAGCGCCAGCATGCCGCCAAATTGGGGAATAAATTGCACCAGCGCAGCGATCAACGCCCATAATGGCGCCAGCGGAATATGCAGCACCCACAATCCGATCAGCCACAGAATTCCAACCAGGATGGCGTCGATGAAAGTCGCCCGCAGCCAATGCAGCAGCGCTCGACCAGCCTTCGCCGCAGGAGGGCCCAGTCTTGCCGGATGAAGATTGGATCGCCGAATCTGTGGCTCATTCATCGAACACTGCCCCGCGCATGACACCGGAAAAATCCGCGCCGCATAGAATTCTGTGATGATAACAACCCGAAATCCGCTGATAAACTACATGTAAATGAAATTTGGCGTGCTTGTTTTTCCCGGATCCAATTGCGATCACGATACCTACCACGTCATCTCGGAAGTGGTGGGCGAGCCGGTCGTCTTTCTATGGCACGAAAGCGAACAGCTTGAGAACTGCGATGCCATTCTTGTGCCCGGCGGCTTCGCTTATGGCGATTATCTTCGCACCGGCGCCATCGCTCACTTCGCGCCCATTATGCAATCCGTCAAGAAATTCGCTGCCTCGGGCGGACTGGTGCTCGGCATCTGCAACGGATTTCAAATCCTGACGGAGAGCGGCCTCCTTCCCGGCGCACTCATGCGCAACTCCGGACTGAAATACATCTGCAAACAAATTTATCTGCGCACAGAAACCAGCGATTCGCCCTTTACCAACCTGCTGAAAGAGGGCGAAGTCCTCAAGATTCCCATCGGCCACATGGAAGGAAATTATTTCTGCGATGCCGCCACGCTGAAACATCTCGAAGAGCAGCGCCGCATTGCCTTTCGCTACTCGACGGCCGCTGGCGAGATCACAACAGACGCCAACCCGAACGGATCGCTGCAAAATATTGCCGGCATCCTAAGTGAAGGGCGCAACGTGCTGGGAATGATGCCGCACCCTGACCGGTCAAGCGAATCGCTGCTGGGCTCGGCAGACGGACTGCGTATTTTCCAGTCGATGGTCGCCACATTGGCGGGACAGGATTGAAACAGGAACAGCCGTTCGGCAAACTATGATCGACATTCATCACCACCTGCTGCCCGGGCTCGACGATGGCGCCACAGATCTGGAGACCTCGCTCGAAATGGCGAAGATCGCCATCAAGGATGGCATCACTCATATCGCCTGCACGCCCCACGCCAACAGCGACTACCTATTTCGTCCCGAAGAAAATGCTGCGCTGATGGCGGAGCTGCAACGGAAGCTTGGCGATCGCCTGACCCTCGGCCTGGGTTGCGACTTCCACCTCAGCTTCGACAATATTGAAGATGCCCTGACCCACCCGACCAAATACACAGTCAATGGCAAAAAATTTCTATTGGTGGAGTTTCCCGACTTCGGCATACCGCAAAATATTTCGTCCAGCTTTTATGAGATGGCCGTCGCCGGCATGGTTCCCATCCTCACCCATCCGGAACGCAACCTGACCCTGATGCAGAAGCCGGAGAAACTGGCGCAATGGCTGCGCATGGGCTGCCTGGTGCAGGTAACCGCAGGCTCGCTTACCGGCGGATTTGGCCGCGGACCGCAACGCATCGCTCGCGAACTTCTCGATTGGGGATGGGTGCACATCATCGCCACCGACGCCCACAATACAACCTCGCGCCCTCCCGTGATGAGCACGGCCTTCGAGTTTCTCTCCCAACACTACGGAGAGGAAACCGCGGAACGCTTGTGTCTTAATAATCCGGAAGCGGTATTCGAGGGCAAAAGATTGCCGGAGCAACCGGAACCCGCGCGCGCCTTTGAAGAAGACGAAGAATTCTCCTCGCCCAAAAAGCGCGGCCTCTTCTCCCTGTTCCGCCGCGGCTAGCGCAACCGAAAAGCTTTTACGGAACCAGCAGCAACTTCCCTGTCGTAGCGCGCGATTTCAACGCCTCCTGCGCCTTCGCCGCTTCTCCCAGCGGAAAACTGTGATCGATGCGCAGTTTCAGCGTGCCGCGCTCGATGCGAGCAAACACATCCGCCGAACGCGCCTCCAACTCTTCCCTGCTTTCCACGTAATGCATCAAGCTGGGCCGCGTCAGGAAAAGCGATCCACCCCGCGACAACTGAATCAGATCAAACGGCGGCACAGATCCGCTGGAAGCACCGAATAAAACCAGCATGCCGCGATGCCGCAAACACCTCAAGGATCGCTCGAAGGTATCCTTGCCAACCGAATCATAAACAACGTCGACGCCCCGGCCGTCAGTGATCTTTTTCACCGCCGGCTCAAAGTCTTCCTGCGAATACAAGATCACGTCCTGCGCGCCGGCCGCTCGCGACAGCTCCGCTTTCTCCGGCGTTGACACGGTGGAGATGACATGCGCCCCCGCCTCGACCGCCATCTGCGTCAGCAGCAATCCCACGCCGCCCGCGCCAGCATGCACCAGCGCAGTATCGCCGCGACTTTAGCGGAAATGTGGTGGTGCTCAGGTATTGCGCGGTCATGCCCTGCAACAGGCTCGCGGCTGCCTGCTCGTATGTCACCTTGGCGGGAACCGCGACCAGCGCCGCCTCCGGCACAACAGCAAACTCCGCGTACGCGCCGAGCACAGTACACCAGCCGACGCGATCTCCCACACGAAACCGCTCCACCTTGGCACCCACGGCAACCACGACGCCCGCAGCTTCCTGCCCCAGCGTCAGCGGTAACGGAGCCGGATAGACACCTTCGCGATAGTAAATGTCGATGAAGTTGACGCCGATGGCTTTCACTTCCACCAGCACCTGTCCCGCGCCCGGCGCAGGACGATCCAATTCGACCGCGTGGATCACTTCCGGTCCACCGGTCTTGGTGATTTGCATGGCTTTCATGGCTGTCTCAAATGGGTAGGACGGAAGGTGCAGCGCGGAGATTTACTCTCCGCGCAGAATGCTGGCTTCTCCCGATGCATTCAGGCGAATGACTCGGTCAATCGTATATGGAGCACGCCCCTGGCCCTGATAGAAATGCCGCACCAGCAGCTCGCCAATCAGACCGACGGCCAGCAACTGGATGCCTGCCACAATCAGAACTCCCGCGACGACAAATAAAGGACCGTGCTGATCCATGATGTGCTGATGCGTCAGCACCTTCATTACCAGCAGCCACATGGAAAGCGCAAAGCCTCCCAGCATGGCAGACGCGCCCAGCGAGCCGAAGAAGTGCATCGGCCGCGACATGTATTTCAGCAGGAAGCGAATCGTCATCAGGTCAAAAAATACCCTGAACGTCCGCGAGATCCCGTAATGCGATTTTCCCTGCTCGCGGTTGATGTTCTTGATCGGGATTTCGCAAATCGACGCGCCATACCACGACGCCAGCGCAGGAATAAAGCGGTGCATCTCGCCGTACAGCGGAATGTTCTGGATCACTTCCCTGCGATACGCTTTGTAGGTCGTCCCAAAGTCGTGAATATCGACGCCGGACAACTTGGCCATCAGCCAGTTGGCGCAACGGGAAGGAATGCGGCGCATGATGAAGTTGTCGATGCGCTCTTTCCGCCATCCGCTGACAACGTCGTAGCCCTCTTCCAGCTTGGCTAGAAAATTTGGAACCTCTGCCGGATCGTGCTGCAGATCGCCATCCATCGCCAGGATGAAATCTCCCTGGGCGTGATCGAAGCCCGCAGCCAGCGCGCAGGTCTGGCCGAAGTTACGGCGCAGCTTGACCACCATCACGCGGCTATCGACGGCCGTGATTTCTTCCAGCAGGCGATAGGTGCGATCCGTCGAACCATCGTCGACAAAGATCAACTCAAATGTGTCCCCCACCTGCTCCATAACGGCTTTCAAAGTGTCGTAGAGGGCGGTGACACTCTCTTCTTCGTTATGGAATGGAACGACGACGGAGTATTTCGGCATATACAACAGTATACCGCCGCTGGCTGGTAAATTTCCCGCCAAATCTTACCCTTTGACTCCTGAAAATTTGCTATCTAGATACGCCATTTGCGACCGCAATTTTCTCTGTTTCTGTGACCGCTGCCCTTGCCTCCGACAGCAAGAGTGATGTACCTAAATGCCCTCGAAAAAAGGTGGGTCGTCTTCTTCACGCGGAAAAAGTGACTTCGTCAAAGGATCGGTCATGCGCTCGCTCACAGCAAGCGTTGAATATCCGTACTTGTGATCGGGTGTTCGCGACAGCAAGCTCACTTGTTCCAATGGACCACACAGACCATTCATCTCCAATGGGTTTTTTGTAGTGCGGGCTCTTGCGACAACATCCGCGCGGGCGATGCCGCCTTTTAGCAGCAGGAACCTCAGCAGATCGCGTTGCAGACAACCGACGGATCGCAGCAAATCATCGACATGATTTTTCTCGGGCTCTTCGATAACGGGCGGGCGGACAGGTGTTTCGACAGGCGCGCGGACGGGCGTGCGAACAGGAGCTTCGACAGGTGTGCGAACAGGCGTCCGCACAGGCGCTTCGACAGGTGTGCGAACAGGAGCTTCGACAGGCGTGCGGGCACGAGCGCGGACAGGAGCTTCGACAACAGGGGTGGCGATCGGCTTTTCGATGATGGGCGTTTTAACTTGCGGAGCTGCGGCTCTTTTATCTGGAACATCCAGCCAGCGATACCTTGGATGGTTCATTTCTAACGCAAGGTGATGCTCAAAATCGTCCCGGAACTGCTGCATATTCTGATACGTCGCAGATAATCCACTTCCGTCCAGCTCTTCCTGGAATCTCTGAACCGCGGCATATTGGCTTTGGTCGACGTTTTTTGCGGCAACTCGCACTTCCGCGAAATAGATCTTCGCCGCCTTCCCGGCAGCAACGTGTTTTTTGATCTCTTCCACCGTGCCACTAACCCAGTCCTTGGTTGGCGTTCCTGTGCGTGCGCCGAATATACCGATCACGATGTCTGCATCGTCAAGGAGTTGGTGATTGATGACAGTGTGAGCAGGGACTCCGAGCTGCGGAGTGCTGTCTGTCTCCCATTTGATCGGCAACAAAACCAATCGACGTACAGAGGCGTTGGCATCGTTCCATCGATAAATTGCCCCGGTTACGATCTTTCGTTCCTCCGCAGCCTCCTCTGGTGACGCGATCATGACCTTTAACACGTTGGCTTGAAAACTCATGTTTCGGATCTCTCCTGTCGTGCCGAACACTTCAACTGATAACTGATGAGCGTTCGAGCCGGAACGATGTATGACCGTATGCCGAGTTTGGCGGGGGATTTCCGTCCGGTCTCGTTTCACCCAGCCGCATCCCGCCGTTTTTCAGTTCGCCTTGGGTTGGAGTTTGCCATGACAGCCACTTAAATTCCAGCGATTAGTTAGAGAGAGCCGCGGGTGAAACGTTATGCAGATCGCGGAGTTCTCGCGTAAACTCGGTGAAGCGATCCATTCGCGGCTATGGCGTGTAAGCTTTTTCTCAAGCATTTCCGCGTAAGCCGCTGATTGCACTGGAGAGGTGGCCGAGTGGCTGAAGGCGCACGCTTGGAAAGCGTGTTTACCGCAAGGTAACGTGGGTTCGAATCCCACCCTCTCCGCCATACCGCACTCAAGCCATGGAAACTCCAGAGCCCATCACGGAGCGGCCTGACTTCTCGCTGGTTCTCGGTGGCCCCTTGTTTCAGATGTATCGCCGCGCCCGTCTCTCTGGGGATGCGCTGGAGTTGCAACGACGCCGCGTCCTTGTCATCACTTTCTTCGCATGGCTGCCGCTACTCATCTTGTCTGTTATCGATGGTCATGCAGTTGGCCACGGCCTAAGAATTCCCTTTTTCCGCGATGTGGAAGCTCATGTCCGGTTCCTGGTTGCACTGCCGGCGCTGCTGATTGCGGAGCTTGAAGTTCACACCCACATTACGCCGTTCATCCGCCAGTTCGTCGAGCGCGGAATCGTAACTCCCCAAGACCGTCCCGCCTACGATGCCGCAATTCGATCTGCGCTGCGCGCGCGCAATTCCGTTGTCATCGAGCTGGTGCTGGTCGCCCTGGTGTACACGGTCGGCTTCTGGATATGGCGCGGCCATGCCGCAACGCACGGAGCGACGTGGTATGCCACGCCGAGCGCGACTCACTTGAATCTCACCCCCGCAGGCTATTGGTATGCCTTCGTCAGCATTCCCATCTTCCAGTTCATTCTGCTTCGCTGGTACATGCGGCTGCTGGTATGGTTCCGTTTTCTGTGGCAGGTTTCGCGCCTCAACCTTCATCTGAAAGCAGCGCATCCCGATCGCTCCGGGGGCATCGGCTTTCTGGGCGCGATCGCCTATGCCTTTGGTCCCATCCTGTTTGCGCAAGGAGCACTCGTCTCAGGAATGATCGCCAGCCGGGTGCTGTATGACGGGCAGAGCCTGCTTTCCTTCCGGGTAGAGGCGCTCGGATACGTTGTTCTGTTTGTCTTCAGCATCCTTGGTCCGCTTTGCGTGTTTACACCGCAGCTTGCCCTCACCAAGCGAGTCGGCCTGGCAGAATACGGTTTATTGGCGAGCCAATATGTGTATGGCTTCGAGTCAAAATGGATCCTGCCCACCGCGCCGGAAATGTCTGAATTTCTCGGCACTGGAGATATTCAGTCGTTAGCCGATTTGGGGAATAGCTATGGCGTCGTGCGTGAAATGCGCCTGGTCCCGTTCGGACTACATGACGTTGGACTCTTAGCAGCCATTACAGCCGCTCCGCTTTTGCCCTTAACGCTGACCATCTGGTCGGCCGAGGAACTGCTGGTCCACATTGCCAAAGTAATTTTCTAAATGGTGAGGAACCGCCTGGATCGTAGCTGCCGCGAACAGCAATCCACGATCGACAACCAGATGACGCCAGTCAATTCTTCCCGCTTGATCGCGCGCTTTTCAGGACCGCAATGGTACTTTAGATCGAAGCCCAATCAGCCCCGGGTTGACCCATTCCACGCGAGTGAACGTGATCGACATCATCGAACGATTGGCAAATCACAAGACCCTTGGCTCCGCGCCTCCCGAGGAACTGGCTTGGCTGGCGGCGAATAGCACGCTTCGGAAACTCGAAGTCGGCGAAGTGCTGACCAAGAAAGGTGCGCCTGTCGCCGGCATGTTCGTTGTCCTCGCCGGACGCGTCGCCCTGTTTGTCGATCGTGGTTCCGGCCCGACAAAGATGGTGGAATGGCGGGAAGGTGAAGTCACTGGACTTCTGCCCTACTCGCGCCTGGTCAGCCCACCCGGAGATACGATTGCGCTGGAGCCGCTCGAGATTTTGGCACTCCCGCACGATCGTATTCAGGCAATGACGCGCGAATGTTTTCAGATCACATCGATCCTGGTGCATTCGATGGTGGATCGCGCGCGGCTGTTTACTTCGAGCGACCTGCATAATGAAAAATTGATCTCGCTCGGCAAGCTTTCTGCGGGCCTCGCCCACGAGCTGAATAACCCGGCGTCTGCGGTTGAGCGGGGCGCCGCACTGCTGGAGCAGCAGTTGGAGAATGCGGAACAGGCGACTCAGGCATTAGGCGAAGCCAGACTTAGTGACCATCAACTCGCCGCGGTTAGTTCAATCCGCGCCTCCTGCCTGGCGGAGCAGCATCACGGCGTGCGCTCACCTATCGAACAAGCCAACCGCGAAGAGTCGATTGCAGATTGGCTGGCGGATCATGGGCTGGACACTGACAGCGCTGACGCTCTCGCCGATACGGAGGTGACATTCGAGGCCCTGGATCAGCTTGCCAAAGCTGTCGATGGACCAGCACTGGGCGCCGTACTGCGGTGGGCAGCAGCGGGATGCGCAGTGCGAACCTTGGCTTCTGAAATTCAGGATGCGGCCATGCGCATTTCTGGCTTGGTGACGGCCATCAAGGGATTTACGAATATGGATAAAGCCATGGTCGCCGAGCCCGTGGATCTGACACCCAGCCTGGGAAATACTGTGACCGTGTTGAAGTCGAAAGCACGGACAAAATCCGTCACGGTAGCCCTCGAATTGGAACCAGGCCTGCCCCGCGTTCGCGGCTTCGCCGGAGAGCTAAGCCAGATGTGGGGAAATCTAATCGATAACGCACTCGATGCAGTGCCGCAAGGCGGCCGCGTCGAAGTGCTGGCACACCGGGAAAACAATCGCGTGGTGGTGCGCATCGTCGACAATGGCGCGGGCATTCCGCCGCCTGTGCTTGAACGTATTTTCGATCCTTTCTTTACTACCAAACCGATGGGACAAGGCATGGGCCTCGGCCTCGACATTGTCCGCCGCCTCGCAGTCCACAATGACAGCACCATTGAAGTCGAGTCGCAGCCAAACCGCACCGAGTTTCGCGTATCGCTTCCCATTGCTGAAAAAGAACCTGCCGGAGTGGCGCAGTGAACAAGCCGATTCTGCTAATCGTGGACGACGATCCGCAAGTGCTGGCTGCCGTGCGACGCGATCTCCGTTCCCGCTACCGTGAGAACTACACCATCATGAGCGCCACCTCCGGAGAAGAAGCCCTGGATGCCATCCGCCAGCTAAAAAGTCGCGGCGATTCACTCGCAATCTTAATCAGCGATCAACGGATGCCAGGCATGATGGGCAGCGAGTTGCTGGCGCAATCGCGTTCGGTGTATCCCCTGGCGCGGAGAGTTCTCCTCACCGCATATTCCGACATTGAGGCGGCCGTGAAAGCAATCAACGAAGCCCACCTCGATCACTATCTTTCTAAGCCGTGGGATCCGCCGGAGGAACGCTTGTTCCCCGTGATCGACGATCTGCTGGATGCCTGGCAAGCAGAATCTCTGCCGGAAGCGAAAGGGTTGCGACTCGTGGGTCATCAATGGTCTCCGCGATCGCATGCCATCAAGGACTTTCTGGCCAGCAACCTGATTCCCTATCGCTGGCTGGAAGTAACGCGCGATCCGGATGCACGCGCGCTGCTCGATGCTGGCGGAGTTGCACCGGAAGACCTGCCGGCGCTGTTCTTCGATGACGACACGCCCGTGCTCCGTAATCCGGATACGCGTCAGGTGGCCGAACGCCTTGGCCGGTCGATGACAGCTTCATACGATCTCTACGATCTGGTCATCGTCGGCGCCGGACCTGCCGGCCTTGCAGCCGCGGTGTACGGCGCATCGGAAGGCTTGCGGACACTCCTGCTGGATCGACATGCTCCAGGCGGACAAGCCGGCAGCAGTTCCAGAATCGAAAATTATCTCGGGTTCCCTGCCGGCGTCAGCGGCAGTGAGTTGACGCGACGTGCCCTGTCGCAAGCGCAACGCTTGGGCGCGGAATTTCTGGTGCCCCTGGAAGTCGCGGGCCTCTCAATCGATGGCGGCTATAAGCGCCTGATGCTGGCGGACGGCCGAGAAATTGTGAGTCGCGCCATGCTGGCCACGACTGGCATGTTCTATCGTGAGCATCCCGCGCCCGGCGTGGCAGAACATACGGGCGCGGGAGTCTACTACGGCGCGGCGACCACGGAGGCCGCGGCCTTCCGCGATCAGCGGGTGATGGTTGTAGGAGGCGGAAATTCCGCGGGACAGGGCGCCATCTATCTTTCGCGATATGCGACAGAGGTACACATCGTGGTCCGCCGCAGCGACTTACGCGACACCATGTCGCAGTACCTGATCGAGCAGATTGAAAAAACGCCAAACATCCATATACGTCCTCGCATGGAAGTCGCGAGCGTTGAGGGCGATGGGCACATGGAGCGAGTCATTCTCTCCTCACTCGACGACGGATCGACACAGTCGGAGACGGCCGACGCGCTCTTCATCTTCATCGGCACGCGCCCGCGTAGCGACTGGCTTCCGCCTGAGGTGCTGCGCGATGCCAAGGGATTTGTGCTGACCGGTCGAGACCTGATGGCAGCGGATGCGTATGCGCGTACCTGGAAAGAGTTGCGTGAACCGCTGCTGCTCGAGACCAGCGTTCCCGGAGTCTTCGCCGCTGGAGATCTGCGCGCCGGCGCGATGAACCGTGTCGCCTCCGCCGTTGGCGAAGGTTCCATGGTCGTGCGTCTTGTGCATGAATATATGGCGCTCACCTAAGACAACACGCGCACCGATATAACGATCTCCGCGCATGAGTGCGACAATTCCCCAGTGCATCTAAAATTTACATAGGGAAAAGGGGTGAAGATATGAGTGAAACAGCAGTGTTGACGGAGCAACGAACCCACGAAGAGAAACTGAATCTGTTGGCCGAGGTTGCGATACGGGTCGGCCTGGGATTGCGTCCTGGTCAGGAACTGGTAATGACCGCGTCGCTCGATTCGCTGCCGCTCGCGCGTCGCATTACCGAGCAAGCCTACCGCGCCGGCGCTTCCCTGGTGACGACGCTCTACAGCGACGATGAAGCGGCACTGATGCGCTACCACTTCGCCTCCGACGAAAGTTTCGATCACGCGGCCAAGTGGCTCTACGACGGCATGGGCGCAGCCTTCAAAAGCGGAGCGGCACGTCTCGCCATCGCTGGGGGAAATCCCACGCTGCTTTCCAATGAAGATTCTGAAAAAGTGGGTCGCGCCAATCGCGCCGTATCCCAGGCCTATCGCCCTGCACTCGAATTGATCACGCGACATGAGATCAACTGGACGATCGTAGCCAGCGCCACTCCCGCATGGGCCGCCGCCATGTTTCCTGAAGAATCGCCCGACGTAGCACTCGCAAAACTGTGGGACGCAATTTTCTACACCACGCGCATCAACACCGACGACCCGGTGGCTGCGTGGAAGACCCACGATGTTGGCCTGCAAAAACGCGCCGCGCGATTGAACGAGAAGCGTTATTCCGCGCTGCAATATCGCGGACCCGGTACGGATTTCCGCCTCGGCCTGGCCGACGATCATCTTTGGCTCGGCGGAGGAACCACTGCCGGCAACGGACTCTACTGCATCCCCAACATGCCGACGGAAGAAGTCTTCACCACTCCGCATAAAGATCGCGCGGATGGCACCGTAACGGCGACCAAGCCGCTATCGCATCAGGGCACCATGATTGAAGGCATCCAGGTTCGATTTGAAAAAGGTCGCATCGTCGAAGCACGCGCCAGTCGAGGGCAGGATGTCTTGCAACGCCTGATCGACACCGATGACGGCGCTAGGCGTTTAGGAGAAGTCGCACTTGTTCCGCACTCTTCTCCGATCGCCGCCAGCGGCTTGCTCTTTTTAAACACGCTGTTCGATGAGAATGCCGCGTCGCATATCGCGCTCGGTCAGGCCTACACTTCCTGCCTGCGCGACGGCGACAAGCTAACGCCGGAAGAGCTTGCGGCCAAGGGTGCAAACGACAGTCTGATTCACGTCGACTGGATGATCGGCTCGGGAAAATTAGACATCGACGGCATCACTGCGACCGGTATTGCCGAGCCACTCATGCGCCAGGGAGAGTGGGCGTAACGAGCTTGTTTTCAGGTTGCCTCTAAGACAACAAAATTGCGCCGTTTTTGCACATTTTTCCCACGATTTGCACCGAAATAATTCCGCTGAAACCCGCATATCCCGTGCAATACTCATTTCAACGAAAGAGCAATCTTTCAGAGAAGAGAGTGGAATCGAAGTCAGTCAGAGAATCGGAAACGAGACTCACTTCAGGCAACTGAAGACGGCAAGCTAAGAGAAAGCTCTTACAACCAGCAGAACGGTAGTTCCAGGAAAATGCGGGTTCGCCCGCAGGCTCTCGGCAACTTCGGGATGACAGAGTTGTGATTCGATCGCCGAACATCGAATCTTCGGAAATTCGGAGCGTCAGGGGCGAGTTCTCGCAAGAGGATTCGCCCCTTGGCATTTCTGCCGTGTGCTCAGCGCACCTACCCGCTATAAGCACCGCCCGGAGTCTGGGCTTATTCGCTCCTGTTGAGAAAAGCATCAATCTCTGCTGTCAAACGAACAATCAATTCGTTTGTCTCATAGCTGGTCATGTTTCTGGCTGGCGCAACGTTGGGTGGCGCTTCAGCCGCAGCCTTCTCTGCTGGCTCTGCACTGGTCCTCAACCGTGGATCGGGCAGCCCTAACCTTTTCTTGATGGCCAGCAGGTCAATGATCTTGTCCGGCGGAATCTCATTCAGCGTCGGCCGCAGTTGCGAGGCAATCATCACCGTTTTGCAATACGTGTCGACCACTTCGACATACCATTCCGCATGCGTCACCGTGTCGGCCCAGCAAACGATGCCGTGATTGGCCAGAAGAATCGTGTTGTGATCCTGCACATACGGCAGCACCGTCTTCGCGAAGGCGCGCGTCCCCGGCGTTTCATAGGGCGCCAGCGCCACCGGGCCAATAAACACTTCCTGTTCCGGAATTAAATTGCCCTGCGGCACAACTCCCGGCAACCGCATGCGCGGTGGCATACGGCGGATGACAATGGATGACCGCCTTCGCCGCCGGCACCGCTTTGTAAATCTCAAGATGCAGCAGAATCTCGCTGGTCTGTGGACGATCCCCGCATATCTGGCAGTTCTCCAGATCCACCAGCGAAAAATCATCCATACCAAGATCGCCTTTGCTGCACAACGTGGGCGTGCACAAAACATAATGCGGCGACAAGCGAACGGAAATATTGCCGCCGTTTCCGTCGACATATTGCCGCTCCCAAAGCTTCTTACCCACGCGCATAATCTCTTCCTTCAGCGCGTTCACCTCAGGGGAGTTGAAAATCTCCAGCGGATCTTCTGCATCCGATTGGCGCGATCGGTTCGCCGCAAGGCACTCCAGCACGGCACGACGAACAATGGTCGAAATATCATTTCTGTTTGCGTTTTTCATGGCGTATCGTCAGCGAAATCCTGTACTTTTCCTTTTCGTCATCGCATTTCGCGGCGCAGGAAATCTTCCGGCTTTCCGGTGCAGCGACGTTTTCTGGGCTTGAATCCAGCATACGCCGCCGACTGCCCCAGACTGCCCCGAACTGATGCGAAACACAAATCAGGAGGGAAATTTCTCACCCGTCGCGAGCGAATTCGAGCATGCTTCGAAAAACTCTGGCTTATACAATGGCTCTTGGTTCTCGCGGCCAACCTATGAAACAAATTTCCCTGCGTTCGCTGAATTACCTCTCCGATCGAAAGAAACTATCGCCGGTCGTGATCATGATCGTCGTCGCACTTCTCGCGACGACTCACTGCGCCTGCGCCCAAACCTTGAAAGTCCCCGGATTGACGGTTCTTCCGCCGAGCTACGGTCCCTACAGCGCACACATCCTGCAAGGGGGAATCGGGCTGACCAAGCCATTACCGGCGACCGATCCGATTTTAAAAGCGAGCGCGCCGTGGACAATGTCTGCCTGGGTTGAATTTTCACCGGCACCAACCGGGCCCATGCTGATTGCGGGAGCCGGCGATCCACGCGACGAAGATTCCCGCTTTTTCGCGATCGTCGATGGAAAGCTCGAATTGCGTTTCGGACATGGCCATTCTCTTCGCACCACCGACACGCTCAATCCATCCGGATGGCATCTGCTGGCTGCGAGTTTTGATGGAAGCGAAGCCCACCTCTATGTAGATGGAGCGGAGGTTGCGCACGGTCCCCTCCAGGCTGGCCCGATCCAGCCGCAAATGATGATCGCTCCGGTGGAATCTCCATGCCTCGAAAATTTTTGCCGGCATTTCGGCGGACGCATCGCATTATTTTCGCTGAGTCGCGAAGCACTCTCCGCGCAAGCCATCGCAGCCCTCGCCGCGCAAAAGCCCGACTTCCCTCTGATTGCGTTTGAAGAAGGTTCCAAGCCCTGGGCGCTGCAAGTTCTCCAGTTCGTCGGCAACACCGCGCCGCAGGATCCGGCCACACTTCCCCACCGCAACGCGCCCTTCAGCAAGCCCGTAGCGGAACCGCTGCCGCCCGCGCAAACTACGTTGCAACCCGCTGGCAGCTCCGACTGGGTACTCGAAGGAGGATGGAAACTTGCCGCCGCACCCAAAGTTTCCGCGACACCGCAAAGCATCTCGACGCCCGGATTCAACACCAGCTGATTGGCTTGCCGCAACCGTACCCGGCACGGTGCTGACCACCATGATTGCGCGCGGCATCTATCCCGATCCGGATTATGGATTGAACAACCTCGACATCCCGGAGAGTCTGAACCGGCAGAAATATTGGTACCGCGCCGAATTCACTTCGCCACCCGCCGGCCACGATTCAAACATCACGCTGGTTCTCGACGGCATCAACTATCAAGCTGAAGTGTGGCTCAACGGACAGCACCTCGGCTCAATGAAGGGCGCTTTCATCCGTGGCGTTTTCGACGTGAGCCATATCTTGCGCGCCGATGGAAAGAACGCCCTCGCAATCCTGCTCTCGCCCGCGCCGCATCCAGGAATTCCAAACGTTCAATCCATCGCCTTCGGAGCAGGCCTGAACGGCGGCGCCATGGCCATCGACGGCCCCACGTTTATGGCGACCGAAGGTTGGGACTGGGTTCCGCCCATGCACGATCGCGATACCGGGCTGTGGCAGAATGTGCACCTGGTCGCGACCGGTCCAGTCGCAATTGAGGATCCGCAAGTCATCACCCACCTGCCGCTGCCAGACATCACGCAGGCCGACGTCACTGTAAATGTTCCGTTGAAAAATGTTTCAGACCATCCGATCCACGGAACTCTCACCGCTTCATTCGAAGGCGTTGAAGTAAAGAAAGACGTAACTCTGCCGCAAGGCGAGCAAACCATTTCCCTTTCACCGAAAGAATTTCCGCAGTTGCATCTGGACCATCCGCGCCTATGGTGGCCCAATGGCTATGGCAAGCCGGAGCTGTACCATCTGCAACTTCGCTTCGCCACAACCAACGAGCACCTCCAGCGAAAAGAAATTGCAATTCGGTGTTCGCGAAGTCACCTACGAACTAAGCCTGCTCGACAACTCTGGCGCGTTGCGTCGTGTAGATTACGATCCGACGATCGGCCGCACCGCAACCGATCCTCAGGTGGATGTCACCCACGAAGGTATGCGGCAGGTTCCCGATGGATGGGCTTCCTCGATCACTGCTGGCGACGATTCTTCCCCCGCGTTGCGAACCGTTGCCGATACACGTGCAACTCCGTATCTCATTCTGAAAGTCAACGGTGTCCGCATCGCGGTTCGCGGTGGCAGCTGGGGCATGGATGACTCGCGCAAGCGAATTTCGCGCGCTCATCTGGAACCGTTCTTTCGCTACGATCGCGACGCCAATCTCAACGTCATCCGCAACTGGCAAGGGCAAAACACAGAAGAAACTTTTTACGAGCTGGCCGACAAATACGGCCTGATGGTCTGGAATGATTTCTGGGAGGTGACCCAGGATTCCAACGGCGAAGCCGAAGACCCGCAGCTATTTCTCAACAACGCGCGCGACACAATTCTGCGCTACCGCAATCATCCATCCATCGTGATGTGGTGTGGCCGCAACGAAGGCGTCCCGCAGCCAATCATTAACAAGGGTCTAATCCAGCTGACCCATTCGCTCGACGGCACCCGTTATTATTCTCCCAGTTCAAACCGAGTGAACCTGCTCAACAGCGGACCCTACTCCTACGAAAATCCCGCCGACTATTACACGACCATCGATCAGGGCTTTGCCGTCGAGATCGGCACACCATCCTTGCCCACGCTGGAATGGTTTTCCCGCTGGATTCCCAAAGTCGATCGCTGGCCGATCACCGATGACTGGGCCTACCACAACTGGCATCCGCACGATGCTTTCAATCAACACCTGCAATCTCAATTTGGAATCGGCAGCAGCCTGGAAGATTACGAGCGCAAAGCGCAGATGATGAACTACGTCGACTATCGCGCCATCTTCGAGGGCTTCAACGCGCACCTGTGGGCGCCGAACGGCGGCCGCTTGTTGTGGATGACGCAGCCCGCGTGGCCAAGTACCCTATGGGGCATTCTCAGTTCCGACTACGACACCCAGGCCTCCTATTACGGAACCAAGAAGGCTTGCGAGCCGATTCATGTTCAGCTCGATCTTTCCAACAACGACGTCACTGTGGTCAACACCACGAGAGATCAACTCCACGCGCTCAAAGTCACAGCGGATGTTTACAGCAGCGACAGCAAACTGCTCCTGCACAGTGAATCACTTCCGTCGACGCGCACCCGATGACATCGCCCGGGCACAAAATCTCGATCTCGCGCCACTGATGATCGGTGGCAAAGTTGTGTTTGTGCGGTTGCAGTTGCACGCATCCACTGGCCAGATTCTTTCGCGGAATTTTTATTGGCGCGCTGCCTCGGACGCGGGCTATCGCACGCTGAATCAGCTAACGTCTGCAAAACTTTCCATCACCGCCCATCTGCAACGTGCCGCCGCTACCGGCACCGCGAACGATCACCAGATCGAAGTCGACCTGAAGAATACGGGCGACGACGTCGCGCTCAATACCAAGCTGGGCATATTCGCAGCCGATGGGTCGGAAGTATTGCCCGCCTATTTCAGCGACAACTACGTTTCCCTCTTGCCCGGCGAAGAACAAACCGTCACCATCGACCTTCCCGCATCGGCGGACTCTCGCAACCTCAGCCTCCATGTGCGCGGCTGGAACATCCCCGCCACCTCCGCAAACATCACAGAGAGTGTCGCGGCGTCGCGCTAGCCATTTCCCCGCGACCGCGTTGGAACTTCCCACTCTCAGATGAGGATCATTTCGTGCACCTTCCAGTGAACCCACCCATCCTGCCAATGCTGGCCAAGCGTGTGGAAGAAATTCCACCCGGCAGCGACTGGATTTTCGAGCCCAAGTGGGATGGATTCCGAGTACTGATTTTTCGCGATCACAAGGAAATCCTGATCCAAAGTCGCGAGCAAAAATCTCTGAACCGTTACTTCCCAGAGATGCTTCCGCCGCTGCTACAACAACTCCCAGCCCGCTGCGTCGTCGATGGTGAACTCGTCATCGCGAGAAACGGCGCGCTGGATTTCGATGCATTGCAACTCCGTATCCACCCGGCAGCCTCAAGGGTCAACCTGCTCGCAGACCAAACGCCCGCGTCCATTGTGCTGTTTGACCTGCTGTGCGAAGGTTCCAAAGACCTGCGCCTCGAGCCATTCCATCAACGTCGTGAGCGCCTCGAAAAAATACTCGCCCACGCAGCGCCGCCAGTTCATCTGACACCTGCAACCACAAAACGATCCGTCGCCACCGACTGGTTTCAGCGCTTTGAAGGTGCGGGCCTCGACGGCGTCATGATCAAGCCGAAGGAAGGCCCCTACGAATCGGACAAGCGGGTCATGTTCAAGCTAAAGCATGAGCGCGATTGCGACTGCGTCGTCGCCGGCTTTCGCTGGTACAAGGAGAGCGAGAACGACGCCATCGGCTCCCTTCTGCTGGGACTGTATGACGATGCTGGAACGCTACAGCACGTTGGCGTCTGCTCCAGCTTCACCAAGGAAAAGCGGCGAGAGCTGCTCGAATTTCTCCGACCCTACCGCAAGAATGCGTTGGCCCATCATCCCTGGAAATCCTGGCAGGAAGGTAGCTCCGACGGTAACGAACATCGCATGCCGGGTGGCAAAAGCCGCTGGAGCCGCGGAAAAGATCTTTCCTGGGAGCCGCTGCGTCCCGAGCTTGTTGTCGAAGTGGCGTATGAGCATATGCAGGGAAATCGCTTTCGCCATATGGCTCACTTTCGCCGATGGAGACTCGATAAAGATCCTCGCGAATGTACCTACGCGCAGCTGGAGGTTGTACCCCCGCAGGAATTGCAGAAGATTTTCGCTCGCGGTCGCTAGCTGCGCATCGTGAAGCTTCCCTGATTTCCGCGCGCGAAGAATCTGCATCCAATCGAAGCGGTGCCAATTCCAAGTCGAGAACTCTTCCCCCATCATGCATCCTGAAGACAACGTTTCTGACCCGATACAATCCGCCCGGGAAGCGGGCCTTCGCTATGTTTCCGATTCGCAGCCGGGTATTCAACGGAAGCGCCAGGGAAAAGGTTTTCGCTACATCGCACGTTGATGGACGTCCTAGTCCGCGATCCTGAAATTCTGGCTCGGATCAAGTCTCTCGTCATTCCGCCTGCATGGAAACATGTGTGGATCTGCACCAACCCCAAGGGGCATCTTCAAGCGACGGGTCGCGATGCTCGCGGACGAAAGCAGAGCAAGTACCATCCCCGCTGGCGGGAGGTCCGCGACGAAACAAAGTATGAGCACATGCTGCAGTTTGCTGCTGCCCTGCCTGCCCTGCGCCAGCAAGTGGAGCGCGACCTGGCGCTCCCCGGAGTTCCCCTCCGCAAGGTGATGGCGACCATTGTCCGCCTGATGGAAACGACTTACATCCGCGTGGGCAATGCGGAATATGCCCGCGAAAATCATTCCTACGGATTGACGACCATGCGCGGCCGCCACGTTCAGGTGGATGGCTCGAAGATCACCTTCAAGTTTCAAGGAAAGAGCGGCGTGCGTCACACCATCGATCGTCCACGACCGACGCTTAGCCAAAATTATCCGGCGATGCCAGGACCTGCCCGGCTATGAATTGTTCCAATATGTCGGCGACGATGGGGAGACCCATTCCATCGACTCTGCGGATGTCAATGACTATCTCCGCGAAATCAGCGGCCAGGAGTTTACCGCTAAAGATTTTCGTACCTGGGCCGGAACAGTTCTGGCATGCGTCGCGCTGCAAGAATGCGATGCATTCGAGACCGAGTCGCAAGCGAAGAAAAATGTTGTGCAAGCCATCCAATCGGTCGCCGAACAGCTCGGGAATACTCCGTCCGTCTGCCGCAAGTGTTATGTGCATCCTGCGGTGCTGGAAAACTACATGAGCGGCATGATGAAAAATGTTCTGAAAAAAAGCGCGCAAAGTAAGCGAGTGCGTTCCGGCCCACTTCGGCAGGAAGAGACAGCGCTCATCCGCCTTCTGAAACGAAAATCGACCAAGTAATTTTCCGAACCTGCTCGTTGCCCTCGCCGCACTAAGCCGAATCATGCGCAACGAGGCCTGCCGCGCATTTTTATCACCGTCAGTCCCGCCCCCGACAACTTACAATCAGGCTTTCTGAGGAAATCTGCAATGGCGTTCGCAGAGCTCGATCCCGTACGTCTGCCAGTCCGCACGCGCAACGCTTCTTTCGCGCCTTGAAGAGTACAACCGTCTACACCGCCATCGCTCTCATGACTCTATGGTCAACACTGGCGCTTTTTTTCGACCTGCCATTTGCCCACGCCAGAATCCTCGCCGCATGCATCTACCTGCTGCTCACCTTCGCAATTTTGTATTTTGCCCGGCAGAAGATGGCAGCGCTTCTTGGGCTGCCTGCTCTGTTTCGTGCTCGTTTTATCGTGGTGGCTCACCCTGAAGCCCTCCAACAATCGGCCTTGGCAAACCGACGTCTCCAAACTCGCGTCCATCGATATCACCAACAACCACGCCATCATCCACAACTTTCGCCAATGTGATTACCGCGCCGAACTCGACTACACCTGCACCTGGTCGACCCTCGACATCGATCTGCCACAGATTCAAGGCGTCGATCTGTTCATGAATTATTGGGGCTCTCCCTGGATCGCTCACACCATCGTGAGCTTCGATCTCGGCCATGGCCAGCATGTCGCCTTCTCCATCGAGACACGCAAGCAAGTCGGTCAGACCTACTCCGCCCTGCGCGGTTTTTTCCGCCAGTACACTCTCATCTCCGTCGTCAGCGATGAGCGCGATCTTGTCCGCCTGCGCACAAATTATCGCCATGGCGAAGATTTGTATCTCTACCACACCCGCGCCACACCTGCGTTTGCGCGATCGCTCTTCCTCGATTATGCAGCCATGACCAATCAGCTCTATGCCCATCCACAGTGGTATAACGCCATCACGCACAACTGCACCACCGAGATTTTCACCTTCGCAACCATGAAAAGTCATCCCTTCGACTGGCGCATTTTGCTGAACGGCAAAGCCGACGAGATGGAATATCAGCGTGGCGAGTTAGCCGGCGATCTTCCCTTTCCAGAATTGAAGCAGCGCGCCTATATCAATCCAGCAGCACGCGCCGCCGACAAAGATCCGCAGTTCTCCGTCAGAATCCGCGAAGGTCGACCCGGCTTCGCTCCCTGATAACACGTGTCATCCGATCGATCGGCACATTCTCCCCGCTTCAAATTTTCATCACACATTCGTACCCGCTTCGATCACCAAAGAAAAGCGGCGGAGCAATTTTGCTCCGCCGCTCTTGACTCACAATTCGTACGGTAGCGAACGATTAGTATCTACCACCACCGCTCGAAGGCCTGCCACCACCGCCGCTAGGTGGTTTTCCGCCTCCACCACTGGGAGGTTTACCGCCGCCGTTCCCTCCACCCGGGGGCTTGCCACCCCCTCCTCCACCATTGTTCGGCGGTTTGCCACCACCCCCACCACCCGGCGGCCTGCCACCATTGTTCGGCGGTTTACCGCCACCATTGTTCGGCGGGTGTCCTCCATTGTTGGGCGGCTTCCCGCCGTTGTAAGGCGGTTTTCCACCGTTATTCGGCGGGTGTCCTCCGTGATATGGAGGTTTGTTGGAGACCGGTGGCCGGTGATACGGCGGATATCCGCCATGCGGTGGATGTCCCGGATAGTAGCCAGAGTGCGGGTAGTAGCGCCCTCCGCCGGGTCCGCGAAAGCGATAGCTGCCCCAACCGTGGTTATAGCCCCAGTACGCCCACGGCCCCACTCCCAGGAAAATTCCATTGTAGAAATATCCCGGTCCGTAATACCCCGGCGGAGCGCAGGCATAGGGAGCGTAGCCATAGTAGCCGTAGGGGCACGGGGGCGGCGCGCCAAATGTAATCGTTACCTGGGCCCCAGCTTTTGGAAGCAGGACCGCCGGTACGAGTAACGCCGCTGCAATGACGATCGATTTGAATCCACGCATTTGCTTTGTCTCCGAAAACTTTGCCATTGCTGAAACTCGATGGGTTACTGTAGTGCCCGCGTTCGGCTTTCCGTGCGCGTCGATCGAAGCACCGCCTCAGGGGTTAGCTTGCTAGGCAGAATAGCCTGACTGATCGCGATAGGCAACCTTCATCTGCTCGGCGCGTGCAAACGGCCTAGCTCGACTTTGATTGGATGCCGTCCCTCGGCCCGAGCCGTGATAATCCTACCGTATGCACATTCCCGGAGCCTGGATCCTCCTCATCTTTATCTGCGCCGTGGCCGCGGTGATGATGATGGTGCTTCGCTTGACGAAGTTAGGCCTTCTCATCCACCAGCGCATTCCCGACCGGCCGCACCAGCGGCTCTTTGTGGCCTCGGTCAGCTTCTTCATCACATTTCTAGGTGTTCGTCTGCTGGTCGCTTCCATCACGCATCACATCGGCCCGTTCGGCTACGTGCAATTCGGCGGACGCCACATTCATCACCTGGTCTGGGGAATTCTTCTGCTCCTGCTCACGGGATATGCAGATTTGACTGAGGTCGGCCTCGGCGACACTTCCCTCTCCATCCTGATGAGCCGCTTGCTCTCGATTGGCTACGGAATGGGCGCCGCACTCACACTGGATGAATTCGCGCTGTGGCTGAACCTGGATCCAATGGCGTATTGGTCGCACGAGGGTCGAGAAAGTATCGATGCCGTCATCCTGTTTGGCACACTACTCGCCATCGGCACCTGGGGAGCGCCGCTGTTTCGGCGTCACCGCCTCTGAAGGCAATTGTGGGCAAACGAGCGAGCGACCGCTGCCAAGCGCCCTCCGTCAGCCGCCCGAATTTGTGTCGCCCTGCAATGCCTCGAGACGCCGTAAAACCGCGCCCTTTGCTTCTCCATCCTCAAGATCCACCAGGTTGATGGTGACATTTGCCAGCAACGCCTTCCGGCTGGCGTCGAGTAAATATTGAGCAGTCGCCAAATCGCTCGACAGAAACTCTGGCGTCTTAGGGGCCTATCTCCACCGCATAACGCTTCCAGCTTCACAATCGTCTCAGCCGCAGCCAGCGGCACCTCGGTACATGCCAGCAGCCATCGCTGTGTGTCGGCGTGCGCAGATGCGATTTGGATTTTTCGCGCAGCCATATATTGATCGAATACGCGAATGTCTTCCTCCGCACAACGCGCCAATTCCTCTTCGCAGAGTTTCACCTCGCCGGCAATTGCGTTTATCCTCGCATCTGGTTTCCGCTTCACGCTGATGGAACACACCATCTGCAGCAACGCTGCCGCAAAGCTCGCCGTCACCGCTGCCACAGCACCGCCGCCTGGCGTAGGAGTTGCAGCAGCTATTCGCTTTCGAAATTCCAGAAGTGAATTTTCCCAGAACGGCGCATCGCGTTTATCCGTCATGTCGCACGCTCCAGCGGATTCTTGAGTAGCTCTTTCAGATACGCAACACACAGATCCAGCTCCGCCAACGGCACACATTCCCGCGGACTATGCGCCGTTCGCATATCCCCCGGCCCCAGCACAATCGTATCGGCCGCCAGCGTCGACATCAGGGGCGCTTCTGTGCCGAAGGACACGCCAATCGCTTCCCGCCCGCTGATTTCCATCCACCTGCACACCAGTGGCGAGTCGGCCGCGGTCTCAAATCCCGGCTGCTCTCGCAGCACTTTCAATTCATATCGAAAGTCTGGGTCGCACGTTTGCAAATCCTGAACCATTCGTCCCACAATGCCAGGAATTTTCCCCACGGCATCACCCGGCAGTGGCCTCCACTCCAGCAGAAACCTGCATTCCCCTGGAATAATGTTCTTCGCCGTTCCGCCCTCGATGGTACCCACGTTGAATGTCGTATACGGCGGATCGAAGATGCGCGCCTTCTCCCGAACCGGCGCTTCCCGGATCGACAGCGCGTACTGCTCGATCTCTCCAATCAACTTCGCCGCGCGATAGATCGCAGAAACACCCTGCGCCGGATGGGCACTATGCGCCTCTTTTCCAAACACACGAATCTCCGCCAGCCCGTATCCTTTCCCGGCCCGCGCAGGACGCAGCGACGTTGGCTCTCCCACCACCACATGCTGCGGTCGCAGTAGCCCAGCCTCCAGAAGATGCCGAGATCCTACGCAGCCAATCTCCTCCTCCGCCGTCAGCACCAGCGCGACCGTCGATGCGAAATCAGCATCGTTCGCATTCAGAAGCGCCGCTAGCAAACTCGCCAGAAATCCCTTCACATCGCAAGCTCCGCATCCGTGCATCGCCCCGTCGACCACCCGCGGAGCAATAGCCTCGTTCCACTCCGCGCTGTAAGGCACCGTATCCGTGTGACAAACGAACGCCAGCTCAACCGCGAAGTCATGCGCCCTTTGCCACGGAGGCGTCGCCAGCAGATTTATTTTCTCTACCCCGTTTGCGTCGTGATACGACAGCTCCCGAACATTCCAGCCGCGTGCGCGCAGAGCCTCCTCGGCAAACTCAATCAACGGTCGATTTGTCAGCGCCGAAACCGAAGGGATGCGAATCAACGCATCCAGCAGCGACGACGGCGAAAGCTTTTCTGTCGAAATCAAGCCGCACCATTCGTGAACTTAGCGCTCGACGGCGAACACGTCTGCACTCGCTCGCCTGCGACAAACACCTGCGGCAGATTTGGTACCGCCGCAAAGTACGCCAGCTCGCGATAGTCGTGAAATTCATGGATCAGAAAATCGGCGGCCTTCCCCGCTTCGAGCGAGCCGACAACTTCCCCGAGACCAAGACTGCACGCAGCGTTGATCGTCGCTGCGGTCAGCGCCTCCGATGGCAACATCTTCATCTGCTGGCACGCCAGCGACATGACAAACGGCATCGAAGTTGTCGGAGACGAGCCCGGATTGAAATCCGTCGCCAGCACGACTGCAAGCCCAGCATCCATCATGGCGCGAGCCTTCGGATAACGATCGCGACCCAGGCAGAACACAGAAGCCGGCACCAGCACTGGTTGCACCGAGGCGCTCGCCAGCACTGCAATTCCCGTTTCATCCGTGCACTCCAGATGGTCCGCGGTCGCTGCGCCCAGCTCCGCCGCCAGCGCTGCTCCGCCATCGGCCGCGAACTGTTCCACATGCATGCGCAGCCCGAATCCAGCATTCTTCGCCGCAGATAAAATCTCGCGGCTCTCCGCAATGGTGAATGCGTGCTCGTCGCAGAACACATCGCAGAATTGTGCCAACTTCTCCCGCTGCACACGCGGCACAATTTCCCGCACCACCAGCGCGATGTATCCTGCGCGATCTTGCTGAAACTCCGGTGGAATTGTGTGTGCAGCCAGCAGCGTTGCCACAATTCGCAGCGGCGTTTCTTTCGCCAACGATCGAATTACGCCGAGAATCTTCAACTCCGCATCGAGCGACAACCCGTAGCCAGACTTTGCCTCCACCGTCGTCGTTCCATTTCGCAGAAACCATTCCGCGTGACGGCCGGCCAGCGTCAACAGTTCTTCCGCCGTCGCATTGCGAGTGGCACGCACGGTAGTAGCAATGCCGCCTCCCGCAGCTGCGATCTGCTGGTAGGTCTTGCCCTCAATGCGCTGCTCAAACTCCGCCGCGCGCGAACCCGCAAACACCATGTGCGTATGCGCATCCACAAATCCCGGCGTCACCACGCAACCGCGCGCATCGATCACCGGCAGATTTTTCTCCTGAGCCAGCGCTCCCCGCAATTCGTCCGTGGTTCCCTTCCATTCAATCTTGCCGTCAGCAATCAACATTGCGCCATCTCCGATGATGGCCAACTCCCGCATCTCGGCCGCGCCTTGACGAGGACCACGCTTCCCCGCCAGCGTGACAAGTTGTCCGCAGTGAATCACCGCGAACCTCTTCGGCGTAGATTCGCTCATGCGCGACGCATCGGAATCACGATGCCTTTGCTCTCGGCAGTTTCGATGGCTTGCTCATAGCCGGCGTCAACATGACGCGCTACTCCAATGCCAGGATCGTTATTCAGCACACGATGCAGTCGCTCTTCGGCAAGCTTCGTCCCATCGGCCACGCATACCTGTCCCGCGTGCAGCGAATATCCCATGCCAACGCCACCGCCATGATGAAACGACACCCAGCTCGCACCGCTGGCCGTATTCAGCAGCGCATTCAGAATCGGCCAATCCGCAATTGCATCCGAACCATCCTTCATCTGCTCCGTCTCGCGATACGGCGACGCGACAGAGCCGGTATCGAGATGGTCGCGCCCAATCGCGATCGGCGCTTTCAATTCTCCACTGCGAACCAGCTCGTTCATCGCCTCGCCCATGCGCGCCCGCTCCCCATAGCCCAACCAGCAGATGCGCGCCGGCAGTCCTTGAAAATGTACGCGCTCTCGCGCCAGATGAATCCATCGAGTGAGAATCTCATTCTCCGGAAATAATTTCAGCGCCAGCTCATCGGTGCGATAGATATCCGCCGGATCTCCCGACAGCGCTACCCAGCGAAATGGCCCTGCGCCTTCACAGAACAGCGGGCGAATATATTCCGGCGTAAATCCAGGAATATCGAAGGCATCTTTGCATCCAGCATCGAACGCGCGTTTGCGGATATTATTCCCATAGTCGAATGCAACCGCGCCTCGCCGCTGCATCGCCAGCATCGCGTCTACATGCACCGCCATACTCGCCATCGATAGCTTTACGTATTCGACAGGATCTGCCTGCCGCAATGCTGATGCGGCTGCCAGCGAATATCCCGCAGGAATGTATCCATTCAAAGGATCGTGCGCGCTGGTCTGATCGGTGATCACGTCGATCTCCACTTCGCGCCGCACCAGTTCCGGCAACACCTCCGCGCAATTGCCCACCAGGCAAACAGACAGCGCCTGCTTCTTTCGTCTCGCGTCTTCGCAAAGCTGAAGTGCTTCGTCCAGCGACTCGGCCATCTTGTCGCAATATCCGGTTTCAAGCCGCCGTTCAATACGTGTTCGATCTGGATCAATGCCAAGAAACACCGCGCCGTTCATGGTCGCGGCCAGCGGTTGCGCCCCACCCATCCCGCCAATGCCGCCCGACACGATCAGCTTTCCCGCCAGGCTTCCACCAAAATGCCGATCCGCCATCGAGGAAAATGTCTGATACGTCCCTTGCAAAATTCCCTGCGTGCCAATGTAAATCCAACTGCCCGCGGTCATCTGCCCGATACATGATCAGCCCCGCGCGATCGAGTTTATGAAACTCATCCCAGTTGGCCCACGCACCCACCAGGTTGGAGTTGGCAATCAACACCCGCGGCGCACCTTCATGCGTAGGAAACACTCCCACCGGCTTTCCCGACTGCACCAGCAACGTCTCCTCATCGCCCAGTCGTTCCAGCTCCCGCACGATCGCGTGATAGCACTCCCAGTTGCGCGCCGCCTTGCCGATGCCGCCATACACCACCAGCTTTTCCGGCGCTTCGGCGACCTCGGGATCAAGATTATTCATCAGGCATCGCAGCGCCGCTTCCTGCTGCCAGCCTTTACAGCGCAGAGTTGTTCCGCGCGGCGCACGAATCACGGGAGCAGAACTTGCCGTCGTCGTTGACATAATTTATTTCGCCGCAAGCTGTGGCGCAGACCACACCTTGCGAGCGACCTCCTGGTATTCATTCAAAATTTCCTGCTGCTGCGGATGGCGATGATCGCGCACCACGAATCTTCCGCCCACACAAACATCGGCGACGGCAGCAGTCCGCATGCCGAACACAATTGCCGCCAACAGATCCTCGCGCGAATCGCCTGCAATCGAAACATCATTCAAATCGACCGCAAAGAAATCCGCCAGCTTACCCGGTTCGAATTCCCCTGCGTTGCAGCCCAGTGCATTCGCGCCGTTCGCCGTCGCGCAACGAAACAGCCGCGCCGACAACTCCTGACCATCGATGCCGTCGAGAAGACTTCGCCGCTGCTGCTGCAGCCGCAAATGATATTCCAGCTCGCGAGCATCTTCGAGCGGCTCGATCTGCGCCTGGCTGTCGGAGCCCAGGCAAACCGGAATTTGCCGCGTCATCACCTCACGCGCCGCAAAAATCCCATCGCCAAGATTGCGTTCCGTCGTGGGACAAGCACATAGGGTCACACGATCAGCCGCCAGCAAATCCATTTCCTCATGATCGATGTGGATGGCGTGCACAGCGGTAAAACCTTCGCCCAACACTCCACTGTCTCGCCAGCAGCCGCACTGGAGTGGTTCCGTATTCGCGTTGGCACGCTTCAATCTCCGCAGTCTGTTCCGAGACGTGCATGTGCAGCGGTCGATGATGTTCCCGCGCCCAGGCCGCCATCGATTCAATTGCCTCCAGCGGTACTGCGCGCACACTATGCGGCGCCACTCCAACCCACGCATCGCGCGAATCGTACTCACGATGCAGGTCGGCCACATTCGCGATAAATTCCTCCGTCGACTCCAGAAAGCGAATCTGTCCCGGATCCTCTGCCTGTTCGAATCCCGCACGTTGATACGCCGCACGCAGCAAACATATACGTATACCCACAGACTCCGCCGCCGCGATGATCTGCCGTGCCATCACGTTCGGATCCGCATACGGCTTGCCATCTGGCGTGCGATGAACGTAATGAAATTCGCCCACCGTCGTTGTCCCGGCCATCGCCATTTCAAGAAACGCCGCTCGCGCAACGGCGTACATCTGCTCCGGCGAGAGCGACGCAGCCGCGTGATACATCGCCGCCCGCCATGACCAGAAGTCGCGGCCTCCCGCGCGTCTTGACTCTGTTCGTCCACGAATCAATCGCTGGAACGCGTGCGAATGCACATTCACAAATCCCGGCAGTATTGCTTTTCCGCGAAGCTTCACCACTTCGACATCGCCGGTCGACGAGGGCTCCTCTGCAGCCATCACCCGCACAATTTTTCCTTGAGCGTCCACCAGCAATCCCGCTCCCGCCTGCATGCGTCCACCAGCGTACAAATAATCGGGTTGGAAGAGTGTCATCATAGGCGCGTCGAATCTGGCGAACGGCATCCTGCCGGACTCCCCATAATAGTCTGCCAGGGGCGAAAATGTCCGGGTTTTCGCGCGCCCGCTGCGGGTTTTCAACAATCGCCGGAAGGGTGGGAAAATGAAGCGTGGACTCTGTGCGGATGGACAAGTGGCTCTGGGCCGCTCGATTCTTCAAGACTCGTGCTCTGGCGGCGCGTGCCTGTGGCTTAGGCCGAATCACCAGCCACGATCAGCTGGCGAAAGCGGCGCGAGACGTCCGTGTCGGCGATTTCTTGAAAATCAAAAACGATAGCGGCGACTTCGAGATTGAAGTCCTGCAATTGAGTGAGGTGCGCGGTCCAGCCTCGGTGGCGCAGACTTTATACCGGGAGACAGAAGCCAGTCGCGAAATCCGCGCAAAAATTGCAGAAGAGCGGAAGGCGATGCCGCAGTTCGATGCCTCGCAAGCGGGACGCCCATCGAAACGCGATCGCCGAGAAATTGCCCAGTTCCGCGGTCGCCGCTAAACCATCGTGCTAATCCGCGAGTAGCCCCGCCAGGCGACGATACGACTCCAGCCGAGCTTGCGGTTCGTAGGTGTCCGTCACCGCGATCACTTCATTCGCCCCGGTTCCCTGCACCAATCGTTCCAACCCGGCTCGCACCGTCGCATCCGAACCCACAATCGCCGCGGCCAATTTTTCCTCGACCGCGGTCCGCTCCCATTCTTCCCACAGCGGCTCCATGGAATCCACCGGAGGCAGCAATTCCACCGGCCCATTGCGAATCAGCTGCAGAAATCGCTGCTGCGGAGTGGTGAACAATCGCTGCGCTGCTGCATCGGTCTCCGCCACAATCACCTGCACCGCCACCAGCAGGTAGGGTTCCCGCAAAGTTTCGCTCGCGCGAAATTCCCGTCGATATAACTCGGTCGCTCGAAAAATGTGTGCCGGCGCAAAGTGTGCCGCAAACGCAAACGGCAATCCCAGCCGAGCCGCCAGCTGCGCACTGTACAGTCCCGACCCCAACAACGTAATCGGCACATGGCTGTTCTGACCTGGAATCGCTCTCACGATTTGCTGTGGCCGCTCCGGTCCCAGATAGGTTTGCAATTCCTGCAGCAGCTCTGGAAAATCCTCGCCACTCTGCCCCTTGTCTCTCCGCAGCGCCCGCATCGTAGCGAAGTCTCCGCCAGGCGCGCGCCCCAGGCCCAGATCAATCCTCCCCGGATACAGCGCTTCCAGTGTTCCAAACTCCTCTGCAACCACCAGGGGCGCGTGATTCGGCAGCATCACTCCTCCGCTGCCGACGCGGATCGTTTCTGTCGCCGCCGCCACATGTCCAATTAAGATCGATGTCGCAGAACATGCCAGCCCGGCAATGGAATGATGTTCGGCCAGCCAATAGCGCTTGTATCCCAGCTTCTCCACATGCTTTGCCAGCTCCACGAGAGCGCGCAATGGCGCTGCCCGCAGACTCGCCCGGGCGCATGCCCACCAGATCCAGCACCGATATGGCCAACTTTGTATCCATGCACATTGGATGAAATATTCTGCCAGGCGATGCGAAGCTTCCCGGCAGGCGTTCCATACGCCAACAATAGCGGATCCTTCAATCTCATCAATTGAAACAGGCCGTAGATTAGATCGTAGATTGATTTTGCAAGGATTGGCTCCTCAGGTAGGACTCGAACCTACAACCCTTCGGTTAACAGCCGAATGCTCTGCCATTGAGCTACTGAGGAGTGGGGACGCGGTGGGATTCGTCTATTTCAAAAGGTAACAAATCGCCGAACCATCGTCAAAGCGATCGCCCAACATTTTCTTTTCTTCGTAACGGCTTCCCACGCTGCGCAGCGACCCGCCGCAACCTCGATTGCTATCATCGAAGCTGGAGAAAATTATGGAGACCATTACCCCCAGAATTTCGCGCTTGGACCGCGACCAGGTAACTGCCGAGACCGGCGCTATCTACGATCGATATCTGCAGCAGCGCGGAAATGTGCCCAACATGTTTCGCACCGTCGCCCATCGGCCAGAGATTTTCCAGACCATGATCGCGCATTTTGAAGCTGTCCTGCACACCGGCACACTGCCGCTCAAGCTGAAAGAACTGGCCATCGTTCGCACGTCTCAGCTGAACCAGTGTCACTACTGCCTGGCGTCGCACTCGCGCATTTGTAAAAAGCTGGGATGGAGTGACGATCAGTTGATCAATCTCGCCGACTACGCCGACCGAACCGACTTTACGCATCAGGAGAAAGTAGCCTTACAGCTTGCAGAATGGATGACGCGCAATGAGGGCCCGCTAACCGATGACCAATGGCAGCAGGTCCGCGATGTTTACTCCGAAGGTGAAGTGGTCGAGCTGATGGCTGCCATCGGGCTGTTCAACTATTTCAACCGCTTTAACAATCTGCTGGATATGGAGCCAACTGGTCCGGCTGCCTGACGCGCACTCGCATCAGTACAGCAGCAACACAATCTGATACGCCGTAAATCCATTCTGATTTGACGGGCTGCATGCCCCCACCACCGCGCTATGGTAGGCACCATTGCCAATTCCCTGCGCCACTTTGGTCGGAAGCTGCGTCAAATCCACTGTGCTGTACCGCACCACCAGCGCAGGCAACGGGCGCGTTCCACTTGGAGTGCCACCGCAGTAGCTCTCGGCCAGCGTATCTCCCGTCCGCACATGAATGCCATGCCGCGCCAGTTGTGCTGCGACTTGCTGTTCCTGCTGCGTGCGCGACATCGACGGAACCACGCGAGCAAAATCCTCCACCGCATATAACTCGCCGCGATGTTGCACGATTGCGATGCCCACAGTATTCACTCGCGGATCCAGCAGGTTCGCGCGATGCGCCGGCGAATGCATCCACTCATCATTGATCTGCCCTGCTGTAGGAGCTTCCGCAACATTTTCCGCAACCGTGCTGCAATGTAACCCCACCTGCTGCGCCCGCACAATGATGTCCGGTTCGCCCGGCAGTTGATGCGACAACGTTCCCGATGCCACCATGCGCTGTGCATGGTCCCACGCGGCTTTCGTCAACGCCGCATCTGGATGCAACGGCTCCAATCCCTGCGACGAGCGATCCTGGTTGGTTGCCTGCAACAGGTCAGCAGCCGCACTGCGCTCGTCGTCATTCATCGACGCGTTCTGCGCCCGTGCTGCAACAGTCAGCGCTAGAAACAATGTCGCCAGTACTATCATCGGCACCCTGCTTCGCATGGCACTCCTCCTCATCGTCTCTCGTGGAATTATCATTTGTTCCCTTGCGGCAATCTTCGCCCCTACACGACACCTGAGCCGGGATTCGCTTTCGCCGCGGCATACGTGCGCCGGATCCCCTCTTCCAGACTGGTCTTCGCACTCCAGCCCAGTGAATGAATGCGACTCACGTCCAGCAGCTTCTGCGGCGTTCCATCCGGCTGTGCAGTATTGAACGTTAACTCACCTTTGTAATCCAGCAAACGGCCAATCATTTCGGCCAGCTCGCGAATGCTGACGTCCTCACCCACGCCAATGTTGATCAGCGGCGGCCCCTCCGCCTGCAGCAGCGAGTCGAGTTTCTCCTCCGGAAGCTGCATCAGAAAAACGCACGCTTCCGCCAGATCGTCGCTGTATAGAAATTCTCTGCGCGGAGTACCCGTACCCCACACTTCCACCTGCCCCGCCCCCTCAGCCTTCGCAGCCGCAATCTTGCGCAGCAGCGCCGGTAAAACATGAGAATTCGCCAGGTCGAAATTGTCTTCAGGCCCATACAGATTCGTCGGCATCGCTGCCAAAAACCGCGTTCCATACTCGCGGTTGTACGCCCAGCACTGCTCAATCCCCGCGATCTTCGCGATCGCATAAGGGCGATTGGTCGGCTCCAGCGGTCCTGTCAGCAAATACTCTTCGCGAATCGGCTGCGGACACAACTTCGGATAAATACAGCTTGAACCCAGGAACAACAGCCGCTTCACTCCAAATTCATAACAAGCATCAATCACATTCGTCTGGATCAGAATGTTGTCGCGAATAAATTCCACTGGATATTTGCTGTTGGCCTGGATTCCGCCAACCTTGGCCGCCGCCAGCACAACATATTCCGGACGCTGATCCTTGAAGAATTCCCAAACGGCATCGCGCTCCTTCAGATCCAGTTCCGTGCTGGTGCGCAACAGCAAACGCTCGTAGCCCGCCGCAGTCAGATGTCGACAAATTGCAGAACCGACCAGTCCGCGATGTCCGGCGACAAAGACTCGCGATCCCGGCCGCATTCCGTTTCCCGCTGTCGAAGCATCCGTCATAGTTTTTGCGGCACCTTGCCGGACACTTCCAGCGCGGCTCTCTCCGCCCCAACAAAATCCTCCGGCGCGTCCTGCTTCCAATCCACCATCGCTTGTTCCAGCGTGTAGTTGAATCGGTAACCTGCCTCGCGAAGACGCAGTGGCTCAATATAAGTCGACTGCGAAAGCTTCCGCATCCGCACTGGATTCACCGACGTGCGAATTCCAAACAATTGCGCGATGCCTGCTACGGGATAGGACGCGGCCACCAGCAAACTTCGCGGCACCGACAGCCGTGGATGCCGATAGCTTGTCGCCGCGCAAATCGCATTCACAAAATCCTCCAGTGTCGGCGGCGGATCCATCGACACGTTCCACAGCAATACTGGCTCGCCGGTTTTTTCCTGATGCTCGAGCGCAAACTGCACCACCCCGCTCAGCTCCTTCACGTACACGCCAGCCTTGCGTGTCGCTCGATTGCCCATGTAGAGAAAATATCCGCGACCCAGGCTGCGAACCAGCCGCGCTACGTTGGCATGTTCTCCCGGACCGAACACAACGCCGGGCCGCAGCACAATCAATCGCCGGTTTGGATTGGCATGTTGCCACGCCATGTGAATTTTTTCCGCAACCAGTTTCGAGCCGCCATAGGCCGTCTCTGGAATCGGAAGCGAGTCTTCATTTCTCGCCGCATCGCTCGAGCCATAAGGAGAAATGCTGCTGGTGAACACGATTCGAAAACATCCGGCATGGGTCGCATACGCGCAAATATGCTCCGCGCCGGGCAAATTCGTTTCGTAATATTCATTGGGCTCATGGCCAGGTTCGCGATGTACCGCGGCCAAATTGATGATCAGATCAGCCTGCTGCGGCAATGGCACAGCATCCAGCGGCAAACGCACATCGCACGGAACATACACCACACGCGGCAGAGTCCCATCCGTCGACTCCATCCAGCGCAGCAACGGCTTCACATAATTTTCCGGGCGAGGCGGACGAATGTCAGCGAGATAAATCCGCTCGACGTCGGTGTGTTCCAGCAGATGCTTGGCAATATGTGTTCCGATGCATCCGGTGCCACCAAAAATCACGCAGGTGCGAAGGTTCATGCAGGCGCTCCAACCTTCATCTAGCGAGCCTCGCTTTGGGCTGCCGTCGTTTCCCGCACCGGTTCGCGCTTCTTCGGCCTTGGGTCTTCCGGCGCCGTATTTTCCCCGGTCGCCAGTCGCACCATATTCGTGATGGAAAATCGATCCAGCAGCGGTTCCACGCGGTCGCGTCTGGCAGAAGCCGATTCCCGCCGCACAACTTCCAGCGCTTCATCCAACCGCGTCAGGAATAAATCCTCGTCCCACCGCGTCGCGATCGAGCCAGTCCCTGCCAGCTGAATCATCCGTTCCACTTCACTGCCGGAACTACAGATAGCCAGCAAATGCACACCCGCCGCCAACAGGTTTGGCAGCTTCGAAGGCAACGCCGCGCTCTCGGTTCCCTCTGCCTGCGGAATAATCTGGATCGCCGAGCGCGCATACAACTCCGCCAGATCCTGTTCCGCGACCAGCGGATGAAACTGCACTCGCGGTCCGGGTCGCTGTTCGTATTCGGCTCGCAGACTTTCATAAAAAGGCCCGCCGGAAAGTACATGAAACTGCACTTCAGGATGACGTTCCGCAGCCGCCTGCATCAATGCAACCAGCTGCTGTGAGTTCTGCTTGTATCCCAGCGCCCCGGAATACACCACGTGCAATTTGTCTGGTGGAAATAACGCGTCGAGATGATGGGCCGTCGAAGCCGCGGCAATCGCGCTATAACTTGCCGGCAGAGTAATCGATGGATATTGCACCGCAATTTTCGCCGGATCCAGGCCGTACGACTGCTTTGCGATACGCGCCATATCCTCAGAAAAGAAAATGCACAAATCCTGCGAGCGAAACACCCGGCTTTCGACCGCATGAATCATGTGAATAATGGCGCGCCGCACAAATCCTTTTTCCTGGGCAGCCAGAACACCCTGCAGATCGTGCACCACCGCCACCCGCCGCACCCGCCGCGGCAATATCGAATTCAAAAACAAAATGAAGAGGCTCGGCGGAAGGATGCTGACCACCACGTCAGCCCGTTTTCTCAACGGCCAGGCACTGCGCGCTGCAAAAAAAGCGAACCATGCTTCCAGCTTCAGTCGTCGCAAGCGGCATCGCCTTGGAATAGCGAACATCGGCGCCCCCGCGCACAACTGTCATCCCCGGGATTCGCGCGTTACTGCGCACCGGCTCCCACGCAGGGTACAGCGGATGCGAGCACACCACGGTGACCCCGTGGCCCTCTGCGACAAACGCCTCCGCCAGGTGCTGATTCGCCTTTCCCGTGGAAATCAATTCTGGGTAAAAGAAGGGGGAGACGATAAGAATCTGTTGTTGCCAGTCGATCACACGCGCGTCCTGTAGGTCCATCCACAAGTTCAGCGCCGCACGGTGGCCCATCTGCTCCACCTGCGCGGGTATTGGAAACACAGTGATGCCTTCATGAGGCGGTCTGGCTGCCCCCTGCGGCTCCATTCAACTCACGAAATCGCTACTGCTACGATACCACCCGGCGTCGCCAATCCGCGGTTCTTATTCCTTTAAGAACGCGTCTGCTTCCTTTAAGTTGCGTGGAAATCTTCAACGGGGAAAGAATGGTCGATTACAATCACTTGGATGCAGTCCCTGCGTTTTCAACCACTCGCGATATTCGGAATTATTCTGTTAGCAATCTTTGTCGCGCTGGCCATTTTCGCTCCTTGGATTGCCCCCTTCGACCCGGCCGCGATCCATCTGCATGCACGCCTGCAATCACCGTCTGCCACCCACTGGTTTGGCACCGATGAACTGGGCCGCGACATCCTTTCTCG
The DNA here is from genome assembly GCA_963774515.1 of uncultured Acidobacteriota bacterium. Taxonomy (GTDB): domain Bacteria; phylum Acidobacteriota; class Terriglobia; order Terriglobales; family Acidobacteriaceae; genus JAKAAZ01. Next base: position 53,030 of record CAVZFK010000003.1, on the reverse strand, counting down.
CGTCATTTACGGCACCCGCATCTCGCTGTTCGTCGCCACCTCGGTGGTCTCGATTGCACTGTTTTTTGGGATAATTTTCGGCTCCATCGCGGGATATTATGGCGGCTGGCTCGATGCGTTTTTAAACGTCCTGGTCATGAACACATTCATGGCGCTACCCGGGATTCTGATCGCCATCGCCCTGGTCGCCTTCCTCGGCCCCGGCATGACCAACTTGATTCTCGCCCTCTCGATTACCGGCTGGGTGGGCTACGCGCGCCTGGTCCGCGCCCAGGTCTTAGCCGTGCGCGAACGTGAATTCGTCGAGGCCGCCCGTGCTATGGGAGCAACCAATCTGCGCATCATCACGCGCCACATTCTGCCGAACATTATTCAGCCCGTCATGGTGCAGGCCGCCATCGGCATGGCTGGAACCATTCTGGCGGAAGCCACACTCAGCTTTCTCGGCCTCGGTGTGCCGCCGCCTATGCCCAGCTGGGGCGTGATGCTGAACGACGCCCGCGCGCATCTCTTTGACGCGCCACACATGGTCATCTTTCCTGCCATCGCCATCATGCTGGCCGTCTTGTCGTTCAACTTCATCGGCGACAGCCTGCGTGACCAGCTCGATCCGCGCACCCGCGTGGCCGTCGGCGTTGGCGCAAACTATTAGCATGCGCATCGGCGTCATCTCCGATACCCACGGACTGCTGCGTCCAGAAGCCGTCCATGCACTCGCCGGCTGCGATCACATCCTGCACGCCGGTGACGTTGGTAATGACGAAATCCTCGATACCCTCCGCACCATCGCGCCACTCACCGCAATTCGCGGCAATGTCGATCACGATGGAGCCTGCGGCAATCTGCCTGCCACCGAATCAATCGAGCTCAATGGAAAATTGATTTACATGCTGCATGCGCGCGAGGATCTCGACTTGCATCCGCACGCCGCCGGCATCGCAGCCGTAATCTTCGGCCACTCCCACCAGCCGGAAATTTCCTGGTCGAACGGCGTCCTCTACTTCAATCCAGGCAGCGCCGGCCCACGCCGCTTCAAGCTTCCTGTCACTCTCGGATTTCTGGACTGCACCCCAACCACCCTCGAACCCAGCATTGTTCCCCTCTTGGCCTAACCGAGCGCTGACGCAATCAGAATCCGAATGTCACTCGGAAATGTCTACGTGAATTCCCATCGTCGGGCGACGCGGCGAGCAATCAGAAACAACGCGGTGCCAATCCCTAGCAGCACCACAACCTGCGGCCAGAGTGCCGAGACCGGCAGGTCACGCCAGAAAACCTTGGTAAAGCCATCGATGGCCCAGGCGTTGATCGTGAACAGACCCGCCTTTTGCATCGCGACGGGCATCAGGAAACGGGGAAACATACTGCCGCCGACCGCAGACATCACTAAAATAAGCAGCGTGGAAACTGCACCCAACTGCGCCCGCGTTTGGCACGCGCTCGCCAGCAACATCCCGAATGCGGCTACAGCGAAGGCAGTGCATACGCCCATCACCACAAAGCCGGAAATGTGATTCCGCAAGTCAAGATGGAAAATGGCCCACGCCCAGACAAACATCACAACCAATTGAGTGAATGCCAACAGGCTGTTGAAGACCAGCTTTCCCGCCAGCAGCGTGGTCATGGTAACGCGTGAGCTCAGCACGCGATCCAGAGTTCCCGAGTCAGCTTCGTCGAGCAGCGAGCCCGCGGACCCGCTGGCCGTGAACAGCAAAAACATCACGCCGATGGCAGCGGCATAGAACGAGACCATGTCCTTGTTCTGTCCGACCACGGCGCGCGATTGCACAGCGATGATTCCGACACCAGTGGAGTTGGAATCTGTTGTTCCCGTGGCAGCGCCTTCATTCTGATCCTCCCGCAAGCGGCCCATCAGCGCGTCCATGCGCTTTTGCTGCTCGGCCGTGTAGCCGCCAATGTATTTCCCTGCGTATCGAAACCCTTGCTCTGCCATGGTCAGGGGCATCCCGGTCATCGCCGCCTTTTGCAATAGTCCAGCAACCATCTGCGGCGCAATCATATCGCTGGAATCGCTGAGCAGTTGAATGGCCGGCCTGTTTTGCGATGGCCCAAAGGAGATTGGATCTTGGCCGAACCCGCGCGGAATAATGAGAGCCACTTGTGCGTCGCCCGACTTGACGTTCTGCTCCGCTGTGGCGGCAGTGTAATCCGGCGGCTGAACGCTTCCTTTTTCCGGCGGCCTGGTTCGAACCGCCAGCGCACCCTCGTGCTGCAGAGCCTCGACGAGTTGACGCGACGCCGGGCTTTGGTCCTGATCGACCACGATCACTGCGATTTTATTGGTCGAATTTCGCGCTCCGCCAAAGATCGCGGCAAAAATGCTGAAAAATGCGATGGGCAGAATAAAACTCAGCGCCAATGAAGCGCGGTCACGACGCAATGCGGTGACAGCAGTTCGCACAATGGGCCAGATCAATCGCGCAACTCCCTTCCGGTCAGGTGCAGGAAGACAGACTCGAGGTTGGGGCGGCGAAGGGAGACATCGGCCAACTCCAGCCCGTCTTTTGCGGCATCCTGGAGCAGTCCTGCGATCTCAATGGAGTTCCCGATGGTGAAATGAGCGACGGAGTCCGTCATGTGTCCGCCGCGGTGTTCGACCCACGAGGCGATCTCCCCAGGGGTCCCGGCAAAGCGAGCCGAAACTTGGCTGCGAGATGCGAAGGCGTTGTAGACCAGTTCTTCGTTTGTTCCCGTTGCGATAATTTGGCCATGGTCCACAATCGCGATACGATCGCAGAGCCGCTCCGCCTCTTCCATATAGTGGGTCGTGTACAGAATTGCAGTCCCTGCGGCTCGGAGCGCTTCGATCATCTCAAAAATACGAATGCGTGACTGTGGGTCGACCCCAACGGTTGGCTCGTCCATCAACACGACGCGAGGCCTGTGAATAATGCCGGCTGCCATGTTGAGCCTGCGCTTCATGCCGCCAGAAAGATTTTTCGCGAGTTCGCCGCCACGTTCTTGCAGCGCCGCCCACTCCAGACACCATGCCACGGATTCGCGGAGCTGGCTCCCTGATAGCCCGTGATAGCGGCCAAACGACTCCAGGTTTTCCGTGCAGCTCAGTCGAGGATAGACCGCCAACTCCTGCGGAACCCAGCCGAGCGCCGCACGAGCTTCTGCCGAGCCGGCAACAGCTCCAAACACGGAGATCCGGCCTTCATCCGGAATGACGCGGCCAACAATGCTGCGGATGACCGTGCTTTTCCCCGCGCCATTGGGCCCAAGCAGACCCACGCATTCGCCCGCTCGCAGTTTCAGCGATACGCCGGAGACGGCCTTCACTGCGCCAAAACTCTTGACCAGCGCCTCTACTTCAAGCGGAAGCGTCGAGTCTGGAGCGGAAAGAGCAGGTCCCATCAATCCTCCACCGAATCTACGACGCAATCCTACACCAGCAGAGATTTTCTCGAGCCTCTGAGTTCTCCACTTCATCCCGGCAGCGCCATGGGTACAACGACAGCAAGGCTCCGCAATGGGTGGATGACAAAATTAACTACGCGAAAATCACCGTCTTCTTCGAGTAACAAAGAATCCGACGCGCCAGGTGCCACTGCACCGCCCGCGACAAAACCATCCGCTCCAAATCGCGTCCCTTTTGAATTAAGCCCGGCAGCTGATCGTTCTGCGATACCCGCGCGACATCCTGCTCAATGATGGGTCCATCGTCCAGAATTTCCGTCACGTAGTGGCTGGTGGCGCCAATCAGTTTTACTCCCCGCGCAAACGCCGCGTGATACGGTTTCGCCCCAGTGAATGCCGGCAGAAAGGAATGATGCACGTTGATGATTTTTTGCGGATACGCCGCAACAAACTTCGGCGACAACACCTGCATGTAGCGCGCCAGCACCACCAGGTCCACATTGTTATCTGCCAGCAATTTCATCTGCTGTTCTTCTACCTGCTCGCGTATTCCGGCGTTTGTCGGCAGGTAATAAAACGGCACCTGGTAAAAATCCGCCAGCGCTCTCGCATTTTCGTGGTTGCTGACGATCATCGACAGGCGGCTGCGAAATTCTCCAGTCTGGTGTCGATACAGCAGATCCGCCAGGCAATGTAGATACTGCGATACAAAAATCGCCACGTTTTCCGGCGCCTCCGCGAAATGCAGCTGCCAATTCAGTCGCAGCTGTTCCGCCAGCGGACCAAACGCCCGCTCAAACTGCGCCGCATCACAGTCTGCCTTTTCTGTGCTGAACTCCACCCTCATAAAAAACAATCCCAGCTCGACATCCTGGTGTTGATCCGCATTCAGCACGTTGGCGTCATATTCCTGCAGCAGAAAATTGGCCACCGCAGCCACCAGGCCTTTCCGGTCTGGGCAGTCGATCAGCAAAATTGCAGTTTTGGACATGGGTACCATTATTACCTGTGCCGGCACGATCCCGGCGTCGATGTTGCTGTCCGCTGTCGCATCGAAGTGGAGTTTGCCCTGCTCGGGCAACCGGCATATCATCATGTCGCGTCTCCTATCTAGCAAGGGAGAATAATCATGGTATCGAAGAACATTTCTGGTTGCTGCTCTCATTGCAGGCCTGGTTCCCATCGCTTTTGCGCAGCTTTCCAGCACCGACAAATCATTTCGTCATCAAAGCAGCCAAGGCCAACAATTATGAGATCGAAGCTGCCAAGCTCGCCGAAAACAATAGCAATAACGATGCCTATAAAACGTATGCCGACATGATCATCAGCGATCACACCAAGGCTGGAGATCAGTTGAAATCCGCCGTCGCGCAGGCCGACCCTTCCATGCAGCTGCCGACTGGAGTTCTCCGCCAAAGGTCAGGAACATTTGGACGCCCTGGCACGAGCCGGAAATAATTTTGACATCACCTATCGCGATCAAATGATCGCAAACTCACGTCGCAGCCCTGAAGCTGTTCCAGAATTACGTCGCTCAACCCAGCGCCAATTCTCCGATTAAGGAAGTGGCTCAGGGCCTTCTGCCGGTGTTTCATAAGCATTTAGCCGATGCAAAAAAATTGCCTAAACAATAAGGGTGCGTAAATTCGGCCACAACGTGATGTAATTCTGACACGGCGCGCAGGGCACAGCTCCGACCAATTCGATATCCTAAACTTAGCGAAGGATCCGGAATTCCGGGCAACCGAATGTTTTTGCCTCGGCTCCAAGTGAAGCAAGGGAGATTGAAACCATATGGTAGGTAGATTCATTCTGGTCGCAGCTTGTGTCGCGGGACTCGTTCCCACGACGTTCGGACAACTTACAAGTCGCGACAGAACATTTGTGATGGATGCCGCTCAAGCCAACAACTTTCAACTTCAAGCGGCCCTGCTCGTCGATCAGTACAGCAGTAATTCGGTCTACCGGCGATTTGCCATCGATATCGCCAACGCTCAGACAGAAGAGAGTGGTCAGCTTGAATCCACCGTTGCCGATCAAAACTCCACCATGAAGCTACCCAATGGATTGTCACCAACAGGTCAGCGCCAGTTGAATTCGCTGAAAAATGCCAAAAACGTCGACACAACATTTCGCGATTTGATGATCGCTTCGTATTCTTCGACCATCCGCCTCTACCAGAATTACATCGATCAATTCGACGCGAATAGTGAGCTCAAGCAGATGGCGCAGGATCTACTCCCAGCCTTCGAGCAACACCTGGAAGACGCCCGGGACCTGGAGCCTGGCATGCAACCGAATCCGCCGTCATCTCACAGGTAACGCCGATTCCAACACGACCGCTCTATTTCTCTTTTTTTGAAACTCCGGCTGCGACGGTAAAGTTGCGCTGCATCGGATGAGCCTCAGTGTTGAATATCACCGACTGAAAATCCAGCGCGGATGGAGGCGCAAATAGCAGATAGAGATATTTCAACGTCTCTGCAAAAAAGTAGCTCTCCATCGCATCCGCTTTTTTCTTGCTCTGCACATCCGCCAGGGCGGCGAATCCGTCGCCGGTGCGGCAATACTTCACCAGCGAATCCAGATACGTTTTTCCCATGGCAAGATATTTGGGATCGTGGGTGTAGGTGTACAGGTAATATGTCGACTCAATAATCTCCGGCCGCAACGGATATTGCGGATTTGTAATTGTCATAGTTACATAATTCAACTGGTCCGGCTCTATCCCGGCAAGGTTCCACATCGCATAGCCGGAATCCTGCAATTTCGCCGCGCGATCCACCTCGCCAGAAAGCGCCAGCACCGCGGGGAAGAACGCATCCAGCGCGCCGTAATACGTCGACGTTCTCGCCCCGGTATTCATGTCCGCCTGTCCATACCACAAGCCATTCGGTCTCTGATCCGCCAGATATTTGTTGATGGAAACCAGACTATTACGCCACATACGCTCGCAGTCCGGATCATGAAACAGAATCGCCGCCTTCAAAAGATATTCGTAGTAGGAATCGATGCCGCCCATGATTCCCGCCGTCTTGTCCGTCCACTTCCCTGTTTCCACGTTGATGCCGGAACCCACCAGCCCAATCGCGGACTGACGCTGATAGAGCGCCACAACAGCCCGCTTGGCTTTGTCGTAGTACATCGGCTTCCCGGTTAGCCGCGCCAGCACGCCATATTCAATCAACATGCTGCCGACTTCTGCAGGATTACTCTCGACTCCGCGCACAGCACCGGTGCGCAGATTCACAAATTCATACGGCATCCCGGTCGGCGAGTTGAACATCGGCAGCATGCGAGTACCCAGGTCATCCGCCAGCGCCAGCAGTCGCTTGTCCCCGGTCAGTTCATAACTCGACAGCAATCCTCCCATCAACCGGATCGTGATTTCGAAATCCTTCACGTACATGTCCTGATTGAAGTCCAGCTTCGTGTCGATCAACTTTCGCGCCTGGTTTGCTTGCGGTGTAAGACCCATCAGGATCATGGTGTCCAACCCATCGACCGGCGTCATCAGCAGCGAATGCGAGTACCAGTCCATAGGCTGATGACTCAGCGGCTTCAGCGCGTCGTGTCCCCAGGCATATTTGCGATAGCCTTCCCACGCATGCAGATATTCCCGGCGAACATGGTTGGCCAACTCAGTCTTCTCCGCCTGCGTCATCGGAACAGCAGCGGTCGAGCTGCTCGCCGTCGAGACCGCCTGCGCTCGTCCCTGGGCCAACCCAGCGGTCATCAACAGAACAAAAACTCCGAGCATCGCCGCCCAGCATTGGCATTGCCGTTTCGATCGCTCGTGAACAGTTCGGCCTTGATCTTTCCCTCTCACGATCAACCGGCAACAGAAATCCATAGAAGCCTCCTGGAATTTTCAATCTGATGAAGAATGTATTTCGAACTCCGCGATCGCGAAATTACAGGCCGAGTCCGCCATCGACGCCCAGAATCTGTCCCGTAATAAAGTGCGGTCCAGTGGCGAAGAACAACACCGCCGCCGCCACTTCCTCCGGCTTGCCGTTTCTGCGCATGGGAGTTTTCGCGGCAAAATGCTCGTAGTCCGGATGCACTTCTCCATTCGTGATCATGCCGGGGGCGACGCAATTCACGCTGATCTCCGGCGCAAATGCTTTCGACATTGTCTGCGTCAGCATATGCAGCGCCGCCTTGGATGTGGAGTAGTGCGCGTGCGTCGGCCAGGGATGCATGCCGCCCAGCGAACCAATGTTGATGATGCGGCCCTGGCTGGCCTTCAAATAGGGATGCGCCGCCTGCGCCATCAGAAATGCGCCGCGCGTGTTGGTCTCGAACATCTCATCCCACTGCTCCACCGTAATCGACTCGAGCGGTGCGGTCGCAAACACGCCTGCGTTGTTCACCAGCAGATCCAGCCGGCCGAACTCATTCACCACAGCCGCCACCGATGCGCGCACCGATGCAGGATTCCGTATATCGCAGCGCAGCGCCATCGACCGCTGACCGCTTATTCCTAATTCCCGGAGTGTTTGCTCGGCCGCTACGTCGGATTCGCGATAGGTAATGGCAACATCCGCACCGGCCTCGGCCAGGGTATGTGCCAGAACCCGCCCGATCCGTCGCGCCGCGCCTGTTACCAGCGCGACCTTGCCATTTAACGAGTGCATGATGATCTCATCCGAGCGTCACAGCCATTTCGCGGCCGTGTTTGCGTGGCTGGTTAGTCTTTCTTTGGCGGAGCAGGATCCAACAGCGGGCTGTCCGTCGGCTCGGCATGACCCATTTGCGTCTTGGGAGCGTTGTCCTGCACATCCGAATTCGGATTATTTTTTGAGTAGATGGAGTATTGCTGGTCCGGCGGCAGCAGCTTGATCGTGATCGACTTCTCAGCATTCGGTACATCGTACTTGTGCCCGAAGGTCCGATAGCCCTGCATGATCACCTGCACCAGCACCTCGGAGCCAGTTGGCACGATGCTCAGCGTCGCCACGCCCTCATCGTTGGTCTTCAGCTCCATGTTGCCTTCCTGGTTGTCTCCCATGGCGGGATGAAACACCACAGCCGCATTCTTCAACGGCTTGCCATCGGCGGCGCGCAGCACCGTCACCGTAACCTTCGACATCGGCGGTGGCGGCTTGTATTTTCTATGACGGTCCGCGTGGCTGGAGGGTGCCGCCAACAAGGCCGCTGCCACAACAATCAAGACTGCAATGCAACGATGCTGAAATCTGTGCATGGATTGATTCTAACTCCGTTCACGCCCGACGAAAAATGGTTCAGCGCAATGGGTACTTGTGAAGACTTCTGCAGATCAGCTCACTGTTCCACTGGCATAGAAGGAGACCTGATCCGGAGAGAGTCCTCCGGGTTGCGCCTGCGTGCGCATTCGGAATCAGGGTCCGTCGGAACGCCACGGCAGCCCAACCCATCAGCCAAGACGACCCAAGAAGAGTCGCACAGGACTCCGAGGGTTTGTGCACATGCCCTGGCGGACGGAGTGAGCGGGCCGCCAATATGCCCCAAGTCTCTGGATCGATAATCCATTTCGCCATAGCAAGCTGGCGCGAAAGAAATCTGAGTGATTTACACTAATATTCATCAGAAACCCTTGACAATCGTTCCTCCCGAAGCCTAATCTAGCACTCGAAGGCAAGGAGTGCTAATTGCCCGCGCCCGAAGGATCCACTCTGCCCCATCGACTCGGATCCATCCGCTAGTATCGCAACGCAAATCGTTCAGAATAAGGAGAAATGTATTATGGCAAGTGCAAAATCTTCTGTAGCCACGTCTCTGACGCCGCTACATGATCGTGTCGTCGTCCGTCGCATTGAAGAAGGCGAAACCGTTCGTGGTGGCATCATCATCCCCGACTCCGCCAAAGAAAAGCCCCAGGAAGGCGAAATCATCGCCGTCGGTAAAGGCAAGTCGAACGATGAAGGCAAAGTTTTCCCCTTGGACGTCAAAGCCGGCGATCATGTCCTGTTCGGAAAGTATTCCGGAACGGAAATCAAAATCGATGGCGAAGATTTCCTCATCATGCGGGAAGAAGAAATTCTCGGAATTCTGCACAAGAAGTAAGCGTGGCCCAGTCGCCTCGCTTTTTTTGTGCCCAGTTGTCAAGCAACTTCAGTTCCATAAAATTCTCACCCGCTCACGGCGGATGATTGCACAAAACATCAGGAGAACCAGGATTATGGCAAAGCAAATTTTGCACGGAGAAGATTCGCGGCAGGCAATTCTGCGCGGCGTCAATACGCTGGCAGATGCTGTCAAGGTGACGCTCGGCCCCAAGGGTCGCAACGTCGTGATCGAAAAGAAATTCGGCTCCCCGACCATCACCAAGGACGGCGTAACCGTAGCCAAGGAAATTGAACTCAGCAATTCGCTGGAAAACATGGGCGCGCAGATGGTGCGCGAAGTTGCCTCCAAGACCTCTGACGTTGCCGGCGACGGCACCACCACCGCGACGGTTCTGGCCCAGGCCATCTATCGCGAAGGCGTCAAGACTGTCGCTGCAGGCGCCAACCCGATGGCCCTCAAGCGCGGCATCGACAAGGCTGTTGAGAAGATTGTCGGCAAGCGCGACAAGGACGGCGTTTTTGAGCACACCGGCGCACTCGGCAAATTCTCCAAGCCCGTCTCCGGCGAAATGATTGCCCAGGTCGGCACCATCTCCGCCAATGGCGATCACGAAATCGGTTCCATCATCGCCCAGGCCATGGAGAAGGTTGGCAAGGACGGCGTCATCACGGTCGAAGAATCCAAGACCATGCAGACCCACCTCGAGACTGTCGACGGCATGCAGTTTGACCGCGGCTACCTCAGCCCCTACTTCGTCACCGATCCGGATCGCATGGAAGCGGCTCTGGAAGACGCCTACATCCTGATCCACGAAAAGAAGATCAGCACCATGAAGGATCTGCTTCCCTTGCTGGAGCAGGTGGCCCGCAATGCCAAGCCGCTCGTCATCATCGCAGAAGATGTCGATGGCGAAGCGCTCGCAACTCTGGTCGTCAACAAGCTGCGTGGCACCCTCAGCGTGGCTGCCGTCAAGGCGCCTGGCTTCGGCGATCGCCGCAAAGCGATGCTGGAAGATATTGCCAAGCTGACCGGCGGACGCGCCATCACCGAAGACCTCGGCATCAAGCTCGAGAACGTCAAGCTTGAAGACCTGGGCCGCGCCAAGCGCGTCACCATCGACAAGGACAACACCACCATCGTCGACGGCGCCGGCAAGGCAGAGGACATTCAGGGCCGCGTTAAGGAAATCCGCAACCAGATCGACAAGACCACCTCCGACTACGACCGCGAGAAGTTGCAGGAGCGGTTGGCCAAGCTGGTCGGCGGCGTTGCCGTCATCAAGGTCGGTGCAGCTACCGAAACCGAGATGAAGGAAAAGAAAGCGCGCGTGGAAGATGCCATGCATGCAACCCGCGCCGCTGTCGAAGAAGGCATTGTCCCGGGCGGCGGTGTCGCCCTGGTTCGCAGCGCCAAGGAAGTTGAGGAGCTGATCAAGACGCTGGAAGGCGACGAGAAGATCGGTGCTCAGATCATCCGCCGCGCCATCGAAGAGCCACTCCGCCTGATCGTCGGCAACGCCGGCGAAGAGGGTGCCGTGGTCATCGGCAAGGTCCTCGAAAACAAGGAAGCCCACTACGGCTACAACGCCGCGACCAACAAGTTCGAAGACCTGGTGAAAGCCGGCGTCATCGATCCGACGAAGGTCACGCGCACCGCACTGCAGAATGCCGCTTCCATCGCCGGCCTGATGCTGACCACTGAAGCCATGGTGGCCGACATTCCGGAGAAGAAGGAAGCCGTTCCTCAAGGTGGCGGTCACGGCGGCGGTATGGAAGGCATGTACTAGGACTCCGCGTCCAGCGAACTGCGCCTTCGGCGCAAAAACCACAAAGGCCCCGCTTCCACGCGGGGCTTTTGTTTTGCGAGCGGGTGGACCGACTCGCTAGCTAGCTAGTTGTGCCCCACAGTCTTCTTTAAATATGGCTTAGACGAGCCTTTCAGAACATGCATCAGAATTGGATCTCTCGCGAACCTAGCGGAGTTTGTACGTCAAGCGTGGCAAGTTGCAGGTTTCCTTCGTTTTCAGTTACTAGATGCCGAGGCAAAGCTATGGGAGAATCGATTCACGTCTCCCTATCCACTCGCAGCCCGTGAGCTTGTTGAAAGGCGACATGGCCACGCTGGAGAATGACGGAGCCGGGCGCCCCCATATCTCGATTCTGAGATGTGGGTTTTCCACTGACGGAAGGTGCTAAAGCCGTTCGGCATCGAAGCCGCTGAGCAACGCAGCCTCTCGCAGCCGCCGGTCGGCGGTCAAAAACGCTCTCCCGCGCGGCTGGTTGTCGCACCATTCCAGCGCGGCCGCCAATTGCAGCGCATCCGCGGCGCGCAAATCGTGACGCTCAACAAGCGACGCAGCCGTGGCCCGTATCGCTTCGGTAGGCTGCATCACCCACCACACATCGGCAAGATCCTCCGCCAGCTTCCGAGCCTGCACCAACTCTTTCCCGTCAAGCTGTCCCATTCGCATCAGACGCGCCAGAGCACTGGCGATCTCGACCGGCGTCGCCCACCAGACGACAATTTCGTAAGTCTTGTACAGACTCCTGACTACCTGCGTAAGCCCCTGGCGTACACAAAGAGCAACCACCACGCTGCTGTCCCAGAAAGCCGTGGCCTTGCCTATCTGTCTTCGCGTTCCTGCCGCCATACCTTCTCCATCGCCTCATCGGAAACGTTTCCCGGCGGAACGGGCCATGTGGAAACCCCGGAAACTGCGCGCCTTCTCCGTGGCGCAACCAGGACGCCACGCGCCACCAATTGCCGTTGCCGATCGGAAATATCGTCGGAAGTCCAGGGAATGATCCGCGCGACCGGGGTGTTGCGGTCGCAGATCAAAACATCTTCCCCCTTCCGGACCAGTTGGAGGTGCGCGCTCAGGTGCGCTTTCAGGCTACTGATGTTCACGCTCTTCATACAATGATTTTAGCGCGAATCTGACTATGTTGGTCATGTTATATTCCGACCCACGATCGCCCAACCGCTCCTTGCCTTTTTCGCTCACCAACCCAAATTTCACCCGTCAATTTCCTCATATCCGCATGTTTCCAGAATTTCTCACCCTTATCCCCGAATCCATCGCTCGACGAAGTAGTGCGCTTGTTGCTCGAAAAGATATACAAATAGAGAAGCAAAAAAATTCAGGAGATCGAATGAATTTCAGTTGGGGCAAGTTTGCGTTCGCGTTTTTCCTCCTCGTGGGTCTTTGCGGCACGACCGCGCTGAGCGCACAGCAGTCCAGTTCCTCCACCGCCCAGGTGGCCACGCCCGCTCCGGTCGCGGCTACCCCTCTCAGCAAGTGGTTCGTCGAAGGCGCAGCAGGCGTCGACTTTGGTCCCGGCCTGGCCAACGGACAAGTATGGGATACCAGCTTCAACGCGCTCGGCGGCGGCGGCTATCGCCTTACCCGGCGCATCGAAATTCCTGGTGAAATCGGCTATTACCACAGCGGTCTTCCCTCCTGGGTAGCGCAGACCATTCAACAATCGGGCGGCCACTACACCGTCCTCACCTATTCCGTGAATCCGACATTCTATTTTGTCCGCGGCCAGCGCTACGGCTTCTTCGCGCTCGGCGGAGGCGGCTATTCTCACATCGGCACAAACTTCGACAAGCCCGTGGGATCGACTATCGATTGCAGCAAATATTCCGGCCTGGGATATTCCGACTTCACCAACTTCTGCAATGGAACCATCACGGGCTCCTCCTATTCCAGCAATCAGGGAATGTATGACTTCGGCATCGGAATGGAAGGCCGCCTGTATCCCGATCGCCGATTCATCGTCTTCGGCCAGGGTCGCTATATCCACATGGAAACGCCGGCCAATCAGCTTCCCGGGCCCGGCTTTGCTCTGGTTGCCTTGACCACCGGCGTTCGCTGGTAGCGTAAGCCGCGCCGGCAGCGCTCTCACCATGGCCCTCGTTGAAGTCGACCATCTCGTCAAGACCTATCCCGTGCGTGGCAGTCGACAGCCACGCCGTGTTGTCGATGACGTCACCTTCCGCATTGAACGTGGTCAGACGCTCGGCATCGTCGGTGAATCCGGCTCCGGAAAAAGTACCATCGCGCGCCTGCTGCTGCGCCTCATCGAACCCGACTCCGGAGCCATTCGCCTGGATGGCCACAACCTCCTCACCGTCTCTCCACGGGAGCTCCGCCAGCTGCGCCGACGCATGCAGATTGTCTTCCAGGACCCCTACGCCGCGCTCAATCCACGCATGCGCGTCGAAGACATCATCGCCGAGCCGCTAGTCATCTATCGCGAGGAAATGAAGCGGGTGCCCCAGGTCTCGACTCTGCGACCTGGGGTTTTCTCTGCGCGCACAGCTTCACGTGGCCCGCCGCGCTCAGGTTGTCGAAGCCCTCGCCATGGCCGGCCTCGATAGCTCAGCGCTTCCCCGCTATCCCCACGAATTTTCCGGCGGTCAGCGGCAGCGCATCAACCTTGCCCGCGCGTTGATTCTGCGGCCGGAGCTTCTCGTCCTCGATGAGCCAACATCCGCTCTCGACGTCAGCGTCTCCGCCCAGATCACGCACCTGCTGCGAGAATTACAGCGCGAATTGCAACTCACCTACGTCTTCATCACCCACTCCATGCCGCTGGCGCGTTACATGGCGGATCAGATTCTCGTCATGCGCCAGGGCCGCGTTGTCGAGCACGGCGGCTGGCAGCAAATTTGTGAACACCCGCAGTCGGAGTACACTCAGGCACTCCTGGCGGCCACTCCAGAGCTACCTGCAGCCGCCATCTGACGGCGAAATTCCCAAATTAGTTTTGCGGATTTTTCTCAGCGCGCGGCATCCAATTTTCCAGCGGAGAAAATAGAAAGGATTCGCCGAGACTTACCCATTCACTGTCGATTTCGCGCCGCTCCGTTTACCGCGGGTTTCATTTCTGTGAACAGATGATGAACCTCTATCGGGCGATGCCGGTTTCGGCCTCGTTCTGTGATATTTTTAAGCGGGTGGCAACGTGCCATTCAACCAACCGGAGGAACAAAAATTGGGCAAAACCATGGTCCCGAAACGTCTATTTTTTACCAAGGGCGTCGGGAAGCATAAGGAACGTCTTACTTCATTCGAGCTGGCTCTTCGAGATGCCGGAATCGCCGCGCAAAATCTTGTGCGCGTCTCGTCGATTTTTCCTCCACAAGCAAAACTTATTCCCCGCAAAGAAGGTCTTAAAGTATCCTTTACTCCCGGTGAAGTAGTCTTTGCTGTCGTCGCAGAAAATTCTTCGCGCGAACCGCATAGACTCATCGCGTCCAGCATCGGCGTCGCCATTCCGTCGGATAGAAATATGTACGGCTACCTCAGCGAGCATCACAGCTTTGGCGAAACCGAAGATCAAGCCGGCGACTACGCGGAAGAGCTTGCCGCCGAAATGTTGGCCACAACGCTGGACGTGGACTTCGATCCCGATAAAAGCTGGGACGAGAAAAAAGAGACGTACCGCATCTCGAATAAGATTGTTCGCACCGCCAATGTCACGCAGTCCGCGGTGGGCGATAAACGTGGCCTGTGGACCACGACCATTGCCGCAGCGATTTTAATTTTCGAGTAGCGCGATTCGCAACGGCAGGCGAAAAAACACACCCTGCCGTGCTATCCTGAAAGTGGTCATTAATTCTGACCACTTTCTTATGAAGACCAAAAACACAGCGCCGATTCCGGTGACCCAGTTCAAAGCGCATTGCCTCCAAATCGTAGAGACCGTGCAGCGCAAGCGGACTACGGTCGTCATTTCCAAGCATGGCAAGCCAGTCGCAAAGCTGGTTCCAATCGATGCGGACCCGGTGCCTTCGCTCTATGGCTCGATGAAAGGCACAGGGCGCGAAATTGGGGACATCATTTCCCCCATTGAAGACGAGTGGGATGCCGCGCGGGGTGACTAGCGCCCGAGGCGTGCTGCTGGATACCCACGTATGGATTCGTCTGCAGATGCTTTCCCATCCGCTCTCGACGGAAGCGATCCGGGCAATTGAGAAGGCCGGTGCATTGCGTTTGGTCTACGTTCCGGCCATTTCTATCTGGGAAATTGCCATGCTGACCCGGCGCAAGCGCCTGCAATTGGACATGCCGGTCAGGCGATGGGTCGCTGAGGCACTCGATAAGCCAGGAATTCAACTGCTTCCGCTGAGCATCGACATCGCGATTGAGGCAGTAGAATTGCCCGAACCAATGTATAAGGACCCGGCGGACCGCATGATCGTCGCGTCTGCGCGGGTAGAAGGACTGACGTTGATCACAAGCGACAAACCGATGCTGCGTGTCGCGCGAAACATTGGAATGGATTGTCGTCCAGGCATAGCGCGCGGAGAAGCGCTGGAGAATGACAACTTCGAAATCGAATTTCCGCGTCGCCCTGGTGCAGATGTCCTGCTCCCCGGACCCCGACGCCAACCTCGACAAAGCCGCCGACCGCGTTCGCGAAGCTGCCCGCGCCGGCGCCGATGTCGTCTGCCTGCCAGAGCTGTTTCGCACCCAGTATTTTTGTCAGCGGGAAGATCACGCGCTCTTCGATCTCGCCGAGCCGATTCCCGGCCCCTCGACGGAAAAACTTTGCCGCATCGCGAAAGAAGAGCATGTCGCTGTCGTCGCTTCCCTGTTCGAACGCCGTGCTCCCGGCATCTACCACAACACCGCCGCAGTTATCGAGCAGGATGGATCGCTCTCCGGAAAATATCGCAAGATGCATATTCCCGACGATCCCCTCTACTACGAAAAGTTTTATTTCACTCCCGGCGATCTTGGCTTTCGCAATTTCGAGATGCACGCCGGCAACGTTGGCGTGCTGGTCTGCTGGGATCAGTGGTATCCGGAAGGCGCACGCCTCACCGCATTGCAAGGGTCGAACGTTCTCTTCTATCCCACCGCCATCGGCTGGCACCCGGCGGAGAAAGCAGAATATGGCGACGCCCAGTACAGCGCCTGGCAAACCATGCAGCGCGCCCACGCCATTGCCAATGGAGTGTACGTCGGTGCCGTCAATCGTGTCGGCCATGAGCATGGCGACGTTCGCGGCAATCGCGTCGATGGTCCCGGCCTGGAATTCTGGGGCGGATCGTTTCTCGCCGATCCCTTTGGTCGCGTGATTCTGCAGGCCGCGCACGACAAGGAAGACATTCTCATTGGCGAAATCGATCTACACTTGATTGAAGAGACGCGTCGTAACTGGCCTTTTTTGCGCGACCGCCGCATCGACGCCTATCAACCCATCACGCAACGCTTTTTGGATAAATAGATTTCCATGAGCAAGCCTCGCACACCCCTCGACACCACCAGGACGACGCCTCACGCCGCAGGCCTGCACATGCCCGCCGAGTGGACGCCGCACGCTGCCACCTGGATCGCGTGGCCGCACAATGCAGAAGATTGGCCTGGAAAATTTCAGCCGATTCCCTGGGTCTATGGAGAAATTGTTCGATATCTCGCTGCCGTCGAGCGCGTACATATTCTGCTGAACGAGCCGGCCGCAGAAATGCGCGCCCGCAGAGTTCTGGGCCGTTGTGGCGTCAATCTCGCCAACGTGGCCTTCCATCTGCAACCCACCGATCGCGTATGGCTGCGCGACTCCGGCCCCATTTTTCTGACGCCCGTTGCCGGCAGTCATAGTGCGCCGCCGCTAGCCCTCACCAATTGGAAATTCAACGCCTGGGCGAAATATCGATAACTGGCACAACGACGACAAAATTCCCGACCACGTCGCCAAATTGCTCAAAGTTCCCATCTGGACTCCGGAGATCAAGCTCTCCAACGGTCAACGCCGCCGCGTCGTTCTGGAAGGCGGCAGCATCGACGTCAACGGCGCCGGCGCGCTGCTCACGACCGAAGAATGTCTGCTCAGCGATGTGCAGGCGCGCAATCCCGGCGTCTCTCGCGAGCAGTTGGAACGATGCTTCCACGACTATCTCGGCGTCGATCAGGTGATCTGGTTGAATCGCGGCATCGCCGGCGATGACACCCACGGCCACGTGGACGATATCGCTCGCTTCGTCGATTCCAAAACCATCGTGGCCGCCATCGAACCGAACAGCGACGATGAAAATCATGTGCCGCTGCAGGAAAATCTTCATCGGCTATCCGTCGCGCGCACTCGCGATAATAAGCCCTATCGCATTGTCGAGCTGCCTCTTCCCTCGCCGGTAGTTTTTGAAGGCCAGCGCCTGCCCGCCAGCTATGCGAATTTCTACATCGCCAATGGCCTGGTGTTAGTGCCCACCTTCAACGATCCCAACGATCGCGTGGCGCTCAACATTCTCGCGGAAGTGTTTCCCCTGCACACCATCGTCGGCATCCACAGTGTGGACTTCATCTGGGGCCTCGGCGCCATGCACTGCATGACCCAGCAGCAACCCGCCATTCCCATCTCCGCCCTAAAGTAGCCCTCGGCCTAGCGAACTAGCCCGCCCGCCCGGACCGCGTCCCATCCAATCGCAATCACTTCCAGCGCTCGCTCCGTCAACGGAAATTCTTTCGACATTCGCAGCCCTTCCACCGGCACCCAGCGCGCATCAGAAACATCGCTGCCATACTGCAGTGCGCTTTTTTCTCCGGCCGGTTCACGTTGCCGCATTCCACCCTCCGCATCGATCCGACAAAGAAAATCCACCAGCACGTAATGGAAACGAATCCCGCCTTCCCCATCGCGATCGATATGGTCGAACACCTTCACCACCTGCAGCGGCACCACCCGCAATCCCGTCTCTTCCGCCACTTCGCGAACAATCGCTTCCTCCAGCGTCTCGCCCAGTTCCACCGCACCGCCCGGCAGCGACCACTCGCCAGCCAGCGGCGCTTTGGCGCGACGCACCAGCAGCACGCAGTCCGCATTGAAGACAACCGCGCCCACTCCTACCAACGGCGACTTTGGATATTCACGCTGCGCAGTCAAATCTGTTCACCTCTCCTGCAATAGAAAAGGCGCAGCGAATGGCCGCGCCTGACCCACCGTTCCCTCGCAATTCTCACAGACGCATCGGCTTGCCATACTCTTCTTCAAACACCGTTCGCGCCATATCGAAGCGGCCGCCATTATGTTTGTCTGGGCCCGTCACGTGTCCAATGCCCAACAGCGCCACCACGTGATAACTCAGCGGAAGCTTCAGCACCTCGCGCACTTTTTCTTCCTCAAACCCTTCCATCGGCGCGGTGTCATAGCCCAGCGCCTCGGCCATCAGCATCATGTGGGTAAAAGCGATCATCACATGCCGGTTCAGCCACATCGGCATATTGGGGTGGGTGGAAAGAAAAACAGGAATCTTCTCTTTCGCCTGCTCCGCATAGCTTTCCGTCATTCCGCCTTCGCGGCCCATGCGCAGCATTTCTTCCAGATCGCCGTTGCGCCAGCCGTCCGCATCGCCGCAGGCAACAATCATCACCGAAGCCTCTTCTACCTTGGCCTGATTAAAACTTGCCCCACGCAAACGCTTTTTTTGTTCTGGATTTCGCACCACGATAAAACGCCATGGCTGCATGTTGTAGCCGCTGGGAGCGCTCAGGCCTGCGCTAAGAATTTGCTTTAAGTCTTTTTCCGGAACTGGTGCCCCATCAAAGCTTGGGGTCGCCCGCCGTTCTCGAATAATCTTGGAAATGGGCTTTTCGGTCGAACTCATTCCTTGTTTTCCTCAATGTACCGAATACAGCCATCCGTCTGTTCGTAAGTTCTTCAAGGTAGCAGGCCGGAGAAGCCATCCTCCGATGCCGACTCTGGCAAACATTGTTAGTCTAGTACAGAAATGCTTTTTGAACCCTACACCCGCCCCGGGATGCTACAACGCTTGGATGCCGATTTCGGCGCAGTGTGTGGGTCGCCCGCGGACCTCCCTTTTACACCTCACCCGCAACCGCATCGGATTGGGCTGGATTTTCGCCTTAGGCGCATGGATGCTGCTGATTCCCACTCCGCAAGCGGCCGCACAAGCGTCAGGCACAGCTTCCACAGCCAACAGCAGTCCATCAGCGAAAACTTCGACAGAGAAGCCGCCCGTGCATCACGCGGTTCACCATCATCATCACGTCAAGCCGGCAGCCGAGGTGGCTCCTGCACCCGTCGCCCCGCCGCCTCCACTGCCTCCAGCGGAGCAGCCGCCAAACCCCGCGACCATCGATTTCAAGGATGGCCTTTTAAGTGTTCGCGCGCAGAATTCCAGCCTGGTAAATATCCTGGTGCAAATCCAACACCAGACCGGATTGGTCATCGACGGCTTGAACCACGACCAGCGAGTCTATGGGCAATATGGCCCTGGAAGTGTTTCCGCTACGTCTGTCTGCCTTACTTGATGGCGCGGGATATGACTTTGTCATCGTCGGCGGCAGGCGATAGCCACACTGCCGCTCGGCTCATCTTGTCGACGCCCGGTAGCGCTGCCGCTGCAGCCGCACCTCCACCGGCAGTTGCAAACACGGACGAGGCAGCCCCGGCAGAAGGCGATGATGCTCAACCGCAGGACCCGACAACTCCGCCGCAGGCAAAGTCACCGCAGGAAATTTTTAATGAAATGCGCAGAAGGCCTCCTCAATGATGGAGGACGAGCGAGCGAGAAGATTTTTGCACGTAGCAGAGACGGCGCGGAACAACGCAGGTTGCGCCAGCGATATTCGAACAGTCTTCAGTAGTCGAACGGCCGTACAGCAGGTTTACGGATTGGCTGACTTGGTATGAATCTGCAGCGGAGCGGTTTGAGAGCGAATATGCATCTTCGCCATGGCAAATACGCCAGAGCAAAAACCGTATGCAAGTGCAATACCCAGGGCAACTGAGGCAAGAATGGTTGAGATCATCAATAAAATCATCGGGGGGAGTTCCTCCAGCGCAATAAATCCAGTGCGGGTGATCGCCGCCAATTGAGCCCATGGATCCACAAACGCCGGTCTTCATTCAACCTGAATTCTTGTCCAGCATACTAGTGTTTTCTGCAGGATTTCTATTGCTTCACAAGATTCCTCCAAACTTAAGTTATCGTTGCAATAGGTGTAAACATGCGGCTTTTGCGGCCGTAGAAAGCTTTTCCCTTAGCTAGAAATGTCAATTCCACAGCTCACTGTGCGCGGCGCGCGCCAGCACAATCTAAAGAACATCACGGTCGAGATACCGCGCAATTCCCTCACCGTGGTTACCGGCCTGTCTGGCTCCGGCAAGTCCTCGCTCGCCTTCGACACCATCTATGCGGAGGGCCAGCGACGCTATGTTGAGACCCTTTCCGCCTATGCGCGCCAGTTTCTTGACCAGATGGAGCGTCCCGACGTCGACTCCATCGAAGGCCTCAGCCCCGCCATCTCCATCGAGCAAAAAACCACCAGCCGCAGCCCCCGTTCCACCGTCGGCACCATTACAGAAATCTACGACTATCTTCGCCTCTTGTACGCCTCCATCGGCGTGCCGCATTGTCCCAACTGCGGACGGCCCATCTCTCGCCAGTCCGCGGACCAAATTGTCAGCCGCGTCATGGAACTGGCCCCCGGCGAACGCGTCACCATCTACGCTCCCATCGTTCGCGGACGCAAAGGTGAATTTCGCGATGAACTCGAAAAACTCGATCAGCAGGGATTTCGCGCCCGCATCGATGGAGAGATTCGCGACCTGGCCGAAGACATTGCCCTCGAGAAACGTAAGAACCACACCATTGAAGCTGTCGTCGATCGCATCGTCGTTAAGCCCGGCGTAGAAAAGCGTCTTGAAACTGCCGTCACCAAAGCCCTGCAGATGGCCAGCGGTCTGGTGCTGGTGGCCATGCCCGCTTCCGCAACCGGCTCCAACGGCGGCCTGCGTGTTGAGGAGCAGCTGTACTCCTCCTCCATGGCCTGCCCGGACTGCGGCATCAATGTTCCCAAACTCGAACCGCGCAGTTTCTCCTTCAACAGCACCTACGGCGCCTGCCCGCACTGCAATGGCCTCGGCAGCATCTACGACTTCGATCCCGCAAAAATCATCGTCGACTGGTCGAAGCCGCTGCTCGAAGGTGGCCTCGGGCCCGGTGGCAGTTCGCAATATTTAAGCAAGCTGATTCACCTCGCCGCCGACCGTTACAAAATCGATCTGCGCAAGCCCTTCGAGCAGCTCACCGAGGCGCAGCAGAGATTGCTGCTCTATGGCCCCGAGCGCGGAGAAGGTCCCCGCACCGGCTTTCACGGCATCCTGAAATGGCTGCGTCAATCGCTCGATGAAATTCGCTCCGACAGCTATCGCGAGTGGTTGATGGGTTACATGTCCGCGACCGTCTGTCCGCAATGCCACGGCAAACGTCTTCGTCCGGAATCGCTCGCCGTCACCGCCAACGGCCTCTCCATTGCCGACTTCGCCGCCCTGCCGCTGGCCGATGCGCTCACCACCGCGCGCCAATTTCAGTTCAGCCAGCGCGAGCAGCTGATCGCCGATCGCCTGCAGCGCGAAATTATCGAGCGGCTGGAATTTCTGGTCGCCGTCGGCCTCGGCTATCTCTCGCTCGATCGCAGCGCCGCCACACTCTCCGGCGGAGAAGGTCAGCGCATTCGCCTGGCAACCCAAATCGGTTCGCGTCTGCGCGGTGTTCTCTATGTTCTCGACGAGCCCTCCATCGGCCTGCATCAACGCGATAACGAACGCCTCATTGAAGCGCTCACCTCCTTGCGCGATCTCGGCAACACCATCCTCGTTGTCGAGCACGATGAAGACACCATTCGCCGCGCCGACTATGTTCTCGACCTTGGCCCCGGTGCCGGCCGGCTTGGCGGCGAGCTGGTCGCCCATGGAACACCGCAGCAAATCATGGACACGCCCGGTTCGCTCACCGGTCAATATCTCAGCGGCCACCTCGAAACCGTGTTGCGTAGCGAACCACGTCCCACCGGCGAACATTGGCTCACCGTCGAAGGTGCGCGCGGCCACAACCTGAAAAATCTCACCGTCCGCTTCCCTCTCGGCCTGCTCACAGTCATCACCGGGGTCTCCGGCTCCGGCAAAAGCACGCTCGATCAATGACATTCTGTATCGCGCTCTGGCACGCGACCTCTACGGCTCACGCGAAGAACCTGCCGAGCATGACCGCGTCCTCGGCGCGAAGATCATCGACAAAGTCATCCAGATTGATCAGTCGCCCATCGGCCGCACGCCGCGCTCCAACCCTGCCACCTACACCGGAGTTTTCACCGCGATCCGCGATTTATTCGCCATGCTGCCGGAGGCGCGCGAACGCGGCTACAAAGCCGGCCGCTTCTCCTTCAATGTGCCCGGCGGCCGCTGCGAAACCTGCCAGGGCGATGGCCAGCGCCGCATTGAAATGAATTTTCTTGCCCGATGTCTACGTCACCTGCGAGGTATGTAACGGTCGCCGTTACAATCAGGAAACTTTAGCGGTCCGCTTCAAGGGATATTCCATCGCCGACATTCTCGAGCTGCCGATTTCCGATGCGCTCACCGTTCTTGAAGACATTCCCGTGGTGCGTCAAAAGCTGGCGACGCTGAACGATGTCGGCCTCGGCTACGTGCATCTCGGCCAGTCCGCCACCACCCTTTCCGGCGGCGAAGCCCAGCGCATGAAGCTGGCGCGAGAACTCTCCAAGCGCCAGACCGGACGCACTCTCTACCTGCTCGACGAGCCCACCACCGGCCTGCATTTCGACGACGTGCGCAAGCTGATGGAAGTCCTCCACCGCCTCACCGATCTAGGCAACACCATCCTGATCATCGAACATAACCTCGACGTCATCCGCAGCGCCGACTGGATCATCGACCTCGGTCCCGAAGGCGGCAAAGACGGCGGAGAAATTGTCGCCGAAGGAACACCCGCCCAGGTCGCCGCCAATCCCGCGTCGTATACCGGAAAATTCCTGCGTCGATACTTCCCGCAAACCGACCCGCCCGCCAAGCCGCAACCAAATGGATTCGCCCCTGCAAAGAATGGTCGCGCTTCCGCCCGGAAAAAGATAAAACTATAGACGCCTCACAACAATCAATCCAGCACCCGCAGATTCGGAACGCCACATCATGAGTTGGAATTCATATCCAGTGCCGGAAGCCCTGCCGCCCGACGCCGAACCGATCCCGCACCCGCCCGAGCCGCACAACGGCTACACCCCCACGTTTCTGGAAATGGTCGCCTTCTTCACCCTGGCCGCCATTCTCATCACCCTCACGCAAGGTCTCAGCGCCGCGATTGCAATTCATTGGCATCTCTTCGGCAGAATCAGTCTGCGCAAACTCGCATACCAGCCGCGCTTCACCATTCCAGCCATGGTCGTGTCGTATGGCATCGTCGCGCTAGCCACCGTCGCTCTCTACCGGCGCGTGTGGCCCGACGGTTTCCTCGCCGGCATTCATTGGAATTTTTCTCAGGTGCGCCGCTACGCGCTCTGGCTCCCCGCACTCGGCATCGGCCTGGGCTTTGCCATGCAACTGGTTTCCAACTACCTGCCCATTCCCAAAGAATTGCCTGTCGATTCCTTCTTCCAGAACGCGCTTGACGCGTGGCTCGTCGCATTGTTCGGCATCTTCATCGCACCCATCTGCGAAGAGATCGCCTTCCGCGGATTTCTCTATCCCTCACTTCGTCCGTGGACAGGCCGCATCATCGCCGCCATCTTAACCAGCGTCCCCTTTGCCTTTCTGCACGCGCAGCAGGTCGGCCACGCCTGGGGCCCGCTCACCCTGGTCTTCATTGTCAGTCTGGTCCTGGTATGGGTGCGCGAGCGAACCAACTCCGTCGCCTGCTCCGCGCTGGTGCACGCCTGCTATAACCTCTCCATCTTCGCCGTCATTTTCTACGCCAGCGGCGGCTTCCTCCATCTCGACCGCCTGAAAGACTAGAAGTTTTTTCTGAGGTTAATCTCACCCTTCGCTCTGACCGTGCTCCAGCCTTTCGCGAAAATAATCTTTCCAGCCTGCAGGTACCGCCTCAATCTGTAGCACTCGCTGCACCACATCCACATCCGCATCGCTGTATTGTTTCGCGGTATACAGACGAGTGATCTCCGAAACAGCAACGCCATTCGGATCGCGATGGACCAACGTCATCTCATCGCCCGCCCCAACTTCACCTTCCCTGGTCACCGCAACATAAAAGCCCGACCTCCCACTCGCAAAAAATCGCTTCACCATGTGGTCGTCTTCAAATCGTATGCCGAGTTTGTAGCAAGGCTGCCGAGGCTGCGCCACCACCACCTCCGCCGAACCCACGGAATACCGATCGCCCAGATGAATCGACTCCTCCATAAAACTATCCAGCGTGAAGTTTTCCCCAAACATTCCCACCGGCAGCTCGCGGCCCGGCAATTCTTTTTTCCAGAAATCGTAGTGTGTCAACGGATAACAATAGACCGCCTTGTATGGCCCGCCGTGCACACTCAAATCCGCCTGCCGATCGCCGTCCAGGTTCAGTGTCCGCAGCGCAACGCGGCCCTCGACCGGCTCCTTGAAGATTCCCGTGTGCACATGGATCCCGTGCCACTCGACCTCCCGCGGAAGCCCCACATTCACCGACAATAATTTCACTGGATTTTTCCCTCGCCTTTCGCCCGCGACTATCGGATGCATTCGGAAGCATCGTGGTCGCCGCTCAACCCGCCCATAACCGCGTCAACATTATCAATACTGATTCTCAACTGTATGTTCTCGACTCATCGCATCGCGAATCCCCTCTCGATTCTCCATCGCCATCCTGTATCCTGAAATTCAACCTTCCCCCTGGGAGAATCCCCATTGATTTTGCGTGCCGCGGCGCTCTTTTTGTTTGCCTCCTTCCTCTTTGGACAAACAACCACTCCGCCCAGTCCACCCGCAACTCCGCCCAGTCCCGTGCCTCCTGCCACCATGCTCGGCTTTCGTGATGCCGCCGCGCAGGGCAAGCTGGACGAGGAATTTCTGCAGGTCCCCAGCGCCACCCTCGCCGGTGAAGAGTTGAAAATCCTTACCGCCGCGCCTCACATCGCCGGCTCCAAAGAAGATTTCGCCACCGCCCAATATGTTGCACAAAAATTTCGCGATGCCGGCCTCGAAACCAAAATCGTTCCCTATCGCGTCATGATGAACACCCCGAAAAAAGTTGAAGTCACCGCTTTCGGTCGAGATGGCAAACAGCTCATGTCCGGCCCCACGCCAGAGCATGTCAGCGATGACCCGTATCAGGACGACAAGCGCATCGCCACTGCCTACAACGCCTATTCCCCCTCCGGCGACGTCACCGCAGAAGTCGTCTACGCCAACTACGGCACGCCCAAAGATTTCGCCGAGCTTGCCGCCAAGCACATCAGCGTCAAAGGCAAAATTGTCATCGTCCGCTACGGAAAAGATTTTCGCGGCGTCAAAGCCTACGTCGCACAACAGCACGGTGCCGCCGGAATCATCATCTACTCCGACCCCGCCGACGATGGCTATTACCAGGGAGATATCTATCCCGACGGTCCCTACCGCCCCGAAAGCGGCGTGCAGCGCGGCTCGATTCAGTATCTCTTCAAATATCCCGGCGATCCCACCACGCCTGGCTTCGCCTCCACGCCGGACCTGCCCGCCGACAAACGTGTCCCGCTCGCCGACGCTACCAACGAGCCGAAAATTCCCTCGACTCCTCTGTCCTATCGTGATGCCGCACCCATTCTGCAAGCGCTCGGCGGTCCGGAGTCTCCCCACGCCTGGCAAGGCGCGCTGCCCTTCACCTATCACATGGGTCCCGGCCCGGTGAAGGTTCACATGCTGCTGCAGGAGGACTACGCTCTCCGCACCATTTGGGATGTCATCGGAAAAATTCCCGGCACGCAGTATCCCAATGAAGCCGTCATCGTCGGCAATCATCGCGATGCCTGGGTCTTCGGCGCCGTCGATCCCAACAGCGGCACCGCCGCCATGCTGGAAGCCGTTCACGGCATCGGCGCGCTACTGCAAAGCGGATGGAAACCGAAACGCACCCTCATCTTCGCCAGCTGGGATGGCGAGGAAGCAAGGTCTCCTCGGCTCAACCGAGTGGACAGAAGACCACGCGGAAATGCTGGCGCACGCCGTCGCCTATTTCAATGTCGATGTCGGCGTCTCCGGCCCTACCTTCGACGCGCAAGCAGTCCCATCGCTCAAACCATTCGTCGTTAATATCACCAAAGAAGTTCCCAGTCCGCTCGGTGGCAGTGTCTACGATGCCTGGCTCGCCAATCAAGAACCCACGGACCAGAAAGGCAACAATATCGACCAGCACATGGACCAGGGCCAGCATAGTTCTCCCTTGGTCGACGGCATCCGCATGGGCGATCTTGGCAGCGGCTCCGACTACACTCCATTTCTGCAGCACGCCGGCGTTCCCTCCACCGACATCGGCTCCAGCGGCCCCTACGGCGTCTATCATTCCGCGTTTGACGATTACACCTGGTTCACCAAGTTTGCCGATCCCAACTTTGTCTATCTCCAGCAGCAGGCTCGCATCCTCGGCCTGGAAGCGCTGCACATGGCCGATGCCGACGTGCCTCCCTACGACTACGCGGAGTACGGCGCCGAGGTTGTTAGCTATCTTCAAACGGCGCAGGAAAAAGCGACCAAGGCCGGCATGACCAGCCTCAACTTCGCTCCCGCCATTGCCGCTGCTCATCATTTTCAAGACGCCGGCCAGCACGCCCTCGCCGCCGAGCGCGATCCCGCAGGCACTCTCGCGGAAGAAAATCGCACCCTGCGCAATGTCGAAGAAGACCTGCTCAACCCGCACGGTCTTCCCGATCGCCCCTGGTACAAGCACACCATCTACGCTCCCGGGGAGTATACGGGCTACGCCGCCGTCGTCATCCCCGGCGTCAATGAAGCCATCGATGCCAAAGACCCCGCCCGCGCCGCCGATCAGCTGGAGGTCCTGACCCACGCCCTCGACCACGCCACCGCCACCCTAACCCAGCTGCCTTAATCCGTCCTGTCGCGCTCCCATCACCGGCCCGTCACTTTCATTTCCATAAGATTTCTCATTCGCTTCGCCAATCGCGTCCCAGATGCCATAATGCCAATATGGAGATTGGCGAGTTTCTCCGAGAAAAGGTCCTGGCCGTACAGGAGTATTCCTTCCTGTCATGGACCGCGATGATCAATATTTTCCGTCGACCCTTTTACTGGGTCGACCTTTACACGCAGGCCGATCTCATCGGCGTGGGCTCTGTGCCCATCGTCATTCTCACTGGCTTTTTCACCGGAGGCGTGCTGGCTTTGAACTCCGCCACCACCCTGGCCCAGTTTGGCGCCAAGGCTGTCACCGGCGACTCTGGTCAGCCTCTCCATGATCAAAGAACTTGGCCCCGTGCTCACCGGCCTCATGGTCTCCGGCCGCAACGCTTCCGGCATGGCCAGCGAACTCGGCTCCATGCAGGTCACCGAGCAGATTGACGCCATGCGCGCCCTCGGCGTCGACCCACTTAAAAAGCTGGTCACCCCGCGCGTTCTATCGACCATCATCATGCTCGTCTTCCTCACCATCATTTCCGATGGCCTGGGCACTCTCGGCGGCGGATGGATCTCCAGCACCATGGGCATCGACCTTTCGCAGTACTTCCACATGGCCTACCAGTCGCTCCGCTATCCAGA
The DNA here is from genome assembly GCA_963774515.1 of uncultured Acidobacteriota bacterium. Classification (GTDB taxonomy): domain Bacteria; phylum Acidobacteriota; class Terriglobia; order Terriglobales; family Acidobacteriaceae; genus JAKAAZ01. Next base: position 25,074 of record CAVZFK010000003.1, on the reverse strand, counting down.
CGTTCTGGAAGGCCTGGTCAAGCCGCTGCTCTTCGGCTTCATCATCGCCACTGTCGGCTGCTACTTCGGTATGTCCACCCGCGGAGGCACCCAGGGCGTCGGCCGCTCCACCACCCAGGCCGTCGTTGTCAGTTCTGTGTTGATTATTTTTAGCGATTTTCTGATCAGTCAGTTAACCATTGGACTCTTTGGCCGCTAGCTTTCAGCCGCTGGAATTCACCTATGTCGACCACTGAAACCATTCCCTCCCCGAGAGCCAGCCATCGGCGATCCCAACGCGCCGGTAGTCTCGTTCGAGCACGTCTCTATCGGCTTCGACGGCCACTCCGTTCTGCTCAACATCAGCTTCCAGGCTCGCTCCGGAGAAATGGTCATCATCCTCGGCCCAGCCGGCGGCGGAAAAAGCATTCTGCTCAAACTCGCCAACGGACTTATGCCGCCCGATGCCGGACGCGTCCTCCTCTTCGGCAAAGACATCAACAAACTTACCCAGGCGGAAATGTTCGATTTCCGCAGCCACATCGGCATGGTCTTTCAAGAAAGCGCTCTGTTCGACTCGCTCAATGTCCACGATAACGTTGCCTATCGCCTGCTGGAGGAGCATGACGACCCCACAGACATCGATCGCCGTGTTGCAGAGTGTCTGAAATTTGTCGAGCTCGAACACGCCATCGATAAGTTTCCCGCCGAACTTTCCGGTGGCATGCGCCGCCGCGTCGCCATCGCCCGCGCCATCATCACCCAGCCAAGTCTGCTGCTTTACGACTCACCCACCGGCGGCCTCGACCCCATCACTTCGACCACCATTATTGAGTTGGTCATGAAGCAGCGCGACGTCTATGAAAGCACCGCCCTGCTGGTCACCCATCGCCTGCAGGATGCCTTCACCCTCGCTACCCATCGCTACAACCTGAAAGAAAATCGCATGGAGCGCATCGAAAACGACGGCGTCGATCCCAACACCACCCTCATGGTTCTCAAAGAAGGCCACATCGCCTTTACCGGCTCCCTCGTCGATCTCCTCCGCTCGAAAGATCCCTACATCCAGGAATATTTAGCGTAACTCTCTTACCAGAGTGAAAAGACCGCCCGATATAATTTCCGCATGTACACGCCTCAGGCTGGAATTTTTGCCCTTGGAACTTCTTCCCACGCGTACCTGGAGTTCGATCTTCTCGACTCCGTGAACTATCAGGAATTCGCTTCGACCATCGCCGCCATCCGTGAGCCACGAACCACCACCGGCGGAGTGAATTTCGTTATCGGGTTTCGGCCTGAGTTGTGGCGGAAATTTTTGCCCGACGACGCGCCTTCGGATGTGGACGGTTTTAATCAGAACATTCAAGGGATTGAAGGTTTCGTCATGCCCGCAACGCAGCGTGATGCACTGGTCTGGCTCTCCGGCAGTGCGTATGACATCGTCTTCGATATGGCGCGCTCGGTTATCCGCGGCCTCGCAGGTCAGGCCACGCTGGTCGATGAGACTTCAAGTTGGGCGTACCGACACGATCGCGATCTCACCGGCTTCATCGATGGATCAGAAAATCCTACTCTGCTCGACGCTCCCGTCGACGCGCTCTTGCCCGAAAACATTCCCGGCGCCGCCGGCGCCGTCCTGTTATTGCAGAAGTGGAAGCACAATGTCACCGAGTGGGAAGCTCTGCCTGTGGAACGACAGGAGCAGATCATGGGACGCACCAAGGCCGACAGCACCGAAATCGAAGATAAGCCGGAGGACTCCCATGTCGCTCGCACCGACCAGGATGAGTTCGGCCACATTTTTCGACGCAACATGCCCTACGGCAATGTCGAAGATCACGGCACCGTATTCGTCGGCTTCAGCTCAGATCAGAAGCGCCTCTCCAGAATGCTCGACAGCATGGCCGGCCTCGTCAACGGCCAGCGCGACGCCCTCACCCGCTATACGGAACCGCTCACGGGCTCGTACTACTTCGTCCCCTCCGTAGAAAGCCTCCGCCGCCTAAAGTAAGCAACAAGAGCACAAAACGCATCTGCCTCAGGATTACACCTGGGTGCCCCACATCTCGCCTTTGAGATGTGGGATTGGCCGGTGCCCCATTCAAGCCCTCTTTTGGCTTGAGTGGGTCGACACATCGCAGAAATTCGCTCGCAATATTAGTGCTTCTTCGCATCGAATTTCGGCAGTCTTATCCACTTGAGAGACTTGCCGATTTTTTCAAACGAGGCATCAGCAGAAACGAGAGTGGCTTTCGATGCCAGGGCCAAGGCCGCGGCGAAGCTGTCCGCGTAGCCAAGTTTGTATTGATGTTTCAACGTCGCCGCATCGATCGTACTGTTCGCGTCTGCATCGATCATCGTCACCGCGTGCTGCAGCACCTGAATATAGTGAAGCGCTCTTTGCTCGCCAATGTGCTTCAACAGAATGTAGAAAACCTCTCCCATGTTGATCACAGACATGGAAAGCTGTGCTTGATTTCGTTCAGCCTGCTCGAACAGGCCGCGCACTTTCTCTCCGCCTTGTCCGTCGCCAACAGCAAAGTATCGAAGCACGGCGTTCGCATCAAGTACGTAGTGCTTCATCGCTCGTTCTCGCGTTTGCGCTCGGCGTGGCGCTCTTTTTCCAGACTGGCCTCCAGCGGAAATTCTCGCAGGCTGCCCTGCAACGCGTAGATCGCGTCGTAGTTTTCCGGTTCAAGCACAAGCCGGCCGCGTTCTTCCTGGAACACCACCGTAATTCCTTCTTTTAAGTGGTATCTCTTCCGCAAAGTGGCAGGAATAACAATCTGTCCCTTCGCACTGATGACAGCTGTTGATCGCATAGGTTTACCCTTAGGTAAGAAATGTACTACCTGATTGTAAGACAGTTTGCGGGTCTATGTTCCAAACTTGGGTCGATGCGAATTGTTGACTATCTGCGACCCACCGCGTCCTGAATCAAATCGCGAGTCGAGCAGGCATGCAGATACGCACACGCCGCAACAATCAATTCCTGTCGCAAACTTTCACACTGCTTTTCCGGCGCACTCGACTCCAATATCCTGCGACTCACCCCGGCCATCATCCCGGGTGCCCCATTCAAGCCAGCCCACAGCGAAGCCGAACGGGTTGGCTTAAGCGGGGCAGGCTTCAACCCTAAACTCGTTTCAGAACTCGCGTTTCGAGACAGCCTGAACCCCAGGCAATATGGCACTCCGAATCCCCCGGATTTGGTAAAATAGTCCCAGGGGTCCTTCCACTCGCCCGCCCCGAGCGCTTGGTTTACAGGTTTTTTTCGACATTTGCACCAAAAGGTGTGCGTAGAATTCGCATCCTGTTGCTATATAAGCCCTTAGGTTAATTTCCGCTCTGTATAATCCTTCAACTATCCCGTATAATCCTTCAACTACCGCGTATAAACCTTCAACTATCGCGCATAATCCTTCAACTATCTCAGCCATTGCAGTTCCCATCCGGCTTCTCACCAAGCCCACACAAAAAATTCCCGGCCAATCTGCAATCCCCTTGCAGACCAGCCGGGAACTTTTTCGCTTTTAAAAACTACGCGCTCTTCAGCGAAGCCATATCGATCGAAAAGCGATACTTCACGTCCGACTTCAACAACCGCTCATACGCTTCATTCACCTTCTGGATCGGAATCACTTCCACGTCCGCGGTGATGTTGTGCTCCCCACAGAAATCCAGCATCTTCTGCGTCTCCGCGATACCTCCGATCGGCGAACCCGATAGGCTGCGTCGTCCCATGATCAACGCGAACGCAGGAATCTCAAACGGCTTGTTCGGCGCGCCCACCAGCGTCAGGTTTCCATCACGAGCCAGCAGATTAATGTACATATTGATGTCGTGATTCGCAGAAACAGCATCGAGAATAAAATCGAAACTGCCGGCATGCTTCGCAACTTCGTCCGCGTTGCGTGAAATTACAACCTCATCTGCACCCAGCCGCAGCGCATCTTCCGTCTTTCCCGGCGAAGTAGTGAACAGCACCACGTGCGCGCCCAGCGCGTGCGCAAACTTCACGCCCATGTGCCCCAATCCGCCCAGCCCGACGATGCCAACCTTCTTCCCCTTCGTCACTCCCCAGTGATGCAGCGGAGAAAAAGTTGTGATGCCCGCGCACAGCAGCGGCGCAGTTCCCGCCAGTTCCAGGTTCGACGGCACCTTCAGCACAAAGCGCTGATCGACCACCACGCTGTCGGAGTAACCCCCGTAAGTAACGCCCCCGGTATGCTTGTCTGGAAAGTTATAGGTCAGCGTGAAGTTCGGACAGAACTGTTCTTCCCCCGCTTGCACTCCGGACATGTTCCATCGGAGTCGACCATACAGCCCACGGCAGCCAGATCACCCACCTTAAACTTCGTAACGCCGCCGCCCACTTTGGTGACGCGGCCAACAATCTCATGTCCGGGCACGCAAGGATAAACAGTCGGCATTACTTCCTTCCACTCGTTCCGCACCTGGTGCAGGTCAGAGTGGCAAATGCCGCAGAAAAGTATCTCAATCTGGACGTCCGTCTCGGTTGGATCGCGCCGCGCGATCGTGGTGGAAGCTAGCGGCGATGTCGCGCTGGTAGCGGAGAAAGCTTTTGCGTTGTACATGTCTCCCCTTTCGATGCGCCGTCATGAGAAAAATATGCAAAACCTGCCTCACGGCCCATCCTAGTCCCGAGTGCCGTCCAAACACCAAACACCAAACACCCCTCCGCTCCTCAACTCGCCCACCGCCGACCGCGGATTTTCAGGCTTTTTTTAACGATGTCCCGTCTTGCCCCCTATTGTCACGACTCGAACCTTGTAAGTCCCTCAACTCAACCCTAAGGTAGTTTCACGCAGTTGGCTTCCAGCTTCTCCGCTGCGCGCTTAGAACGGCGCGCGGCGCTCCTCCCTGATGATGCAACTCCGTAATTCATTCAACCCGAGGAGATCTACGTGAAAATCGCAATCGCTCTTGTCGCTGTCGCGGCGCTGTCGGCAGGCAGCCTCGTCGCCAGCGGTCAGGAATATGAAACTGCCGTTGCGCTGCCGGGTGTTACCGGCGCAACTACCTACAACGCCGTCCCACAGGGTTTCGACCCTGTCTACGCTTCCCAACAGCAGCTACAGGAATACGGCTTTCCGAACCGTCCCGATCCCAACGACACCAAGGCCTATTCCAACTGGCTGCGAGCCGTCAACGTCACCCGCATCACCCCGCAGCTGGTTGCGACCAATCGCTATCATCTACCGAACCAGCGCCTCACCAAGGCCGTCGCGGTAGGCAACACCACCAAAAGCACCTCCGGCAACTGGAGCGGGTGGTCGTTGATTGGGGGCAGTCCGGTCTTTAACGAGGTTGTCGGCCTCTGGGTCGTTCCCAGCGTCGGCAGCCAGTCCAAATCGATCAACGGGTATATGTCGGAATGGGTCGGGATCGATGGCAACTGCAAGTGCAACGACCTGATTCAGGACGGAACCGAGCAGCAGTACACCGGCGGCAAGGCCACCTACTACGCCTGGGTCGAGTTCATTCCTGAATCTGAAATCGTCATTCCGAACTTTCCGATCGCTCCGGGAGACGTGATCTATGCTTACTCCGCTGTTGGGGTCAAGAGCGGCAAGACCACGGGCTTCTACTACATTGCCAACTACAACACCAAGAAAGCCATCTCTACCTCGCTCACCATCCCGCCAAAAACTACATTCTCCGGCCTGTCCGCGGAATGGATCGTTGAGCGCACAGAGGTGGGAGGTTCCTTCACAAACCCGCTGCCAAACTATGCGGACGCTTATATGGACGACGCGTACGCCTACCGCAGCGGCTCAAGCCACGCAATCGATTACACGAGTGAGGCCAATGAGGATATCGTCATGGCACAAAGCGGCACTTCGTTGTCCGATGCCACCGAGCAAGATTCGGATTCGATGTGGTTTCACTGGCTGGCGTACTAAGTACTTGACGCTATTGCAGTAAACCACTTAGGTCAAAGCGAGCGGCGATTTCGTCGCTCGCAGTTTCCCGGGGCTGATTCGAGAGTCTTTCCTTCAGCACCGGCTCTTCACCGGCCGCCTTGCGTTTGCCCCTTAGTCCGTAGGTGCCTGGCCAGCGCCGTTCACATCCTGCCGCCGGCGGAGCCGCCAGGCTTCCCGGCAGCGGGGCAGCTATCGTGTGTCCGCCTTCCAAACAACATTTCCCGGGCTCGCCGCATCCAATCCATCCACTTAGCCCCTAAAATTTCTACTGGACCTCCAAAACCGGATGGTGCACTTAAATGTTGCGGAGCAGTCATGATTCAGCCCAGAATCGGCGTCTCGATTCCTGGAAAGAAATAGCTTCGTTCTTCGGGCGTGATGAACGCACGGTGAAACGTTGGGAGAGAAGCCGGTCCCTCCCTGTCCACAGAATCCCCGGCGGCGAGCGCGGCGGCGTGTTCGCCTATACCGCGGAACTGACACGATGGCTGAACACCCCCCTGGCTGGCAGCGATGTTTCCACGCACGCACTCAATGCTTCGCCGATTGAGTCGAACCCATCCCAGCTCACCGTACCCCCATGCAACGACTGAGCCCGCACCTCCATCGCCGCAGATTCGAAATCCTGGCTGACGCCCGCCCTTGTCAGCGCCGGCATCGCTGTCGCCATCGCCTTCATCATTCATCTGTCCCGATTCATCTGCATGGGGTCGCGTCCCTTCCTGGCAACCTCACCCACGTAGCCATATTCAGAATGCCGAAGCCGAGGAGTTGTACCTGCGAGGCCGCTACTACTGGAACCGAAGAACCGGCGACGATCTGAACCATGCCGTTGAAGATTTTACCGAGGCCATCGCTCACGATCCCAACGATGCCAAGGCCTACGCCGGTCTCGCCGACAGCTACAACCTCATCCGCGAATATAGTTCCATGCCGGAATCGGAAGCGTATCCACGCGCCTATTCGGCCGCGTCAAAGGCCGTCGCCCTCGATGATTCGCTCGCCGAGGCCCATCGTGCCCTCGCCTTCGATCTCTTCTATTGGAAGTGGGACATCCCCAACGCACTCAAGGAATATCAGAAAGCGATTCGCCTCGACCCGAAAAATGTGGAGGCCCACCACTGGTATGCCACCGCATTGCTTGACCTGGGCCGATATAAGGAGTCGCTGGCAGAGATCGAGCACGCTCGAACCTTGGACCCATCATCGCCGGCCATCCTGGCAGATCGAGGCCTGATTCTCTTTACATCAGGTGATCAGTCTGCCGGCATCACCGCTCTCAGAGAAATCGAGCAAAGCGAACCTCAATTTCTTTCTCCCCCTCGATATCTGGCATCGGTCTTTTTTATCCAGGAGGATTTTCCCAATTTCCTCGCCGAGTCGGAACGCGCCGCCGCCATCTCCCGTGATCCGCAAGAGATCGCAATCGCTCGTGCCGCTCGAGCTGGTTGGAATGCAGGCGGCAAGTGTTCCATGCTCCAGGCAATGAAGCGCGTCCAGGAAACCTCCGTTTGAGCAAGGCCACACTTCGGGATATGACCTGGCCTATACCAGCCTGCTATTGGGGAAAAAGCAGACGCCATCCGCTACCTTCATGCCGCCTATTCCGCCCGCGATCCCAAGCTTTTCTTGATCACTCGGAATCGCTTTGAAGCCGATCTCAAGGACGATCCCGAGTTCCAACAGCTCAAGCTTCACTACTGGACCTACGAGCAATAAGGTTCGCCCCTGTCACGCGATCCTTCCCTCGCCACTAGCCTTCGACCCGCACCCCAATCTATTTGAAAAATTCGGTCATCGTCGGCGCGCTGGCCGCTTCGGCCGGCTGACTCGACAATCCCAGCAGTTCCATCTCCGTCCGCAACATACTCTGGTGCTGAAATATCGTGCTGGAGGTCTGCTTATAACCCGCCTTCACGTTCGGCCCCCAAAAGACTGCAGCCACATGGCCGCCGCCATGCGCCGTATCGCTATCCACGCTTTCGTCGAAATCCACAATCAGCACTCCCGTCCCTCCCGGCTCCCATGAGGAGTTCGTCGACAACGGTGCGATCACTTTGGAATGCAGCCATGTATCTGCCTTTTGTGGAGAAGCGCTGTGAGCATCGTCATCGATGTTCGGAACGATGAAGGAGTACTGCGGCAACGTTCCGTTCGCCACATCAGTCGCAAATTGCGTAAACGGATACAGGTGCGCATACGCCACTGTTTTGCTGTCGGCGATGTCGGAAAGCAATGCGAACGGATTGTGTCGGATCACATAAAGTCCCGTATTGCCGCCAAGATATCCGCGGGGAACACTTTCCGCATAGATGCGAAAGCTCGTCCCGGAAGAAAGCATCCGTCGCGCAATGTTGTTCACATTCCACACCTTGGTGGAGCTGTCATTGCTCGTCAGCACTTGCCCCGTCGTCAGCATGAGGTAGTTTCCGATGGAGGGATGCACGTTGGCATAGTAATGAGTCGCCAGCGCCCCTTCGCGGATGAGTTGATTCAGGTTCGGCCAAACACTGGTCTGGCCCACTACGCTGGAGTAGCTGCGATTCTCCTCCATCACGATCACCACATGACTACTGTGCGGCATGCCTACAGAAGCTTTACTCTGCGATTGGATTGGGTTGTTCATCGTAGCGCCGCCGCTGCCGCAACCTGCGATAGCGATCGCCAAAATTGAAATTACTGATAGAGATAGAAATCCATTCTTCACGGGTTTCTCTCCTTGGGGTATGAGATAAACGCCGCCTGGGGCAGTAGCCAGGGCTTATGGGGCGAGGTATTGCAGTACTCCTAAGTCCGACGCAGGTTTCGCGCATCTGGTTGCCAGCATGTCTTAACTATTTAAGAGTGGGGATGATGCTGAAGCCCGCTTCAATTCGCTGCGAGAAACTTTCACGGAGGGAATTTTCCACAGGCGTTGCCCGTGGAAGAGCAACTGCCTGTAATGTCGGGGATCCGACACACGCGTGCACGACCGTCGAACATAGGGCGAATAAGACTCGCCTCACGCTGAACGGCCGTAACTTAGAAAATTCTGACGTTAGTTGTTGCGTAGCGCAATCATGGGATTGATCCTGGAAGCTCGCCACGCCGGCAGATATCCCGCCAGCAGCGCAACCGCAAGCAGCACCAGCGCCACCGCGCCAAACGTTTTTGGATCCGACGGCGCCGTGCCGAATAAGAGTGCCGCAATCAATCGCGACGCAGCCAGCGACACCCCCAGCCCTACCACCATGCCTAGCAGTACCAGCCGCAGCGTCCTCCAGATCACGCTCGACTGCACGTTCCATCGCGACGCGCCCAGCGCCATGCGAAGCCCAATCTCCTGCGTCCGCTGCGTTACGGAGTAGGAGATGACGCCGTAAATCCCCAGCGACGCCAGCAACAAACCCAGCCCTGCAAAAATATCGACCAGGTATACGAAGAAACGCCGCGGCGAAACCGCATGATCCACCAGTCCCTGGATAGGTTGAAACTCGGCCGCTGGCTGCCCGTGATTGATCTGCCGCAGCGTCGTCAGCACGCTCGAGGCCAGCGCATCAGGCGCAACCTTACTCCGCACCACGAGTTCGCCTCCTTGAGGCCCATATTGTGGCGCGGCGCCGCTCAGATACATCTGCCAGCCCGGATCGCCCTCCACGCTGCTCTCGCGAACATCGGCGACCACTCCGATCACCCGCGCCTCCGCGCCGCTGGCGATTGCGATCCGCCCAATCGGATCCTGCCCCGGCCACAACTTGCGCGCAGCCGTTTCATTCAAGATGACTGCCGCCTGGCTCTTGGAGTTGTCATCCCAACGAAAATCTCTGCCTTTGACCAATCGCACCCCGATCGCCCTCAAATAGCCCGGCGACACGAGAAACGCAAATGCATCCTGCATTCTCCCGGCGAGATGCATCGCTCTGCCCTTTCGCCGAAACACTCCAACTTCGGTTGCGGCTCAGCGGCAGACTATCGGAGATGCCGGCGGTTTCAACGCCCGGAATCGCCTCCACACGACGAATAATCTCCTGCCAGATCGCGCTTCTCTTCGCAGCATCGCCCCCATCGTCATACTCCACGCTCATGGCCGCGGCGTGGCTCGGTTTGAACCCAAGATCGACATCCAGAATCCGCAGAAAGCTGCGCAGCAACAGGCCCGCACCCACCAGCAACACGCACGCCAACGCAACTTCAGACACCACCAGCGCCGATCGCAGTCCCTCATGCTTTCGGCCTTCACCTCCGCCGCTGCCGGAATCCTTCAGCGTCTCCTGCAGATTTCCCGACGACATCTTCAGCCCTGGCATCAGACCAAACGCAGCCCCACTCACAATCGCAATCGCCACCGTCCACGCCAGCGTTGCGCCATCAATCTGCAGATCGCTCAACAGAGGCAGCGCGATCGATCCCTGGTGCGCTAGAAATTCAATCACCGCGAATGCAATTCCCAGTCCCAGCAACGCACCCGCTCCAGAAAGAATCAGGCTCTCCGTCAGCAACTGCCGAATCAACCGGCCACGCCCTGCACCCAGCGCCGTCCGCATCGCAAATTCCTTGCTGCGCGCCGCCGCGCGTGCCAGCAGCAGGTTCGAAAGATTCACGCAGACAATCAGCAGAATCATACCCACCGCGCACCACAGCACAATCAAAGACCGATGCAGCTTTCCGGTCACGTATTCCTTTAATAGCACTTGTCTCGCGGTGTAATGACCGTTCTAGTCAGGGTGTCGTAAATCGCGAATCCAGCTTGGGGAACAGCAGATCAGCTTCCGCCTGCGCCGCCGCCAACGTCACCCCCGGCTTCAGCCGACCCATCAGCGCCAGCACGTTTCCATCCTCTTCAAAATCATGCATCACGAATGGCGTAAAAATATCGACCTTCAAGCCCGGTGAAAATACGGATCCGAAATCAAAAGTCTGCGGCATCACACCCACCACCGTCACCGGACTTCCATTCAGATCGATCGCCTTGCCAACAATGCCGCGATCGCCATGAAACTGCCGTTTCCAGAACGGATAACGTCAGCAACACCGCCGGACGGCCCTTCGGCAGACATTCATCCGCGGTGAACAAGCGCCCCAACATCGGCTGCACTTGCAGTGTCTGAAAAAAATTCCCCATCACCAGCATTCCCGCCACCGGCAGCGGTACGCCATGTCCCCCCAGCTTGTAATTCATGTAGGAAGAAAACGCGAAATAGCCGGTCACCTGCTGAAATGATTTGTTCCGCTGCTGATATTCCTCGGTGGCATCCGTTGTATACGTCATGCTGGAGTCGCCGCCCTTGGGATCTTTGGTCGTGATTCGAATCAACCGTTGCGAATCCGGAAACGGCAGCGGCCGCAGCAAAATCGTATTCACCACGCTGAACACCGCAATGTTCGCGCCAATTCCCAGCGCCAGAATCAGCACCGCCACCACCGTAAACGAGCGGTCCCGCCGCAATGTCCGCAGCGTGTAACGCACATCCTGCATCAACACGTCGAGCCACGGAATTCCGCGCGCCTCACGCTGCCGTTCCCTCGCCTGTTGCACGCCGCCGAATCGCACCAGCGCCTTCCGCCGCGCTTCCCCCTCCGGCATTCCCTGCCGCATGTTCTCTTCCGCCGCCAGTTCCACATGGCTGGCAAGTTCCGCCTCCATCTCCGAATCGCGTTCTGGCTTGTGAAAAAACGACAGCACCCGGTTCCATGTCTCTCGCATCGCACCCATCACAGCTCTCCCTCTGCCGGAATGGACAGTACCCGGCCCATCACGTTCGAAAGCCTTTGCCAGTGCGCCGCATCCTTCGCCAACTGCTTGCGGCCGCTTTTCGTAATCGCGTAATACTTCGCCTTGCGATTATTTTCCGAAGTGCCCCACTCCGCGGAGATCCATCCCCGCTGCTGCAGCCGTACCAGCGACGCATAAATGGTCCCCTGGTTCAGCAGAATCTCGTCGCCGCTCACCTGCTCAATGCGTCGCGCGATGCCGTAGCCATGCAGCGTTCCCAGCGTTGCCAGCGTCTGCAACACCATCAAGTCCAGAGTTCCCTGCAGCAAATCCAGTTTCACATCGCCCATCTTGCTTCTCCTGTGTCAATGCCACATAAGTATGACACAAGATTATGTGGCATGGCCACAGGAAAACGAAAATGCTTTCCCCTGCGCATAAATCGCCTTGTTTCATGCGATCGGCTTCAACTTTTCAGCTATTTTTGGATGAAGAATTCGTTCATCAAAGGTGCGCTGGCCGAGGCTCCGGGAGGACTCGACAGCCCCAGCAATTCCATCTCCGTGCGCAGCAAGCTCTCATGCTGGTACACCGTGTTCGAGCTTTGCCGATACCCCGCCGTCACCACCGGTCCCCACAACACGCACGCAACATGACCGCCGCCGTGCGTAGAATCGCTCGTGGCCGCCTCGTCAAAATCTACGATCAGAACCCCATCCCCACCAGGCTCAAACACGGAGTTGGTCGACAGCGGCGCAATCACTTTCGACTGCAACCACGTATCCGCCTGCTGCGGTGTTCCATTATGTGCATCATCATTCAAGTCCGGAACAATAAAGGAGTACTCCGGCAGGGTCCCGTTCGCCAGATCGGTCGCAAACTGCGTGAACGGCCACATGTGCGCCTTCGCCACCGTTGCATCATCGGCAATATCCGATAGCAGCGCGAAAGGATCATGCCGGATCACATACGCTCCCGTATTTCCGCCCACATATCCCTGCGTAATCCCTTCCGCATAAATCCGGAACGACACACCCGCCGACAACATGCGACGCGCAATGTTATCCACGTTCCACACCTTGGTCGAGTTGTCATTGTTAGTCAGGATCTGTCCCGTTGTCAGCATCAAGTAATTGCCGATCGAGGGATGCGTGTTCGCATAATAATTAGTCGCCAGCGCCCCGGTGCTGATCAGGTTGTTCAGGTTCGGCCAAACACTTGTCTGCCCCACCACACTGGAGTAGCCGCGGTTTTCTTCCATCACCAGAATCACATGCTGACTGTGCGGCGTTTGCGCCTGCACCGTAATCGTCGCCGAGCCGCTCTTTGTCGTGTCTTGTGTGCTGGTCGCCGTCACCTTCACAGAGCCCGCTGATCCCGGCGCGGTCAACAGTCCGCTCGAATCAATCGTGCCGCCGCTCGCCGTCCACGTCACCGTCGAGCTGAAACTTCCCGTTCCTTTCACTGTCGCCGTACATTGCGAAGTTGCATTGATCGCAATTGTTGATGGACTGCACGCCACGCCCACAGAAGAAATCGTCGGCGCGCCCGTCCCCGTCGCCACCGTCACCGTCGCCTTTCCGGATTTGCTGGAATCTTCGCTGCTGGTCGCGGTCACCGTCACCGTAGCCGCCGAGCTTGGCGCCGTCAGCAGTCCGCTGCCAGTGATCGATCCACCGCTCGCACTCCACGTCACCGTCGAGCTAAAACTTCCTGTCCCATCCACGCTCACATTGCATTGTGAGGTCGCTCCGGGTGTGACGGAAGATGGCGAGCACACCACCGACACCGAGGAAATCGTGGAAGAGGTGGTCGTGCCCGTACCTCCGACCGAGCCACCGCCGCACCCTGCAAACGGCAAGGATAGCAACGACGCCGCAAATAACAATCCCAGACGAGCCTTCAAGTATTGTCTCCAGAGTGTGTGCTCCCCGCGCAGCGGCTTGATGCGGGGAGATGCCGGCAAAACCCACGGTCCCCAAGCGAGCGCATCTCTAGCCGATGCACTTCCAAATGATTGGGGTTAATACCTGTCAGCAGAAATCATCAAGAATGACAATGTTCTTGGAGCAGGCGCCGACTGTCCGATACATATATTGTAAGGCTTTTACTCTTAATTGATAAAGAGACGAAGGGTATACGAACATTGCTCGACAACGATGGTCGTTTCTTGATCCCCGGTGGGTCGCGTGGCATAGTTTGACTAGCCTGCCGTTACGGCCAAGTCACAATATATGTAAGGAGATAGCCCATGAGAAGACATCGAGTGCTGCAAGGGTTGCTCGCACTGGTCGGCCTATTCTTCGTGGCCGGGATCTATCCGTTGCTCAAGTCGATCCCCCAACATCAACAGTCCGATTACGGCGATCAAATGATGCTGGCCGTCTATTTTGTGCTCGGCGTATTTCTGTTGCTGGCTGTGCCAAACCCGGCAGCCCATCGCAGCCTCGTTGCCTTCACCGGATGGGGCACCCTTGCCCACGACGCGGTGATGGCCGTGCAAGCGTATCAGCTGAAACAGTTGCGTTCTGAATCTGTCCCTCTACTCGTGGTAGCACTTGTTTGCGTCGCGTTCATCGTATTACTCCCGCCCAGGCAGCTAGCGTAGCGGTGTCAGAATTAGCGATCAAGTGGAAGCGTGCTCGATCAAACGCCGAAGGCTGAGCGGCGTTTCCAACTCGCCTCACGCTTCAACGGGCTACGTCTCACAAAACAGCTATCCTACATCCATGAGTCCAGACCCCACCCACCTCAACGTCATCATCACCGGCGCCACCGGAATGGTCGGCGAAGGCGTCCTGCTCACCTGCCTCGAACATCCCGCAATCGCGAGCGTCCTCCTCGTCAGCCGCAAACCATACGGACTGCAGCATCCCAAATTGAAAGAATGTATTGTCCGCGATTTTATGCACCTGGACGACATCCGCGATCAGCTGACCGGTTATGACGCCTGCTTCTTCTGCGCCGGCATCAGTTCCGTCGGAATGAGCGAAGCCGACTACACCCACATCACCTACGACATCACCCTGCATTTCGCCGGCGTGCTCGCCAGCCTCAATCCGCAAATGGTTTTCTGCTATGTCTCCGGCGCTCATACTGACAGCACAGAAAAAGGAAGGGTCATGTGGGCGCGCGTCAAAGGGAGAACTGAAAATGCGCTCACCCGGCTCGGCTTCCGAGGCGTCTACAATTTTCGCCCAGGTTTTATGCGCGCAACTCCCGGCCAGAAAAATCTCAAGTTCGCGTACAACTTGATCGGATGGGCCTATCCCCTGCTCCGCGTCCTGCTGCCAAACCTTGTCAGCACCCTGCACGACGTCGCCATCGCCATGATCCGCTGCGTGCAGCACGGTTATCCAAAGCAGATTCTCGAAGTCAAAGACATCAACGCCCTGGCGAAATCTTAGGAATTTTGATTTAGATTATGCATCCTTCGTCGGCATCAATATCGTCAGCGAATCCGGCACCACTTCCATCCGCACCGGCAGCGTGCCCAGCCACTCGCCATCCGCCTCGACGAATAATTCTTCCGTCGCGCCTTCCAACCCATAGCACTCCACGGATTCGCACTCGACCAACTGAATCGGCGCTACGTATTTATGCCGTCCCATCAACACCGCGATCATGAATCGCAGATATCGCACCCGGCTTCGCGTCGTCAATGCAATCACGTGCAATTTGGGATTTGTAATCGCAGCCCCGGGAGCAAGATCATGCAGCGCGCCGCCAAAATTGCGAATGCGTACCGCAAGAATCTGCGACGCCTCTTCCACCCGCGGTGTTGCGTCGCCGCTCTCTTTGAAGCACGCCGCAAACATTGGATATTTGTGCGTCACCCACAGGCGAAACGCCTCCACCACATACAGCGCGTATCCGAATCGCTGTTTCAATTTCGGATCCAACCGCCCCATAAACAGCGCGTCCGCGCCCACGCCCGCCGCCACAATAAAGTATCGCGAGCGCGTCTCTCCCTTACTGTCCTGGTAGAAAACCTGGCCCACGGAAACGCGCACCGGCTTCGCCGTCAGCAGCTTCTTCACTGCTTTGATCGGTGACCCCGGCAACCCCAGGTCCGCCGCCAGCGCATTTGCGGTTCCCATCGGAATCACGCCCAGCGCCGCCGTTCCGCCCACCAACTCCTGCAGCGATTCATGCACGGTCCCATCGCCGCCGCATGCCAGGATGGTGTCATACCCTTCTTCCATCGCCGCGTGCGCCTGCATGCCCGCGCTTGCCGGCGACTCGGTGGGAATCACTTTCACTTCCACGCCCGCTTCGCGAAGTATCGACACTACTTCCGCGATCACTGCGGCTCGCCGCCCCGGACGTTGTCCGGAAGCCGGGTTATAAATCAGCGCAACACGACGCATCCAATCCGCCACCTAAGTCCTGCCCGCAACCCGCGAGCGGTCGAATCATTCTTACACGCACGCTGCCCGCCAATGTGAACAGCCTGTGAACGCTGCGAATGTACCCTCGCTGCAACGCCCTCGCGCGTCCAGCACTGCGCCAACCGCCGCTCTCTGCTAGCCTAAAGTGTTTGCAGATTTATCTATGGAGAACACTGTATGGCTTTCAAATTTAAAGGTGTCGACTTTATCGGTTTCGACACGTTGTTGAGTGAAGACGAGCGCCTGGTCCGCGATACCGCCCGCCAATTTATTGAGGATAACCTCATCCCCATCATTGAGGAATGCAATCGCGAAGGCCGCTTCCCCAAAGAATTAATCCGTCCCATGGGCGAGCTTGGTTTTTATGGCGCCACCATCCAGGGCTATGGTTGTGCCGGCATGAACAATGTTGAATATGGCCTGGTCATGCAGGAAACCGAGCGCGGCGACTCCGGCGTGCGCAGCTTCGTCAGCGTGCAATCGGCGCTGTGCATGTACCCCATCCACGCCTTCGGTTCCGACGAGCAGAAAAATGAGTGGCTGCCGCAAATGGCCACCGGAGAAAAACTCGGCTGCTTCGGCCTCACCGAGCCCGACTTCGGTTCCAATCCCGGCGGCATGCGTACGCGCGCGAAAAAAGATGGCGGCGACTACATCCTGAACGGCGAAAAAATGTGGATCACCAGCGGCACCCTTGCCGATGTCGCCATCATCTGGGCCAAGGTCGACGATGAAGACGGTCGCATCCGCGGATTTCTGGTCGACACCAAACTCCCCGGCTTCAGCGCCTACGATGTCCACGGCAAATGGTCCCTGCGCGCCTCCGTTACCTCCGGCCTCTCCATGCAGGATGTGCGCGTCCCCGCCTCCGCGCTGCTGCCCGGCTCCGGCGGTTTAAAGTCGCCCCTCATGTGTCTCAATCAGGCTCGCTACGGCATCAGTTGGGGCGCGCTCGGCGCCGCCATGTCCTGCTACGATACGGCGCTGCAATATTCCCTGCTGCGCAAGCAGTTCCGCGACGAGCCCATCGCCAGCCATCAATTAATTCAGGAAGAACTCGCCTGGATGATCAGCGAAATCACCAAGGCTCAATTGCTTTCGCTGCAGGTGGGTCGCATGAAGGATGCGAAAATGGCCGACCACCAGCACATCTCCATGGCCAAGCGCAACAACGTCTGGATGGCACTCGAGTGTGCCCGCAAATCCCGCGACATTCTCGGAGCCAACGGCATCACCGACGACTATCCCGTCATGCGCCACATGCTGAATCTGGAGTCCGTGAAGACCTACGAGGGCACGCACAACATGCACACCCTCATCATCGGCCAAAGCGTCACCGGCATCCCGGCGTACTAGCAGGAAGTTCGTCATATGGCTTCCGAATCAAACAGTCGTTGCATGTCAGAGAATAGTAAGCTGGCCAAGCTGCTATCTTCCTTCATGATTTGCCGAAGATGAAGACATGCAAGCGTTCTGTTTTATAGAGGAGTGACCGTGCCGGTACAGATCTTCAGAGAAGGGCTTCAAACCGTTTCACAATCGTTCCAGTCAGACAAATGTTGTCGCACCGAGAATTCGTCAGTCGAACGAGCGGCAGCTCACAGAAGCTCTTTCTCTTTGCAGTATCAGTGACAGACAACGAATCGGACGTGCCCCATCCTTCCATCGCTTTCTTTGTCCGCGAAGGGTCATAGGGAAGACGGAACCCAATTCTTCCAAATGGATTCAGAAGCGCATAGCGGCGGACGATCAATCAGTTCAGGGAGATGGTTTCCACACAGCAAAACACTAAGAGCGCGGTCATAGACTTCGACCATGTTACCTGTAACGAGTAATGCTCGAGCAACCGCAAATGACAAGCAACTCTTCTCACAATTGCATCGATTGAGGCCCGATTGCTTGAAATTCAAGAAGAAGCTCAATCCCTGACATCCCAAAGCGAAGCTATCAAGAGTCAATTGAAACGCAGAATTGGAGTGTCGCGCGGAATTCGGGACGTGGCGACTTGGGAAACAAAAATTAGCCGGAACTTCAGCCCAGAACTTTTTCGTGAACGCGCCCCAGAGCTGTATGAAATTTACTAGAACGATTTCATTGCCTCGATACCAAGGCTTGGAAGCAAGAGCACCAAGTCAATATAAACAGATTCAGACTACGTATTTTATCCCTGCTATTACACGCAAGTTCGAGCTAGTCGGCTTCTCTTTAACGAAGAGCAATCATGAGAAGTTTAGACGGCCGGCGAGCTAAATCGTCCGACGTAAATCGCCGGTGCGGCCGCCCCATTCCGGTCTAGCCGAGTGTGCTGAACCCAAGCCCTCGCTCCAGCAACCGCCCCTAACTGCGCCGTCTCTGTATATGTAACTCTTTCAGTTGCGTTTCCGTCGCCGGAGAAGGCGCATCCACCATCAGATCCACCGCCTTCGCCGTCTTCGGGAACGCAATCACCTCGCGCAGGCTCTGCGCTCCAGCAAGAATCATCACAATTCGATCCAGCCCCAGCGCAATCCCGCCATGCGGAGGCGTCCCATACTCCAGCGCTTCCAGGAAGAATCCAAATTTCCCCTTCGCTTCTTCCTCGCTCATCCCCAGCGAGCGAAAAATCAACTGCTGCACTTCCTGGCGATGAATACGGATCGATCCCGAACCCAGCTCAATCCCGTTCAGCACAATGTCATAGGCCAGCGCCCGCACCGCGCCCGGATCAGACTCCATCCGCCCCGCCTGCAAATCATCCTCATGCGGCGAGGTGAAGGGATGATGCGCAAACGTCCACGTTTTCGTTTCCTCATCCCACTCGAAGAACGGAAAATCCGTCACCCACAAAAATTTGTAATCCTCCGGAGTGCCCTTCTTTTCGAACGCTCCGTGTTCCTCGCGGAATCGCTTCGCAAGCTCCAGCCGCAGCAGTCCCGCCTTCTTATAAATCCACGCATGGTCGCGCGACTTGTTTGCCCCAACCCGCGGGCTCACCACCACCAGCCGATGTTCCGGCTCGATCCGTTCAAACTTGCAATTCGCCGCCACAGCGCGATCGATTTTCTGCGCCAGCCCGGCGTACTGCGCGCTGCTCGCCAGCCGCTCCACGTCGAGGTACGCAAGATCCGGCCCCAGCCCCGCCTCAATTTCCTTGATGAACGCCTTCTTCTGCGTATTGCTCATCGTCGACTTATTCGGAATCACGATGGCCACGATCGGCAGACCCGGCTCAATCTTCAGCGACTCAAGCTCGCCCGCCTCAAACTCACCCGCGAACATCCGTCAACTCCGGCAGGCGCATATCCGGCTTATCAATCCCGAACCTGCGAATCGCATCGTCATAGGTGATCTGCGGAAATGGCGTCGACAAGTTGATCCCAGCCTCTCGAAATGCCGCCGTCAAAAATCCTTCCACCACGCGAAACACCGTCTCCTGCTGCGGAAACGTCATCTCCAGATCGATCTGCGTAAACTCCGGCTGCCGATCGGCACGCAAATCTTCATCGCGAAAACAGCGCGCAATCTGGAAATAGCGGTCCAGTCCACCAATCATCAAAATCTGCTTGAACATCTGCGGCGACTGCGGCAGCGCATAAAATTCACCAGGATGCACCCGGCTCGGCACCAGGTAATCGCGTGCCCCCTCCGGCGTCGACCGCGTCATAAATGGCGTCTCAATTTCCAGAAATCCTTCGCCGGAAAGATACTGCCGAATCGCCAGCGCAACCTTGTGCCGCAGGATCATGTTCTCCTGCATCGCCGGCCGGCGCAGATCGACATAGCGATATTTCAAGCGCAGCTCTTCGTTCCCAATCGCCTCTTCCGCTGGAGAAAACGGCGGCGTCTTCGCATCGTTCAAAATGCGCAACTCGTCCACGTCAATTTCAATTTCGCCCGTCGGCATATTCGGATTGATGGACGCCGCATCGCGCCGACGCACCTTGCCCTGCACTGCCACCACATATTCCGGCCGCACCGCCTCCGCCTTCGCATGCGCCGCGGGACACAGTTCCTTATCCAGCACAATCTGCACAATCCCGGCGCGGTCCCGCAGATCCAGAAAAATTAAATTTCCATGATCGCGGCGACGATTCACCCACCCCATCACCACAACATGCTGACCATCCGCAGACAGCCGCAGCTCTCCGCACATATGTGTTCGCTGCAAATTTCCTAGAAGATCCAGTTCCATCGTTTCCTAATTACTTTCTAGATTTTTGTTGTATGACGCCGCAACCAGCGCGTCATTATTTCTTGCGAAGAACTTCTACCAATTCCCCACGCGCCACTTTCGTCTGTTCCCCGCTCGCAAAATCCTTCACCGTCATCACTCCGGACTTAGCCTCGTCTTCTCCAAACAACACAATCGCCCGCGCCACCTTATCCGCCATCTCAAACGATTTCTTCAGCCGGAACGATCCATCGCCCAACTCCACGCGCAATCCTGCGCGACGCAATTCCCGCGCCAACACCAGTGCCTCTGCCTGCTGCGCTACGCCCAGCGGAGCCACATACACATCCGCCATCGCACTCGCCGTTTCTCCCGAAGCCGCTGCCTGCAGCGTCAACACCAGCCGATCCGCACCAATCGCAAATCCAATCCCCGGCGCTTTCGGACCTCCAATCGCTTCGCTCAATCCGTCATAGCGTCCGCCGCCCAGCAATGCATTCTGCGCGCCTAATCCACCATGCGTAAACTCAAACGTCGTGCGCGTGTAGTAATCGAGCCCCCGCACCAGCCGTGGATTTACCGTGTACTGCACGCCGCAAGCATCCAGCGCCGCCAGCACCGCCGCAAAATGCGCCCGCGAATCTTCATCCAGAAAATCCGCAATCTTCGGCAGCGCGTTAATCTTCTCCTGATCTTCCGGCACCTTACAATCCAGCACTCGCAGCGGATTGGTCACCGCCCGCCGCTGACAATCCACGCACAACGTCGGCGCCACATCCGTCAACGCCGCCCGCAGCGCCTCCACATATCGCGGCCGATCCTGCGCCGACCCCACCGAATTCAACTCCAGCGTCCAGCCCGTCACGCCCAGCTCATCCAGAAATGTCGCCAGCATCTCCAGCACTTCCGCGTCGCGCAGCGGAGATTCACTGCCCGCGCTTACCGGCCCAATCACCTCCGCGCCAATCTGGAAAAACTGCCGATACCGCCCCTTCTGCGGCCGCTCCCGGCGAAATTGCGGACCTATATAGTAGAGCTTCTGCAGCAGCCCGCCGTCGCCCAGCTTGTGTTCGATATACGCCCGCACCACCCCCGCCGTATTCTCCGGCCGCAGCGTCAACATCTGCGCTTTTTCCGACTGCGCCCGCGGGCGATCCTCCCACGTATACATTTCCTTGGAAACAATATCGGTCTCTTCGCCCACGCCGCGCGCAAACAGCTGCGTATCTTCGAAAATCGGCGTGCGAATTTCCCCGAACGCATAGCGCTCAAACACGCGCCGCGCCGTTGCCTCCACTCGATTCCACAGTTCTGTTTCCGGCGGCAGCAAATCGCGCGTGCCCCGTACCGCCTTGATCTGGCTCATCGTCACTTCTATTAACGATAAATGATCGCGCTGCTGAAAGGCGAAGAACGCGACGGAATTGTCTCGGCGCAAGGTCGCCCTACCACCGCTCAGCGTTTCGCGCAGAAAAAAGCCGGAACCCAGCATGGTCGGCCCCGGCCTCAATCAAGCCACATGGCTGTGGCAGCGCAACGCCCACGCTTACCCTGCGCGGGCAAACTTTTTCTTACGCGCAAGCATGCATCAACAACGCGACCGCCGCCGACGTCATCCGTGTCTTCGCCGAATCTGCACGGCTGGTCAAAATAATCGGCACCGAAGCGCCCGTAACAATTCCAGCCAGGCTCGCGCCACCCAGATATTCCAACTGCTTCGCCAGCATATTGCCCGACTCCAGATCCGGAACCACGACAATATCCGCCTGCCCCGCCACCGCAGAATCCAGGTGCTTAATCTTCATCGCTTCTGGACTGACCGCGGTATCGAACGCCAGCGGCCCATCCAGAATGCCGCCGGTAATCTGTCCCCGGTCCGCCATCTTGCATAACGCCGCCGCATGAATCGTAGAAATAATGCTGGACTGCACCGTCTCCACCGCCGACAAAATCGCCACCTTCGGCACCGGCACGCCCAGCACGTGGGCCAGGTCGATTGCGTTCTGTACGATGTCCATCTTGTCATCCAGCGTCGGCAGAATATTGATCGCCGCATCCGTGATCAACAAAATCCGATCGTACGCCGGCGTCTCCATCACAAAGGAATGGCTGATTCTCCGCAGCGTGCGCAACCCTGTTTCCTTCGCCAGCACTGGATGCATAAACGCATCGGTGTGCAGGCTTCCCTTCATCAGCGCGTCCGCAACTTTCGTCCGGCACAGTTCCACCGAAATCTTCGCCGCCTGATTTTCATCTTCGGCGTCGATCATTTCGCACGATGAAATATCGAAGCCTTCCGTCTTCGCCAAATACTGAATTTTTTCCTTTGGACCCACCAGGATCGGATGAATCACGTCGCACGAGGCGGACTCCAGCGCTCCTGCCAGCGCAACTTTGGTCAACGGATAACATACGGCAACCGGAATCGGCGGCAGTTGCCGCGCCCGCTCTAACAAAACATCAAAGCGGCTCTCCGTGGCATTCGTTTGTGTCGACATGCACTCCTTCTTTCTGTGGTCCGGCTGCGAAAAGTCGCCTCTTATGCGCTATCGGCTCGAATTGAACCAATCGCCCCACAACTCGCCTGCGACATTTCAAGAGTAAAGCGCAACCGAGGCATTCTCCGTGACAACCGTCACTGATGTCGCCAACTCAGCCGCCCAGCGACCGCGATCCAGACCGCGTTCCCCCGGCGCAAAAAACGGCTCGTGCCCGCCATCACGCGGTAGTGTGCGCTCCATCACACGCTATTCTTTTCGCCCCTCCTATGATCTCGCTTAAGGGGGCCAAATATATGCATACCAACCCGGAACTAACGCAAGGCCCGATTCTGGTTGGGATTGATTTTTCCCAGCTGTCCAAGTCGATTGTAGAGTACGCGGTGAAGTTGGCTCTGCAGGAGTTGCGACCGTTACATTTCGTCTACGTCATGCCCATCGTCACCGACGATTCTCCTGATCTGTTGCGAATCCAGGAATTGGAGCTGGAAGAATATGTGAACGCCGCCCAGCAGAAACTTCAGGGCACCGCATCCAGGTCGAAGGCACTCTCGTCTTCGGTGCACCTGCGCATGAGATTATTCGACTTGCCGATACACTCCACGCCGCCTGCATCGTCGTCGGAACTGAAGAGAAGAGCGGCCTCGAGCGATTACTGCTAGGCTCGGTGGCGGAAGCGGTCATCCGCAAGTCGGACCATCCCGTCATCGTTGTGGGCCCGCTGGCCGCAGCCATGGCCCAGCAAACCATTCCCTGGAAGCATCTCATGCTGGCCTGCGACACCGCGGAAGGCGTCACCGACGCAGCTCGACTTGCCGGCGAAATTGCCAGCGGTCACCATGCCCGCCTGACCATTTTCACCGTTCGCGAAGAAGGCATCGCCAGCCCCTCCGAAGGCCAGTTCGACGCTTTGGAGGCAATGATGAGCCGCGACGCCTGGCTGGCCGTCAAGCCACAATGCCTGATTCGCGAAGGCGAGCCGGCCGAGGAGATCCTCCGCATGGCGGAAGATTCGCAAGCAGACTTGCTGGTCATGAGCGTGCACCGCGGAGGCGAATTGCTGTCCCACCTCCGGCCAGGACTGATGGCCCGGGTGTTGCGGATGGCACGCTGCCCTGCCATGATTCTTCGCGATGTCCATGCGCCTCACCATATCCATGCGACGCATCTGCACAGTCATCAGAAAGTCATGATCTAACTCAATCTGGCGAGCTACACGCGTCGATACTCCCCGGAGCCCATGACCTGGCCTCCAATTGAAAACATGCAACAGGATTCAACCGGCACGACGAACCTCCTGACGTCCGCCGGCTTTGGGCCCACCGCTTTTCGGGGGCTTCCAGTGACCTAAATCACAACCACGGGTGCCAGTTGGCACAGCCACAGATACGCCCTGCGTCCACAATAGATTGATGTTCAGGAGTTTCCTATGTCTAACAAACAGTTCCGGGAATGGACTCATCCACGGCGCATCCTTTTGGCCACGGACCTTACCGACTTAGGATTCACTCTCCCGATCGCCAAGCAGCAGGCCCTCGCCTACAAGGCTGAACTGCGCATCATTCATGTTCTTCCCGATCCCAGCGCTTCGCCACTCGACCCTGTGTTGATGGTCTATTTCGACGCCGCCGGCATGCAGAAATCAGCCGAAACCACCTTAGGCAAGGTCATTGCCGACACCAAGGCCGAAGGCATCAAGTGCTCGTTTCATCTGGCAACCGGCCACACCGTAAAAGAAATTCTTGCCGCCGCCACAGAATGGAAGGCTGACCGCGTCATTGCCGGCTCCCATGGAAAAGCCAAGTTCCATCACCACATCCTGGGTCAGTCGCGGAATCGCTCTTCCATCAAATTGATATCCCGGTGCTCGCCGTGGGCCCCAAAGCCGTTCCCAGCGACCCTTCCTCGCTGGGTCCTTGCGCATTGTCTTTGCCGCCGCGCTCGACCATGGTTCCAGCCGCATCGCGGAATTCGCCCTAAGTGTGGCCGAAAAACGCTGCGCCGACCTTACCCTGCTCCACGTGCTGCAGAATGTCGTTCCCGAGCACCCTACCACCATCTCCGCGCGCGGATATGCCAGCCGCATGCTGGAAGATCTGCTGACGATCAAGCCTCTGCGCAAGGCTCATGCTTCCTGCGAAGTCGCCTATGGCCAGCCAGCGGACGCCATTCTTTCCTATGCAAAACATCACGCCGCCGACATGATTCTGCTGGGCGCATCGGCACACTCCGCTTTTAATCCTCGCTTCATACCGGGCGTCGCCTACCGAGTCCTCTGCGAAGCGCATTGTCCAGTGCTGGTGTTGAAAGAGGAGTCTCCCTGGCAAAGCTCGTCTCGCCATGCCGCTCGCCGACCAGCGCACTCAGAACTCCGCCTAAGTTTGGGCTGCAAATTCCCTACCCCCAGCCCCTCCCC
>CAVZFK010000002.1:0-213348 GCA_963774515.1 uncultured Acidobacteriota bacterium | reverse complement strand
TCTTACTTAAAAGAGGTACAAACCATGGACAATCTTTCGGGAAAGAAAATCGCGATTCTCTCCACGGACGGGTTCGAACAGGTGGAACTGACGGAGCCTAAAAAAGCATTGGAGCAAGCGGGCGCCAAAACTGAAGTGATCTCTCCCCATGACGGCGAAATTAAAGGATGGAAGTCCACCGAATGGGGCGACAAAGTGAAAGTCGACCGCGAATTGAAAGCGGCGAAAGCCAGATGACTACGACGCGCTGTTGATTCCGGGTGGAGTGATGAATCCGGACAAGTTACGGATGGATTCGGCAGCCGTCAATTTTGTGAAGAAGTTTTTTGATGCAGGCAAGCCGGTCGCGGCAATTTGTCACGGGCCGCAAATGTTGATTGAAGCGGGCGTGGTGAAAGGACGCAAGCTGACATCATGGCCATCGCTGAAGACCGATCTGAAAAACGCCGGCGCAGATGGACCGATCAGCAAGTGATCGTCGACAAGAATTTAACAACCAGCCGCAAGCCGGATGACATCCCGGCATTTAATCGAGCAATTATCGAACAGTTTTCTGGAGTTGAGATGATGGCCGGCAGACACGCCTAACCGGTAATTCAAAGACGTTTTTGTAGGGATACAGGGAGTGCAGGGTACGTTATGCACTCCCTGACTTTTTATCCTGGAAGTGGCTTTAATAAAATTGTGCGACCTGTGCGCACGGAATCGCGAGCGGCGCTTAGGATCTGCATGACGATGATGTTGGTATCGAGGGCGGTCAAATCTCCCTTGGGAACGAACTGTCCACGCAGAACTGCAACCAGGTAATGCAGCGAATCATCCTGCGGAGCGGACAAAGGCGGCGGAGTGGTTAGCGTCGACTCGTCCTGCCCTTCGTAGCGCACCCGCAATTTGTCTGGACCTACGGTGACAGCCGATCCCTTGGTTCCGTAGAGCGCCATATCTTTTATGCTGAACGACCAATCCCACGAGGGCATCAACACCGCCTGCATTTTGGGATAGCGGACGATGATGGTGGCGTCGTCATCGACATGCGGATAGAGATTTGGCTTATCCGTTTGCGCCACCGCGGTGACGCTGATGGGAGTTTCGCCGTGCATCAGCCAGGTGACAAGGTCGGCGCCGTAACAGCCAAAATCAAACAATGCGCCTGCACCATTTTTCTGCGGGTCGGTCAGCCAGCTTAGAAATTCCGGGGGGACGCCAATTTCTTTTGGGCCCTGATGTCCATCGCGGAAGATGACTTTGTGCAGCACGCCTAGCTTGCCTTGCTGCAGTTCGTCATAGGCTGCGCGATTGCTGGAGTACCATGTGGTTTCGTAGTTCACCAGCACCTGGATGTGATGGGCGCGGGCTATTTTTCGAATTGCTAATGCATCTTCGAGAGTTGTCGCCAGTGGCTTTTCTACCATCACGTTGATGCCGTGGGCGGCGGCAATCTCAATCACTTTGCGATGATCGCTGATGGCGGTGTAGACCAGCAGCGCTTGGGGATGCGTCTGCTGAATCATGGCGTCGATGCTGGTGTAGAACAGCTTCGGGTCAAGATGAAATTGATTCTCGTATTTTTTCGCAAGCGCGGTGTCGGGGTCTTCAATGCCGACCAGCTGAATTTCTGGATGACTTTTCAATGCGGGGAGAAAGCCGGCGACGTGGCCGTGCACAAGGCCGACGACGGCGACGCGGATCGGTGCGGCAGAGGTGGTATTGCTTTGGGCTGGCGCTGGAATTGTGGTTGCAAAAACTGCAAAACTGATCAGAACAAAGTGAAGAAACGCGTGCCTGGGGAGTGTGAAACGGTTCATCGCGACAGGAACCTCCAGTTCCGAAAAAGTTGATTGTACGCTGCGTTATTTCAGCTTGGCTTCCAGCTCCGTCCATCGCAAATACAGCTCATCGACGCGGTTTTCGGATTCGGCGACGTCGGCCATGGCTTTTTCGAGGCGCGGAGCATCGGTAGCAATGGCGGGATCTTCCATGGTCTCGCGATGCGATTGCAGTTGCTGTTCTGCATCGGCAATTTCCCGCTCGATGGTCGAGTATTCCCGTGCTTCCAGATAAGACAACTTTTTCTTGATCTGATTGGAAGAGGTTTGCGAGGTGTGTTTGGCTGTATTTTCGGCGCTGTCCGTCGATCGGGGAGACAGCTCGGAGGTTTTCTTCTGGCCGCGTTCATTTTTCCACGCGTTCCATTGCGAATAGTCGGCGAACCGTTCCGCGCCACCGCGGCCATCGAGGCCCAACACGGTGGTTGAGACGCGATCCAGCATGAAGCGATCGTGCGTCACCAGTACCAGAGCGCCGCGAAATTCGAGCAGGCTTTCTTCCAGAATTTCCAACGTGGGGATGTCGAGGTCGTTGGTGGGTTCATCCAGCAGCAGCAGGTCTGCGGGCTGCAGCATCAACTTGGCAATCAGCACGCGAGCGCGTTCGCCGCCGGAGAGGCGTTCGACTGGCTGATTCAACTGCTCGCTAGTAAATAAAAACCGCTCCGCCCAGGAGGCGACGTGCTGCACTCGATCCTGATAGATCACCGAATCGCTGTCAGGCGCGAGAGCGCGGCGCAGGGTCAGATTGGTATCGAGTTGTCGATTTTGGTCGAAGTAGACGATGCGTAGATTTTGGGCACGCCGAATTTCGCCGGCGTCGGGTTCGAGTTCTCCGCGCAGGAGCCGCAGCAGAGTTGTTTTGCCGCTGCCGTTGGGCCCGACCAGGCCCAGGCGCATGCCGGCGGTCAAAATGAAGTCGAGCTTGTCGAACAGAACCTGCTCGCCCATCTTGCAGGAAATGCCTTCGAGCTCGACCAGCCGCTTGGTCTTTCTGTCGGTGGCGGAAAAATCGATGTTGGCGGTGGAGGTCTGGCTGCGCGAGCGCATGTCGGCCAGATTTCCAATCATGCTATTGGCGCTGTCGATGCGCGCTTTGGATTTGGTGGTGCGCGCCTTTGGACCTCGTCGCAGCCAATCGATTTCAATGCGCACGCGGTTCTCCAGCGCATCCTGCCGCTTGGTTTGCGCCAGCAGATATTCATCTTTCTTTTCCAGGAATTCGCTGTAATTTCCGCGCACGGTGAAGATGCCTTCGGCGTACATGCGGTTCAGCTCCACCATGGTGTGGGCGATATTTTCAAGAAAATATCGATCGTGGCTGACGACTACGTAGGCGAACGGGGCGTTCAGCAGCAGTTTCTCCAGCCATTCAATTCCGGCCAGGTCCAGATGATTTGTTGGTTCGTCCAACAGCAAGACATCCGGCTGCTGCACCAGCGCTTCTGCGATCGCGAGCCGCTTGCGCCATCCGCCTGACAGCGTTGCGGCGCGCACGTCGAAGTCTTCAAAGCCGGCGCGTCCCAGCGTTTCCGCGATGCGCGCTTCGTGCTCGGCTTGCGGCGCGCGAATTCGCACGAGCGCTTTTTGCAGCACCGAGCGGATCGTGTCCTCTGCGGCGAATTCGGAATTTTGGGCAATGTATCCGACGCGTGCGAGCTTGCGGCGCGAAACTTCACCGGAGTCGGGCTCGATGTTGCCGGCAAGAATTTCAAGCAGCGTGGATTTGCCGGAGCCGTTTGGTCCGACGACGCCAATCTGATCGCCTTCAGAAACCGTGAACGCAATATTGTCGAACAGTGGCGTGGCACCGTACGCCTTGCGAAGAGATTGTCCGTTGAGAATGGGAGGCAAGCGTGCGGTACATCCTTAATCTGCGGAGTGCGGTCCGGCCGCCTGACTTAAGGATAGCAGCCGATGGCGTCAGAATTTTCCGGCGAGCATTCGCTTACGCTGTGGTTGCGGGAAACGTTCAATCGCGTATCGCAGCGTGGTTCGCGGGATCGACGCGTAATGCTGCTGGAGAAAAGCCAGCAAGTCGGGCTGGGAAACTTTGCCGGCCTCACGCAGCGCCCATCCGACTGCTTTGTGGATGAGGTCATGCGGGTCGGCGAGCAATTTCTCGGCAATGCAGAAATGTGTCGGCAGTTTCGCCATATCGAATCAGCATCAGGGTTGCAACGATGGCGATACGCCGCTCCCATAGGGACTTCGACTTTGCCAGCCGAAGCAGCACCCGCCGCGACCGAGTCCTGAGATGCTCGCCGAGAATGTAGGGAGCGGACGCATCGACGAGGTCCCAATTGTTGATGCCTCGCGTATTCGCCAAATAAAATTCGACAATGATTTTGCGGTCGGGGTCTGCCGCGGTCTCATATTGAGCGACCAGGATTTCAAGCGCAGCCAGACGATGTTCATGGATCTCGGAAGCCAGCAGCAGGGCCAGGTCGGGCAAGGGAAGCGCACGATAGCGCAGCGCTGCGTTCCGCAGGGCCGGCACAGTGATGCCGAGGAATTTGTCGCCTTCGCCGTATTCGCCGACACCGCTTTTGAAAAACCTGGCGGCACCGGCGGCGCTCGAAGGACTGCCCAGAGCGGCAAGCTCGCGCACCAGAGCGGCGCGTGTTCCAGTTTGCGTTTGTCGACTGGATTTCATCGCGGTTCGATTCACTCCTTGGCGCTGGCGAGGATTATCGTACCCAGATCAAATAAATTGCGAGACCAATGCCGGCGGCGCTCAGCAGCAGCGCCAGCGTGACTGCAGTCTTCGATATGCGGCCTGCAATCCATTCTCCGGTGCGCAATTGTCTTACCTGGCGGATGTGGGTCATGACTGCGCTAAGGTTGACGATTACGCCTACGATGACCAGCGCCGTCCCGAGCCATACGGAGGGGCCGGTGGTATGACTCGAGGCTTGAGGCGATCCTGAATTTCTGAAGGTTAACTCGCGCATAAAAAGTCCGAAGCGCGCGACGACAAAGCCGAAGCCCATGAGGGCGAGGCCGGTTCGTATCCAGGCAAGAAAGGTTCGCTGCTCGGCGAAATACACCCGCGGATCGCTCTGGCTAGGGACGGCTTCGCTTTTTTTATCGAGTTCGGCGCTCATCTTTGCTTAAGCGTCGATGAACGCGACGGACTTGATGCCCGCCAATTCAAACCGCTTGCGACAGCGAATGTTCTGGCACGCAACTTGATCTTCTCGCAGCACCATGTACGATTGCGCCTTGGCAAATCGCGCCCGGTCGCGCTCGTCGGCGCGCGGAGGAATGCTGTTCTTCTTGCGCCGGACCAGCCAGTTCAACTGATACTCCGCCGCCTGACGACAGTGCGGGCAGGTGAGAGTATGGGGCCGCTGCTCTGGTTTTTCGTTGTAGAAATCGCGTTCTTCCATGGCATGCCCTCCAGTGTCAACTTCCAGTATGGCACTGTGGCCGGGGGAACTGCGAATCTGCGAGCTGAATTTCACACCGATTTTGTGGACTTTCGACTGACTGTTCGGGATACACTGCGCGTAAATGATGTGTGGAGGAGGATGTTATGCCCGTAAATCCTATGGTGGACCCCAGTATGGTGACCACGGCGCTTGAATTACCAGGTTTTCGAATTGTGAGGAATTTTGGTGTGGTGCGCGGCATCGTGGTGCGTTCGCGGTCTATCTTTGGAACGATCGGCGCAGGACTGCAGACGCTGGCCGGCGGCAATATTTCGCTCTATTCGGACTTGTGCGAAAAGACTCGCGAAGACGCCTTCGAGTTGATGATGCAGCACGCGGCGCAGCATGGCGCGAACGCCATTATCTGCGCTCGTTATGACGCCAATGATATTCAGCAGGGAGTGACAGAAGTGCTGGCGTACGGCACCGCGGTGACCGTAGAAAGGATTTCGTGATGGCTCGTGTAACCGGAATTGGCGGAGTTTTTTTCAAGGCGCAGAAGCCGGACCTGCTGGGGGAGTGGTATCAGAAGCATCTGGGCATGACACCTGCACCGTGGTCGGGAGTGGAGTTTGAATGGCGCGAAAAAGACTCGCCCGAAACGCTTGGCAAGACGGTGTGGTCGCTGTTTCCAGCGAATACGGAATACTTTGGCCCGGGACCGCAGCAGGCCATGATCAATTATCGCGTGGACGATCTGGATGGGCTGATCCGCAAGCTGGAAGACGCAGGCGTGGAAATTGATCTGCGAGAGCAGAATACGGAGTACGGACGCTTTGCCTGGATTATTGATCCGGAAGGCAATCGCATTGAATTGTGGGAACCGCCGCCGGAGAAGGCTACGCCCTGACGCCAAAGCGATGGATTCTGCGGCTGCCTGCATAGGCGTCGACTACGCCAAAAATCCACAATGCGCCCGCCACAATGGCGAAGGGAAGCATGCCCAGCCCAAAGGTGAGTGCGCCCAGCAGGCCGCCGACTGCCCACAAAATTAACATGAGAGCGATCAGGATGAGGCCGCGCAGGACTCGTCCGTCGTAGATCTGGCCCAGGCCACAGAGCAGAGCGGAAAGCAGTGCGGCCAGCATGCGGACTTTTCGATCGTGTTGTTGAAAGCTGAAGTGAAGATGGTGTCATGAATAAAAACTCGTGCAGTTTAGGATGCAAATCATGCGGGACGCGAGATCCTCAAATCGGCGTGATCTGTTTTATACATGTGCGAGTCAGTCGACCGCCCTGCCAGCGGTGCACAGTGTCGGCTTTTCCGAGAGCGATGCACATGCTTTCAACAGGCTGTGGGGGCGGGTTGCCGCGTCATTTCAGGGTGTGGGCGCGAGCGGTGCAAGTCTAGATTGAAATTGCGTGAATTTCACCGAAGTTTCGCCATTTACACGTGGCGATTCGATTCGTACTCTAGGCGAGCGTTGATGGAAACAGAAGCGCACCTCTTTCGCCTATTTTGATTCACACAACTTGAACTTGGAACGGAAAACCCAGCGCATTCGCGACAGATTCCGCTGAGAACCCTTCATTCTCTCGTACTTTTCATCGAGTGAATCGCAGCGGTTTTGAAGCTGGCGCGGCAGGCAAAACTGCGTCTGATTTTCTGTTCCCCGCAGTCCGCGTCGCTTGAGGCGACCCGAACCGCAGAGGGTGCATTGCAGTCCGCGTCTCGCGTGATACGCGAGGATCGGCTCTGGCGCTCGCGGGGAGTGCTGTGTTTTTTGCAGCGGACTGCGGCTGAACCACCTTGTTCCCTTGTTGGGAACGTGCGGTGTCGTGTTTGCCGGGAGTAATGAATGCGTCCAAAAAAAGTGATTCTGTGCGTCGATGACAATGATCAGGCCTTGTCCGTCCGCAAATTTGTATTAGAAACCCGTGGCTATCGAGTACTGACAGCGAAGAATGCGGCAGAAGCGATTGAATTGTACGATCGCGGTCGAGTGGACCTGGTGATCACCGACCTGGTGATGCCGCACTGCAATGGAAACGATCTGATTCTGCAACTGAAGGAAATTGCGCCGTGGGTGCCGGCTGTGCTGGTCAGCGGCAGCATCAAGCAATTTGATCCGACAACACGCGCGGATGCGTTTCTGCCGAAGGGGGCGTGCTCTCCGCAGGAGCTGCTGGAGCGGGTTCGCGTGCTGCTGGTGCGGAAGCGTGGACCGAAGAAGATGACTCCTCCATTGCCTGCGCAGGAACGGCAGCCCATCCGCGAGCAGGTTGTCGCGTAGAGACATTCGGCTGACTGGAAAAATGTAAATATTCCAGACGGCCTGCAGCGCTCGGGGTGTATCCGGCCCCTGTTACGTGACGATAGTTGCTTTTAGCAACTATCGTCATCTAAGCTTATTCCATGGCTGCTGTCACCATTCGGGAAGAAGAACAAATCTCCGCAGTGCGGGAGTTCAACCGCTTTTACACGGCGCGGCTGGGCCTGCTGCGAAAGCGCCACCTGGACGGCGAATATTCGCTGACAGAGGCGCGCATGTTGTATGAGATCGGGGCTACCCCGGGGCTGACGGCGTCCTCGCTGCGAAATACTCTGGGACTGGATGCCGGATATGTCAGCCGAACCCTTGCGTTGTTAACCCGGCGCAAGCTGGTGCGGCAGGCGGCATCGAAGCACGATGGCCGCGAGAAGTTGCTGACGCTGTTGCCAGCTGGAAATCGTGCAGTCGCGTGGCTGAATGAAAAATCAGCGCTACACATACGCGAGCTGCTTGCCAATGTCAGCTCGAAAGACCGCGACGTTCTGCTGGAGTCGCTTGCGAAGATCCGTTCGGTGTTACGCGAGCAGGGTGAGCGCTCGGTACAAGTCGTTCAGCTGACAAAATCGAACGCCGATGCGGTTTGCCTTGTACAGGAATATTACGAAGCGATCAGCGTCGTGCAGCGGGATCCACCAGGTGCGTTGCAGAAAATCATCGATGATCCAAATTCCGGCGTGTGGCTTGCGTATAAGGGAGAGAAGGCGGTCGGATGCGTTGTGCTGCGGAGGCTGGGTTCCATTCCGTTCGCAGCGGAATGCAAGCGGCTTTATGTGCAGCCGACGGCTCGAGGGCATGGCATCGCGGAGAAACTGATGGACGCGCTGGAGAGTTTCGCGCGCGACATCGGTTTCCGATGGGTTTATCTGGACAGCCATGACGGCCTGAAAGCGGCGATTGCTCTGTATCGCAAACGCGGCTATCTAAAATGCAAACGCTATAACGACAACCCGCAGGCCACGGTTTTCATGCGGCAAGAATCTCCAGAGTCGGGCGTGAAGCGGTCGGGACTTTTTGTGCCGCAAAACGGATGTTGGCGAGTTCCGTGTGCCGTTCTGGCGCAGCCGTTACAATAGGTGAGAATGCAGCCCGTCATCGTTGCCGAGAAACTCGGAAAAACCTATCGCACTGGAAAAGTAGAAGTTCACGCACTGCGGTCCGTTTCTTTTTCCGTGGCTGCTGGTGAATTTGTCAGCATCGTCGGCCCTTCAGGCAGTGGAAAGTCGACGTTGTTTTACAGTCTCGGCGGTCTCACGCGTCCCTCCACCGGCCGCCTGTTGATTGATGGCGTCGATTTCGCGTCCTTGAGTGATGCGGAACGCACTCGTCTGCGCAAACATAAAATTGGATTCGTCTTCCAGAAATTCAACCTGCTGCCGACGTTGAGCGCGATGGACAACATTGTGCTGGCACACGAAATTGCTTCAGGGTCGAAGAAGCTGGACAAGACTTACTTCGAACATCTGACGGAGTTGCTAGGGATTCGCGGTCGTCTGCATCATCGGCCATCGGAACTTTCGGGCGGCGAGCAGCAGCGCGTCGCCATCGCGCGGGCGCTGATCGCACGGCCTGCGATTGTGCTGGCGGATGAACCCACCGGCAATCTTGATTCGAAGAATTCGGACGCGGTGCTGGCGGTTCTGCGGCGATCGAATCAGGAGCTGAAGCAGACGGTGATGATGATTACGCATAATCCAGAAGCGGCAGCGGTTGGCGATCGCATTCTGCACATGCGCGACGGAGAGCTTCTCGACGCCGAGACCAATGCGGCGCTCGAAGCGAGCTCCGCCAGCGCAGTCTAAAACAAATCATGGATAGGTCGTCACCTTGGGTGTCACTCGCGGATGCATCGAGGTTGATCCGCCGGTATTGTTGATCACGTTCAGAATTGCGCCGTGATTGCCGAGCGCCACCGTGATCATGTGATGAAACTTCACATCGGGCTGCTTGGGGACTTCGATGGCCCGCGTCAACTCCACACCCGGCTGCTCGAACACACTGTAAATTCCCAGCCCCCACGCCTCGTGGTGCGTGACGCTGTCGGCGACTTTGTATGACGCCCAGCCCTTGGTATCGGGCGTGCTCCTGTAGCTGGCCTGGTTCGGCGGATCGTACGGGATTTCGGATTGATAGAAATAGGTGCGGCCGCCGTCGCCATTCCATAGCACCTGGAATTGCTGGTGATGTTCGACGAATAAGCCGTATACCGTGACGTTGTTGCCGTTCACTACCAGGCCATTGTTGCTGGTATTTAAATCCCAACCGACTCCGGAGCCGTGATCGGCGCGCCAGATCCAGGTGTGATCGAGAATGGTGTCGTTACTGTTGATCTTCAGATTGATCAGCGTGCGACCGATGCCAGCGCCACCGACGCGAAAGAAAACATCGTGCAGCGAGATGGGATCGTTGGTGTGGCGGGCCTTGCTTCCATCCGGCCCAATCTGCAGCAGCACCGGCGATTGCATGGGGCCGGCGTCGAAGAGCAGGCCGGCAATAATGATTCCGTCCGCATCCGCAGTGGTCATGGCGGGCGTGCCGTTGATTGGCCGCAGCGTGGCGAAGCCCATGCCCAGCACGACGGTATCGCGCCGCGTTACGTGGATGGCATCTGTCAGGTCGTAGATGCCGGGCGTCAGCAGCAGGTCTTTTCCTTTCGCCAGCTGCGCGTTGATGGAGGCTGCCGTATCGATGCCGGCGCGAGCAATATAGAAATGGTCGAGCGGAATCGATTTGCCTGGAGTGCTTCCGCCATGCCAGGTAATGCCGGAAGTATTTCTACGCAACGATGGCACACGCACGCTGTAGTTTCCAGCCGCATCGACTTGCAGAAATGGTTTCTCGCGAACGATGGGAGTGAGCGCAATTTTGGTATAGGGCGGGGAAGGCCACTCGCCTGCCGGAGGATCGGGCACGCCGACAAAAACCATGTTCCAGTTGGAGCCGGTCCATTTGCCCCACTCGGTGTTGCGCGAAATCCATTGCTGCTGCGGTCCGGCATCGACGGTGCCATCGATCAGGTCGTCGGACATCCAGCCACCGCTGGCCCATCCATTGAACTGGTGCAGAACGATGGTGCCGCGAACATGCATGCGTCGAAACGGCGCGGCCTGCGAGACTGCCCATCGCATCGAACCGCCGGGCGGGTTGACGGCAATACCTTCAGCGCCGCGCCAGAATGTTGTGGTGGCGTTGTTGTTATCTTCGCTGGCATTCGAATGCAAGTTGCCATCGATTTCGACGTCGTCGGGCGAGGCGCCAAGCCCCATTACCTCCGTGTAGAAACCAATCGGGACATCGACCTTGTACTTGCCGGGCAGGAAAAGCAGGGCATTGCGCTGCGGGCCAAACTCGTTTCTCCGCTGAATGGCGTAGACCTTGTCGATCTGCTGTTGCATCGCGGCTATCGACATTGTCGGAGTGAAGACCAGAACATTCGGCCCGAAATTCGGCTTGGCTCGGCTGGCTGCCAGCCCTGAACAGGGGATCATCGAAAATAGTCCGAGAATCGTTCCCAGCGCGACCCTGCGTGCAGCGATTCCCCGGCAGCGAGAT
Organism: uncultured Acidobacteriota bacterium; assembly: GCA_963774515.1. GTDB lineage: Bacteria > Acidobacteriota > Terriglobia > Terriglobales > Acidobacteriaceae > JAKAAZ01. Next base: position 202,266 of record CAVZFK010000002.1, on the reverse strand, counting down.
GCACAATGCATTGATGTCTCCATTTCTGTAAGCATTCTTGAGAGCGGGCGCCGGCAAGCATTGAAACATCCACGCAACCCGGATGGCCTCAAATTTTGTATCGTATGCCTTTGCGGCCGAGATCGACAATTTGGTGCGACGCGGGTGCGATGGAAGTTGCGTTGACCCAATACGCTGCATCCCGATATACTTCAATGCAGTAAGGGCGGGAGTAGCTCAGTGGTAGAGCGCGACCTTGCCAAGGTCGAAGTCGCGGGTTCGACCCCCGTCTCCCGCTCCAGCGGCGTGTCGCTGCCAACCTTCCCATGCCAGCAGCCACGGTTCATGTTTCATCTTGCCCATCAGGCGCGGTACCCAAGTGGTAAGGGAGAGGTCTGCAAAACCTTTATGCGTCGGTTCGATCCCGACCCGCGCCTCCAACTCTCGTCAATAGCTTAGCTGGGCTGAAAGCGAACGGATTCTTTGCTTTGAATCTGATGCTGGAGGTCTATGCGGATTGCCAGCCGCCGCCGAGGGCGCTGTAGAGCTGAACCAGGGCGAGGGCTTCGCCTTGCTCTGCGGTGGCGAGGTTCAATTGGGCGGAGTAGAGGTTTGAGTCCGTCGTCAGGACCTCCAGATAGCTGGTCGCGCCACCTTGATAACGAATGCGGGCGAGGCGGGTTGCATCCTGGGCTGCGGCCACCAATTTCTCCTGCTGCTCGCGGTACTCGCGTTGCTTGTTGAGGGCGATCAGAGCATTGGAGACATCGCGAAACGCGCCGGCGATGGTCTTCTGATAATTGAGGACCATTTCCTTCTCAGTCTCTTTGGAGAGTTTGAGCTGACCGTGGAGCTTGCCTCCCTCGAAGATCGGCTGCGTCAAAGCTCCGATGCCGTAGATGGTTTTGCCGGAGGCATCGAACAGGTTTGAGAACTGATCGCCGCCGAAGCCGCCAGAGGCAGTGATCGAAATCTGCGGAAAGAACTGGGCTCGCGCGATGCCGATCTGCGCATTGGCGGCGACGAGCGTCTGCTCCGCCTGCTGAATATCGGGACGCCGCTCCAGCAATTGCGAGGGCACGCCGGTGGGCGGATCCTGGGGCGGAGGAGCGAGCGCCGATGGATCTGTATGGACGACGGGGCCGGGATTCTCGCCGAGGAGCAAGCGCAGCGCATTTTCCTGCTGCTGAATCTGCTGCTCCAACTGCGGTAGCTGGGACGACGCAGTGTAGAGCAGTTGCTGCGCCTGACGCACGTCTTCGAGTGGGACTGAACCGCCACGCTCCAGCGTCTCAGTTAATTGGACAGAATCGCGGCGAACCTTCAAGGTTTCTTTTGTGATGGCGAGCTGACGATCCAGCGCGCGCAGCTCAATATAAGTGGTTGCGACCTGTTGCACCAGAGTCAGGCGCACTTCTCGCTGTGCCCAGGTTTGTGCGAGCAGGTTGGCGCGGGCGGCTTCCGTCTGCTTGCGGTAGATCCCCCAGAAATCCGGAGTCCACGCGGCGCCAAGATTGAAGCTGCCAAAAGCGAGCGGGTTGCCCAGATTGCTGCCGAGTGAGGTGGGAATGGTGGCACCGATGCCGTTGGCGCCGCCAGTAATCTGCGGAAACTCCTGCGAGTGGGCGATCTGAACCTGGGCCTGCTCTTCTAAAACGCGCTGAGCGGCAATGCGGACGTCGTAGTTGTTGGCGAGCGCAGTGCGGATGAGAGCCTGCAGTTCAGGCTCGCGAAAGACCTGCGCCCACTGCTCATCGCCAAGAGAATTTTTGGCATCACTCACGACTGCGGCATCGTCCGCGCCGCGGAAGACCGGCGGAGCAGAGTAGGAAGGGCGCTTATATCTGGGCCCAACATTGCAGCCGGCAAGAACGCTGATTAAAACAGCGCCGGCGATCACGGAAAGATTTTTAATCCGTACTTGAGAACTCGTCATGCCGAATACCCTTCTTCCTCCTGAATCTCGGGTTCCTCCACAACGGATATTTTCTTCGCAGGTGGGCAATGGAATCGCGAATCCATCGTCGTGCCTTTGCCACCTTTGCCGAAGCGATGCGAAAGATATTCGACGACGGAGAATGTAACCGGAATGAAGAACAGACCGAGGACGGTGGAGAGCAACATTCCGCCGATCACCACAGTGCCGAGGATCTGGCGAGACGCGGCTCCTGCGCCAGTCGCAATCCACAGGGGCAAGCAGCCGAAGACGAATGCCAGCGCTGTCATGACAATCGGACGGAAGCGCAGACGTGCAGCGCCGAGCGCGGCCTCGCAAATGCTTTGGCCATTGTCGTAATTTGTTTTTGCAAATTCGACGATAAGAATGGCGTTCTTGGCGGACAAACCAATCAGCATGACCATTCCGATGGTGGCGAAGATGTCGTTCTCAAACAGCCGCGCATGCAGCGCGAGATACCCGCCGAGAATGGCGACCGGTGTACTTAGCAGAACGCTGAATGGCAACGTCCAACTTTCATAGAGACCTGCCAGGATGAGAAACACGAACAGCAGCGAGAGCGCGAACACCGCCCACGAGGGGACACCTCTTTCGGCCTCCTGCTCCTGGAACGACATGCCGGAGTAGTCAAAGCCCGCGCCTGGCGGCATGACTCGCTTAAAGGTTTCTTCCAGCGCGGCGCGTACCTGGCCTGAACTGTAGCCGGGCGCGCCGGTAATGTTGAGCTGGGCTGCGTTGAACTCATTAAAGCGGAAGATGAACTCCGGACCGGTGATCTGCTTGACGTGAACCAGCGAGGCCAGCGGAACCTGGCTGCCATTGGCGCTGCGAACGTAGAACTCGTTGATGTTTGAAATGCTGGTGCGCGACGGACCTTCCGCCTCGACGTAGGTTTGCCATTGTCGACCGAAGCGGTTGAAGTAGTTCACCAGGTAGCCACCCATGAAAGTTTGCATGGTGGTGTAAATGTCGGAAAGGCTCACTTGCTGTTGCAGGGCCTTTTCACGATCCACGTCGGCGAAAATTTGTGGCACGGCCGGTTGGTAGGACGGGATCACGGCGCCGATTTCGGGTCGTCCCTTGAGCGCGCCCATGAATGTGAAAACATCTTTCGTCAACGTTGCCGGGTCGTCGCTACCGGAGCGATCTTCGACCACCATGGTCACGCCGCCGGAAGTTCCAATGCCTGGAATGGACGGAGGTGGGAAGGCAAACGCAATTCCATCTGGATTGCCTCCCAGTTGCTTTTGCAAATTCGCTTGAATGTATTGCAGCTGCTCCTGCTTGCTTTTGCGCGTGGCCCACGGCTTGAGGGCGACAAAGAAAAATCCTGAATTCGTGCTTTGTACCTGGGTAAGGAGCGAGAAGTTGGTGACGGCAATGACGCCCTGAATGCCAGGAGTCTTCAGCAGGGCGGCAGTGATTTTCTGCTGCGCGGCATCGGTGCGCTGGGCGGATGCTCCATCGGGAAGTTGCAAGGCGAGGAACATGTAGCCTTGATCCTCCGTGGGGAGAAAGCCTCCGGGAAGACTTTTGCCGAGAAAGACCGCCAGGATTGCGATGATTGCAAGGCCGACCATGGCGAAGGTCGATTTGTGAATCAGTACCTGCGAAGTGTTGACGAAACCATCTGTGGTTCGCCCGAAGAATTTGTTGAAGGCGGCAAAGGCTTTCGCGAGCAGACCTTTGTTGGCTCGCTTGTCTTTTGGCTTGAGAAGCAGCGAGGCCAATGCGGGTGAGAGCGTGAGCGCGTTGAACGCCGAGATCAACACAGAGATGGCAATGGTGACCGCGAACTGTTGATACAGGCGGCCGGTGATGCCGGGAATGAATGCGGTGGGAATGAAGACGGCGGCAAGGATCAGCGCGATTGCGATGACGGGTCCCCCCACCTCTTCCATAGCCTTCTCGGTGGCGGCCTTGGGATCCATGCCCTCTTCAATGTGATGTTCCACGGCCTCGACGACAATGATGGCGTCATCGACGACCAACCCGATGGCGAGAACCAAGCCGAACAATGAGAGCGTGTTGATGGAGAAGCCGAGCGCCGGAAAGATGATGAACGTTCCGATCAGCGAGACAGGAACGGCCAGCAAAGGAATCAGGGTGGCGCGCCATCCCTGAAGAAAGATGAAGACGACGAGGACGACAAGAGCCAACGCTTCAAAAAGCGTCAGGACAATTTCATGAATGCCTGCGGTGACTGCCTTGGTGGTGTCGAGCGGAACGTCATACGAGATGCCGGCGGGAAACGTTTTGGACAATTCCTTCATCCTGGCGTTGACGGCGGCGGCAGTCTGCACGGCATTCGAACCAGGCAACTGATAAATGGCCATGACGCCGGATGGAGCCTGGTTGTAGCGGCCGGAGATGGCGTAGGCTTGATCGCCCAGCTCGATGCGGGCGATATCGCGCAGGTGAAGAATGGAGCCGTCAGGATTGGCGCGCAGAATGATGTCGCCAAACTCCTGCGGAGTGACCAGGCGGCCGTGGGTGCGGACCGTGTAGGTGAATTGCTGGCCCTTGGGAATCGGTTCGCCTCCGATTTGGCCGGCGGGGTTGACATTATTTTGCGTCTGGATGGCCTGGATAACTTCCGGAGCGGTGATGCCCAGCTGGGCCATCTTATCCGGCTCAACCCAGACACGGAGCGCGTATTGTCCGCCGAAAATCTGGACGCGAGAGACGCCTTTGACGCGAGCGATCTGATCTTGAAGATTGATGATCGCGTAGTTCGTCAGAAAATCCTGACTGAGTTTGCCACCGGGCGAATTGATGGCCACCAACATCAGCGGAGAGGTCAGCGCCTTCTGCACGGTGAGGCCGGCGGTGGTGACCTGCGCGGGAAGCTGCGATTGCGCCTGGTCGACGCGCAGTTGCGCCAGGACCTGATCGATGTCCGGATTGGTTTTGACATTGAAGTCCACGAACAACTGGACGACGCCGTTGTTGGCGCTGACCGAGTCCATGTAGATCATGTTGTCGACGCCATTCATCTGTTGTTCGATCGGCGTCGCAACGGATTGGCTGAGTGTCTTGGCGTCCGCACCAGGGTAAGTGGCGGTGACAAGAATCTCCGGCGGAACAATATCCGGAAACTGCGATGTCGGCAGCGTCAGCAACGACACCGTGCCGAGAATCACAGTAATAACAGCAATGACGATGGCGACGATGGGTCGTCGGATGAAAAACTTGGACATCGAAATTATCTTCCTAAGGAGTTTGTCGACAGAGCTGTTGCGGCTACATCCGGTCCGCGATGAGGAACGACGGAAGCGCCATCGCGCAACTTGAGAAGGTTATCGGTAATGACCAGTGCGCCGGGAGCAACACCTTGCTCGACAAGCCAATTGGTGCCGATTTGCGGTCCCAGGGTCACGGTGGTCAGGTGAGCTTTGCCGTCGTTGCCGGCGACGTACACCTGTTGCAGACCCTGCAACTCCTGAATGGAAACCTGCGGGATTAGCAATGCATCGTGTCGCAGTGCAGTTTCCGCCTTGACGCGTCCAAACTGTCCTGGACGCAAAACATTTCCGGGATTAGGAAATGCAGCGGCAATGCGGATGGCGCCGGTTTGCGAGTTCATTTGGCGATCGACAAACGCAATGTGTCCCTTGTATGGAAAAACTTCTCCGTTTGAAAGCGTCAGCGTTAACGGAATATCTGAAGCCTTCTTGAGCAGGTCTCCGCCGCCTTTCTGCGTAGGCTGGGTGAGCGCAAGATACTCGGAATCGCTGATGGAAAAATAAACCTTGATCGGGTTCAGTTGCGAGACAGAGGTCAAGACGGATTGCGTATTCACCAGGTTGCCGACCTGGGTTGTCGCTTGGCCGGCAACTCCGGTGATGAGTGATCGAACCTGGGTGAAGCCGAGATTCAACTTGGCGTTGGCGACTGCAGCCTCGGCGGCATCGACGGATGCCTCGGCTGATTTGACCGCGGCCTCACTCTGCGCCTTCTGCTGGACGTCGTTATCCAACTGGCTTTGCGCAATGGCGTGGGCTTTTGCCAGCGGACTATCGCGATTCACATTGATCTGCGCCAAATCGAGTTGCGCCTGCGCCAGTTGAACCTGGCCCCTGGCCTGTTCAAGTTGCCCCTGCGCCTGATCCAGTGCGGCTTGAAAGGGACGCGGATCAATTTCAAACAGCACCTGTCCTTTTTCGACTTGCGCGCCTTCTCTGTAGTTCTGTCGCACCAGGTAGCCGCTGGCTTGCGGCTGAATCTGCGCATTCACGTAGCCATCGAGCGTCCCCACCCATTCACCGGTAATCGGCACATCCGTGGGTTGCAACTTCACAACGGAAACGGGGATCGGGGGCGGTGGACCGGCTTGTGCGGAACTGCTCTGACCGCAGCCAGATAGCAAACCGGAACCCAATACCAGGACAATAGCGAAGCCCGCGACAACAAATTTTTCGAAGACCGGCACGGCTGCAGTGTGTGTGCGCTTCATCCTTTACATCTCCAAAGAAGTTGAAAATTCAAACACATGAGAAGCTGGCTCTGCAGAAATGCATCGCCAATCGTGTCGCATTAAGATGCGGCTCGTCACATTTTCGATTCAAGAGAGTGGAAGGGCGCGCTGATTTTGAGCGCAAAAAAATTGAATCTCAGGAATGACGTGCGTTCATTTCTTTTTTTGCGAGGGAATCATCGACGGTCGCGCAGGCACTGCGATCAGTTGATTCTCAATTGCCGCGGATTAACAAGGTCGCCTGGAATCAAGAGATTCAACTGGTGATAACAAGGCGATCACTCATGAATCGACTCGTCATGGACCGAGTCGGCGATTGTGCGTTCATAGAGGGTTGCGACGGCGTTTCTCCGCGCGAATTTTTATCAGGGATGTTGCAGAGATGCGACTTGCGAATGAGAAGAAAGTTTTGCTGCGCAAGTGGGAAATTTCTACCGTATCCGAGACTTACGCAAGCGCAAAAAAAAGGCAGGGAGAACCCGCTTGGATGTCTCCCCGCACGCTGATCTAGCATGGTTAGTCCGGCATCGGAAGAAATGCGCGCACCTCGACCGGCGCTCGGCAGGCGATGACCGCCTTGCGCCCCCATGCCAGCGCTTCGTCCATGTCAGCCGCTTCCAGAATCCAGAAACCACCGATGTGCTCCTTGGCTTCCAGATACGGCCCGTCGGTGATGAGTACTCCTCCGCCGGACTGCTTGCGCAATGATTTCGCGTGAGGCACGGATTCCAGGCCGCCGGCGAAGACCCTGGTACCCGCAGACTCCATCTCTTCATTCAGCACGTCGATATCGTGCATCATCGCTTCGCTCTCTGTAGACGGGTCGTAGTTGTCGGGATGATGAATTGCGACTAAATACTGCGCCATGAAATTCTCCTTTTTTCTTCGATGATCCTCGGGCGGGCCGTTTGGCTGCCTTCACAATAGAAATGAACGGCCGGAGTGAAATTCTACAGGTCGGCCAAAAATTTTCGTGTGGGTCTAGTGATGATGCTCGACGTCGGAGCCTGCGTGATATTCCGTTCCGTCTGACCAGCGTTGCATGGGAATCACGAACTGCGTCAGGTGTTCCACCGGGTCAGCAACGGCAATGATAGGGGAACCCGACAGATTCGCTCCCCAGATGGCCGGGTCGGTATCCGTAAAGAAAAACATCAGGTGAGAAGGCCAGTGGGGATGGCTGTCGCCGCCATATCCTTGCTTGCCCATCATGTAGCACATGGCCCCAGGCGCCATCGGCGGCAAATCTTTTTTGGCGAGGGCAGCCGAGATAGCCTGATTCATCTGTGCCGGCGTGCGTCCCGCGAGTCCCCACTCGGTCTCTTTGGTGAGATGCAGAAGGTAGGAACGCGCGGCTGGTGCATTCACGCACATGGGAACCCGCACTTTCGGATTCCAATAGTCAGGCTCGGCTGCGGATGTCCAGCCACGTCCCACGATACACACGAAGCCATTCGTACCTTTCGCCGCAGTTTCGAAACCATGCCGCGTAAGAACCAGTACCTCCGCATGGCTTGAAATGGACGCGGGCGCTGCAGTGCGCGCCAGGGCGATTTCGGCGGCTTGGTCGGCCATGAGGTATTGGTCGACCGGAGCCATCTTCGTGTACTTCGTCGCGACGTTCTGTGACCGCGCCTTGTATGCGGTACCGAGCATAGTAAGCAGTGCGAAGCCTGTGATTGCGATTGAGCTAATGTTTCGAGACATTGTCTTCTCCCTGGAATGGACCTTTCATCGCTTGTAAGGCTGGCAGATTGCCTGTGCCTTCATTAGGTCGACGAACGACCGCACTCGAATTCGACAAAGCGTTCAGGAAATGTTTTTTCTACTGCGGCGCGATGGGATGCCACGCTTGCAGCTTCCCTGCTAAACAGTTTTTCCAGTGGCGAATGCTTTTCGCAGCGCATTCTTCCAGCTCGCGCTGAATTGTTTGGAGACTTCGGCGTTCGGCACCAGGACATCGAATCCGTGGAAGGCACCGGGTTCGACGAGGAGTTCGGTTGCGACCCCGGCATTGACGAGGCGGCGCGCGTACTCCATGTCTTCGTCGACGAAGAGGTCGATCGAACCGACACCAATCCACGCAGGCGGCAGGCCGGCGACGTTGGCAACGCGGGCGGGGACGGCGGCGGCCGGCACGCGGGACGAGCCTGCGGGAACGCCGAGCAGCGAGCTCCAGGCAAGACGATTGGCACTCGCAGTCCATATAAAGTGGCCAATGGCGGGCGGCACGGCGCGGGTGCTGCCTGTTCGGTCGTCGAGCTGCGGATAGATGAGCAACTGGAAGGCGATGGGAATTTCGTTGCGGTCGCGGGCGTGAATCGCGAGGTTGGCTGCGTGGCCGCCGCCCGCGCTTTCACCGCCCACGGCAATTTTGGAGCGATCAATGCCGAGCTCGGCGGAATGGGCGTAAACCCATTTGAGCGCGGCGTAATTATCGTCAAGCGAACCGGGATAATGCGTCTCGGGAGCGAGCCGATAGTCGACGGAGACGACGACGCAGTGGCAATCCGTCGCGATCCCCTGCAGCAGCGGCATCCACATAGGATCGTTCATGATGAAGCCGCCGCCATGCATGTGCAGCAACACCGGCTTGTTTTTCTGCGACGGCGCAGGATCGACAATCCATAGACGAACCTCGGGTGCTCCTGGAGGGCCGGGGATGTGCCGCTCCACGGGCTGCGGCGCGGGAGCAGGCAAAGGCGGCATGCCAGGCATTTGCCGGAACTTTTCGACCATGTCCATGGAGAGGTCATAGGCGGGGAACTGTTTGAGCGTAGGAACAAGTTCCGGATCGACGACGGAATATGGGTCCGCAATTGCAGGCGAAGTTTCTGGACGCGTGGCTTGCTCCGCCTGTGCCAGAGGGACCGCGGGCGCCAGTCCCATCGCCAGACCAAGGCCGGCGGTGCGGATTGCGAAATCGCGACGAGTGAATTGATGGCTCATGTGAGTATTTTTTTCCTCTTGAAAATTCGCGATGAGTCTCCGTGTTCCAATTTCGCCGGCGGCGTGCTTACTTCTTGACCCGCGATGGATGAGGTGTGCCATTCGGCAGGCTGCTGTATGGGATCTCGCGCACTTCACCCTGTACCGCGCCACCCATCGCTGCCTTGCGGGCCCACCCCAGCGCCTCTTCCATGTCGGCGGCCTCCAAAATCCAAAAGCCACCCACATGCTCCTTGGCTTCCATATAGGGGCCGTCGGTGATGAGCAATTCGCCATTAGGACCGGAGCGCAGCGCCTTCGCCTGGCTGGCTGGGGCAAGGCCGGCAGCCATGAGCCGGGCGCCGGCAGCGATCAACTCTTCGTTGAGGTCGTTGATGGATTGTATGGTCGCTTCGGTCATTGTCGATGGGTCAAAGTTGTCGGGTAGGTAATTCGTCACCAGATATTGCGGCATGTTTTCTCCTTTGTGGTGCGGCGGTTTTCGGGCGGCCGGTTGGCTTGCCTTCACTATAACGACGAACGGGCGGAACGGAATTCTACAAAGGAGGGAAGAATTTTTTGGGGTGCCTTCTGATGAGCAATCTGTCGGTAGTGATAAGCGCGTTTATCGATAGCTCATCCTGGTCGAGAATCAAATCGGTGATACATCACCGGTTCGCGACATTACACGGCCAAGTGGAAACAGCCTGTCCCGAAAGGGGTCCTTTGCGCCCATTGAACCGGGGACAGTGCCGGTTGAAACCGTGAAAGTTAGTTATACGACCCAATCAGCGTTTCGGGTCTTTCACGTATAAACGTTTTACAGTGCCGCAAGAGGTGCACATGGTCAGCAAAAAGGGTCTCCCTGTTTGTCTCCCTTGCGTTTCGTTTGAAAAAGCCTTTCTCTTTCGCCTTGCAGAGGAGGCCGGGACTAGCGTCTCCACTACCACCGGAGGCAGAAACAGTGAGACCGCTGATGAGTTGTGAGCCGCAGCAGTGTTCACATGTGTCGTTGGGCATGGACAACTATAGCCCATCAGGGTAATTCCTGATCTACCGTACCGTCTCAAAAAGGCGTAAGTTTCGGGACCAGAATCGGAAGGCCCTAAATCTGAGGCTTCCAGCAGTCTCAAATACTCTGTCCTGAAAAGGCGGCAACAGCGTACACCATTGCCTTCGAGATCGCGTTGCTGTAACGCCACGAGTGCGCGATCTGGTCATCGGGAAGTAGGCTTGGGTTCAGCGATCCAGAACGGTGTTCGGGAGCGCATCTGTCAGGACCATGTGATTGCTTCATTTTTCTTGGCACCAAATCTCGCTCGCGAACGTTGTCTGTCATCGCGGGGGCGCGTTGTCAGCTCACTACCAGCTTCGGCATAGCATCGTCCTGCTTTCAGCAAGCGGGTGCTACTTGCCGGCGACGATTCTTTGCAGGGCGGCGACGTGATTCTGAAATGTCTTGCGGCCGGTGCGGGTGACGGAGGCCCAGGTGCGCTGACGGCCGTCGGCGGTGGCCTTGGTGAGTTTGACGAGCCCGGCGTCGGCGAGCGCTGCGAGGTGCTTTGACATAACTGAATCGCTTGTGCCGGTGAGTTCTTTCAGGCGAACGAACTCGGCCTGCTGCGCTTGTACGAGTACGGCCATCACCTGAAGACGTGCGGCCGCCTGCAGCAGTGGCTCGAACCCGACAATGACGGTTGCGCTATCGGGCACTGAGTTCGCTCACGAAAACGCGCTGCCAGAGCATGCTTCCCACGTAGGCGATGAGGAACGCCACGGCGGCGAGCGCGATGCTGATGCCAGGTTCTTTCTGCGACATGGAGAAATAGTAGCTGGCAAAATACAGGCCGAGAATGATCGCAACCAGGGGGAACGCGATCATGCGTGTTTTGCCACGGCGGTAGCCGTTGATGAAGACGCCAAGCCGGCGCTTATCCCACTGCACGATGAGAAAAATGCCCGCGAAGATCATGGCCAGCGCGACGAAGCGCATCGGCAGAGGCAGAGTGGGAGTTGCCACCAGGGCTGCCACAATTGCAGCGAACGCGGCGTGGCGTAACGGCGGGCAGAGCGCAAGGCTTGCCAGGTTCTGTTCCACCTCACCTTTTGCGGCGAGTGCCAGAATTGCTTCTTCTTTGATGGTCGACATATGGGTCGTCTCACTTTCCAATGTGGAAAGTATAGCATTCACTTTCCATTTTGGAAAGTGATAAGTTTTCGCTGTAGGGAGGTCATATTGCGACTCCCAAAAAACGGCGCGGTGGGGTTAGCGAGGGGGACAGAGTTGCCGCACGGCTGAAATTTTGAGGCCATACTGATCGACTCCCGACATATGGGAGCCGTCGGCCGCCAGTTTCAGCCGGTCCTTCGGCAAATCCGACGCAGTAAAAGCATAGGTTCTTGGCGATCCTTCGACTGCCTTCCATGTCCCGTGCCACGACGATCCTGCAGACGTTGCCGACCAGGTTCCATCGGCTTTCACGTTCACGGTGCTGGTCAAGACATCCACCCAGGTCCAGGTTCCAACCGGGCTATCGCCGCCGACGCTTCGTGTGGCCTTGTCGATGCCGCCGTACTGGTTGCCTCCGCTCAAGGTCTTGCCATTCGCCGACAGCGTCTCCGTGGAGACGGCTACCTGCGGCCAGGTGATGGTGTAGGTGCGCTGCGATGGGCTCACCGACTTGCCAATGCGCTGTGAACGGACCAGCAATGACGGCGTGATCGGTATGGATCTGCACCGGAACCCCATTGAACCACCGGAAGCAGCCGACGAATGGATCAACGCCGGGAGCGCTCTGCGTCACCGGCGGCGGCGGGGCTGTCTGGTTATTTGCACCGCCCCAGCAATAACGATTTCCGCGCTGATCGTAATCGCAACCACTGGAGGGATAGCCGGGAGGCGGGGATTCGTTGGTGATCTGGGCCGAAGCCGCGGGTGGATGCGCGAGGATCATGAACCCTGCGCACAGAATTCCAAGAACGCTCAAAACTCGCATAGAGCTTGCCGAGGCTGGTTTCACTTGCTTCCTCCGCTCACGACTTGTGACTCAGAATACCTCGAAGTGTACCTGATCCTTCGTGAGTGGCTCTCGTGGTAGGCAACTGAACGTGCAGCAAACCTGACTTTCAGGAATTTAGGGTTAAGTGCCGGACCCGATTGCTTGTGGCTCACCGCGACATTCTGGCCTTGAGGCTTGGAAAGTCTGAGGTGGCCACGTCATCGATGCGCCAGCCGTTGGGAGTCATGACCAGGTGCCAAGTGACTTTATCTTTCTGGTGTGGCTCGAGATTCAATAGGGCGGAGACATCGGCGCTGTTGGCGTTTGCTCGTGGTACTGAAAGCTGTGAGAACTTCAGATCTTCAGGGCAACCGCATATGGGGTCACCCTTCTTTTCAACATCCTCCGGGACGTAATGACAACCGCAAATTTTATCCCACGTCAGATGATCCATCGTGCAAGGCCGGTGCTCGGTGAGACATCCCTTGCCGAAAATCGCGTCGAGGAATCCGGGAGAGTAGACACTTTCGCTCATGTCCAAAATTTCAACTCCGCGGCTGCCCGAGGTCGCTAGCTGAAGGACCCCTGTCATGAAGTGTTCGGGTGTCTCAACGCTCATTGGCGAAGCAGATTTCTGAGCTGTCATGCGCCCGGAGATCAAGATGGATGCGAGTAACATCGCGACTCTCGGGAGATTCATATCACTATTGGTGTAACACGAACAACAGCCGTCGGCCTGAATTCAGCGATCGAAAGCGTTGCGGGGATGCGCGTCTGCCAGGGCGATCGCCTGCTGGAGTTTTTTCGACAACAAATTCTGCTCGCGAATATTGTCGGTCATGGCGAGGGCGCGTTGCAGTTCTTCGCGCGCTTCGGCATAGCGTTCCAGTTTCATCAGCAGATCTCCTCTGACGGCCGGGAGCAGATGATAGTTGGCAAGTGCGGGCTCGGTTGCGAGAGCATCGAGCGCATGCAGTCCAGGCGGCTGGTCCGCGTGCCATGCTGACGGCTACCGCGCGGTTCAGTGTCACGATCGGAGAGGGGCTGACCTGCAGCAGCGCGTCATAGAGAAGGACGACACGTTCCCAGTCGGTGTCCTCTGCGGTGTTGGCTCGCGCGTGGCAAGCTGCGATGGCGGCCTGCAGGGCGTAGGGGCGTGCGCCTCCTCCAAGCTGCTGTGCGCGATTGAGTGCAGTCATGCCTCGCTGAATTTGTGCGTGGTCCCACAATGAGCGATCTTGTTCCGGCAACAGAACGGCTTCTCCTGCCGGCCCGCGACGCGCCGCGGTGCGCGATGCCTGCAATTCCATCAGCGCTAGAAGACCATGGACTTCAGGTTCTTGAGGAAGAAGTTCCACGAGCATGCGTCCCAGCCGCAGCGCGTCATGGCAGAGTTCTGCGCGCATCCATTCATCTCCGGCGGTGGCCGTGTACCCTTCGTTGAAAATCAGATAGACAACGGACAATACAGAATCAACCCGCTTTCGCAGCTCGTCGCCACGCGGAGTTTCAAAGGGAACATGGGCCTCGGACAAGGTTTTCTTGGCGCGAAAGATTCGCTGGCCTAAAGTTTTCTCCGGCACCAGGAACGCGCGCGCGATCTCTGTTGTTGTCAGGCCGCAGGCTACGCGCAGCGTCAGTGCAATGCGTCCTTCGACGGCCAGCACCGGATGGCAAGCGGTGAAAATGAGGCGGAGAACATCATCATCAATCACCTGGTCCAGGGCTTGATCCATGGCATCCCCCAGCCGCTGCTGCTGGAATTCCAGCTCTCGCGCAATCTCTCCATGCTTGACTTCCAGCATTCGACCGCGGCGCAGGGCATCGATGGCGCGCCGCTTGGCCGCTGTCATCAACCAGGCTGCAGGATTTTCCGGAATGCCTTCTTCCGGCCACCGCTCAAGAGCTGCAACGAGCGCATCCTGGGCGAGTTCCTCTGCAATGCCGATGTCGCCGGTCACGCGGGCAATGCCGGCGATGAGGCGTGTGGACTCAATCTTCCACACCGCCTCAATCGTCTTGTGAATGTCGCTCATGCCTTGGCAGCAGCCGCGTTCGGAAGTTTCTCGAAGCCTTCCGCTGCTTTTCGCACATCTTCGGGAAAATCGGCCATCTCCTGAATCTGACGCACTTCAATCATCCCGTTGCTGGACGCCGGTACCCGCTTGGCCCATTCAATCGCCTCTTCCCGCGAGCGCACCTGGATGATCCAGTAGCCTCCGATCGCCTCTTTGGCCTCAGCGAACGGCCCATCTGTAACCGTAACCTTGCCGTCTTTGTATGAAACACGTGCCGCAGTCGAAGGCGGCAAAAGCCCGTCGAGCGCGAGCAGAACCCCTGCCTTCTGCAGACTTTTGTTGTACTCCATCATTTTCGCCACCATCTCCGCGTCGGGGACGTAGCTTGGAGTTGCCTTTTCATATCCTTTGGGGATCACAATCAACATGAATCGCATCTGTCTCTCCTTCATCATTGATGACAGCCAATTTTGACTGTTCTATCTATACGTCGAATTGGTCACGCCGATTTCTACCACGAAGGATAGAAACTTTCGACCCGGGAGGGAATGTCACGGCGAAGGTGCCGCAGGTTGCAAGATCGGATTGCAGTGATGTTCCTGCATCCGATGTCACCCTTGCGATCGAACACCTTCGGGACGAGACAAGCGGATGACATCCACGCGGGACATGGCGATCAGACCTTCGGTGACCATGGCGTCGAGATGAGGAATCAATTTGTTGATCTGTTCTTCGCTATCGATGATGTTCACCACGATGGGAGCATCCTTGGAAAGGATCCAATGGCTGGCATGATGAATGATGGTGCTGGTGCCATATCCCTCGATACCACGATAGACGGTGGCTCCCGCGATGCCCAGCTCTCTACACTTCGCGAAAATCGCCTCATGCAACGGTTTGCCTTGCCACTTGTCATCTTCACCAAAATGGATGCGAAGCATGCGTGCTTGAAACTCTTCTTTCATGGGTGTTCCTCCGCTTACTCCGCGCCTTGGGTGGGATCGAGCGCACGATAGGAGTACTTGATGATGTCTACATCCGATAGAACGACCAAACCCTCCAGCACCATCTGTTCGACGATGGGCAGAAAGGCCTGAAGCTTCTCTTCCGTGTCGACCACTGAAAGCATGATGGGACAGTCGTGAGAGAGGTGCAGCGGCTTGTCTTTGTGGATTCGCCGGTGCGCACCATAGCCAAGAATGCCGCGATAGACGGTAACGCCGGCGATATCGTTGGCGCGCATCGCTTCAACCAGCGCCTTGTGCAGAGGCTTTTCCTTCCACTGGTCGGCTTCGCCGATGTAGATACGCATCAGGCGGGCTCTGCCTTCCATCTTCATGTGCGGCGGGAGTGCGGGACTCTTTTGCTTGGAGGTTTGGGCCGGCTTGGCGATCGTGGTCTCTTGCACTTCAATCATGCCGGTGCCGGCCATTTCCTGCAGCTTGCCGAGAAGCTCGTCGACCTTCTCCCGCGATTCGATGAACTCGATTTTCAACGGCAGGTGGTCGGAAATTTCAACGAAGCTGGCGGAATGCATGCGGTGATCTGCTCCAAAACCGGCGACGCCCTTCAGCACCGTTGCGCCGGAAACACCGCGATAGAAAAGAAAGTCGAGGATGCTGGAGGAGGTCGACACTCCGTGATGAGTCGATCCCTCGCTTAGATAGATCGAAACCTTGACTGCCTTGCCTGCCTGCAACATGTATTCTCCTTATCCGTGTAGGCCGCGGTGAGCAACAAGGAATTCTGCTGTCTTCCTAGCGATCGCCAACCAGTCCTCGGAACCTTGCGCCGCCATTTTATCCCGTGGTGCATGCAGAGCGCGGGCTTCTCAGGAAAGTCATCGTGAGTGTTCATGAAATGATCTCCGCGAGAAGGATGCCGCACCAGACGGCCACAAGTCCAAGGAAAAGGCTCCCGAATGCATAGAGGGAAGCCATCGAGAATCCTCCGTCGCGAAGCATGGAGACCGTCTCCCACCCATACGATGAGAATGTGCTGTAAGCGCCAAGAAAGCCAATCGGGATGAAAAATCTCCACGCAGGGTTCAGGTCCGCCCGCTTGGCAAAAAAGGTGAGTGAAAAACCGATGAGCACGCAGGCGGTGATGTTGATGACAAAAGTTCCGTAAGGGAACTTTGTTCCCAGCCGGCTGGCCACCGCGGAATCAACCCAGAACCTGGCGATCGCACCCAGCGCTCCGCCCACGGCGATAAAGATATATTTCGACAAACTCATGCCTCCTTATCCATGTTTTCTGGTACGCCGTAGAGGTGAAGGTCTCGCTGTAATACTTCGCAGGAGTCCGCTGCTGTGGAACGCCATGGCGCAGTGCGATGGGTTCCGCACCGAAAAAGAAGAGGCTCAATCGCGGTTTTCACGCGAGGGGCCGCGCACGTGATCGCGTCGGGCGCGACGGCGCAACAAAAAATCGAGAGAACCCATGTGTCGTTCATGGATCCAAAAACTCCGATTCGCTAGTATTCAGGGAAATCGCCGGGACACAACTCCGCGACAGGCTTCCCTGTCAGGAGTCATCATCTGTCCGGCCTATTGGAAAGGACAGCGGTTAAAGGTGAACTCCTTCACCTAACCAACACTCTCTTGTATTCCATT
Source organism: uncultured Acidobacteriota bacterium (assembly GCA_963774515.1). Lineage (GTDB taxonomy): Bacteria > Acidobacteriota > Terriglobia > Terriglobales > Acidobacteriaceae > JAKAAZ01. The sequence goes on along the minus strand of CAVZFK010000002.1, from coordinate 185,293 downwards.
GCCGCTGCCGTGTCAACTCGAGCTGAGCGAATCGATGACGTATTTTATCCAACACTAATAAGCGGCGCCGCAGGAATTGCCGACGCCGCTCAAGTGAATACGGGTGTGCTTTTTCCTTCGGCGATTACTGGGCCGGAGTTGTGGACGGCGCTCCGCATGGAGAGGTCAGCAGATCGCAGAGATCGCCGCTCTGCTGCTCGCGTGCAGCCTGTGCTGCTGCGGGGAGCTCGCCCAGATTCCAATTCCATTGAATAAAGCGGAGGATTGAGACGAAATCCATCTGCTGGTGCGAGATGTAATTGGTTTTGGCAAAGGGAGAGATGACGAGTACGGGTACGCGCATTCCCAGACCCTCAGTACCGGCCAATTGAGGCGGCGGGACATGGTCATTCCAGCCTCCGCTTTCATCCCACAGCACGATGATGGCGGAGTTCGGCCAGATGCTTGAGTTCTGCACGTCCTGCACAACCTTGGAAAGAAATTCCACGCCGTCCATCACGTTGCCGCCACCGGGATGCATGTCTTGCTGTCCGTCCGGCTGAATCCAAAGCACGGATGGAACGGTTCCATTGCTGAGTTCGGACTCAAAAGACGAGAGCGTGAAGTTCTGAATGTGAGAAGAGTTTTCCGTGCTGGTGAAGTACTGAAATGGGTCTTCCTGCGGAGTGTAGTTCGTGCATGTGCCGCTCTGCGAATTCGCGTAGTTCGTCATGTAATAGCCCCAGGTGACCTGGGCTGCCGACAGTTGGTCGCCGAGCGTCGTGTTTGTTAACGGAGCCGCAATATGGCCGGCGTTGTTATCTTTCTGCTGCTCGACGGCGCTGCAAGGATCGTAGTACGGCAGACTGGATGAGGTGGTGAGATCGAACGTATTGGCGGCCACCATGTAGAACTCCTGCGCAGGCTCGCTGTTCATGGCGGACGCAAAGAAGTTGTCGGCCAGCGCGTATTGCTGAGCGTAGGACCAGATGTTCGCGATCGACCATGCGGTACCGTCGCTGGCAAGACCGGAAACCGTGTTGTCGTAATACTGCATGGAAAGATCGCCTTCTGCAGACGCGAACTTATCCATCAACCCGTTGTCCCAACTGGTGAGGTAGGTAGGCCGATTGTGGGTGGGGTCTCCGACTTCCAGCGTTTTGACTACAGTCGGCGAAATCGTCCTCCCCTTGGCGTCCACCTGCGAATAGTTGGGTAATGACGTGTTTAACCCATTCGCGCCCGGATAGGTGCCGAACAGGTTGTCGAGCGAGTGATTTTGCATCATGACGATAATCAGGTTCGTGATGGGCGAATTTGTGGCTCCCTGGGTCTGTACTGTCACCGTGCTGGCGGCCGAGGTAGTGGCACCGCTGTTAGAGGTAGCGGTCAAGACGTATTGCGTGGTGGAAGTTGGGGAGACAGTCGTCGAGCCCGAAGCGGATACGATACCAATCCCTTGATTGATGGAAACTGTGGTGGCGTTGGTGGTCGACCAGGAGAGGGTCGCGGTGTTTCCGCCAGTGATGGTCGTAGGAGAGGCGGAAAGTGTCGCGGTCGGAGCTGCTGTCTGCACTGTAACGGTGGCTGCGGCGTTGGCCGTTCCGGCGTTGCCGGTCGCAGTCAGGGTGTATTGCGTGGTGGCCGAGGGGGTTACTGTCGTTGAGCCGGAGGCTGCTACGGTGCCAATCCCGGGAGCGATCGAAACGGAGGTGGCGTTGGCAGTGGTCCAGGTCAGCGTCGCGGGATTTCCGGCAACGACGGTTGAGGGAGCGGCCGAAAGAGTGGCCGTAGGAGCGTTTACCACGGTTAAGTTAATGGTGGCGAAGGTAGATTGCCCGCACTTGTCCCACTCCTGGATGACTGTGTGGTTGTATCCGGGATTCAGGGTCAACGCGGTATTGATCTGGGCTGCTCCGTGGGAGCTGTATACCTGAACGTTATTAACGTAAATGCCCATAGATCCGACGCCTGCAGCGCAGGTGGTCGAAGAGCCGGTGGCAATGAACTGCACTGGAGAGGCGACGGTTGTGCCGGGGGCTGGGCTGGACACAGTAACAGTTGCGAACGCGTGGGCCGCAAAAGCCAGCACCATGAGGGGGACATAACGAATAGCTTTCATCACTAGCCTCTTGAAAATGGGTCCTGGCAGACAGTTCGATTTATTTCCCGGCCAAGGGTGGCCCTGAGCATGGGAGGGGGGGTGCGGGCGGCCTGAGGACCGTCCCTTGCATGCCACTATACCTGAATGAGGGTAAACGCAACAGACTATTCATGCGTTTGAAGCAGCGGCAAAATCTGAATTGATACAGACACATCTCGTGGAAGGCAAGGTCACAGGATGGCGGAAGCTGGAGTGGGCCACGATGGTTCCGCCGATTGAGAGAGGCGCGGTCCGTGAGGAGGCTGGCGGGATGTTGCCGCTAGCGGTGGCCCAAACGATTCGTCGACAGTTAAACTTCCCACGCAGGCTATTCGATGGGAGTTCCAGTGTTCAATCGCCGCACATTTCTAAAAACCAGCGCCGCCGCTCTTCCGCTGACCGCGCTCAATGCTCTCAATCCGAGCTCGACTCTCGCTGAGGAGGACGCTGCGATTGAACCGGCAAGCGGTCCGGCGCCCAATCTTGTTTCGCTGCCTGCGCGGCTCGCTCCTGTCGATCACGCTGCTTTGCCGTGGCAGCAGAAGATTCGCCGCGTGGGGCAAAGCAACATGACCGAGCATGACCCCGCGGTGATGAACGTTGAAGAGTGGGCGGATTACTGGCACTCCGCGGATGCCGACATCGTCTTTATCAGCGTGACAGGAATTCTTGCGTTCTATCCGTCGAAAGTGCCATTTCATCGCCACGGAAAATATCTGAATGGCCGCGATTTTTTCGGCGAGTGTGTGACCGCCGCAAAGAAGCGCAACATGCGCGTGGTCGCGCGGATGAGTCCCGACCTGAACTGGGGCGATGCTCTGGCGGCCCATCCGGAATGGGCGATGCGACACAAGGATGGGTCGGTGCAGTTTAGCGGTCAGGATCCGCGCCTGTTTCAGACCTGCATGTTTACGAGTTACATGGATGACTACATTCCGGCCATCATGCGCGAAGTGAATTCGCTGTACGATGTGGATTGTTTTTACACCAATGGCTGGCCACCGATTGGCGAACTTCCGGATTGCCATTGCGCCATCTGCAGCAAGCTGCCGCCCGCGAATACGCCTGCCTACTGGGCGGTGTTTAACGATCGCGTGTTTCAGCTTTGGCAAAAGTACGACGCCATCGCGAAAGAGAAAAAGCCGGACAGCTTTTTCTTCGCTAACCTCGGTGGCAACGTTCGCTGCGGTCCGAATATGGATCGACTCGGCAAGCTCGCTGTGTGGTTCCAGGCCGACAACCAGGGCCGCACGTACAACGACGCGGCTGTCTGGGGATGTACGCTGCAGGGTCGCGCGTGCAATGCGGTGCTCGATGGAAAATTTGCGGCTAACGTTACGGGAGCTTACTCCACCGGCGCGGTCACATGGCGCAATGGTTCGAAAACTCCTGCCGAAGCGACCATGTGGCTGAATGAAACGCTCGCGGGCGGCATGGTTCCGTACTATCACTTTGTTGGATCAGAGGATGGCCTGGGAGAAGATCGCCGCTGGCAGGCGGTCGGCGCGGATTATTTTCGCTGGACCGCGCAGCACGATGCAGCCCTGACCACTCGCCGCTCCATCGCGAACATTGGCGTCGTGATGGGGCAGAGCACGCAGCTTTTATATCCCGGGCCGGCGACCGCACACTCGCACGCCTACATGCATGAGACGACGCAGGGACTGTACGATGCGCTGCTGCAGGGGCGTTTCGCGTTTGACTTTGTGCATGAAGATCGTCTCGATGCCGAAGCGGCTCAGCAAATATCGCGCCTTGATTCTGCCGAATACCGCGATGTTGAGCGATCAGCAATGCCAGCAGATTCGTGACTACGTGCACTCTGGCGGATCGATCATGGCCAGCTTTGAGACTTCGCTCTACGACGAAAATCTGAATCCGCGCGCCGATTTCGGATTGGCCGACATGCTGGGTATCCACAAGGCCGGCGATGTCGTCGGCACCAATGGCAATGCATATTATGCGCGCATCGAAAATCCGAATGCGACGAGTCAGCATCCGCTGCTGCATGGATTCACCAACACCAACTGGATTCCGGGCGCGCAGAATCGAGTTCCGCTGAAGCCCGTGCCGAATCCCTTGCTGACTGTTGTTCCTGGGTTTGTGAGTTATCCGCCGGAGCTGGCCTATCCTCCCGTCTCGCATACTGACGAGCCCGCGGTCGTGCTGCGCGAAGTTGGTTCCAGTCGCATCGCTTATTTTCCGGGAGATATTGAGCGTACTTATTGGCTCACCGGCCACGGCGATTTGTTGCGGCTGCTGCTCAACACGATTCAGTGGATTACCGAAGATCAGCAGATCGTACATATTCAAGGGGAGGGATTTATCGAGGCGCTGACGTGGGAGACGACGCCCGGATATGCGGTCCACGTGCTGAACTACACCAACCCGAACGCGCAGCATTGCTGGCTGCAAGAAAGCTATCCGATTGGGCCGCAGATCGTCCGCATGCAACTACCGCGGGGTGTTGGAGTGAAGTCTGTTGAGCTGTTGAAGGCGGGGAGAGCGGTGCCGTTTCATCTTGAAGGTGACGCCCTGCGATTTACGATTCCCAGCGTTGCGGACTATGAGGTGGCAGCGATCACGGTCGCGTAGCGCGCCAGCTACCCGAACTGGATTGATCGCAGCAGCGAACTTACTTTTCGAGTTCGTAGTGGAAACCGAAGCGGCCAATCAACATCAACGAATGATCGCTGGGCGGAAGAATCTGGAAGGACTCGATTTTTCGATGCGTGTCATCGCGGATGGCCTCGACCTTGCCAAGTAATCTTCCGGAAGCGGCCTCGTAGAACAGCACCTCTAAACTTTCGTTCACGCGCTGCCATCCGAACATGTATTGCCCTGGCTCGAGTGAAGCGGTCCCGATTTTCAGCGGAACCTGCGTCACCAGAAAGATCGAATATTTTCCGTTGGCGGAGTATCCCGAGGTGATGAGCACCGCGCCCGCGATATATTTTCCGGCGCTGTTGACGATTCCGGTTTCGGTGCGCGATTCTGTTTCGATTTGTTCTTTCACGATGGGCGCGCGCGCGGGAATCCAGGAATTCAGCTCCTGTTGTGTTGCGACACGCCACTGTTGTGCCGCCGCAATATTCAGGGTGAAGAACAAGGCCGCCAACGGTGCAAGAAAGATTGCGAATTTTCGACGTGTCATACGAGTGCTCAATTCCTCTGGGCGAATGCGTCGTTTAAAAATGAACGATACCGCGCTGAATTGCGGCGGTGACTGCTTGTGTTCGATCCGTTACGCCGAGCTTTCCAAGAATGCTGTTGATGTGGGTTTTGACTGTTGCTTCGGAAATCTTCAAAGCCTGGCCAATCTCCTTATTGGATTTTCCGGAGACAATTTCGCGCAGCACGCCCAACTCGCGATCGGTGAGCGCCGGTCTGACCATCCGTTCCGCCAGGCGCTCCGCCACCTGCGCTGGAATTCTGGATCGACCGGAGTGCACGGCGCGGATGGCATCCATCAGCTCGTCGCCGGACATTCCTTTCAGCAGGTAGCCGCGCGCGCCTGCGTCCAGTGCACGGTGAATATCCTCATCGCCGTCATACGTTGTTAGAACAATGATGCGCGCCTCGGGAAATTGGCTGCGGATGTGCGTGATGGCTTCGACGCCGCTCATGCCCGGCAGACGCAGGTCCATCAGCACGATGTTCGGTAGATGCTTTCGAAATAATTCGAGAGCCATTCTGCCGTCGGCGGTTTCGGCTACGACTTGCATCCCCGGCACGCCATTGAGCAACGCGACCAGGCCTTGTCGCACGACATGATGGTCTTCCACCACCATGATGCGGATCGTGTCAGGCATCTCGTTCACGTTTTCTCAAGGCGTTGTCCATCGCTTCGGTCCCGGGATGCATTTTCCCTATGCTAATTGAGCGGCAGCTCTACTGTTATTTTTGTTCCCTCTGCGGGGATACTGTTCATGGTGAAGGTGCCGCCAATGGCCTGCGTGCGCTCCCGCATTCCGATCACTCCAAAATGGCCTGCCGGTGTCGCCTCGGCTATATCGCTCGAGAGGCCTACACCGTTGTCTTCAATCTGCATTCGCAGTTGCTTCATCCCATATTGCACTTCGATGTCTAAGCGAGTGGCATCGGCATGTTGCAGCACGTTGGCGACTGCTTCCAGCGCAATTTTTAGCAATTCCGATTCGACATTGGCGGGCAGCGCGCGGTAGGTACCCGTGAATTGAATATTGGTTTCGATCGGCTTGCCGGCGGTGCGCGCTCGAACCGCGTTGGAAAATCTGGAAGCAAAATCGGCATTTCCAGGCTCGTTCGATCGAAGGTTCCAGATGGAGCTTCGTGCTTCAGACAGGCTGTCGCGAACCAGTTTGCGGGTCTGGTTCAGTTGTTCGCGGACCGCTTGCGGGGAAGTGGAGAGCATCTGCGCGGCCAGTTCCAACTGGACTGAGATCCCGACGAATCCTTGCGCCAGCGTGTCGTGAATTTCACGTGCGATGCGGGTCCGTTCTGCGAGCACAGCGCGGAATCGTGACTCTACCTGATGGACGCGCCAGCGATACATCAGCCACACGAGCAACAAAATCAGGACCGCGCAAATCAGGTAGAACCAATAGGTCTGCGTGAAATAGGGTTGCAGCTGAAAGCTGAAGCTTGCGGGAGTGGTGCTCCAGACACCGTCGTTATTGGCTGCCAGCACATCGAAGCGATATGTTCCTGGCGGAATATTTGTGTAGTAGGCAACACGCCGAGCTCCGGCATCAATCCACTGTCGGTCGAATCCGCTTAGGCGGTATTTGTAATGCACTTTTTGCGGTGCCACATAACTGAGGCCCGCATAATGAAACGCAAATCGCGAATGTCCGGGACCAATTTTGACCGTCCCATTCAGAGGCAAGTTCTTTTCATCCACAGACACCTGCTCCATCGCCACCAGCGGAGCCACCATGTTGCGCTGCAATTTTGCGGGATCAATCCATGCGACACCTTTCAACGTGGAGAACCACAAGGTTCCGTCCTTCGCTTTCCATGAGGAAGGATGGCCAATGCCGCTGCACTCGCGAATCTTCATTCCGTCCGCAGTGCCGTAGGAAGTGATCGGCAGCGAATGGCTTTTGCCCGCAGCCACGTCCATCAGGTCGGCGACCCGCACGCGAAAAATTCCTGTGTTTGAGCTGATCCAGAGCGCGCCACTTTGATCTTCCAGGATGCCGTCAATCACATCGGGAAGCCCAAGGTTCGCGGAGAAACGAATGGACGCGAGGTTCGAGGATCATCGGTCGGAGAAACGTTGAGGCCTTCTCCATTGGTGCCGATCCAAAGATGGTGTTGCGAATCCAGCATCAGCGCCGTGATCACGTCACTCGAGAGGCCGTCGCTCTTTGTATAGTTGAAAAATTTGCCGTGCACAAAATGGCTGAGCCCGTGCAGCGTGCCGATCCACAAACTGCCGTCGAGCCCTTGCGCCAGCGCTCCAACAAAATCGCTGGCAAGGCCGTCCGCCTGGGTATAGGTCGATGCCTGGCCGCCGTTGATTTGCGCCAATCCATGGCGTGTGCCTGCCCATAACGAACCATCGGAAGCGGCAAGCAGCGAGCGAACAAATTCATCCGGCAGCAGATCTGTCGCGGCGGAAGCGGTGAACCGGTCCTGCTCCATTTGATTGAGACCGTCCGGAGTTCCGACCCAAACATTTCCTTTGGTGTCGGCTGCGAGCGAAAGAATTGTGTCGCTCGTCAGCCCCTGCTTTTCGGTGAAAACAGAAACGTGGTTGCCGTCGTAGCGATTGAGGCCGCCGCCATCGGTGCCGATCCACATATTTCCGTCCGGACCTTGTAAGACGGAGCTGACAAGGTTGTCCGAAAGACCATCGCTCTCCGTCAGCGTCATGAATTTCTGGTCCTTCAGCAGTGCGACGCCGGCGGACTCCGTGCCGACCCACAACGAACCCTCGCGATCTTCGTACATCGCCAGAATCAGGTTCTCCGCCAGCCCTTGCTTCGATGGGAAGGCACTGATCGAGCCATCGTGAATGCGCGCGATGCCGTGACTCGTCCCGACCCACAGCGCACCTTCGCGATCTTGATAGAGGGTCTGGATTTGATTTCCGGGCAAGCCATTCGCAATGGTGTACGCCGAAATTTTCCCGTTCGCGAATAGAGCCAGTCCAGCGGGAGTGCCAATCCAAACGCGCCCAGACTTATCCGCAAGCAGAACGTCGACCTCACTATCGGGGAGTCCGTCTGCAACGCCGTAGGTGCGAAGCGTTCCACTGGAAAACTGCTGCACTCCGTTTTGCGTGCCCACCCACAAGGCGCCGGCCGAATCGGTTGCGATGGCGCGGATGGTTTCAACTCCCAGCGGCGACCCGGCGAATGGTTTTTCTACGCGGCCTTGTTCGACTTGGTCGAGTCCACTATCGGTCGCCACCCACAACGTGTTGTTCGGGCCGTCGGCGACCGCGCTGATTGTATTGCTGGAGAGTCCTTGTTGCGTGGTGTAGGGAACGAAGCGATCGCCGCTATACTGCGCGAGGCCGCCTGCGGTGATCGCCCACACTTCGCCGCGATGGTCCTGGAACACGCTCCAGATGCTGTTATCCGGGAGGCCCTGCGACACGGTGAATGCGGAAAACTGGCCGTCACGAAGGCGAGTTAGACCATCTGCAGTGCTGATCCACAAATTTCCGTCATGATCTTCGAGCAGGCCTACGAATGTCATTGCTGAGCAGCTGCGGCGTGTTTCGCCGGTTGTAGACGGTGAAGTCAATTCCGTCGAATCGAGCGATACCTTCGCGGGTCGCGAACCACAGATAGCCATCGCGCGTCTGCAAAATCGCGCGCACAGAATTTTGCGGCAAGCCGCTGTCTGTCTGCCAGGTCTGAAGTCCGTACTGGCTGAGTTTTCGATCTGGATTGAGAGCGTGGGCGCCGCTACACGCCAGAATCAGGAGGACCAACACTAGCTGGCGAGCGTCGCGCGAAAGAAACAAATCTGCAATCGCATTTGGAAACAGTCCGGTGCGTCGAGGAGCCCGTGCAGCGCGGACTGGCAGAGGTGTACTCAAACCTATATCCATCGAAAGGTTGAGTCTGACATCCATCTAAGGATACAAGACAACTTAGTGTAGCCCTTATAGATTTGGAGATGCCTCTTGAAAGTTTGTCACATTCAAGGCCGTTGCGAGGAGTGATCCGCGACGGTCTTTCTTTTTTGCGCCGAAAACTTCAGCTCAGCGGGAAAGGTGCGACTTCCGGCAATTCTCTTCCTCAAGCAACATTCGACGGCGCGGTGGCGGAAGCATCTTTATAGAGCGATCCTTCCTTCATGATCACGTGCAGATTTTTCACGCGCACCACCAGGTCGAGATCCTTCAGCGGGTCGCCATCGACCAGCAGTAGGTCGGCGATGTAGCCTTCCTTGATCTGGCCGAGCTCGTTGCCCATGCCCATGACCTGGCCGCCGACGCGGGTTCCGCACTGCAGGGCTTCATTGGGAGAGAAGCCGAGCAGATCGACAAAATGCTTCAGGTCGCGCGCGTTGTCGCCTTGAGGGGACTGGGCAAATCCATAATCTCCGCCAATCAGGATGCGGACGCCGCGTTTGCGGAGCTCGGTGTAGACCGCGGCCGTGCTATCAATGGTGCGCTGCATCATCCGGCCGACTTTCGAGTCGCGCATAAATCCAAAAGGCTCGCCTTCATACAGCGTGCTGTAAATGATGCCGATGGCCGGCCCGACGAAAACTTTGTCCTTCACGGATTCGAGCATGTCGAGTGCTTCTTCATCCGCAGACTCGCAGTGGTAGATCACATCGATGCCGCAGCGAACGGCGCGCTTCACGGATTCCGCCGCTCGCGCATGACAATTGACCTTCTTGCCGAAGTCGCGCGCCACGCTGACGGCCAACTGGATTTCATCTTCGCGCATGACGGTCAGGCCGCCGTGGGCCGCGGGGCTCAGGTCGTCGCCGGAGATGTTGAGCTTGACGTTGTCGACGCCTTCGCGGCAACAGAGGCGAACCGCCTTGCGAATTTCTTCCGGACCGTCCGCGATCAATCCGAAGCTTTCGTAATACATGTGCGCTTTGCGTTCATCGCCCAGGCCGCCGGTTACCGTGATTTCCGGGCTTGCGGCGCGGATGCGTGGTCCAGGAAATTCTCCTGCGTTCACAGCGTTTCGGATGACAACATCGAGGCGCAGCTTCGAGGTGGCGGCGCTGTAGGCGCTGGTAAAACCATGGTCGAGCAAAGTCTTCGCGTTGCGAACGGTCAGCAGAACGTGCTCTTCCGGCGGAATATTGCCCAGGTCGGAATCGTTCACCGCGCCGCCAAAGGAAATGTGTGCGTGACCCTCTACCAGGCCTGGCATCAGCGTTCTGCCGCGTGCCTCAATAACAATGGCGCCGTCGGCGCTGAGCTTTTCCGGAGCGCGGGCGATGGATTTGATCCGTTCGCCTTCCACCAGAACATCGGCTGGAAAGGCCGGCGCACCGCTCCCGTCCCACACGCTGGCACCGCGAAAAAGAATCGGCTTCATCTCAGAAATCCTCCTGAAAATTTTCGGCACACCCAAGCGGGAGACGCATGTAGGCATTCTAATGGAAATTTACAAACTTCCAAGGGCCGGCAGGAAAATGGAATTTGAAGGGCGTGAGAGGTCTAGACGCGAAACGCCACCAACCTGGATTCAGAATCGAATCAGGGCGGTGGCGTTTGGCAATTGCGTGTCTGCAAATCGCGAAGAACGAAGCGCTGGAACGGCCGCTACTCTCCGGTATAAGTGACTCGCCAGATGGAATTTGATCCATCGTCGGTGACCATCAGCGATCCGTCGGGAGCGACCGCAACCCCAACCGGGCGGCCCCAGGCGTTTCCATCGGGAAGCACGAAGTTCGTCAGGAAGTCCTCGTATTCTCCGGTGGCGTGGCCGGTCTGGTGCAGCGGAACCCGGATGACTTCATACCCGGCGCGCGTGCCCTTGTTCCAAGAGCCATGTTCGGCGGCAAAAATGTCGCCGTCATATTCCTTGGGGAACTGCTTGCCTTCATAGAACGTCATTTCGAGCGATGCGTTATGGGGCTGCAACAGCACATCCGGAACGATGGCCTTGTCTTTCAACTCGGGATGCTTGCCTTCCAACCGCGGATCCTGATGCGCGCCCATATACCACCACGGCCAGCCATAAAAGCCGCCTTTTTGGACGTGGGTGATGTAATCGGGAACAAGATTATCGCCCAGCGCGTCGCGTTCATTCACGCTGCACCACAGCTCGCCGGTCTTGGGATCGATCGCCAGACCTACTGGGTTGCGAATTCCATAGGCGTAGATACGCATGTGGGATCCGTCAGGATTGAACGCCAGAATATCGGCGCGATCTTTTTCTTCCGGGATGCGTGTCGGGATCATTCACGTTCGAGCCTGAACCGACGGAAACGAACATGGTCTTGCCGTCGGGAGAGAAGCGAATATCGCGCGTAGTATGACCTCTGCCGTTCGAGGGCAAATCGTCAAGATGCTGCGCCGGCCCGGTCGCGGTCAAATCGCCGTTCTTGTAAGGGAATCGCACCACCGCATTTGTGTTTCCGATGTAGAGCCACTTCGGGTTCGGTCCCAGCGGATAGAACGCAATGCCAAAAGGTTCGTTCAGGCCGCTGGCGAAGACGCTGGTCATCTTTGGCTTACCGTCCGCAGTGATTCCGCGGAAGACCATGATCTGGCCTTTTCTGGTTTCAGCCACAAAGAAGTCGCCATTGGGAGCGGTGCGAATCAGGCGCGGATTGTCGAGTCCGGTCGCGTACAGTTCCACTTTGAATCCCTTGGGGGCCTGCGGCCAAACACCTTCCGGCCGGGGAACAACGGTCGGCCCGTTGCCTGCGGACGGGGTGGCAAACGGCGCGGGAAGATCCTGTACTGTGATCTTGCGAACCGTGCCAGGCTTTTCGTATCGAAAGTCGGTGAAGGGAGGCTTGGGCGGCGGAGCCTGCAAGGCGGCCGTCGATTGGGAAGCACCGTTGCCTGCGGCTGCCAGTTGTGCCGCGCCTGGGCTCTTTAAATATTTCAGGTAGGTCACGATTTGCCAGCGCTGCTGTTCCGGCAAGGTGTCCCAGGCGGGCATCCCGTTGGCAATATCGCCATGGGTGATGAACCAGAAAATCTCTCCAGGCTTGGCAGCCTGCGTCGCTCCGCTGGCCAGCGAAGGGATGTTGCCAGTCCCTTGAGCGGTGGCGCCGTGACAGGAGGCACAGCGCTCCTGGTATAGCTTCTTGGCCCGCAACAGCATTCTGTTTTCCGGTGTCGGGATTTTTCAGCGAAGCCGACGAGGCGGGCGCGTTATGGAAACTCTGGGCGAGGGCAGGAAGCGCGACCACCAGTGCGCTGACTGCGACGATCGAACGAAAAAGGGGACGGATCAACACGGACTTTCCTGACGTCAATGGTTCTCTCCTGGATCCAGATGGCTGACCTTGCGGTCGAACGCTATTGCCTAGGACGCAATCTTATCGAATAAAGATTCACAAATCACCCGCGGAATTGGCAGTCTACCTAGGATTCGTCTAGAGATTTCATCCACAATTCATCGATCATCGCTGCGAGAAACTTTCTCATCTCACGCAGGTGGTGAGACTGACAAGAACCGCCTGCATCGCCGGTTCACCTGCCAACTGACATTGCGGCAGCCGCCCGGAGAAACCTTCGACGGCTGGAGTGAATCGAAGTTACTGACTCTTGGTTCTCCTGGCTGGCTGAGTGCTCCGAAGTCAACTTTCTTTCATTCATCTGCGACTTTCCTCGATACGGCATTCGTGCAGGCAAGCTCCAGAGCAAGGGCGTTCGATGAGTCAATCTCGAATCTTCGCGCAGATTTCCTCTGCTGATTTTCAAACGCTGACAAATACGACAAGCGGCTACCGGTCGCTTAGTATGTTGGCCTGCCTATGAGCCGCTCGCCGAAATCCCGAGAACTCACCTACCTCTTCATTCTGATCTTTTCACTGGCGGCCATCGCAGTTCTGTATCTTGCGAAGACCGTCGTCGTGCCGCTCGCGCTGGCGATTCTGTTTTCGTTCTTATTATCTCCGCTGGTCACGCTGCTGGAACGCATTCGGCTACCGCGGGTTCTGGCCATCATCGTGGTCATCCTGGCGGCTGGAATGGTGGTCGGGACGATCGGCTGGACGGTGTTCAATCAGCTGGTTTCTGTTACCGACCACATGGCGGACTTCACCTACAACATTAATCGCAAGCTGGACGCTCTGAAACCTGCCAAGTCGACTAGCTTCTCAAGGGCAGAACAGGAACTCGATCGCCTGGGGCAGCAAATCAGTACGCTGAATCTGGACGCTGGTACCGATCAATCCGACCATGGGAAGAAACTGCTAGGCTCGTCGGCGGACCACCCGATTGCTGTACAGGAAGTGGGCAAGTCCGATCGGCTGGATACCATCCACGGCGTGCTTGGATCCATGGTGTCGGTGTTTCTGGTGGTCGTCTTTACTTTCTTTATGCTGCTGCAGCGGGAGGACTTGAGGAATCGCCTGATCCGTCTGACTGGGCGCGGACACTTGAACCTGATGACGCAAGCGATGGACGAAGCTGGCCATCGGGTGAGCCGCTACCTTGGACTGCAACTTCTTGTGAATACCTGCTACGGAACGCTGATCTTTGTTGCCCTGTATTTTCTTGCTTTGCCGCACGCGCTGTTATGGGGAGCGCTGGCTGGAATTCTTCGGTTCATTCCCTATATCGGCGCACCCACGGCGGCCCTTTCTACCCACAGTATTTTCGATTGCGGTCTACACCGGCTGGACGCCAACTCTGCTGATCATGGCGATTTTTTTCGGCATGGAAGTTTTGACAGCGAACTTTATCGAACCACATATCTATGGCAAGCAGACGGGGCTGTCCCCGCTGGCCATCCTGGTTGCGGCCGTTTTCTGGACTCTGATCTGGGGGCCGATTGGGTTGATTCTTTCCGTACCTCTTACCGTCTGCCTGGTGGTGGTGGGTTCCCACGTGCCCAGCCTCAAGTTCCTGACCGTGCTGCTCGGCGACCAGCCGGTGATGCGGCCGGAGGCGCATTACTACCAGCGATTGCTGGCAAGTGACGCGCAGGAGGCCGGCCAGGTTCTGGACGCGTACGTCAAAGACAACTCTGTTCCCGCTGCGTATGACCATGTGGTGGTCCCAGCACTCGGCCTGTTTGAGCAAGACCGGCACCGCAACGCGCTCGATCAGGAAACGGTGAACTTCATCACCGAAACTGCTCAGGAGCAGGTCGAGGAATTAGGGCTGAGAAGCGATGAGCCGCAGCCTGCCAATCCGCCCATTGAAACCGTGCCCAACGTGAGTCCGCCAATGAGCGCAGATAAGCAACCGGCGCCACCCTCCGGCATTCGAAAGCGTGTTGTGTGCGTGGCAGTTCGAGATGATTCCGACGAAATTGCCGCGATGATGCTGTCGCAATTGCTGCGTCGTGCAGGCCATTCCGCGAAAACAATTCCGCTGCAGAATGTCGATCGCGCGGTTGCCGAGGTGTTCGATGTCCGGCCGGACGTAGTATGCCTGTCGGCGTTGCCACCCTATGCCATGTCCTATGCGCGGACCTGGTACGAGACTTTGCGGGCCAGCCGACCGGACCTCGACATCGTGATTGGGCTTTGGAATTACTCCGGGGACCTGGCAAAAGCAGCCAAGGTGATCACCGGTGACGAGGGCAATCTGGTGTGTGTCACGCTTGCGGAAGTGGTGGAGCGGGTCAGCCTTCGCGAGCCTTCCGCGAAGCCGGCAACAAAGACAGATGCGCCGGTTGCCGAGGCTCGCGTATAGTCAAAGGAACACCGTTGTATGCGGGTCGATTTCATCGATTTTTTGCGGCTGTCCCCCTTCGCTTCCAGAAGATTTCTGGAGGCATATATGCAGCAGGTTTTAGATAACCAAAATGTCGCGCCGGTGCTTGCTTCCATACGATTTGAGTAGCATACTGGCATTCCTGACGAACTTCAGTCATCCGGGCCAAACCATGACAAAGTGACAGATTATAGACATTTATGATTATCCGATTGAAAAACTCGCCAAGAAACGGCAAACTCGTTGTAGCAATCGGCATCTATCCGAAGCAATGAGCCCTGCTGGGCCACGCGACATGAGAACGACTGGCTGTGTCATTCCGGTTCTCACGGTGGCTCGCGACATATTTGACGATGCAACGGCCAATAGATTCAAGGCCTTTTTTGGAGGAGTAGATTGATGATGTATTCAAAGTGGCGTGGTTTGTGCGGAATTCTCTCCCTGGCTGGATCCCTGACGTTGCTTGGTTGCGGCGTCAAAGGTAACAGCTACGTGCGCGTCGTGAATGCGTCACCGGGCCTGGCAGACTTTACGGTTATTGCGGGTCAAACTCCCATTGTTTCAAGCATTCCTTACGGCACCGAAGGGGTACAGCAGCAGGGGATCTATACTACCGCCGATACTTCGGGAAACTACCGTCCGCTGGGCTCAGGTACCAACCAGCCGCTGTATGTGTATTCCACCCCGGGCAACAATCTTGCCACGAGCACCCAGACGTTCATCAAGAGCACGCCTTACACCATTATTCTTGAGTCGACTGCGCTGGAGTTTCAAGTCCTGACCGACAATACCGCTCCCTCCGGTGGAGGTCTGCGCGTGGTGGATACGTCCACTGTTGCTGGCGCCGTGGACGTCTACCTTACGGCCGCCGGAGCTCCTGTGAGCGGTACGCCGATCGTGGGCAACATGACGTATCAACAGGTGACGAATCCGTACTTACCCCCGGCCTCCGGATCCCTCGAAGTCCAGGTGACACCCGCCGGAAATCCGGGCAAAGTTTTGGCAATTTTGCCGTACACTTTTGCGTCCGGAAAGACTTACTCGATCTTCTTCCTGGATCCTCCGAATCCTATCGGCAACATCGATCCGCCGAATGGCACAGGAACCAACAAGTACGGCATACTGGTTACGAACGACCCGGCTTTATAACTGGCTCGCAGCATAAAAAAGGCCTTCATTCTCTGCAGAGAATGAAGGCCTTTTTACTTGGATGATGCAGGGTTGCTGCTCCCGCACGCCTTTTTATGGCGTGAGCTGCAGTAGAACTGCTTAGGTCCCTTCGGACCAGCCAGCCAGGTATTCTTCCTGCTCTGGAGTTAGCTTGTCGATCTTGCAGCCCATGGCTTCCAGCTTCAGTCGCGCCACTCGGCTGTCGAGTTCCACTGGGACCGCGAAGACGTTGGGTTGCAGCTTCTTATAGTTCTCCACCAGGTACTCTGCGGACAACGCCTGGTTAGCGAAGCTCATATCCATGACCGATGCAGGGTGGCCTTCAGCCGCTGCGAGGTTGATCAGGCGGCCTTCGCCGAGCAGGAAAATATGGCGGCCGTCCTTCATCGTGTACTCTTCCACGAACTCGCGAGTCGGGCGTTGCGAAGAGGACAAACGTTCCAGCGCAGGAATGTCGATTTCGACATTGAAGTGGCCGGAGTTGGCGATGATGGCGCCGTTCTTCATCAGCTCAAAATGTTCATGGCGGAGCACGCTCTTGTTGCCGGTGACCGTAACGAACACGTCGCCGATCTTGGCAGCCTCGGTCATACTCATCACACGATGTCCGTCCATTGCAGCTTCAATGGCGCGAAGCGGATCGACTTCGGTCACGATGACATCGGCGCCCATACCGCGTGCGCGAGAGGCCAGACCGCGTCCGCACCAGCCATAGCCGGCGACCACAAAGCGGGAGCCTGCCAGCAGCACGTTGGTACAGCGGATCACACCATCCAAGGTGGATTGGCCGGTTCCATAGCGGTTGTCGAACATGTGCTTGGTCAGCGCGTCATTGACGGCAACCACTGGATACTTGAGCACCTTATCTTTTGCCATGGCACGCAGACGAATTACACCGGTGGTGGTTTCCTCGGTGCCGGCGAGCACGCCCTCCAGCACATCCTTGCGCTTTGTATGCAGAATCGAAACCAGGTCGCATCCATCGTCCATGGTCAGATGCGGCTTGTGATCGATCGCGGCCATGATGTGGGAGTAGTAGCTGTCGTT
Source organism: uncultured Acidobacteriota bacterium (assembly GCA_963774515.1). Classification (GTDB taxonomy): domain Bacteria; phylum Acidobacteriota; class Terriglobia; order Terriglobales; family Acidobacteriaceae; genus JAKAAZ01. Next base: position 168,137 of record CAVZFK010000002.1, on the reverse strand, counting down.
GTCCTCGCCCTTGATGGCGTAGGTGGAAATGCCGTAATCGCGAGCCAGCGAGGCGGCAACGTCGTCCTGGGTCGACAGCGGGTTGGAGGCGCACAGGGCAATGTCGGCACCGCCGTCACGCAGCGTGATCATCAGGTTCGCGGTCTCGCTGGTCACGTGCAGGCAGGCGGAGACGCGCATCCCCTTCAGGGGCTGGTTCTTGATGAATTCCTTGCGGATGATCTGCAGGACAGGCATCGATTGGTTGGCCCATTCAATGCGGCGTTTTCCCTGGTCGGCCAGGTCGAGATTCTTTACGTGCGAGGGGACGGTCGTCGTCGTAGCCATAGATGTCTTTTCTTTCATGGATTGAAAACACCCGCGGAACTCTGCGGTCTTTTCGAAAGGAAGTTCGAATCTGGGGTAATTGCATCCCTCAGTCAGGGTATCACTTCCGTGGCAGGGCTAAGAAGTGTGAATTGTTTTCCAGCGCCAACAAATTTTGCTTGCGCTGCACGCCCCAGCGATAGCCTGTAAGGCTCCCGGTCTTGCCTACCACTCGATGACAGGGAATCACCACCGCGACAGGATTCTGGCTGCAGGCGCGAGCTACAGCGCGTACGGCTGTTGGCTGGCCCAGGGACTTGGCGATTTCGCTATACGAGCGCGTCTCGCCGCGTGGAATTTCCTGCAGCGCCGTCCACACTCGCTTCTGAAAGGCAGTGGCGCGGACATCTAACGGCAAATCTAACGCGACCGGATGCTCTGAGAGCTGCGACAACACCTGTTGCACCACCGACCCGAGACCTTCCTGATCGCGACGAAGATTCGCCAGTGGAAATCGCGCGGCGAGATCGTCTTCCAGTTCGCTTTCCAGCAACCCGAAAGAAATGGCGCACAGGCCGACATCGGTGACCGCGACCAGCATCTTGTCGAGCGGCGAATCGCTGATGCTGTAGCGAATTTGAATATTTTTTCCGCCGTCTCGCAGCTCCGTCGGCGTCATTCCTAGTTGCTGGTTGGCTCCTTCGTAGAGGCGGCTGCTGGAGCTGAATCCCGCTTCGTAGAGCGCGGTCGTGACGGTGTCGCCCTGAGCAACCTGATGGCGAAAGCGCTCGATGCGTCGCGCCTGCTGATATTCGCGCGGCGTAATGCCAAGGCAACGGCGAAAAATTCGCTGCACATGGAATGGGCTCAAGCCCACGGCTTGCCCGAGGTCCTGCAGCTTCACCATTTCATTTTCGTGGCGATCGAGATGATTACAGGCCGCCGTCAGGGTGCGTAGTTGCGGATGCTCCTGCGCGGGTGTGCAGCGCTTGCAGGCGCGATATCCCGCTCTCTCTGCCAGTTCACTGGTTGGATAGAATTCAACCGAAGTCCGCAGCGGTCGGCGGCTCGGGCAGGATGGACGGCAATAAATCCCCGTTGTCCGCACAGCGTAGACGAACATCGCCTCTGCGGTAGCTGAGCGATCCACCACCATTTTCCATGCGCGGTCCCAAATATGATTTCCAGTCATCGACTCCTCCTTGCCTACAGACAATCTTTCGTCAAGGTGGGTCATGGGCGCACTCCGCTTCTTGCGGTCAAAACATAATCCTCAAAAAAAGTATGGCACGCTCGATGGAGATTCGAAATTGAGGCTCATGTCTTTAAGATTTAAGGAAATTTAGCTTCATCCGCGGAATGATCTGCATCTTATAGCTCTGGGAGCGGATAGAGGCGGTTGGAGGTTTATCCAATCGCATGAAGACGCCGCTGATTGCCCTGTTTGTGGTGCAACATTCAGCGGTTTGAATTCATACAAGATCAAGGTGGGTTATCGATTGAGTTTCTTGGGACGGATGAGACTTTTCTTTTTTTTCATCACAGCGATGTTGCTGCCTTGTACGTCATTTGCGGCCGTCAATGGCGACTCCAACCTGCCCGATGCTCCTCAGCCGACAGCGGCTGCAAGCGCTGCAGCCCAGCCTGCCGCTTTCCAGGCTAGTTCGTCGAGGCCTGCGTCGGCCCCGCTGACACCGGCGCCGCGGCTGGCAAAATATATCGGCACCGATCAGAGCACGGTTCCACTTTCGGCCAAAGAGAAGCTGGAGTTATCCGGCTGGGAGCAGGTGCAACCCTACGCCTTTGCCACCCAGTTTATGGGTGCTGGGTGGGAGCAGTTGATTAACAGCAATCCGCAATATGGGACCGACAGTGGCGCGTTTGGCGAGCGACTTGGCGCTGCCGCATTGCTGCAGAACAGTCGCGCCATACTTTCTGATGGAATCATGGCGGCTATGTTTCGACAGGACCCGCGATACTATCGCCAGGGTCATCGCCCTGTAAAGCAGCGCATCTATCACGCTGTGGAGCGAGTCTTCGTCATTCGATCGGACGAAGGAAATTACCAGCCAAATTATTCGCAGCTGCTGGGGAATGCTGTCGCGACCGCATTGACCATGACCTACTATCCCGCCGTCAGTGCGACCTGGCCGAAGACGGCCAAGGGGTATGGCATCTCCCTGGCACAAGGTGCATTGGGGAATGAAATTCACGAGTTCACCCCGATGCTGGAGCGGCTCGCATTCCATCATCACGACTAAAAAGTCAACGTGGCCAATCAAAAGGGCAGGCTCCAGGAGCCTGCCCTTTATGTTTTTGGGTGCGGTTTTTACTTCTTTGCTGGCGCTGCTTCCGCTGCGGTGGCCTGCTCCTTCAGAGCTTTGGCCTTGTCGGTTGTTTCCCAGGTAAAGTCGGGATCGTTCCGCCCGAAGTGGCCATAGGCGGCCGTCTTGCGGTAGATGGGACGACGAAGATTCAAGCTTTCGATAATGTCGCGCGGCGTCAGCTTGAAGTTCTTGCGGACCAGCTGCTGCAAGGTCTTGTCGGAGACAGTTCCAGTGCCGAACGTATCCACCAGCACGCTGACAGGTTCTGCGACGCCGATGGCATAAGCCAACTGAACTTCGCAACGACGGGCCAGCCCTGCTGCGACGATGTTCTTGGCGATATAGCGGGCCATATACGCCGCGGAGCGATCCACCTTTGTCGGATCTTTGCCGCTGAATGCGCCACCGCCATGACGGCCGGAGCCACCATAGGTATCGACGATGATCTTTCGTCCGGTCAGACCGGTGTCGCCCATGGGTCCGCCGATAACAAATCGTCCGGTGGGATTGATGTGGTATTTGGTGTCTTCGTCGAGCAATTCCGCGGGAACGGTTGCCTGGATGACATGCTTCAAAATGTCGGCGCGTAAATCTTCGTTGGTGACGCTTTCGGCATGCTGGGTGGAGATGACCACGGCGTCGATGCGAAGCGGTTTGCCGTTGGCGTCATACTCCACGGTGACCTGGCTTTTGCCGTCGGGACGAAGGTAGCTGAGCTGTCCGGATTTCCGGACCTCCGACAGGCGTCGGGTCAGCTTATGAGCCAAAGAAATAGCAAGCGGCATCAGTTCCGGAGTTTCGTCGGTTGCGTAGCCGAACATCATGCCTTGATCGCCGGCGCCGCCCGTGTCCACGCCCATGGCAATGTCGCCGGACTGCTTGTTGATGGTCGAAATCACAGCGCAGGTGTTGGAGTCGAAGCCATAGACCGCGTTGTCATATCCGATGGATGCGACCACGCCGCGCACCAGCGATTGAAAATCGACGTAGGCGCGAGTGCTGATTTCCCCCGCAATCACCACTAAACCGGTTGCGGTCAGCGTTTCGCAGGCGACCCGGCTGTGCGGGTCCTGATCCAGACATGCGTCCAGAATCGCGTCGGAGATCTGGTCGGCAATCTTGTCGGGATGTCCTTCCGTTACGGATTCCGAGGTAAATAACAAACGATCTTGTGCTAGCAATATTCCTCCTGGTGCGGGTCGAGCCTTTGGAATTTGTGAACGGACTTGACGGCCGCTGCGATATTGGACGTCGCTTCCAGGTCCGAGGAAACGGACAGAAGCGAACCGAACCTGAGATCGCTCTTATCAGGCTAACAAATGTTTAAATTCGGGGAGCAATGGAAGCGCAGCCAATGGGCGAGATTGGGGGATGGTGTGTCGTTTACCGCAGTGAATGGGAAGCGGCATGGTGCGACTTCTTCTTCTTTACCTGTACCACGATGGGCGCTGGCGCCGGTGTTTGTACTGTGGTAGTGGCCGCGTAGGTAGGCGGTGGTGAGACGATCGACAAAGCAGTCACGCGCTGGCGAACATATCCGTAGACAATCCAACCGAGGCCGCAGAGCAGAAGCAATAACGCGACCACGCCAGCCCAACGCAGTTTGGTGTCGGTGACGCGTCCACCGCGGTGGGTGGAAACGCTTAAAGCAAATGCAGCCCAATCTTTATCATTGGTCGACGGAGGATTTTTCTGTCCGCTCGCATCCAGAAACCGATCCACCCATTCGCCTTCATCCAGGCCCAGGAAACGCACATAGCTGCGCACGATGCCTTTGCTGAGAATTCCGCCGGGCAACTGGTCGAACGCTTCGGACTCAAGCGCCTGCAAGCTGCGCACCGTCACCTTTGTCGTCTGGGCAATATCTTCCAGACTGACAGATCGGCGCTGGCGCTCGCAGCGAAGGGCTTCCCCGAAGTGTTCCATGGATGTAGTTCCTGCCGTCACAGGGTAGCTTTCTGTTGGCTCTGATTATTCGGTGTTTGCAGATTAATCCTGCACAATAAACGAGTCAAATCAAATCATGCAACTTTTGTAATGCCGAATTCGATTACGTATCTCTATAGTACCGAAGAGTATTGCCCAGTTTTTGGTGCTTTTTACCCTATGAAAACGATGTTTTCCACCAATCGATATACTGACAGAGGAGCGAACCATCAGGGTCGCGCGCGCAAGCGGATCTCCCTGTACTCCCCGGACTTTACGACCTAAAAATGAATAAACTCATCTTCGGAAACCTGGTCTACCGCCCCCTCCGTTCGCTTCTCAGCCTGACTGCCGTTGCCATTGAGGTAGTCATGATCATTTCCGTAACCGCCATCATGCTGGGCATGCTGAATGACGCCAAAACCCGGGTCAGCGGTATTGGCGCCGACCTGATTGTTCGCCCTGCCAACTCCAGCTATCTGGTTGGCGTCAGTGGCGCACCCGTTTCCGCCAAAGTCGCCGATGTGCTGGCTCGCCTGCCGCACGTCACGGTTTCAGCCCCGGTGGCCGCCCAGTTCACCACCGGAAAATCCCTTGAGACGATTTACGGCATCGATTACAAAAGCTTTAATGCTTTGAGGCCATTTATTTTTCTTTCGGGCACTCCGTTCCAGCATCCGTTCGATGTAATCGTCGACGACGTGTTCGCCCGCACCGACAAGGGATACAAGGTCGGCGACGAAATTACCATCATGAACACCCACAAGTTTCGAATCTGCGGCATTGTGGAGCACGGCAAGGGCGGTCGCAAATTCATTCCTCTCACAACGCTCGATCAATTGACGGGTTCGGAAGGCAAAGCCTCGGCCTTCTACTTGAAGGTCGACAATCCTGCGAACGAGGCGCTGGTCGAACAAGAAATCAGGGCCACTCCTGGCATGTCCGGATATCAAGTGCAGACGATGCAGGAGCTGCTTGACCAGATGACGCCAGCTCATATGCCGGGCCTTGAACCCGCGCTCTACACCGTCATCGGCATTGCCTGCATCATTGGATTTCTGGTGATCTTTCAGTCGATGTACCTGGCGGTGATGGAACGAACGCGCGAAATTGGAATTTTGAAAGCGCTCGGCGCTTCGAAACTTTACATCGTTTCTGCCATTCTGCAGGAGACGGGATTGCTGGCCATCGGCGGCATTTTGCTGGGCATCGTCATCAGCTTTGTCACTCGCGCGATTGTGCTGGCGAAATTCCCTACCATCCCATTTCCTATATCGCTGCACTGGGTGATCCAGGCCACTATTTTGTCGGTGTTGGGAGCGTTGATCGGCGCTGTCTATCCGGCCTTCAAGGCGGCCCGGAAAGATCCTATCGACGCGCTGGCGTACGAGTAGAGCCGACGCACGAGCTGGACTGTTATTGATCGATGGACAGCGGGTTCTAGCAGGGAACTTCTGGCTGCGAGGCCATGGGATAGCGGAAGGCGTGCTGCTTCCAGCGAGCGATTGGACCCTCAAAGTAGCGCCACGATAATGCGGAAAATCCGAGCGCAAGAATAAGTGCCAGCAGCAGAGCAACGCTATGCGGAAGATAGTTTCGCAGCGCCAGGTAGATGGGATAGTGCACGATGTACAGGCAGTAACTGATGCGGCCCAGCCAGCGCAGCAGCCGTAATCGCAGCAGTCGCGGAATCATTCCAGACGTGCCGCTCACCGCCAATGTGACAAGTAGCCAGAGTGACCAGGCCAGCCAAAGCACGGTGTAATCCGTCGCATTAAAGATGCGTTGATCGAATACACTTCGCTTGGTAATCCCAGTGGCGAAATCGATCCAGATGGCCAACGCAATCAGCGCCGCAACGCATCCATACAGCCAGCGCGCATTTCGTTGCAGGCGGGCTCGCCAAAGGTGGCCGTAGTCCCACCAGAGAATCGCCACCAGGCATCCGGCGGCCAGCGAATCCATCTGCGCGAGGAATAATTCCTGACCGCCCTTCGGGTCGGGATAAAAATATCGAGCCCAGGGTGTCAGCAACAAAATCAACGCCAGGATCGTCAGCAGGGTACCTCTGCGTGCGCGTGTGAACGTGACCAGCGGAGCCCAGAGAACATAAAAGTATTCTTCCACCGACAACGACCAAAGTACGCCGAACCCCATTACCACCCAGTCCGGATGCGGCACGATCTTGAGGTGCGTGATCAGCGGCGGAATGAACGCCTGTAAGAAACTGATGTACAGCAATACTGTTTTCAAAGGTTGCGGAGTGCCCACGCTCGCGGAAGCGACGAAGTACACCAGCAACGCAAGAAAGTAGAGAGGAAACAGTCGCAGAGAGCGCCGCACATAAAAGATTTTCAAAGCGCCACGCTGATCGGTCAGCCTCAGCAGAATGGACGTAATCAAAAATCCGGACAGTACGAAAAACAGGTTCACTCCCATCCAACCCCATTGTGGTCCTAACAAAAGCAGGCTTGGATGATGGATATAATGGCGCATCAGGACCATGGCAATGGCGATGCCGCGCAGTCCATCCAGTTCAAGGATTCTTTGGGCCGGACTGTGAACGGTGGATGAGATTTCTGTGGTCCCCGGAAAAGATTGCAGTGTCTCGTAAGCTCATGCGGCAGAATAGCATCGCGCGATCCGATTGCGGCATTGCAAGCTATCGCTCGGCACCAGGAACCCCCATCCTATGGAAGGACGGCGATTGAAATCATTGTCTATTATCGAACGGATACGAGACAATGGCAGTAATCTTCGACGCACCGCTCGACAAATAATTTATGAGTAAAACAGCAATCATCATTGGGGCCGGCCCCGCCGGTCTGACTGCGGCCTTGGAGTTACAACGACATTCTGACGTTCACCCGATTGTGCTGGAAGCGACCAGCGAGATTGGCGGCATTTCCCGGACGATCCGCTACAACGGCAACCGCATGGATATTGGCGGCCACCGTTTTTTCTCCAAGTCCGATCGTGTGATGGAATGGTGGCTGGATGTGATGCCTGCGGCGACCACCGATGGCGCCGGCAGTGCGATCCCCATCAGCTATCAAAACAAGCAGCGCACCATTCAGTCGGGCGAGCGCAATCTCGACCCCGAAAGCAATGACCTGGTGATGCTGATCCGTCCCCGTAAAAGCCGGATCTATTTTCTGCGAAAATTTTTCGATTATCCCATCAAGTTGACTCCCGAAACTCTGCGCGGACTGGGATTGCCTCGCACGGTGAATGTCGGCTTCAGCTATTTGCGTGCGCGATTCTTTCCGCGCAAGCCGGAAGGTTCGCTGGAAGACTTTATCGTGAACCGATTCGGCAAGCAGCTCTATGGATTGTTCTTTGAGTCCTACACGGAAAAAGTCTGGGGAGTTCATCCGCGGCACATCAGCGCAGAGTGGGGCGCGCAGCGCATCAAGGGCCTGTCGCTCACCAGCGCGGTAAAACATTTTGTGAAGCAGGCATTTTCCGGCAAGAAGAAGGACTCCGGCGATTTAAGCCAGAAAGGCGTGGAGACCTCACTTATCGAGCGCTTCCTCTATCCGAAATTTGGCCCGGGCCAGCTGTGGGAGCACGTGGCTTCGATGGTGCAAAGCAACGGCGGCGAACTGCACATGCGGACACGCGTGACGGAACTGCGGGTGGAAGGCAACAAAATTTCTGAAGTGGTTGCCGTCGATGCAGAAGGGAAGACGCACGTCTTTCCGGCCGACTATGTAGTCTCCACCATGCCGATTCAACATCTGATTCGCAGCCTGCAGTGCCCTATCCCAGCGGAAGTGAAGGAAGTCAGCGAAGGTTTGATTTATCGCGACTTCATTACCGTGGGACTACTGGTGAACAAGCTACTCGTCACGGAGCCCGACGGCAGTCCGCTGAAAGATACGTGGATTTATATTCAGGAGCCGGACGTCACCGTAGGTCGGTTGCAGATCTTCAATAACTGGAGCCCGTGGATGGTCGCCGATCGCTCCAAGATGTGGATTGGCCTGGAATATTTCTGCAACGATACCGATCCGCTATGGAAAATGAAGGACGAAGATATCAAGAAATTCGCGGTTGCGGAGATGGAGAAGATCGGAATTCTGAAGGCCTCCGATGTGCTGGACGGCCACGTGGTGCGAGTACCCAAGACCTACCCGGCATATTTTGGAACCTACGATCGCTTCGACGTGATCCAGAAATTCACCGATCGCTTTGAGAATTTGTTTCTGGTGGGTCGCAATGGAATGCACAAGTACAACAATCAGGATCATTCCATGCTGACCGCGATGGCAGCGGCGGAAAACATTATGAACAATGTCGCCGACAAGTCGAACCTGTGGGCCGTGAACACTGAGCAGGAATATCACGAAGAAAAAAAGGCATGATCGCGGAGTCGCGCGCGCATCGATGGCAGTGGGCTTTGCTGCTGCTGACAATATGTCTGCTGGCGCTGCGCTTTTGCCATTTAAGCGCGGACTTTCCGGTCTTCCATTTCTACAATCAGGATGGAGCCAGATATACCGACGAAGGTTTCTACACAGGCGCCGCGCTGCAGCATTTCACGCTTGGCCACGCATATATTCCCGGCGGCTGGAACCCTGGAGTTTTTATGCCGGTGTGGCCGTTCCTTGTTGGACTGGTATTTCACTTCACCGGAATTAGCGTCGTCGCGGCACGGGCGCTGGCGGTGGGATGCGTCTGCCTGAGTGTTCTGCTGGCCTACGCGATCGCGCGCCAGTATGAGTCGAAGACCTTCGCCTGCCTCACTGCATTTCTGATCGCCGCCAACGCGCTTGGATTTTTCTTCGGTCGCCTCGCCCTGCTGGAGCCGGCGTTCGGCATGTTTCTTCTGCTGGCGATCTATTTCGCAGGCCGAGTCCGCCCCGGTAGCTACGCGTTGGCGATGTTGGTTGGCGTGGTGTTTGTGGTGGCGACGCTGACGAAAACGACGGGTCCATTTGTCTTGCCGGCCGTACTGTTTCCTATCTGGGCAAACAATCGTCACGATCGCGCGGCTGCGTGGAAACTACTGGCGACGGCGTTTGCGACAATCATCTTTCTGATGGGCGTCGCCAAGATTGTCTGGGCCCGTCACTATGCTGCCGACGCGCAAATCATTCTCGGGATGGCTCCGCTGTGGCAGTTGGAGAATTCTCCGTCGCGATTGCTGCGTTTCTTTTTTCGCGGTACATGGATTGATCCAGTGCTGTTTCCGCTGGCTCTGGCAGCGTTTGTTGCGGCAGCGGTTCGCCTTCGATTTCTGTGGCGCAATCCACTGTTCATGATCGCGTTTCTATGGGAAACAGGCTATGCTGCCTTCATCGTGTACCACTACGATGGGCCACCTCGGTATTTCGTCACCATGATTGTTCCCACCATCTGGCTGGCCTTGATTTTTTTGCAATGGATGTGGAGCGCGAACAGGCCCATCGGATGCCGATTGCAATCGCCTGCGTGGCCGTGTCCGTGGTGTGGAACGTCGCGTCGATCGGGGATTATCTACTTCATCCGCAGTACACCCTGGTCGATGCGAGTGTGAAGATCAAGCAATTGATTGTCGCGGCACACGCATCTGGAGCAGCTTCCAATGAGCTGCTGATTGGCCGGGGTGCGGATGAAGTTTCGTTGTTGAGCGGCGGCCTGCCCGCGATGGACAGCGACGGTTCCATGCCGCTGGCGCAAAAGCTGGACGTCTATCATCCAGACTGGTTCATGCACTGGACGAATCATCCGGTTGGACGTTTGACGACGGTGGAGTCAGAACGAACGCTCGTTCAACGGGCTAATTTTCGCGGACTAGATCCATTCGACGGTGCCGGAATCCTGCTGTTCCAGATTTTTCCCAAGCATCAACCTTGAGAATTCGACCCTGCGTTCAAGCGCTCGCTGCCGCGGGGTTTTTGTGAAGGGGAATCGGCTTGTACCAGTTGTGGAAGGCTCGCATCATCGGACGCTCCAATAACAGGTAGCAAATCACGCCGACCATGGTGCAGAACAGTGCCCCGAGAAAAACTCCGGTGTCCGCGCCGAATTTGCCAAAGTATCGCCAAAAGTGCTCGACAATGCTGCGGGACGGAATGGTGCACAGGTAGATGGAATAGGACGCGTCCCCGAGAAAGACGAGCAGTCGAGCTGGAGCCGAGCGCATGCCAGGGTTCCAGAAAATCACGCCGCCTACGAGCAACGCCGCCGGCACTCCCCACACGGCCACGCGTAGCCAACTGTAATATCCGGCCAGAATCCAGTCCTGCTCACTCGCCCGGCCGTAACCGGTGAAAATGGTTGCAGCAAGAAGACCGGCTCCAATCACGCCAATCCAGAGACCGAGTGCCTTTGTTTTAGCGGTCATGACGCTGTGCGAGAAAATCAGCCCAATCAAACATCCGAACACGAATTCCAGAACGATCGGATTCATCCAGATCACGATGAGTGGACGATGAATGTTGACGATGGTTCCCACGATCACCATCCCGCATAGAAACAGGGTGGTATTTCGCACCAGGGAACGGGGTGTCCAGACCATGAACGCGGTCAGGATCAGATAAAAATACATTTCGAACATCAGGCTCCAGCCAAGTGAAAGTGCCGGAGCGTTTCCCAGCGGGTGCAGGGAGGGAAACAATAGAAGTGTTGGCAGCCAGTGAAACGAATGCCACTGGATGTGATGTCGTCCGAGCTCGTCGATGGCAATCACAACTGCTGTCAAAATCCAATAGAGGGGATAGATTCTGGTAATCCGTCGCGTCAGAAATTGGCGAGCGGTTGCAGCCGGCGACTCAGGATTGCGATCTGCGAGTCGAACCGCGACTTGGGAAACGATAAATCCACTGATAGCGAAGAAAATATCTACACCGCAGGCGCCGTAGTTTTCCCAATGGAAAAAATGGCTCTGTCGCGGAAAGGAATAGTGCTCGGCGGCATCGATGGAATGAACCCAGACGACCAGTAGCGCAGCGATTGCTCGCAGTGCCTGCACAGAAAGGAGGCGCGCATCTACATGACGCGTTTTGCCGCCTGAGTTCGACGGGAGAGCTAGATGTGACAGCTGGTTGCTCCGCGCTTTTCCAGATACTTCTGGTGATATTCTTCGGCCGGCCAAAACGTCTCTGCGGGAACCACCTGGGTGACGATGGGCTTCGAATATTTATGTTCTGCGGTCAGGCGCGCGACGGTCGCAGTCGCAGCCTGCTGCTGCTCCGGCGAATGATAAAAAATCACCGAGCGGTATTGCGTTCCAAAGTCCGGGCCCTGGCGATTCAGTTGCGTCGGATTATGTTCGTCGAAGAATGCGTCGAGGAGGTGCTGATAACTCACCTTGGCAGGATCGAACGTGACTTGTAGAACTTCCGCGTGGCCGGTCCGGTCGGTGCAAACATCGTGGTAAGTTGGGTTGTCCAACTTCCCGCCTTCATATCCGACGGCTGTTTCCGCCACTCCAGGAATGCGATCGAATGCCGCTTGCACACCCCAGAAACATCCTGCTCCGAATGTCGCTTTCTCCATAATTCCCCCCCCGAGATTGCCGCGAAACTCCGGCCTTTCCCCTAGTATATCGAGCCCAGGTGAACGATTAAAAGGGTGGCTATCGCCCGGGTTTATGGGTGGGCCTGCTGCGTTTGGAGTTTAAGGTCGAAGGTCTTGAAGTCTGCGGTCGCTGGCCTGTTCGCGGCCTCGATTTTGATGCAGCCGGTTTGCCACCTTTGGTTGCCGATGTCAGCTTGGCAGCGCGATAGAGCGCCTGCACTTCCTGCGCCGTCAATTCCCGCGACTCGCCCGGCGGCAAATCCAGAACGAGCGGGCCATATTCCACGCGGCGAATTTTCTCCACGTGATGGCCAACTTCTTCAAACATTTTTCGCAGCTGGCGATTGCGGCCTTCGGTGATCGTGATTTCATACCAGGGATTTTCACCCGCTCGAAATAATCTAACCGTTGCTGGCGCTGTTCTTACGCGACCTTCACGTCCTCGATAGCCGGTATTCGATTCGGGATCGCCCAGGGGAATCGAAACGCCTCGACGCAGCGCATTCAGTGCATTCTCATCCGGAATCCCACTCACTTTTACCAGGTAGGTCTTGGGCACGTGGGAGGCGGCACGGGTCAGCGCGTTGGCCAGCTCTCCATCGTTGGTCACCAGCAAGAGGCCCTCGCTGTGATAGTCGAGCCGGCCGACCGGAAACATGCGAAGCTTGATGCGCGAAAAGAATTGCATGACCGTGGGCCGGCCCTGCGGATCGCTGACGGTGGTGACAAACTGCTTCGGCTTGTTCAGCATGTAATAGCGAAATTCATCGGCGGGGCGAATCAATTTTCCGTCGACGCGGATGTGATCGTGCATGGGGTCCGCTTTGCTGCCCAGTTCGGTGACGAGCTGACCATTCACTTGCACACGGCCCTGCAGGATGAATTCTTCCGCTTTGCGGCGCGAGGCAATTCCAGCGCTGGCGAGAATTTTCTGCAGCCGTTCTACTTTGCCGGCAGGACGTTCGGCTGTTTCATCCTCGGGCGCGGCGAGGGCTTGCTTTTCCGTATCTTTTGCGCGCGTCATGGCTCAGATCCAGACGATTCCCCGGAAATATCGACGGTAGATCGGTCTTCTGTAACTGTTTCTGTTACAGAAGACTCGGCGGAATCCAAATCTGTATCCGTGGCTGTTGCAGACTCAGACGACATGGCGTCCAGATCGCTCGCGTCGGACTCGGCCATATCCGCAGCCATCTTTTCGAACTCTTCCATGCTGGGCAGTTCGCTTACGTCCTTCAGGCCGAAACGCAGCAGAAATTCTTTCGTGGTTTTGTAGAGGATGGGGCGGCCAATCACCTGCTTGCGCCCTGCTGTCGTGATCAATTTCCGGCTCATCAATCCGCCCAATACGCCGGAAGTATCCACGCCGCGTATTTCGCTGATCTCCGGCGCAGTTACCGGCTGCTTGTAGGCGATGACGGCCAGCGTTTCCAGCGCCTGCAGCGACAATTTCATCTGCGGTTTCAGGCTCTTGACGAAGGAACGGACCGCGTCGTGATATTCCGCCTTGGTGGCCATGCGGTAGCCGCCGGCAATCTCACGAACTTCCATGCCGCGGTCGCCGCTGGCATATTCGGCGATCAACTCGTCCACGATTGGCTGCAACGCCTGCTTGGCTTCACGCTCTTTCAGGCGTGCTTGTTTGCGGGCTTCCGCATCTTCCATCGGCAACGCGGGTTGGTCGACTAGTCGCAGCGCTTTCGTCGGATGCGGCCGGTGCGACGTCCGCCGCAACTACTCCTTCGCTTGCGGGCTGCTCGTCACTTTCCTGCTGCGTCACCTCGAAAGGCAGACCTGCGGCGGCCTTGGCTGCGAGCGCCTCGTCGGCAAAGATGGAGGCCAGTTGCGCCAGCGTAATCGGCTCTTCGGCCGCGTAAATTACTGCTTCGATTTTGGCTTTTAAGCTCATTGGCTTTCAGGAATCTTTAGGATACCAATCTTGCAACCGCGATCGGCTTTAACGCCAGTCGTCACGGCCTTCCACCATGGTCGACTCAAAATTGTCGTGTTTCTTAATGTAGATTTCTCCAAAGCTGCCGGTCTGCCGCAACAGGATGGCCTGCAGCCGCACCAGCTCCAGCAGCGCGAGAAACGTGCAAATCAGCGCCCGTTCTGACTGTACATGCTGCAGCAGCCGGCGCAATCCCACGGGACGATCTTCCATCACCAGCCGACGCCGCACGTAGTCAATCATCTGCGCGACGGTGACCGTCTCTTCGTCGACATTTAATACCGGCCGCTGCCGCGCGCGTTCGAGAATCTCGCGAAACACGCGGACCAGGTCGACGGTGTCGGCGGCAATCTCCGGTTCGGCACCTTCGTCGTCGAGAAACTCGCGGATTGCCGGATTGGTCCAGGATGATTCTTCCAGCATTTGCTTCTGCAACAGCATCTGGGCGGCGTTCTTGAAGCGTTGATGTTCCAGCAGCCGCTCCACCAGTTCCCGCCGTGGATCTTCATCGGCCGCGTCGCTGGTGCCATCATCCTTGCGCGGCAACAGCATCTTGCTCTTGATATGGATAAGCAGCGACGCCATGTAAATAAATTCGCCGGCGCCATCGATGTCTGACTGCTTCAGATTTTCAATGTAAGCCAGAAACTGGCCGGTGATCTTGGCGATGGGAATGTCGTAGATGTCGATGTCCTGCTTGCGGATCAGGTCCAGCAGCAAGTCGAGCGGCCCGTCGTACACCTGGCCTACGGTCACGCCATAGGGGAAAGTATTGGCTTCTTCCTGCGCTGCTCTTTTCTCGGCAGCGCGTTCTGCACGCCCTGGCCGCGGCTTCGGCGGCCTTGTCCCGCTGCTCTGGCGCGAAGGGCGGATTGGCCGGCAGATGCATTTGCTCTGGCGATGTCGCGGCTGCGCCTTCAGCATCCGTTGCAGAAGCCTCGGGGCTTTTCACCTCGGTCGCGACTTCGTCTTCCGCGGCATTCGTGCGTGCCGCGTCGTCCCGGGATGGAGAGAAGTCCGTCATCGTGCTGCGCCTGCGGGTACGGTTTCGGTTTGCGGCAGATGCATCGCATCGCGCACCTGCTGCATGGTCTGGTCGGCGCGCGAACGAGCACGAGCCGATCCATCGCGAAGAATGTCCCACACCTGGTCCGGCTTGGCTTCAAACGTGCGCCGCCGCTCCTGAATGGGAGCCAGTTCGGCGACCACCGCATCGGCCAACCAGCTTTTGCATTCAATGCAGCCGATGCCTGCCGTGGTGCAGCCTTCCCGCGCCTTCTGCTGCGTCTCCGCGGATGAAAAAATCTTGTGCAGGTCGAAGGCCGGGCACACGTCTGGATTGCCGGGATCGCTGCGGCGAATGCGTGCCGGATCCGTGACCATCGTCTTCAGCTTCTGACGAATCACCGGCTCCGGATCCGCCATCTGAATGGTGTTGCCGTAGCTCTTCGACATTTTGCGGCCATCCGTGCCGGGCAGCTTGGGCGATGGCGTCAGCAGGGCTTGCGGTTCGGGTAGCACCAGCGGCTTTTCCGGATAGAAGAAATTAAATCGCCGCGCCACTTCGCGCGTCAGCTCAACGTGCGCCACCTGGTCCTGGCCGACCGGCACCAAGTCCGCCTGGTAGATCAGGATATCCGCCGACTGCAGCAGCGGATAGCCAAGAAATCCATAGGTGCTCAGGTCTTTGCCGCCCGCCGCAACGTCGCCGATTTGCTGCTGTTGCTCCTTGTAGCTCGGCACGCGTTCCAGCCATCCGAGCGGAGTGATCATGGAGAAAAGCAGGTGCAACTCCGCGTGCTGCGGCACCCAGGATTGCACAAAGAGCGTCGCCCGATCCGGATCGAGGCCGGCCCCTAGCCAGTCCAGCGCGACGTCGAGCGTGTTCTGTTTCACGTTCGCGGTATCGGCGTAATCCGTGGTGAGGGCGTGCCAGTCGGCAATAAAGAAATAACACTCATACTCGCGCTGCAGCCGCACCCAGTTGTAGAGTGCGCCCATGTAGTTTCCCAGGTGCAGCTTGCCGGTGGGACGCATGCCGCTGAGCACGCGCTTGGGGAGCGCATTTCCGTGCTGGCTGGCCTTCGATTGGATAAATTCAGTCATGATCTCGGAATGTGTCGATTGCCTTTGCTAATGCTTCAATCGTATCGAAAGTATAGGGCAGCAGGACAAAGATAGGCAGCTTTGGCGGCAGAGATGTTTCCATCCAAGACTAGCAGTCATCACGACCACGGCAGGTATCAAAACGTCTTCGCAGGCAGGAGGGGTCAAGAAAAATGAGCATCCGGTGATGAACTAAGAGTTTTCGCCATGAGGCGCTCCCAAAAGATTTGCCTGCATCGATTGATTCTCCGGGTGAATCCTGAAGTTTCCGTAGAGAAGCAATCGGAGAATCGAATTCGGACGCAGATACCAGCTGGCCCAACTCGAGCGGGGTATCTCCATTCGCGTCTAAGGCATCGATTTTTGCACCTGCATTCAGCAATAGCTGGATGGTGCCTTCATCTCCAAACGCAGCTGCACGGTGGAGAGGCGTCTCCCCCTTGGTCCTGCAATCACGCATGAATCCGCCGGTTTCTGCTCCGTTTTTTGTCATCACGTTTGGGTTGGCTCCATGCATCAACAGCACCTTCAGGACCCGGTCGTAGATCACACGGTCTGTTTTGCACAATGCGGCATGGAGCGCCGTCTCTCCATTCTCAGCATCGGCTTCGTTCACATTTGCACCCTGTTCCAGCAGGAACTTACACAAACGCCAATGGCCGTGGAACGTGGCTCCATTCAGATCGAAGTTCTGTCCAAGGGAGTCCAGCTTCGCGCCCTGGGAGAGTAAAAATTTCATTGCACTGACATCACCGTAATACGCGCACCACTGCAAGACGGACACACCGTTCTTATCTGCTGCGTTGGGCGATTCGCCGCGTGCCAGCAGCTCGAAGACGAGGTCTGTGCGGCCGTCGACGAATTCATGCATGAGCGAATCAACGGTTGGTTGTGGCATGCAGTGAGCTCCCTCCACTCAATTTTCGTAACAAAGCAGCAGGCGGTACCGATTCGTTCATTGTTGTTTGGGTTCACAATCAGCCGGTGGTTTGCTGGCGATTCGAATCGGCGCAAACCCATCCGGAAGTGTGGCAGATGCGGAGCGCTACATGCCGAGCAGGATGTGGTTGAAGACGCTCATCATTGGACTGACAATCAAGTTGATGAGACCACCGCCAAATAGAAAGAAAAGGATGAGGCCGATGAGACCGATCGAATCGTAGGCCCGCAGCCAGTTGTAGGGCAGCATGTGGCGCAGCACGTGGCTGCCATCGAGCGGTGGCAACGGGATCAGGTTAAAGGCCATCAGAACCAGGTTGATGAGCACGGCAAAGTAGAGCAGCAGGGTCAGCGGAAACAGAATCGGGCTGCCATGCATCACGTTGGGGTCGACCATGCCCATTTGCGCCGCCATCATGGCAGAAATTATGGTGCCTGGGTTTACAAGCTTCAGGACTACCAGAATCAGAGTGGCCACGATCGCGGTGAGCAGGTTGCTGGCTGGACCAGCCAGGGTGGTCAGAATGTCATCGCGCTTGATGTTCTTAAAGTTGCGGGTGGTCACCGGCGTTGGCTTGGCCCAGCCAATCAAAAATGGAAAGTGGAAGAACACGCACAGCAGCGGAATCAGGATGGTGCCGTATGGATCGATGTGCTTGATGGGGTTCAGCGTTACCCGGCCTAGCATACGAGCTGTCGGGTCGCCCAGCCGCCACGCCATCCAGGCATGCGAGGCCTCGTGCAGGCTGATGGCAAACAGCAGCACCACAATTTGAAACAGGATCAGAACTGCGTGTAGATTCATGCGCTGATGCCGATGGTAGCATGCAGGCCGATCGCCCGCCGAGGTTGGGCGCCACACCACCGCGAGGCAGTTCGCGCGACCCATTTTCGCTGCGATGTTCACTGCCCTATTCTGCGGCATTGGCTGCTTGATCGGTGACATGGCCCGTCGAGTCGTACCGCGAGTAGTCCATGATCCGAGTGCCAGCGGGGACAACCAGTTCCTGGCGATCATCGAGCACAGAAAATTTATGGATGGTGCAATTGTCCTCGATGGTCAGGTTGTAGCCGAAGGTGAATTCGACGCCGCGATAAATCCGTACATGCTTGCCAATGTGCTTGAAAATGTGATGGCCCAGCATGCAGCGAAAGCGCGAACCCAGCCAGACGTTGAGTCCTACCGGGGAGCGATCGAACATCTGCCAGAACCAGATCAGCGGCTTCACCTCGGCATACTTCTCCGGGTCCACGTCGGGATAATATTCCGGCCGCAAGGTCACATTGCGCGGGTCCAGCGTCAGTTGAAGCACGTTAAACGGTAGCTCGGTGACCAGGGTGAAATTCAGCTTGCCGCCATGGGGACGGCCCAGGTAAAGCTGGTGCAATTCGTCTCGAACAATTTCGCTGCGGATTTCCGGCTTGTGATGGCGGGTAAATTCCGCATCCAGATGCGCCAGCCACCGCACATAGGCTGCCTCCGCCTCCGGCAGTGGCTTTAATTCGCGTTCCTGTTCCTCAGGCATGCTTCGACTCCTAAGAAAAGGGTAGCAGCAGGCGTGAGGGCTGGGAAATTACTGGATCGCGAAGACTGCGTAGACCGTGGCTGACTTCTCGACTTTGTGCGCGCTGATAGCGAGTGGGGCAGGCCCGGGCTTCCGGCTTCCCCGACGCGCCCATCGCCATGGCATCGCATCATGATGGGCCGAGGAGTCTCCGGCGCTTGATTGCTGGCATAGATCAATTCGCCCAATTGGATGCCCAGTCCCTGCGCCATCTGCGAAGCAATCGCGCGTGCGCGAGACAATGCGTTGCCGGCGGCCTTGGCTTCCAGCGCCTTTTCGTCCGCTACCGTCCACTCAATCTGGCCGCTGCTGTTGGCGCCGGCGTTCACCGCTGTATTCAGCACGCTCGCGGCATCGTCGGCTTTGGTCTGCACCGTCCAGCTCTGGCGAACCTGGAATCGCCGCTGCGCCTGTTCTGCTGGAGGCAATTTTTCCAGCTCGTATTGCTGCGTTTCCGCCACGCTTTGCGACTCACTCTGGATGTCAGTTTTGGCGATGCCTTTGGCCGTTAACGCGCCGATAATGGCATTCGAGGTCTTCGAGCCCTTGGCATAGGCCGCGTCGGCATCTGGAGCATACGCAACGAAACCGACGTGAACGGTCGCCGTGTCGGCCATGGCGCTGGCGGTGTCGGTTGCGGTGATCGCGATGGTGCGATTGTCTTTGTTGATCTGAATCTGCTGTGCGGAAACGGTTGTGGCGAACAGGCTGCAAACCGACGCGACCATCAAAAAGCGCGTTGTATTCGGAAGAAATTTCATGCAATCCTCCTCAGGTTCAATTGCTTCACACTCTGGTTAGACACCGGCGACGGTTCAAGTTCACGCGGTCATTTCACGAAAATTATCGTGCCTGCCTGCCAAATTCCACTAAGGCCGCCAGCGTCTTCGATGCAGCTCCAGAATCGATGGCTCGGGCAGCAAGCTCGATGCCACCTCGAAAATCCTGCACCAACCCGCCAGTGATTAACGTGGCCGCTGCATTCAGCAACACGATATCTCGTCGTGGGCCGGTCTCTCCTGCAAAAATCGCGTGCAAAATGGCCGCATTGTCCGCGGCATCGCCACCCTGTAGCTCCGATAGCGACGCTCGTTCCAGGCCTGCATCCTCCGGAGAAAACTTCCACAACCGAAACGCGCCATTTTTCACTTCTGCAATTTCGGTCTCGCCGCTCAGCGTGATTTCATCCAGGCCGTCTGACCCATGCACGACAAAGCCGTGCCGCACGCCCAGCTTCGACCATCGCCTCCGCCATCAGTGGAACCAGATCGGCTGCATAGACTCCCAGGATCTGCGCCGGCGCCAGTGCCGGATTGGTCAGCGGCCCCAGAATATTGAAGACCGTTCTGCGGCCCATCGATCCGGCGGATCGGCTGCACGCGCCGCATGGCCGGATGCATCAGCGGCGCAAACAGAAAGGCAAATCCAGTGGCGCGCAGACACTCCACCGCCGCCTCGCGATCGAGTGCAGTCGGCACTCCCAGGGCATCCAGCACATCCGCCGAACCGCAACGGCTGCTCAGGCTGCGATTACCGTGCTTTGCGATTTTTGCTCCGGCCGCAGCCGCCACCAGCGCCGCTGCTGTCGAAATATTGAATGTGCCGCTGGCATCGCCGCCGGTGCCGCAGGTATCGACCAGGGTGGCGCGTTCCTCGGCGGTGAACGGCAGGGGCACGGCAGCCGCGCGCATCGCGTCGACAAAGCCGGCCAGTTCGTCGGCTGTCACGGGGCGCGCTGCCAAAGCCACCAGCACGGCCTCAATCTGCATATTGGGCAATTGGTTCGGGTGTCTTCCAGAATGGTCTGCATCATCGCGCGGGCCTGCTCGCGGCTCAACGTCGCGCGGCCTTCGTTCAAAATCGACAATGTTCGGATCAGGTCTGCCATTGAGAATTCGTGTTTGCAATCCGCGGACTGGCGCGCAAGTTTGCTCCGCTCCCGCTCGTCCGATAGTATCGAAGGTTCGCTGTCTTTTGCTTTCTCTTGTGTGCGGCCGACGCATTGCCGCCCCATCTGGTCAGCGGCGCACCGTTACAATTAGAGACAATCCTTATGAAAATTCACGAGTATCAGGCAAAAGACATTCTTGCGAAATATGGGGTCGCCGTGCCCCGCGGAGAAGTAGCCAACACGGTGGAAGAGGCCGTGGATGTGGCCAAAAAGCTGTTCGCTGCGGGGGCCAACGGTGTGGTCGTCAAGGCGCAAATCCACGCGGGCGGTCGCGGCAAAGGCGGCGGCGTGAAAGTGGCGAAAAATCTAGCCGAGGCCGAGGAATACGCCAAGAAAATCCTTGGCATGCAGTTGATTACCCATCAGACCGGCCCCGAAGGCCAGAAGGTGAAGCGCCTGCTGATCGAAGAGACCGCGGCCATCGATCGCGAACTGTACCTGGGAATGGTGCTGGATCGCGCCGCCGCCAAGATGGTCTTTATGGCTTCGAAGTCTGGCGGCATGGAAATTGAAGAAGTCGCCGCAAAAACTCCCGACGCTATTTTCAAGGAACACATCGATCCCGCCGTCGGCTTTCAGCCCTACCAGGCGCGCAAGCTGGCGTTCGCGCTTGGACTGAAGCCGACCCAGATCAACCAGGCCGTGCACTTCATGTCTGGCCTCTACAAGGCGTGCGTCGAGACCGACGCCTCGCTGATGGAGATCAATCCCTTCATCACCACCAAGGATGACAAGCTGTTCGCGCTCGATTGCAAAATGAACTTCGACGACAATGCCATGTTTCGTCATAAGGAGTTGAAGGAGCTGCGCGACACCAACGAGGAAGATCCGCTGGAAGTGGAAGCCTCCAAATTCGCGCTGAATTACATTCGCCTCGACGGCAACATTGCCTGCATGGTGAACGGCGCTGGCCTGGCCATGGCGACGATGGACATCATTCAATACGCCGGCGGCTCGCCTGCGAACTTTCCTCGATGTCGGCGGCGGCGCCAATCAGGAACAGATTGAAAATGCCTTCCGCATTCTGCTCTCTGACAAGAACGTGAAGGCTGTGTTCATCAACATTTTTGGCGGCATCCTGCGCGTCGATACGCTGGCCCGGGGAGTAGTGGAAGCAGCCAGAAAAATGAATGTGCAGGTGCCTGTGATTCTGCGCCTGGAAGGCACCAACGTGGAAGAAGGTCGGCAGATTCTGAAGGATTCGGGACTGAACTTCATCATTGGCCAAACCATGAAGGACGCAGCTGAAAAAGCTGTGAATGCAGCAAAAGCAGCTGTTAGCCGCTAGCTATTAGCTTCTTGCAAGGCATGTTCTAAAGACTGAGAGCTAGCCAACAGGAGCTAGCTGCTTTATGGCTCAAAGATTTCAAGATTTAACGGTTTGGCAGCGTGCTGTGAAGATGGCAGTGGGCACCTACGCGGTCACCAAGTGCTTTCCGTCATCGGAAATTTACGGGCTGACTTCGCAGATGCGCCGGGCAGCGGTATCGGTAGCAAGCAATATTGCAGAGGGACGCGGGAGACTGACCGAAGGCGAATTTCGACAGTTCCTTGGTCAAGCGCAGGGATCAAATTGCGAATTGCAAACGCAGATTGAAGTTGCGCGTCATTTGAGGTTTGCAACAGAAGAGCAACTGAACGATGTTGCAGGGCTCAGCGTCGAAGTGGGAAAGATGTTGAGTGCTTTGATTGGTTCACTTGCCAAAAGAGTACGGAAATGAAAATCCCGGCGGAGTTCTGGCATGCTGCATTTGCAGGGAAGCCAGAAGCTAAGAGCTAGGGGCTACAAGCTAGGAGCTACATGAGCGTTTTAGTCGATAAAAAAACTCGCCTGATCGTGCAGGGAATTACTGGTCGCGAAGGCACCTTCCACGCCAAGGGCTGCGCTGAATACGGCACCAAAGTTGTCGGCGGCGTGACGCCGGGCAAAGGTGGAACGAACCATGAAGGCTGGCCGGTCTTCGATACCGTGGAGCAGGCCGTCAACAAAACGGGCGCCAACGCCACGGTGATTTTTGTGCCGCCGCCGTTTGCAGCCGACGCGATTCTGGAAGCCGAGGATGCGGGCATTCCGCTGATCGTCTGCATTACGGAAGGCATTCCTACGCTCGACATGGTGCGCGTGTGGGAGAAGCTGAAGCACTCCAGTTCGCGGCTGATCGGGCCCAACTGCCCGGGGATTATCTCGCCGGGAAAATGCAAGATCGGCATCATGCCGGGTCGCATTCACATGGAAGGCAACATCGGCATCGTTTCTCGCTCCGGCACGCTGACCTACGAGGCTGTCTACCAGCTGACGCAGCGTGGTATCGGCCAGTCGACAGCCATCGGCATTGGTGGTGACCCCATCATCGGCACCAACCACGTCGACGGGCTTCGGCTGTTGAATGAAGATCCTGACACCGAGGCGATCATCCTGATTGGCGAAATTGGCGGGACTGCCGAGGAGGCTGCGGCCGATTACGTCAAGGCGCACGTCAAGAAGCCTGTGGTGGGCTTTATTGCAGGTCAGACAGCGCCTCCAGGTCGACGCATGGGTCATGCCGGCGCCATCATTTCTGGCGGGCAGGGAACTGCGGCCGATAAGATGAAGGCCCTCGAAGCGGCCGGCATCCACGTTGTTAAATCGCCGGCGCTCATCGGCGAAACTTTGGCCCAGGTCATCGGCAAGGCATAGCGAATTTCAAAATCATTACCAGCTCAAGGAGAGTTTTCATTGCAACGTACGTTTAGCATCGTCAAGCCGGATGCGGTCCGCAAGGGCCAGACCGGCGCCGTCCTCGCCATGATTGAGGCTGCAGGCTTCGGCCTGGTCGCCATCAAGCGCATATCGATCAGCAAGCAGCAGGCTGCAGGATTTTATGCAGTCCACGCGCAGCGCCCCTTCTTCGGTTCGCTCACGGATTTTATGTCGTCCGGTCCCATCTTCGTGATGGTGCTGGAAAAAGAAAACGCCATTGCAGACCTGCGCAAGCTGATGGGCGCGACTAACCCTGCAAATGCGGAAGAAGGTACCATCCGCAAAAAGTTTGCCGGCAGCATTGAAGAGAATACGATTCACGGTTCAGATGGAGAAGACACTGCCGCGTTCGAGATCGGCTACTTCTTCGCAGGATACGAACTGGCATAAATTCCCGACACTCGCATGCGATCCTGCCTCCACTCGATGGAGGCAGTTTTGCGTGTGCGCTTCTTGATAGGAGAGAAAGGCGTCGGTAAGCCGGACGCGGCTCGGCGCTGTTTTGCGCTTCGATGCCGTTCATTGAGTTTTAAGGGGGAGTGAGGAAAGCGGAAGGAATTGAGACTGGAGATAGGGGGGAGGGCCTAAATTCCAATCCGCTTCTGATTGAGATATTGATTCGTGGACGATGTCATGTCAAAGTACCGAAGGAGCAGCCCTTTGGTCACTTATGCAGCGGGTTATGTAAGTGCCAATGTTTGCCATCAGATGGAGTCGCTCCGCCGGATGTATCCAGGTGCCCGAGGCGGAAGATTGGACCCGCCGAAAAGCCGAAATTCTGCTGGAATGTTCCGCCATATCGAGTCATCAGCAGCTCTGGTTGCACTCGAAAGGCAATTCGCGGGCTGTAGTTGTAATCGAAGGTGCCGCCGATGGCGCTGGCAAAGGTCCACTGGGTTGCAAACAATCCGATCGTCTGCACATCCAGGCCGTGTAGCGTCGCGGCATCAAAAATTCCCCAAGCCTGGCCGAAGGTCGCATGCACGGTAGCGGATGCCTTGGCGCGACGAATCATCCGATATTCCGGACCGGCCATGAAATAGTACTGCATGATGCGCGGACCGGTGATGGTTCGGTTATTGTTGCAGGTCGTCGAAAACGGCGTGCAATACGGTGGCTGCCCTGGGCCTGCGGTGTTCGGATACACGCCGGAGGTACCGATATACTCACGCGCATCTGCCAGCAAGCCCCAATGCCATCCCAGCCAGTAGGTAGCGCCGGCTTCCCATCCGCCCATGTTCGATCGCTGAATCAACGCCGGGCCAGCCAGAAAATTTGTGTAGGCAAAGCCGCCATAGAGATCCCAACGGTGGTTGTAATAGACATCCGGGCCAGAAGGGGGCGCTGGCGGAATGTAGTTTCCCGTGCTCACGTTGTGGTTCTGCGGATTATTAATCGTCGGGGTGGCGCCGTTACTGTTGGTGGTATCGCTGCTGCTGGACTGGGGCTGTGACTGTGACTGCGCCAGCCCGAGCATGGATGTTGCCATGAAAACAGCGCACAAATACACTCCCAGCTTCAGGCGGCGGCGAGCCACCTGAGGAGGAAGAAAGCAAAACAGATTCATCCTGATCTCCAGCATTTAGTGTATCGGAACCGTTGGGTTTCGTCTGGCGTGGGCGGCCAGGTGGGCAAATTCTTCAGGGGGCAATCGGCTGCCGATCCCGCTGGCGCAAAACTGCCGCCACTGCTTCCAGGTCGGCCTCTGTGTCGACCCCGATGGTGTCATACTCCACCGGCTCTACATGGATGGCGATTCCATTTTCGAGCAACCGCAGTTGCTCCAGCCGCTCGACAGCTTCTAATTGACTGGGCGGCAGGTGAGGAAAGCGGTCGAGGATGGGCTTGCGATAGGCGTAGAGGCCGAGATGTTTCCAGTATGGGATGGTGCCGGCGGCGTTTCCGTCGCGATCGAATGGAATGGTCGCGCGAGAAAAATAGAGCGCCCTGCCATGGTGGTCGACGACAACCTTCACGACGTTGGGATTGCTGATGTCCTCCGCGGGGCAGCGTGTCCGCAGCGTGGAAACATCGACGTCGGCGCGCTGGAAGGGAAGCAGAAGCGCGCGGAAATGTTCCGGCAGCAGCAGCGGTTCGTCGCCTTGAATGTTGACGAAAATATCGTTCGACTGATTTCGGCTATCTTGGTGCGCGAGTTGTTGCGCCACGGCGTGCAGGCGATCGGTTCCACTGGCCAGATCGGAGGATGTCATCCGGCATTCCCATCCGTTGACGCGGCAAAGTTCGGCCACCTCTTCTGCATCGGTGGCGACGATCAGGCGATCGAATACGCCGGCTTTCGACGCGGCGTCATAGACCCACGCCAACATCGGCTTGCCCGCAATTTCGCGAAGAATTTTGCGCGGCAAGCGCGTCGACGCCAGGCGCGCCGGGATGACGCCAATCACTTGCGCGGCGGTCAAATTGGAGGGTGTGGGCATGTAAATCTGAGTCTAAAGCAAAATCTTTCCGGCCAGGTGGCCGCGGGCAGGAAGTAAACTCATCAGCAATTGATACCGAAGATTGCACTGAAAGCACACACCTCGGCGGTTGTGTGGAATCACGCCGACAACTTCGAACTCAGCAACACACGGCTAGAAGAGGGCATCCATGACTGCGACGAGTCGACAGAAACCCAACAGAAGCTGCAGTTATGGAAATGTCATTGGGTCCTGGTCCGCGTTAACGAGGGCGGCAGACTTATGGGTCGTTGTGTTGCTGTTGACTATGCCCGCTCTCGCTCGAACTCAGAACCAAGGAAAAATCTGCGTCAAGATCGACAAAGTTGGAAAAGCGCCGGGTGTATGGAGTGGCATTCTCGCGTCTACGCAATGGCTGGACGCTAAGATCATCGCCTCGTCGAGTAAGGAATACAAAGTCGGAGACAGCCTCTATTTTGGCATGTACGTTGTTCAGGGCGACAAGTTCGCAGACAGCAGATTCGCCCCGCTTAAATCCGAAGATTATCTATCCCAGTGCCATCTTAACCATCGGCACTGCAAGGCGAGCTGCCGAACCAACGGCCACGCGGGATGGGTTTATACCTGCATCAAGAAAGGCTGCAACAGAACTGCTCAGGCCCTAAGCCGTGAGGCCTCACTCCCGCACAATCGTGACTTGCGGCTTTCCGGCGATGCAGCGAGACGCGGTGGGGTTTGCCGTGGATTGGCAGGTTTGTCAGCTCGACGGACTCGCCATATCCGGGGCCTGCCTTGGGAATCGCCGCGGTCGTCGATATCGACCATCGACTCGACTCCGATCAGGCACATCAGCGCGCCCCAGGTGTAATTGCGATTGCCGCCGACACTTCCATCCGTGCTGAAGAAGTTTTCTCCGCAATAACCATCCGCAAGCCAGTTATCCATAAAAAGATGCACACTCTTTTGCGCGAAGGCAGCCTGCAACTCCGGAGATGCATAGCGCTTCACGCCTTGAAACACCAGGTAATTCACGGGTCCCCAGATGGTTCCATGCCAGTACGTCTGTCCAAGAAATAGCGGATCACGTCGAGAGACGGTCGGCAAAATCCACTCGCCCCAGAACTGCTCCGGATCGGTCATCACCGCCAGTACTTTCTTCGCGCGCGCCGCATCCGCCGCTCCGCTGATCAGCGGATAAAAATTTGCCGGCGTGATGCGCGTCAGAAACTCGCCAGGCGTGCCATCGTCGTTATCCCAGAAGCGGCTGCAATAGATTCCCAGCGTCTCATTCCACAACTTCGCGTTGATGCGGGCATTCATGTCGGCCGCATCCTGACGATAGCGTTTGGCGTCCTCCGGTTTACCGATCGCATCGGCGATCAGCGCCAGGTGATGCGCGTCCATCGCCCACAACGAACACAAGTCCACTGCATAGCAATTCATGGTGTGGCCCACCATCTTGACGCCCTTGACCCCTTCGAATTGCGGCGTGTCGTCCCACCCGGTTTCATCCTGCGCTGCGCCCAATTCGCCCGTGCTGCTGCCCCATTGCAGCAGGCCGTCGCGCTTGGCGTTGCGCTCGTTCAGCCACCATCCATGCCACAGCGTCAGCTTGGGATAGACCTCGCGCAGAAAATCGAGATCTGGCCAGTATTGATGCATCTTCCACACGCACAGCGAGCCAACGGGCGGCTGCGAGCGGTCGCTGCTGATGCCGCCATCATTCCAGTGCGCAAAATTTGGCACCAGGCCATCGGCGCTCTGGTACGAAAGAATGGCGCGCACAGTGTCGCGCCCCATCTCCGGATTGTCGAGGCTGGCGAGCAGGCCGCTGAAAAAACTGTCCCAGCAAAAATATGGGCAGGCGTTCGGCCCCTGTACGCCGAAGGTGCGGGAAACGCTGATCGCGACGCGGTTGTTGTCGTTCGAATAGATTCGCGAATTGTTCAGATTGTCGGCAATCGCGCCAAGAATATCGCCGGAAGGGCCCTTCGCTTTGGGGCGCCGTGCTTCATAGGCTTTGTCAGCCTCCGCGAGATGAATGTCAATGCCATCGAATCCGGGCAGCTCGCCGAAACCGGCTACAAGGTAGGTCGGTTTTTCTGGACCTTCAAGAGCCACGGTGAACTGTGTTGCATCCGCAGATTTCAATGCGGGATTGGCCTTCAGCCGCCAAGTCACTGTCTTCCCCGCGGGAAGCGTCGCGACGCCTTTGACGCCTTCGTTTTCGGTGGAAAATTCGCTGCTGAATCCCGGCCAGTTTTCTTTGAGGCTGAAAGTCATTTCGCCGGGGTCAGAGGCAACCAGCCGACCCACAATTCCGTTGCCCACGCGCGACCATTGAAATTCCACTCGCCGCAGGTGCGCCGAAGCTTTTTCCGGCGAGAAAATAATTTTGTGAAAGGAGTCATCCGGCGCGACTGTGCCGGCGTTATGCGAGCCGCCCGGGTTCATGACGAATCCCGCCGCATTCTCCCAAATGAAGGCGATGCCGTTGGGAGCCATGTAGTAAAAATTGCCGATGCGCGTGGCGCTGGCGCTCGTTTCGGACTGCGCCGGTGCAATCACCTCGAACCCACCGATCATCGCGTGCAAGCGCCGCCACGACGCCAAACAAGCGGCGGAGATTCCTGCCATAAAGCTTCTGCGAGATACCATGACCTATCCTTCAAGGAGAACTCGGTTGCGCCGCTTTGCTGCTGCGCTTCCAAATGCTACCCTGTTAGTTGCGTGCCCGGTTCGTTCGCAATGTCGTCCATGCAGATGTTCGCAAGTGGCTTGCCGGCTGTTGGTGGATCGAATCGCATTGCAGCGGGCCCAGGACGATGAATTCGCGGCCTCGATAGTTCTCCACTCCAAATTGGCGGCGTAGCTCAGATGGTTAGAGCGACGGACTCATAACCCGTAGGTCAGTGGTTCGATTCCACTCGCCGCCACCACACAAATTCGAAATCATCTCCATCGATGACCGAGCTCGACTCCGGTTTAAGATGGGGACTACGATGCTGCCCACACCCAACACGCTTTTGCTGCTGGTCGATGGATCGTCCCAGCGTGAGGCAGTCATGGCTCACTCTCCATTTACGATTGGACGTTCTCCGGATCGCGACCTGGTGCTTCCTTATCCTTATATCTCGCGCAATCACGCGGAGATTGTGTATGAAGGAGGCCAATTCCACCTGGTCGACTGCGGCAGCAAGAGCGGCAGCTACGTCAACGGCAAACGGATCGAACGCCAGACATTAATCCCGAACGACGTGATCCGGCTGGGTACACTGCAGGGCCCGCTGCTGCGATTTGGCAAGGCGGACGACACGACCTCCGTGCTCAGCGGACTGCTGCATCGCGAGCAGCCGACATCCGATCTAGAAAAGCTGAGCTGGTTTCTCGACGCCGCGCGCAAGTTGAATATGGTGGGCGCCGTTCACGAGATTCTCATCTCGCTGCTTGAAACCACCATGCATTTAACGGAGGTGGAACGCGGGTATGTCTTCCTGAAAGATCCGGCCGGAAATCTGCAGTTGTCGGTCGGCAGAAATATTCTGATGGAGCCGCTCGAAGACGATTCCACCATCTCGCATTCCGCGATTCAGCAGGCGATTCACAGCGCATCGGAATTCATTGTCACCGACACGCTTTCTGCGGAAGCGGGCTCTCCTTCGGCCAGCATTGTGGCGCAAAGTCTGCGCACGGTCATCTGTATTCCGCTGCGCAAACGCTCTGCTGATCCGGAATCTCCACTATCGGAAATTCTGGGGATTCTCTATCTCGACAGCCGCAAGCAGCGGCAAAGAATGATGCGCGTCGACAGCGACCTGCTGAAGACCATTGCGATGGAGGCTGCGGTGCTGGTCGAGAATGCATCGCTCGCCAGCGCTGAGGAATCTGCCCGCCGCTATCGCGAGGAGCTAGGCATTGCTGCTTCGATTCAGCAGGGTCTGATGACCGTGCGAATTCCGGAACTGGCTTACGCGCGAGTGCTGGCTCACAGTGTTCCCTGCAAGGAAATTGGCGGCGATTTCTACGATGTCATCGCCACTGACAACGCACTGTATGTTGTGCTCGCGGATATTTCAGGAAAAGGAGTTTCTGCCGCGCTGCTGGCCTCTACCCTGCAGGGACTGGTGCATGCCCAGGTGCTGGCGGGGCTGTCGCTGCCGCAGATTGCGATGTTCTCCAACAAATACATTTGCGAAAAGTCGATCTCAAAATACGCGACCTTGATCCTGTTGAAGCTGACTCCTGACGGTACCGTAGAGTATTTGAACTGCGGGCACGTGCAGCCGCTGCGCCACCTAGCCGGCGAAGTGGCTATCCTCGCAAATGGAAATCTTCCCGTGGGTCTAATGCCCGACGCCGTCTACGCTTCAGAGACGATTCACGTCGAGCCGGGCGAGCGGGTGATTGTTTTCACCGACGGCGTCACCGAAGCGGAAGATCCGTCGGGAGAATTTTTTGGCGACGCGCGGCTTGAATCTTCTGTGCTGCAGGGCGGCAGCGTTCAAGATATTTTTCAGCAGGTGCAGCGCTTTATGGATACCGCTCCCGCGAGCGACGATTGCACTCTGCTTGAGGTCTGCTACGGAAGTTGCCAGTGACACACTCCCGAGCAACCGGAAGCAGATTCGACGCAGCACAGCTCGAAACCATGACAGCTCGGCATGCGTGATCTCGTAGAGATGGAATTTGGCCAGAGCGACGACGGACGGCTGCTCGTCATGGGGTATCAGGGCACGCTCCGCCCGGTGCAATCGCAGAACTTGCCGCCAGCGATGAGAAACGCTGCTGGAGCCGTGGCTGGCGCAGGCATCGAGTCGGCTGAACCAGTGTATTCCGGCGGCGCTCCGCGTTTTTCAGGGCGAGCCTGTTGCGCTGGATTCGCTGCTTCCGCTTCTCAAGGACAGGCTGATCGGCATTCTTATCCAGGCGGTCGGGGTCAGAGGCATTCGGCCCGGTGAGCCGTCCGCGGAAGAAAGCACGCGTGAATTTCCGTTGCTGTCGGCGCTGATGCGCAGCGCTATTTCGGAGTGGGTCGCGGCCATCGGTACGTTTCTTCAGCGCCTGCATCGAGACCAATCGCGGTTGGCCATGGTGCTGCAATTGGGAGAGCTACCGCTCCATCGAGTCCATCTCCGGAACTGCGTCGGACATGCACCCTGGCGGTCATTCCGTGCTGCGTGTCTGCTTTCGAGGAGGAGGCTGCCTGTATTACAAGCCGCGTCCGCTGACAGGCGAATGGCTGTGGCATGCGCTTATCGAAGCGATTGCTCGGGTCGATCCACAACTTCAGCTTTGCCAGCGTCGCGCGTGCTGTCGAGCGATCTCAGCAACAGTTCTACGGCTGGGCAGCATCGGTTGATCCAGATGAGAGCTTTTTGGATACAAACGCCGCGGCCGCCATGGATTATTGGCACGCCGCAGGAGCCATGCTGTGCCTTGCGCAATTCGTCCGGCTGACAGACCTGCATCTGGGGAATATCATCGCGACACCCTCTGGCCCCGCCGTCACCGACGCGGAATGTTTGGCGACGCCGATCCTACATCCGCCTCTCGCCGAAATGTCCTCGCCAGCGCAAACGCCCGTCTCTCAAACGCTAGACGCGATCCTCAACACCGGGCTGCTGCCGCGCAAACACGATGCAGACCTACCGGACGTCTCCGGCTTGTTTGGTCACGCCGCCCCTGTGTCGGGGATCCGACTTCCGGCGTGGTCGTTATCATCCGACGGCAGCTACCGGCTCACTTCCGTCGGCGCGGAACTTGTCGACCATGGCAACGCACCCACGCAGACCACTCCCATCGCAGTGCTGCCGCAAATGTTGGATGGCTACCGTCACGCCGCCGAACTGTTGATCCGTGCGCGCAAAACGCTGCTCGCTCCGGGTTCGCAATGGCGTGCGGTTCTGGAGAAGCATCATGCGCCGCGCATCGTGCTACGAGACACCCTCGCGTATGGATGCCTGCTCAGCCAGTCGCTTGAACCGCAAAATCTGCGCTCCTTCTACCGGAGACGGAACAGCATTCTCGCCGAGTTGCAATCGGGTGCTGGCGGTACCTTGCGCCCTGCTGTTGTCCGCGCGGAATTGAGCGCAATCCTGCAACTGCATGTCCCACGCTTCACCATTTTGCCCGGGAGCCGCACCCTGGCGACGGGTTCTGGACGCGCGCTGGCACGACGATTCACCGCCTCGACCGCTGCCCAATCCGTGTTCGAGTCGATCGAAACGCTCTCCCCCGAAAGCATAGATAATGTCCATATTCCCGCGCTGTTAGCGGCCATCTTCTAGTCTCTGCGAACGCGAATCATTCGCAGATTTGTGTGCTAACATTCGGTTGTGTTGGGTGCGTCGTAAGGGACTTGGACTGCACAACAACCTCGAGAGGACTGCAATGACGAATGTAGAGAGGCTTCAACAAGCTGGCCTGGTTCAAACCCACCTTCCCCTCACAGATGACGAAATCAAGAGTGTCAATGCGCTTAGCCCGGCGGAGATCGACGCGCTGATTTCAGTGCGCGCCAAGCTCGGAGACGCTTTTTTCCAGCGCAAGGTGAAAGACGGAGATTCCCATCGCATGGGAACTGTAATGCTCTAGCGAAGAGCTCGCAGTCTGCAAGATTCCGGGGAGCGCAATGGTTACAGGGGAGACGGGATGACGAGGCACAGTCAACGTCTGCGCGAAACAGTAGCCCTTGTTCGGGGACGGCTCAATTCCTTGATTCACGAAGTTTGGTCTCATCCAAGGTTGAGCGAACTCTTTCCTGAATTTCTATTTGCCATGTACGGCATCACAGTTGCTTCGGCGCCCGCAATGCGGGCCGCAGCGATGCGTTGTTCTGCGCTCGACGATGCCGATCCTGTCGCCGCATGGCTGCATGCGTACTATCTGGAGCACGCCGAAGAAGAGTCCGGCCATGAACAGTGGCTGCTGGATGATCTTGCATCCTTCGGCATTCCGCGCGATTTGGTATTGCAGCGGCTGCCGTATGCAAGCGTGGCCGCGCTGGTGGGTGTGCAATATTACTGGATGTTCCACGTTCACCCGATTGCGTACCTGGGATATATCTCCGTGGTAGAAGAGCCGGCATCAATGGAATTTCTGGAGGCTACGTCGCAGCGAACCGGCATTGCACTTTCCTCCATGTCGGGTCACGTGATGCACGCCAAACTGGATCCGGATCACGTTGCGGAATTCGATGCGGCGCTCGATGCATTGCCGTTGACGCAGCAGCATCAGGATTTGATTTCTGTCAGCGCGATTGCTACCGTGGCGCATCTGGAAAATGTATTTTCCGATATTCTGGAACACTTCAAGCGCATTTCCGATCCCGCAAGTGCCGCAACTATCTTTACTGCCCCCAGCATCGCACTTGCGTCTGCGTTCAGAGAGCTTTGATATGCAGATGGCCTTCAAACCCGGAGACAAACTCCTGCAGTATCGCCTTGTCCGCAAGCTGGGAGAAGGTGGGATGGGTGTTGTCTTCGAGGCTCAGGACATCCGGCTCGAACGCACCGTTGCCATCAAGGTGCTGCAGCCGTCCATCTCAGAAGATGTAGAGATGCGTGAGCGCTTTCTGCGCGAGGCCCGCGCTGCTTCCGCGATCGACCATCCAAACCTGTGCACCATCTATACGGTGGAAACGGCTCCCGACGGTTCTTTGTTATTGGTGATGGCTTACTACCGCGGTCAAACGCTTGCGGAGTTAATCCTGGATGGCCCCATCGAGAGTGCGCGCATCCGAGACATCGGCCGCCAGACCGCATCCGGGCTGCATGCCGCTCACATGTCCGGGATTGTCCATCGAGACATCAAGCCGGGAAACATTTTCCTGCTGAACTCCGGCACCGTAAAAATTCTGGACTTCGGGCTTTCCCGCTTCGTTCATCAGGAGCGCTTCACCGCCCCGCACAAAATCATGGGCACGCTTTCCTACATGCCTCCAGAGCAGCTTGCCGGCGAGTCGGTCGACTATCGCGCCGATATCTGGGCCCTGGGCGTTGTGCTGTACGAAATGGCGGTAGGACATTCGCCCTTCAAGCAGGCAACACAATCCGCCACGATGAGCGCGATTGCGTCTGGTCGCTATGTTCCGCTGCACCATGCCCGCCCCGATCTGCACGAATCCATTCATCGAGCTGTGATGGGTGCACTGCGGCTACATCCGCACGAGCGCCATGCCTCAGCGGCGGAGATTCTTGCTTTGCTGAGTGAAGGCCTTGAGACAGGTACCTTTGCGACCGGTACGTCCGCCAATCAATCCTCCCTCACGCGCACTTCTACAGTAATTGCCGGTTTTGCCGGCCCTGCAGAGGTCGCGAGACAAACCTTGCCTGCGCCTGCTGCTAACGGATCGGCGAGGATGTCTACACCTCCGCACGAACCAGTGGAGCAGCAAACTTCTTCGATCGCGGTGCTGCCCATGCAGAATGTCAGCTCCGATCCGGAAAACGAATATTTCAGCGATGGCCTGACGGATGAACTGATCAATGCTCTGGGAACACTCCCAGGATTGCATGTCGTCTCGCGAAGTTCCGCGTTCTCCTTCAAAGGCAAGCATCAGAATATTCGCGACATCGGCAAGTCTCTGGATGTCGATGTGATTCTGGAGGGCAGCGTTCGCCGCTCTGGCGCGCGCATTCGCGTCACCATGCAACTCACCGATGTTCGCAAGGGATTCCATATCTGGTCGTCGCGCTTCGATCGCGAAAATCCCGACGTTTTCGAGTTGCAGGACGAGCTTGCCACCGCGGTGGTTGCTGCGCTGCAGGAAAAGCTGGCGGTCAATGTGCATCGCTCCGATCTCCAAATCCGCACGCCGATGCAGACTGAGGCCTACGACGCATATTTGAAGGGTCGCTATCACTGGGAGCAAAGATCGATCGAGGATGTTGCGCTCGCCGGACGGTATTTCGAGCAGGCCCTCAAACTGGATCCAGACTCCGCCGCGGCCTATGCGGGCATGGCAGATTTTTATTGCCTGCAAGGGTTACTTGGACTGATGTCTCCCGACGATGCGTGGCCCAACGCACGAACTTGCGCGCTGCAGGCTGTCGCACTCGATCCGAATCTTCCAGAAGGTCATCTCGCGCTTGCATCTGTGTTGCAGTTCTACGATTGGAATTGGGCCGAAGGTCGCGAGCATATTGTGAAAGCCATTGAACTGCGTCCCCAGCGCGGCGAATCGTACTACCTGTATGCGTCGCATCTCACCACGCAAGGGCTGCTGCAGGAAGCGCTGGAGCAGACACGCATCGGACTCAGCTACGATCCGCTGGCGACGAGGTTGCTGGCTGCAGAAGCAATGCTGCGAACCTATCTCGGCGACCATGACAGCAGCATCCTGCTGGCGCAGACAGCGCTCACTTCGTCGCCACATTATTTTGAGTTGTATTATTCGCTGGGGCTGGCGCAGTTCCATACCGGTCGAACCCATGAAGCGGTGGCTACATTCGAGCGCGGCCTGGAGCATAGCCGTATGCCGGTTCTGATGGGCTGGCTAGCCGAGGCACATGCGGAAAATGGCAACCACGACAAGGCCCGAGAAATTCTTGCTAACCTTCTCGACCTGGCGAACAAAGGCAATCGGATGCCTGTGCCGATCGCTGTCGCTGCAATTTCTGTCGGCGATCAGGATCTGGCGTTTACCTGGCTGGAGAAAGCAGCGGACATGCACGACATTCTGGTGGCTTACATTACGGTGATGCCGAGCCTGCGGAAATTGCACCATCATCCCCGCTACCAGAAATTGATCGATCGCATGAAGCTTGCTCATCCTTCAACACATCGGAGGCACAATGAAACTCGGCAGAGTCCAGTCGATACACGATTCTAGAACCCTGCACCTGGCAGATTACGTTGCCATCACATCCCTGCCGACTCCGCCACCGAAGGAGATGTTGGAAACCACCACGAGCTGGCCCATGCTGGCGAACAATCAATTCAATTGCTGTACCTCCGCCGCGGCCGGCCACATGGTGCATCACTGGACGGCGGCCAACCAGCAGGGCGTTTTCCTGACCGATGCAGATATCATCCGCGCCCATGCCCACCTGACCGGCGATCGCCTGATGGATCCTGTCTCCATGCTGAGTGCGCTGAAATACTGGCGAAAAAACGGCATTGGCAATCATCGCGTTCACTCATTTGTAAAGGCGCATGAACGCAAGGCAGACGAAGTGCGCGGCATTGTTCACCTTTTCGGCAGCGCGTATATCGGGCTGGACCTGCCCAAGTTTGTATTGGCCGGCGATCCGAACGGGTGGCCTGCGATTCCGTGGGCAATTCCGAACACAGTTTCGCCGGAAGACGCCGCGCCGCAGTTGGAAAATGGTCATTGCGTCACCGCGATCGGCTATGGAGAAGAGGGCGTGTACGTTGTCACGTGGGGCGCCCTGAAAGTGATGAGCTGGGATTTTTTCAGCCGCTACAACGTGGAGTTGTACGCAGTTCTGAGCGCCGATTGGGTGTGCGGCAATAAGGTCTCGCCCTCGGGCTTCGACATGACTAGCCTGGGACGAGATTTGTCGCTGGTGCAGGCAACACCTGCGGCCACGGCAGACCGTCTCAGTGGTCCGCAGTCTTCTTGAGCGACGCGTTTTTTTTCGTCGAGTGCAGCGGCAATGCCCAGGCAAATAACACCGAGCCGCTTCCTGTTACCACGTACTGCCGTCCATCCAACTCATACGTGATCGGCGAGCTTTGCATGCCCGCGCCCGTTCCCGCGTGCCACAAAGTTTTTCCGGTCCGCGTGTCGAGCGCCAGCATGTTGCCGTATTCGTCGCCAGTAAAGGTCAGGCCGGAATCTGTCGTCATCACACCGGCACCATCTCCGCTTCGACCGCCTTCGTGGGTCCAGCGAATTTTTCCGGTTTTATAATCGATCGCCTCGATGACCCCTTTGCCCCACAGGCCATAATCCGCGCCGGCCCAT
Organism: uncultured Acidobacteriota bacterium; assembly: GCA_963774515.1. Classification (GTDB taxonomy): domain Bacteria; phylum Acidobacteriota; class Terriglobia; order Terriglobales; family Acidobacteriaceae; genus JAKAAZ01. The sequence goes on along the minus strand of CAVZFK010000002.1, from coordinate 131,470 downwards.
CCGTAGTTGCCGTCGGCGGGCTTTGCAAAATAAAGGCTGTAGCTGGGGTGCGCGTCGACAATAAATAATCCAGTCTGCGGATCAAAACTTGGCGAACGATAGTTGGTCAGGCCGCCTTCATCCGGCGCAATCAAACGGCCGTCAGGCGCAGGCTCCTTCTTAGGATTTGGAATCGGATTCCCATTCTTGTCGATTCCAAGCGACCAGTTGACCGGCCCGTACGGAACGCTCAGCAGATTTTTCCCGTTGGTGCGATCGACGACCACAAAGTATCCGTTGCGAGAGGCCTGCATCACCATCTTGCGCGGCTGCCCATGAAACTCGCCGTCAACCAGCACGGGAATCTCTACCGCATCCCAGTCATGCGTATCGTGCGGTGATACCTGAAACGCCCACGCCAGCTTGCCTGTATCCGGATCAACGGCCACGATGCTGCATGTGTACAGGTTGTCGCCGGGTCGCGTCGAGCCATTCAACACCGGCGTTGGATTGCCCGTGCCCCAGTAAATCAAATTCAATTCTGGATCATAGGTGCCCGTCATCCAAGTCATGCCGCCGGTCGTCTTCCCCGGTGTTCCCGGCGGTGGCGTGCTGTCCCATTGCCATTGCGTTTTGCCGGTCTCCGGGTCAATCGCCCGCAGGTACCCGGCCAAATTGTCAAAGTCACCCGACACCCCAATGATCACGTGGTCGCCCACTACCAGCGGCGCCATTGTCGTCCAATAACCTTTGCTGACATCGGCGACCTCGACCTTCCACAGCACGTGGCCGTTCCTCGCGTCGAGGCATAGTAAATGTCCATCGGGAAGAAGAAAGTATAGCCAATTTTTATACATCCCCACGCCGCGATTTCCGATGTGATCGCCTTTGGTGGGCGGGTTCATATAGTGCCAGATCATATGGCCGGAGCGCGCATCGACAGCCCACACATTTTCCGGCACCGTGAAATACAAAATTCCATCCACCAGCAGCGGGGAAGATTTCAGTGTCTCCGTCTGTCCCGTTTGAAACGCCCAAGCCAGCGCCAGATCCCCCACGTTCGTGCGCGAAATCTGCGTGAGTTTGCTGTGACGTCGTCCGGAATAGTCGCCGTGATAGGTTGGCCAGCTGTCCGCAGGCGGATTTCGCAGCATTGATGCATTGACTCCCTGCGCCATTAATGCGGAAGAAAAAATTGCAGACGCCATTGACACACTTGCGACGACCAACCAGGCACGCTTCAAAAACTTCATCTCCATCAGAAACCTTTTCTCAAATTGCATCGGATCGAAATTCGCTCGCGCTAACGCAGCGTTTGCAGATATGCCATCAGGTTATGAATGTCGGCATCGGTGTATTTAGGAAATTGCGCCACGTGCGCCTCAACCGGAGAGGAAACGGAGTAGCGAACGCTGCTGACGGGCCAGGAATGATAGGTTCCGTCTGCATCGCGAAGACCCACGGTAAATTCATCCTGGTATGCCAGCGTGCCCTTCAGCGTCTTCCCGGAGGGTAATGTAACCGTCACTGTGCTCTTTGCGTCATCGGGGTACAGCATCCGCTCTTCCAACTCCAAACCTTCATAGCGAGAGGCGATGCCGGCCAGATCTCCGGTGGGTGAATGGCAGGATGAGCAGCCACCCGCGCCGTTGAAATATTGTTTGCCCGCTGCAACATTTCCCGTCTGCAGGTCGGCCACGTCGACTCCGCGACGGTCGCCATTGTGGAGTTTTGCCTGGGAGCGCTGCTCATGGATAAACGCGACTAATTCCGCGACTTCCGTAGCAGAAAAGGTGAACGGGGGCATGCCTTTCTCCGGGCGCCCAAGTCGTAGTACTTCGGCGATCTTGTCGCCGGCAACATCCTGCGCCACCAGTTTGGAGCGCGTCAGGTCCGGACCCGTTTCTCCACCGGCAGCATCGCGGCCATGACAGAAGGCGCAATTTTGCTGGAATAGCGCGCCGCCCAGTTTTGCCTGCTCGGAAGGATCGACCGAGGCCGAATCCGGCCGCGAATACGATGGGTGCGTCTCTTCGGTATGTCCGCTGCTCTGGGTTGTGCCGGTTTGCGCAGCCGAACTTTCCGCAGCATTATTTGTCGCGGAATTTTGCGCGGCGACGGCATAGATCGCCGCATGCCGGCTTTGGCAGAAAATGGTTCCAAGGATCAGGGCGATTGCGATCGCCTGGTATTTTTTCATCGTCCTGCTTCGCTACTCCTGGTCAGTCCGCTCCGCTGCGCCCGTCGAGGATGACATGTAACTCCCCTCGACAAGCGTGCCCGCAGATGTTTGCGCTTGAATCTAGATTAGACTCTCAAGGATTCGAACCGGAAGCAGCCGGCTTGGGATGCGAGGCGACACTGCCCTCCGTCATGCCCAGCCCCCACTTGATGGCTTCGAAATACATTTTGCGAATGTCCGGATCTTCCCACGATTCTTCCGTGTGCCCCAGCGTCGAATAGAAGACGCGTCCCTTGCCGTACATCTTCACCCAGGCCACGGGAAAATCATGATCGGTACGATGGATGCGCGGGTTATTAGAGTAGTCGAGCTTGCTCGCGTCCAGACTCAGCAGAACATTCACCTTGTCTCGCGACCAGTCCTTCGGCTGATAAATCTCGTCGTATTTCACAAACTCTTTTGGAAAATGACGCACCGCAGGAAAATTTGGTTGCTCGTTAATGATCGGCGCTTCGAACGTTCCCCAGGGATGCTGATCGAACCAGCCGCCAATCATTTCGCCATACTCGGGCCAGGTATAGTTGGTATCAAGCGCCGCGTGAATGCCGATAAAACATTTTCCGTCATCCTTGATGAACGACATCATGTCCTGTTTCTGGCTGGCATCCATGTCGAGTTCGCCGGTTGTGCTGGCAAAGACGAGGCAGTCAAAGTAGTTTAGATTTTTCGCATTCCTGCCAAGATCTTTTTTCGTCAGCAACTCGGTGTCGGTGCGGATTTCCGTGTCCCACAGCCCACTCTTTTTCCCCATGTTGGCAATGGCCACCATCGCATCGGTGACGGAGTCGTGCTCGAATCCCTTGGTCTCGCCAATCACCAGCACGTGTTTGAGATGAATCTGCTTCGCATGGGGAGCAGGCGGCAGTTCGAAGTTGCTGTCTGCCTGAGACTGCGCCTGCACGATCGGTTGGAATGCAACGAAGCAACAAAGGGCAAGAAACATGCTGAGGACGGTTCGAATATTCCGCAAGGAGATCTCCTGGGCAGCAGATTGGGTTGTGAAGCCTGCGCGCCGATGCGAACTGCCGGTGCTGCGAGCCACGTCATCCACGATCGGAGACATTGGCATCAGCCTGCCAGCGTGGCATGCGCCGTTTGAAAATTATTCGGCGCGTCACGCACACCATCGCATCGCTCGCACAAAGTCTAGCCAGCCTGCGTGCTGTTTGGCAACCCGCGGGCTGCGGTTGCACGAACTCCTAAAACGTTAGTTGACAGGTTTGCCTTGATTGTGGCTTAATCTACGAAAGGATTAGGAGATCAATTCGTGAGCATTCCCGCGAAAGAGAAAAGCAAACAGAACCTGACCCCCCTGGAGCTGGAAATCATGCAGGTGTTGTGGGAGAACGGCGCCTCCACCGTGACCGAGGTGATCCCGAAGCTGAAAGCCGAACTCGCTTACACCACCGTGCAAACCATGCTGATGGTGCTGCTGCGCAAGGGCAAAGTGAAGCGCACGCAGGAAGGGCGGGCCTTTCGTTATCGGCCCGTCGTCAGTCGTGAACGCGCCTCTGGAAGCGCCGTCGAAGACCTGGTGCGCCGCATGTTTGGTGGCTCCCCCGAGGCGTTGCTGATGGCCATGGTCGATACCCGGCAGATCAGCGCCAAAGAGCTTGAGCGGCTGGCACGCAAAGTTGCAGCAGCGGAACAGCAGTAAGAAACAGCGGTAAGGAGAGGCAGTATGGAAAAGATCCTGATCGAATACCTGACGAATGCGACCTGGCAGATTCCTCTGCTCGCCGGAGGTGCATGGCTCTTCATTCGCGTCGGCAAATTTGGACCGCGCATGCAGCACGGTATCTGGCTGGTTGTCCTCGCACTTGCCGTCGGCTTGCCGCTTCGTGGAGTTGGCGCCGACGTTCCCGCTGCAACCCAGGTCACCTGTACCCATTGCAGCGCAGACGCGTCGCCAGTGGCTGGAAGGGAAGCACTGCCTCCCGCTGCGATCGTTACCCAGTTCGTCGTCGCTGATCCGCAGTTGCCAAAAGAATTGTTTACGCTGCCGTACCCCACGCTGCGCTTGTCGGCTGTGGCCACCGATTGGCTGGTCGGCATGTACTTCGCCATATTGCTATTCAGTTTCTATCGAATTCTCGCGTCATGGCGTCGTGCGCGCCAGCTTGTGATGGATGCCGAACCGACCGTTCTTCCGCCGCAGTGGAATGCGATCTTTCAAGACTCGGGCTATCGACTTGGCGCCAAGTTGCCGCAGGTTCGCAAATCTTCCGACGTGCGCAGCCCGGTGATTGTCGGCGTGGTGCATCCCGTCCTTCTGCTGCCGGAAGATTTCGACGACCACTCACAGAACGAGGTGCAGGCCGCCCTGTTTCACGAGCTCGCACACGTTCGCCGGCACGATTATCTGGGCAATCTTCTCTGCCAGCTGGCTGCGCTGCCTGTGACCTGGCATCCGCTGATCTATGGGGTGCAGCAACGCATCCGCAGAACTCGCGAGATGATTTGCGATGACATTGCGGCGCGTGCCATGCAGTCTGACATCGGCTACGCCAAATGCCTACTTGCGATGGCCGGCAGAACTCTTCGGCAGCACGACTTCGCCGATGCGGCGCAGGCTATCGGCCTTTTCGGGGACAACGTATTGGAGGAAAGAATTATGCGACTGATGCAGGAGAAAACCAACATGACGAGGCGGGCAAGACTGGCGCGAATCGCGAGCGGCGCGATCGCAATGATGCTCGCCATTGCGATGGCCGTATCGTTCCACGTGGTTCCAACCTTTGCCCAGACATCTGGGACCGCTGTCACCGTGTCGCCACCGCCTGCGCCACCTGCTCCGACTGCTCCAGATACGGCTGTTCCACCACCACCGCCGGCTGCTGCACCTGATTCGGTTACACCCGCTGCGCCGGCTCCGCCGGTACCGCCAAAGCCTTCTGCGTCCGACATGGAGGTGCCTGCTCCTCCGGCTGTGCCCGATGCGGCGGTTGCGCCGGTTGCGCCCGTCCCACCTGCGGCTCCTCCAGTGCCGGCGGACGCGAACCCCTCTCCGCAGAAAAGCAAAGCCGTTCATCCCCATCCGAAAAAAGCGAAAGATCAGTCCTTTGTCATCGACGGTCAGGGCAAGTCGTTTGTCGTCGACCTCAATGGAGACCATGCGCTGAGCAAGGAGCAACAGGCCCAGCTACAGAAAGAGATGGCGGCCATGGATGCGCAGATTGCAGAGGCAACCAAGCGATTCAACAGTGCGGAATTCAAACAGCAGATGGCGGAGATTGCGAAGCAGCAAGCCAATATGAAGCATCTGGATTTCGCGCAGATGCAGGGCCAGATCGATGCTGCCACTGCGAAGATCAACAGTCCCGAGTTCAAGCGGCAGATGGCGGATATTCAAAAGCAGATGCAAAGTGGCGCGATGCAACGCAGCATGGAAGAGGCCACGAGGCAGTTGAAACTCGCGGAGCAGCAGCAGAACGCCATTCAGAAAATTGATATGGTCAGAATGCAGCAACAGATTGCGGCCGCCACAGCGAAAATCAACAGCCCGGAATTTAAGCAGCGAATGGCGGATATTCAAAAACAGATCGACAGCGGCGCCATGCAGCGCAGCATGGAAGAAGCCAGCAAGCAATTGAAGGCGGCGGAAGATCGGATGCACGAGGAGCAGATGCGTCAGGAGCAAACGAAATAGCGCAATTTACTGTGCGTAGGCATCAACCGAAGTGAACAAGGTTTTTGCCTGCGCCCTTGCTGGCATACATCAGCCGATCGGCGCGATCCAGGGCCTCGTCACACAAATCACCTTCCCGCAACATGGTGGCGCCCACCGATACGTTGATGCGAATCGGCGCACCGGCAACAACGGGAACGAATGTCGCGTCGAGCAGGTGCCTGCAGCGTTCGGCCAGGTGAGCTAAAGAGGCCGCGGTCACGTCTCTGGCGACCACCAGAAATTCGTCGCCACCCCATCGACCCACGACATCTCCGGGACGAAGGCAGCTGGTCAAGGTGTCGCACAGCATCTTCAGCATGCGATCGCCGGTCTGATGGCCGTATCTGTCGTTGACGCTTTTAAAGCTATCGACGTCCAGCATCACGATTCCGAAGCCGCAGCCGAACTGCTGAACTTCCTGCAGCGCCTGCTGCACCTTCAGCTCAATATGCCGGCGATTGGCGACATGGGTCAGCGAATCGTAATAGGCAAGGTCTTGCAAGTGACCCGCCAGCCGCTCCAGTTTCTTTACTGCGCTGATGTCGGTGAAGATTTCAACCGCGCCCACGGTCGAGCCGTTGGTTGACTGAATCGGCTCAATGCGAACCTGGACCGGAACACGGTGGCCCAACTTGTGGCGCAGAAATAGTTCTGTTTCGCGGTGCTCTCCATCCGCCAGGGTTTTGCTGAGTGGGCAGCCGTCCAGGCAGAGGGCACACCCGGCCTTATCCACATGCATCAGGAAATTGTCGAAGCAGTGCCGGCTCACCGCCTCATTCGCGGTATATCCGGTCAGGCGTTCCGCTCCTCTGTTCCAGTAAGTAATGGTGCGGTCGGTGTCGACGAAATAGACGCCGTCGTACAGATTATCGAGCAGCTTTTTATGGAAGGTTTCCGTTGCCGCGCCATTCATCGTGGCATCGACGCACAGCCGTGCAGGCTCAACAGGGTGAGGCACACAATACCTCGATCAAAAACCAGGGACGTTCCTCCCACTATCGGAAAGTCAGCCGATCCAAGTCAATCGGGAAGTGAGTTGCGGCCATTACTTAAGTTCGGAATAAAAATGCGGCGAGGCGCAGACATCGCAAGTAAGTCTTCCGCCCGGATGGGATCTACATCCTATTTTTGCCCGGTGGTGGTCAACACCAGCTTGCCGTTCTTTACACCACGCAGGCTCAGCATTCTGTCCGCAAGGTTTTTGATTTCCTTATTGCGGCCTTTCATGATGATCACTTCCAAGCAGTAATCATCATCGAGATGCACATGTGTTGCCGCCAGAACCTTCCCGTGCGAGTGGTGCTGGGCCTCGGTCAGCTTCTGCGTCAGGTTGGGGCGATGGTGATCGTAAACCATGGTGAGCGTCCCCACCACAACTTCATTGTTATCCGCCGCCTTTGAAACAAGGCTCTCCCGAATCAGATCGCGCAGCGCCTCGGAACGATTTTCGTAGCCGCGATCCGCGATCAGGCGGTCGAACTGGTCTAACAGTTCGCTTTCAATTGAAATTCCAGTTCGGCTGAGTGCTTTCATGGCAGGGCTCCGGATAACCATTGTAACCAAGCGGGCGTTCCGCCGACGGTGTTACGAATATAGCGATCGTGTTACTCTTAGTGTTCGCGATCGGGGACCACGTGCTTTTCTGCGTCCGAATTACCGCAGCCATCTCGTTGGCAATTGTCCTCTCTCCCGTCGCCCTGGTCGCCCAGAACATCATCGCCCCGCCGGTTCTATCCGCCGCGCAACCCAGTGCAATTCGCTATACGCTTCAAGGCCGTGTTCTCTCCGCCGACGGCACGCCGGTGGCCCGCTCTGAGGTGTGGATTGGTCAGCAACAGGTGGAGACGGATGCAGCCGGCAAGTTTCAGGTGATGCTGAATCGGGGTACTTATGAACTGCGCGTGCACACCTCGCAAAGCAGCTATCATTCCCTGATTGTCGAGGTCGATCAGGACGAAACCATCGACATCCACATGCCAGCCAACGCATCGATCGTCGTTCGCGGAGGAGTGACCGCGGACATTCAATCGCCCGATCCATCCACCGTCGGTTATGACGCCAAAGACCTGATCGCTGCCAACCCGGGCCGCCCTGGGGTGCCGTTTTCCATTCCTGGTTTTCCAGCGGAGACCGCGTCGGGTGGCATCAAGGCGCCGCAATACTTTGCTCCGGGAGTTGCCGGGGACCACGGTGTGCCCATCGCCCAATACTTCAACATCGCGGGATTTCTTTTCCAGAACAATTTGACTGCGAACGCGCACGGTAACGGATATGCCGATCCCAATGTTTTGATTCCAACCACCGTGACCGCTGTCACCGTCGATGATGCAGCCTTCAACGCGCTCTATGGTGATCACGCGGTCAATCTCGCTGTCACATATTATCTGGGCGATCGATTTCGACCGTTCCTGGCGGCCACCACGGACGGTCGCGACGTTGACCTGCAAGGCGCATGGAGCCCGAAGAATTCGAGAATCCGCGAGTGGGCGGCGTTCGAAGCTTCCATCGGCAATGGCTTTCTCGCGCGGCCCGAAGAACGTCAGCAATACAAGCTGAATGGGTATCGCACCTGGACGCCAGGCAAGCACGAACTGACTGCGTTCTTTCTCGCTTACTATGGATTCTCTCGCGTTCCCGGGTTGATTCCGCTCTATACGCCGGTGACGAACGATACCATTGACGCGCGTCAGATGGACCTGACTCACACCACGCTCAGCGTGCTTACCGATCGCTGGCGTCCGTCCGCTTCACAGCAGCTGCAGCTCTCCGGCTATTTGCGGACTTACAGTCTCGATCTGAAATCGAACTTTGGCCAGGGCCTGATCCGGCAAAGCGAGTTCCGAACCGTTGCCGGCGGCAATGCTACCTACGACTGGAGATTCGCGCCTCACTACACGCTACTGGGAGGCCTGGATTTTCGGCGCGATGCACCGCGCGGGCTCGACCTGGCGAAGGTCAATGCCGACGGAGTGTTTCAGCCGGTCACCAGTAACGACCTCACCATCACCGATACCGCGCCGTTTCTTGCATTGAACGGAATCGTCAACCGCAACCTGCAGGTCTATGCCGGAGTGCGCCGCGACCAGATTGACTTCAACAATGTCGACCGTATTACGCCCGCAAATTCCTTCGATCACTGGCCCGGCCTCACCAGTCCCAAGCTTTCCGTTACTCTCGGCCGGCCAGACGCAGACTACCTGCCTTCCGTAGCTTTCAGTTTTGCCAAGGCTTTCCACGCCAACGATCCTAGGATCGGCACGGGCACCAGCGAGCCGTCGCTGACCACCACTTCGCGCGCCTATCAGTTGGTCGCGACCAAGCTATTGGCGGGAACAGAATTTCGCGTCCTGCTCGAACACATCACCAACTCCCAGGAGTTTGCCAATATTGATCCCGACACTGGGCTGCAGGAAGCGCTCGGTCCGTCTCTCAATCGCTTCTTTACAGTGGGCGCCACGCGACGAAGTCCCTGGGGCTTCCTGCAGGCGTCGTACTCGCAGGCCAACGCGACAGATCTGCAATTGCATCAGCCTGTACCGGAAGCGCCGCGCCTGATCGTCGACGCGCTTGGCGAACTCGATCATCTACGGTGGGGCATTCAAGGGCAAGCCGAGTTCGACTATGTCGGCGAGAAACCATTGGGCGACGGTTTCAACGCGGTTCCGGTGCGAGAAATTCGACTCTATTTCCAAAAAGTATTTGGCGACGGCCACTGGATCGCAGCGCTTAGCGGTCAGCTTGCCAACGGTGCTACCGGACAAACGCTGGAAACATTTGCACTGCCGAATGAGCCCACTCCCACGGAGCGAATTGTCGGCGTACCGATTCGCTCCTACGGCGGCGCGACCCTGATGTACCAGTTCTGACGAAGCTTCTCTCTCCATCTTTGCTGCCATATTTCAATCGGTTTCATCTACAGTAATGACAACTCAATTGGCAGCGTTTGGTACATCTTAGGAGACGATCTTATGTGTTTTTCAGCGACCGCCAACTTTACCGGAAGTGCTGTACTCGGGGCCATCGGGGTGGCCACCATTGCAGAGGTAAAGCATCGCCGAGAATTGCTGTTTGCTTCATTGCCATGCCTGTTTGCGCTGCACCAATTTACCGAGGGCTTCGTCTGGCTGGGAATCAATGGAAAAATTTCCCACACCGCGCTGCAGGGTGTCGCCGCCGCCTATGTTTTATATGCGCAGGGACTGCTTCCATTTCTGCTGCCGCTGAGTGTGCTGCTGATTGAGCCGACGCGACATCGACGAAGTCGCATGATGTACTTTCTCGCCCTCGGCACGGGCCTTACGCTCTACATCTTATGGGGATTGATGATGGATCCGCTGCAGGTGTACGCCCACGGCCACAGCATCGTCTACAACAACGTGCTCACCACTACCAAACCCGTGGCGGTTCTCTATGTGATCGCCACCTGCGGCGCGTTGTTCTTTTCCGGCTTTAAAGATCTGGTGATTTTGGGATGGCTCAACATGGTCGGCCTCATCATTGTGATGCTCATCATGTCCTATGCTTTTACGTCCGTGTGGTGTGCGTATGCCGCGGTGGTCAGCGTGGTGATCTATTTCTTTTTCCGCCGCAGTCGTGGCGTGCGGCCAGTGAAATATGTACTCGCCACCTGATCGAGGTTGGTACTCCTCGATTCGGGGGCTTGTGCGTGCGCCGTCACCGCGTCGCAGCAACAGAAAAAAGCCTGAGGTCCGCATTGACTGCGAATCTCAGGCTTTACCTTTTTTCGTTGCGTGATTTATTGACCAGACTGCGGGCCCGGTCCGTCGCCAGGTCCACCCGGTCCGCCGGGTCCGAAGCGATGCTGGAAGAAATCCTTCCGCATTTGCTGCAGCTTCAGCTTTTGATCCGGCGTCAGCGCGGCGCGCATATCCAGATGGAAATTGACAGCTGCCTTCGCCTGCGTCAATTTCGCGGCGCTGACTTCTGCCAGCTTGCTGTCAATCGCGGCACGGTCAGGATTCTCAGCAGACATCAACTGTCCCAGTTCCAGCATCTTCACCTGCACGTCCGCCCGATTGCGAATCTCAGCCTTGCGGAAGTCGAACGTTTCTGTCCGAATCTTCTGCGCCTGTTCCGGCGTCATGCCGATTCGTTCGCGGAACGTAGGATTGTTGGCGAGCCGCGCCAGCATAAATTCATGATGGCGATGCATTCTTCCCCAATCTCCGCGGCCTCCTCGCATGTCTCCGCGATCCCAGGGACCGGGGCGATTCATCTGCTGCTGGTGCATGCTGCGATGCCGAAACTGCTGGTTCGGTCCAGCTTGCGACTGCGATGGTGGGGGTGGGGGTGCCGAGGCCGGCGCGGCATTCTGGCCAAAGGCCAGGGGCAACGACACGGCAAGGGAAACGAGAGCGAGCGCAACTTTCGAGTGAATTCGCATTTCTTTTTCTCCAAGGTTTCGGGTGCATCTTTTGATCGAGTGCATCTTGATCTACGAACTATGTCCGCGTGGCGTGACAACGTTCGACATTCCTATAAACACGATCTTCGGGGGAGAGTTTCGCTTGCGATCCGCATATTTCTTGAGCGTTCTACGCCTATCTTCAGGCACGATTCACCCATGCATCCAATCTCACAGAATGCAGGCAGGCATGGAGCTTGCTGGGGGAGAGACGGACCGATCCCCCGCGAAGTTTCAACGGAAAAGGAGATTGACCAACTGGGTGACCCAGGTCACAGGGGGCCAAATAGCCAGCCGTTTATGCTATGAAGTAGGAAGCTTATGAAAACTGTGTTTGTTGTGGGCGCAGGCCCAGCGGGATTGTTTGCCGCCCAGAAAATAGCCACCTCCGGTCACCAGGTCTTTTTGTTCAATCGGGATATCAAGCCCGGTGGCCTTGCCGAATACGGCATCTATCCCCTCAAGGACAAGATGAAGTTCGGCTTGCGGAAGCAGTTCGCCAAGGTTCTCTCGCTGCCCAACGTTCATTATTTCGGGCACATTAAAATCGGCGAGCAGGGTGATCTGACACTGGCGGATCTGCGCGCTATGAATCCGGCGGCGATGGTGTTTGCCTGCGGCGCTCAGGGCTACAACGCGTTGTGCCTTCCCGGCGAAGAGTGCTCCGGCGTGTATTCCGCCAAGGATTTTGTCTACGGATATAACCAGCTGCCTCCCTACGCCACCCGAGATCTTTCCACCGGCAAGCGGGTCGCCATCATCGGCATGGGAAACGTTGCCGCCGATATTATGCGCTGGCTACTGAGAGATGCCCCGGATCGTCAGACAGAAGAAGTGATTGTCGTCGCGCGTCGCGGACCGTATGAAGCCAAGTTCGACAAAAAAGAAATTGAGCATGTGGAAGAGTATATTTCGCGCGAGGATTTTCTGCGCGAACTGGATCGCATTCGCGAAACCTGCGAGGCCTGTAATCAGGATCTGTCGCTGGACAAGCTGGGCGAATCGACCTTCCCATTCTTGACCAAAACATTTCCCGCGGAGGACCGGCCTAAGCTGAAATTCCGCTTTCTCTCTTCACCGAAAGAGATTGTCGCCGGTCCCGACGGACGCATCGAGAAACTGATCGTCACAGAAAATAACCTCGCTCTTCGAATGGATGGCAGTACCCAGGCAAAGGCGACTGACCGCACCGCCGCACTTGATGTCGATACGTTGATCTTCGCGATCGGTGACAAGCACGATCCCGCTGTCGGACTGCCCATGGGACCCGATGGCTACGCCACGCGACCCGGCCCCGAATCGTTGAAAGAACCGGCATACGAAGCCTGGGATCCCGCGGTGAGCGAGCTGTTACACGGCATTTTTGTTGTCGGATGGGCTCGGCGCGCCAGCACTGGTCTGGTCGGCATTGCGCGTCACGATGGTGAAGAGGGCGCGAAAAAAGTCATCGAGTATTTGCAGGACAAGCCGGATAGCGGCGAGCTTTCCGCGGATGCGCTGGTAGCCGCGTTGCAAGCCAAAGGCGCAACTCCCGTCACCAAGCAGGATCTGGAGATTCTGGGCCGCGTCGAAGAACAGCAGGCGCAGCAGCGCAATCTAGCGTCGTTCAAATATTCCGACGACGACACCATGCTGCAGGCCATCCAAAGCGAACGAGAAAGCTTGTCCGTCCGCTAAGTGTTTTCGTCGCGGCCTTACTGCGTTATCGCGGCGCCGGGTCCAGACAACACGTGAATGGTGTGCAGCCAAGTATCCGCCAACTGCGGCCAGTGCGTAATTGGCAACTCCGTCGGCCGCAATCCATATCCATGCCCGCCCTGCGTATAGATATGCATTTCAGCGGGAACCCCAGCATGTTTCAGCGCCATAAAATATACGATTGAGTTTTCGACGTGCACCGGATCATCCTCGGCCTGCACCAGAAACGTAGGCGGAGTCTGCGCCGTCACCTGAATGTCGGGATTCGGTTCAAAGTTCTTTTCCGATAGCGCCAGATAGCCTGGATAAATGATGATCGCGAAGTCAGGTTTGCAACTCAGTTGGTCCGCAGCATCGACGGCGGGATAGATTCGCTTGTCGAAGTGCGTGCTGAGCGCGGCCGCCAAATGTCCTCCCGCAGAAAATCCCAGCACCCCAATGCGATTTGGATCGATGTGCCATTCACTCGCATGTTGGCGCACCATGCCAAGAGCGCGCTGCGCATCCTGCAATGCCTGCGGCGATTTCGGATACGGTCCTGAGTTGGGCACGCGATATTTCAGCAAAATGCAGTTCACGCCGATCGAGTTCAGCCAGTTACACACCTCGGTCCCTTCCAGATCGATCGCCAAAATCTGATAGCCGCCGCCTGGAAACACAACCACCGCCGCGCCCGTGTTATTTGCTTTCGGCGCGTACAGCGTCAGCGTCGGATCCGATACGTTGCCCAAACGGATCAGGGGCTTGCCGGCAATCAGCGGCTGCTGCGCCGTGGTGGTATCTACCTCGGGTGCAGGATTAGGAGTGGCATCCGGCGCTCCGTTCGGCCACAAGTGGAGCGTCACATGTCCAGGAGCTGGCTGCCACGCCGGGGTCTGCGCCAGCAGTGTCGTTGCGGAACATAGGAGTACAGACAGGATCAGGAAACGGAAGCGGTTCATCGGGGCCTCTGATTTTTATTCGTTCCGATCTTCGCACTCGACGGGTGGGGCACGCAAATCACGCAGCCTCCAACTCTGAATCGCTTCAGTGAAAATTGCTGCAGCAGGTCTGCAATTTTCTGCACCTCAGTCGAACGTCGCCACGGCGTGGACGATCGCAATATTAAAATCGCCGCGCGAAGGGCAGGGAAGCGGCATCCAAGCAACTGATTTCTCCTGCAAACACGCGCCTCGCAACAGATTCCTCGAACCGCCTTCTTGCATGCATGTGATACGCTCAATCAGAATTGCTGCCCTGGCACGTCAGCAGCACCCCCAACAATTCCAACTTGGAGTGACCGACTCAATGGGTCGCGACGATGTCAGTCGAGCGGTTCTAGGGCTCTTTTTTGCGTTACTTTTGCTGCCTGTACTTCACACGAGCGCGGAAACCATTCCTGCGGGCGCGGTCCTCGAAGTGCGGCTGGAGCAGCCCATCAGTTCCTACTCAACGCCAAAAGGAAAACAGGTTTCCTGCCTGTTGATCGCTCCTGTAAGTGTCGATGGAAAAATTCTGTTGCCGATGGGCATCACCCTGAAAGGGTCCGTCGTCGCCGTGCGCAAGGTGGGTCTCGGCTTCGTGCACGAGACGGCGCAGATTGACCTCGTCTTGCAAACTCTGGTGCTCTCGGATGGAACCACGGTTCCCATTCCCATTGAACTGACTCAGGTAGAAAATGCGCGCGAGAGCATCAATAAGCAAGGCCGCATTCAGGGCATCCGCTCCACGGCGACGCTGAGTCAACGCGCCTCGGGTACAGTAGGCATGCTCGCACTCGGCGATCCCATTGCCGCAGTCTTCACCGTCGCAGCCTCCAGCGCCGTGCTTCGATTCTCTGAGCCGGAAATTCTATTGCCGACCGGAACGGAGTTGACCGCCAAACTTACCGCTCCCATCGAGATTCCGACCCAGCATATTCATCCCACTCCAACCGTGACCTCCACCGTAGACGAGGCGAAAGAGCTGCGAGAAGTAATCCGCAAACAGCCGTTTCGCACCGTGACCGACGGCACCCCGCATGTTCCATCCGACTTGACCAACCTGATGTTCATCGGCAGTCCCGGCGCCATTGAGCGAGCCTTTGCCGCCAGCGGCTGGGAGCGGTGGATGAATTGAATGCGCAGACCACCTACAGCACGGTTCGCTCCATTGCAGAAAATCAGGGATATCGACGCGCGCCTATGTCGATTCTTCTGTTGGATGGAGCGCCGCCCGAAGTATGCCTATGCCAAGACGCTGAATACGTTTTCCAAGCGCCATCATCTGCGCATCTTTTCTACTGGCGATGACTGGCAGGGCGAACCCGTGTGGAATTCTTCGTCCACGCACGACATCGGCATCGGCTTTTCCAAAAAGAATAAAACTTTTATCCATCTCATCGATTCCAACATCGACAACGAACGTGCCAAGGTTGTGAATGATCTGCTGCTGACCGGATGCGTCACTGGAGTGCAACTGGTGAGCCGCCCGTGGGTACCGATGGATGCGAAGAATGGAACCAACGAGGCTTTGATCACCGACGGTAAGATCGCCGTCATCCGTCTCAACGATTGCCACAAGCCTGCGGACGACTTTGCCAACGATCAGCCCACCCCGCTGCCGGTTCATGGCAATGCGCTCGACAGATCCACCCGTCAAACCGTGCTGACGCTACGCAACAATATTGTTCGCGAGAACGTTGTTGTCTCGGCCTACTCAGGGATTCACTACATCAGTCAGTCGAAAGAGAAAAAAGAGGAACAAAAAGCTGCTCGCGTGGTGAATGTCAGCGGTCAGGAATACGACGTCGAACGCGGCTTCCACGCCAATGAGGCTTACGCGGGGTCATCGTACGCCTACGCGCCCAGTGGTAAAGCGCGTCGTGTTGCTGGCTGGGCGCCGCCATCCGTGGAGTTAGGAGTTCACTCCGGCTGGGCTGGGTACGCCGGCGGCAACGGAGGCGAAATCGGTTACCTGTTGAACTCGATCGAATCGCCGGGCAGCAGTCAGATATTGGTCGTCCTCGGCGACTCGCTGGATAACGGCTGGAGCATCGGTGGCTCCGTCACTCTGGATCCTCAGAAATATTTCTCTCACGAGTTCAGCTACGACCACACCTTCACGACATTTGTCATCGGCCTCGCCGTCATTGACCACGAGACGACCACGCCCTCGCAGGATCCGCTGTTCGCGTTTTCCAACACCGGGCTGCAAACCTCGCAGGTCACTTATGATTTGCTGATCAATGGCACGCCGAAGACCTCCCGCTGGCGACCGTATCTGGCGGTCGGTCCGGCGCTGCAATTGATGCACCTCACAGATGCGCCAATCAAGAAGGCTCCCAACTATTTCAAGCTGGGATTAAGCAGTGTCGGGCTGATCACCGCTGCGTACGATTTTGGATCTACCCCGCCGTTGGAAGGTGGCGGCATTTTTCAGGTTGGCCTCAACTACGGAGCTGGCGTTCGCTATCGTCTTACGCCGCGATGGATGGTCCGCGCGGATTATCGCGAGACGCTCATCTCGCAGCCCGACTTCTGGTCGAAGTCGAGAAGCGATATTCTTAACAACCTGTATGCGCCCGATTACACGATTCAGGAAGTGGGACCGGTCTTCGACAGTGCCATGCGCGAACAGCACGTGACCGCAGGATTTTCGTTTACGTTTTAATTTCTGAATGCCATGAAGCTTTGGCGCTAGTACCGCTGGCTGGAGTGTCGAATGGCAAGAAAATGGAAACTTCCGTCCCGCTGTCACCGGCTTTGGTGCGACTCGTGATCTGAATCCTTCCCCCGCGCTTATCGACCAACTGTTTCGCCACCCAAAGACCGATTCCCGTGCCGTGTTGTTCTTTCGTGGTGAAGAATGGTTCAAAGATTCGGCTCAGGTGTTCTGCTTCAATTCCGCTGCCTTCATCGCGGATGACAATCTGTATGCCCGCGGTCCCTGCTTCCGCCACTTCCTTTGTTTCAACTTCGAGCGACCCTCCCGGCTCCAGCGCATCAATGGCATTGGCGATAATGTTGGAGAACACCTGTAACAATTCTCCCCGGCTGGCCGTCAGTCGGCGTTGCGCTTCCAATTGATACTTCACCGAAATGTTCTTTGACGTCAGCTTTGATCGATAGACAGCTAGAACGTTCTTCAATAGCTCGTCAACTACGACCTCGACGGGTGTGCCAGTATCGCGATAGAACCCCAGTGTCTGGCGGGCAATGTGGGAGACTCGTTCCAACTCTTTTTCGGCCGACTCCAGGTATTCGTGGGCTTCGCTGTCTCGATCGCAGGTTTCGCGAGCCAGAAAAATCAGGTTCAGTACAGCTTCCAGCGGGTTATTGATTTCGTGGGCAACGGTGGCTGCCATGCGTCCCGCAGCTGCTAACTTTTCTGACTGGATCAGCGAGCGCTCCATCTGCTTTCGTCCAGTAATGTCCCGCACGATTTTTGAGCTGCCGATCACCCGGCCGCTGCTGTCCTTGACCGGCGAAATTGTCAGTGACACCTCAAGCCGCTTTCCCGCCTTGGTCACTCGGGTTGTTTCGTAGTGCTCCAGTCGCTGCCCCGCCTTTAGCTTGCGCAGGATTTCGTCTTCCTCGAATTGCAGTTCCTCGGGAATCAGACGCAGAATCGACTGTCCGACAATTTCCTCCGCGGTGTATCCGTACATGCGGTGAGCGGCCTTGTTCCAGCTGGTGATGATGCCAGTCAGATCTTTGCTGATAATGGCGTCTTCAGAGGAGTCGATGATGGCCGCCAGCAATAATCGCGGGTCTTCCGCGATGGAGGCTTGCATATTGAGTTGTTGCGGCGGTGCTTCCGAATGATCGATCACAATATGCGCTCCAACCGTTGGACGAGGCTGGAACGGGCTTCTGCTTGGTCGCGCAGCTCCCCCTGGACCTCAGTCACCGGGTTGGATGCATGTTGAGTCGTTCGCAGCTAGATAAATCTATAAATCTGCAGACCATCGAATCACGATGTCACTCGCTGAAAGCGATGTACGCTCTTCAGCATGGCTCCTCTGTTACATCCAGACTTTGACATTGACCCTGAATGTGTCCATCATCCCCGATCAACCAGGGTTTGAAGCACAGTTTTCAGAGGTGTAGAACCTGTGCGGACGTTCGCCTTTCCGCCCTCAAACTCAATCCAACCCTCATTGAAACCGTCCAGCATTTGAATACGCGGGATCGGATGTTTCATGCCCTGCGATCGGAAGAGGGATTCCCAACTTGCGCGCGGCACTATTTCCATGCGTACTGGCCGTCCCAAAAGTGTGGCGAATGCAATCGCGATTTCGTTTGGAGTCACCCGGCCAGGGCCTTCCAATTCAACCACGCGAGCACCGCTCCACTGTTCCTGCAGAAGCTCGGCTGCTAGTCGCCCGATGTCGCGCGTCGCAACCATCGGCACCGGTCTCTCCAACGGCTGCAGGAAACTCGGAATCACTCCACGCTCTCGTGCAGGAGTTACGTCCCATGCGGAGTTTTCCATGAACCATCCCGGCCGCAGGAACGTGATGGGGATCGACAACTGTCGTAGTTCTTGCTCAACAATGGTGTGCTGCGTCAGCAGGTTCGGTCGACTCGATTGAGCGCCGATCGTCGAGAGATAGACAACCCGTTGGGGACGCGCGCGTTCCAGCGCGGAACGCAAAATAGCGGCGGTGTCGTGTGCCTCTGGAAAGCCTGGCGCAGGGTCGAAGTTTGGCGGCACCAGGATGAATACGCCCTCCGCTCCCTCGAATGCAGCAGTCAACGTCTCAACATCATTGATATCTGCCACTGCGGTGCCGCAGTCTTTCTGGGCCCACGCCTTCGCTTTATCGGGATTGCGCACGATAGCGCGAACTTCACGGCCCGCTGCCAGAAGTGTGCGTGCAACTTCTCCACCAACGTTTCCTGTAACTCCCATGATTGCGTACATTGAGAACCTCTTAATCCCGCGACGCCTTGCGCTACGCGGATGTGAATTCTTCTGTCAGCCAGGTTTCAAAGCCTTGCAGGCTTTGCGGGCGATGCAGAAAATTCTGGACCAGTGTTTCTCCCGGCTGCGAGCCGCCCGGCTCCAGCACTTCTTTTCGATAGCGCAGCGCTGCCGGTCCCTCCACCAGATTGTTCCTGTCGAATTGCTGAAAGAAATCGAGCGCGATCACCTTGTCGAATAGATAGGTGTAGTAGTTCGACGAGTATCCAACCAGGTGCGTGAAGCTCGAATAGAGCCGGTTGCCATCGACCCAGGTATAGGGGAGAGCGGCGGTATAGCCGGCGTGCAGGCTGCTGTCGAGATCGATCGTGGCCGGGTCAATGTTGTGCAGGTCGAGTGAGAAACGGGTGTAGAACAATTGCCCGCGCACTCCATTGCCGCGGCCAAAGGCGCTGGCACGATTCATGCGCGCCACCAGTTCCGCGGGGATGGGCTCGTCTGTCTCATAGTGCCGCGCAAATCCCGCCAGCAACTTTGCGTTGCGGAAGAATTCCTCCAGCAGCTGCGAGGGCACTTCGACGAAGTCGCCTTCTGTTGCGATACCGCTCACTCCAGCCCAGCGCTGCTGCCCGCCGAGGATGGCGTGCATCAGGTGTCCAAACTCGTGAAAGAACGTGACCACATCGGAGTACTGCATCAATCCCGGATCGGCAGAGTTTGCGTTGCCGCCAGGGAAATTACAAATCAGCGCCGCTTCAGGAACCTGCACGCCCGCAATTCCCGGCACCAGCGGAAACGCGGAGAACCATTTGTCCTTGCCTTCGCGCGGGTGCATGTCCAGATAGAACCGGCCAATCTTTTGTGGCTGCTTCGCGCTGCCGCCCGCAGCTTCCGCCGGACGATCGTATACGTCCCACGCCGTCACAGAATTGTCCCAGCGGGCCGCGGCATCCGGTCCATCCAGTGGCGCCGGACGAAATTCTACATGAAACAATTTTGCCGCTGTGTCGAGAATGCCCTGTTGCACGCGCTCGTAAGGGAAGTACGGCCGCACCGACTGCGAATCGAAATCGAATGCGGCCCGGCGATATTGCTCGTACCAGTACATCGCGCTCGAAGCGTCAATGGCGGTCAGTCCCGGCCGTTGCTTCTGCACAAATTCCAGCACCATCGCGTATTCGCGACCTGCGCCGGCTTTCGAAGCCGCATCCAGCTCCGCAAGAAATGCTTTTACTTTCGCCGCCGAACCCATCATCTGGTCGGCCGTCGCCAGGTCTGCCCAGGAATCAAATCCCAGCGTGTTTGCCAGCTGCTTGCGCGTCGCAAGAATATCCATCAGGATGGGCTTGTTCGCTGGGTAGGCACGCGTGTTGTACGCCAGAAACATTTTCCGCCGCAGCGCATCACTTTTGGCAAACGTCATCACTGGCTGATAATCCGGATAATCGGTGGTCAGCGTGATATGGCCCTCGGCATCCGGCGCATGACGGGCCAGAAAATCCTGCGGCAAACCGTCCAATTCATTTGCGTCTTCCACTACGACGGTGTTGCCTTGCTCCTGCACATTGCGGCCAAAGGTCAGGCCCAGCTCCGTAATGCGTTCCTGCAATTGCTGAATTTTTTCGCGCGTCGCCTGGTCCTTGTCCACGCCGGCCAACCGATATTGCAGCAGCGTCCGCTCCAGATAATGTTTCGTCGCGGCATCCAGATCCGACGTGTCGATGGCAGACAGAGCTTGATATACCGCCGGATTCAGCGAAAGCTGCACGGCCGCCTCTGAAACCGCCTGCACCATGGCTTCCGCCTGGGTGCGAACGGCTTTTTCCTGGCAAACCGAGTGCAATAATCCCGCCTCAGAGCCCGCAATCCCCAACGCGGCGATCGCACGATCGTATAGAACCAGCGTGTTATCGACTGTTCGCGGCTCCTGAACTGTGAGAAGCTGATCGATGGCAGTTTGATGGGCCTGGAGATGGTGGTCGACCCAGGTTTTCAGGCTGTCCGGGGTCAAGTCGCCTGCCCAGGCGTGCAGCTCATCCTGGAGCGGTTTTACGGCTGAAATCGACAAATCATTTAGCATAGGGAGCGATTCCGTTCTACATTCAACGTGTCAGCAGTTGCAGGGATCAGCGCGACCCCAACCATCTGCCCACTTTTCATAGTAAAGAACTTCTGCGCGGGAGAGGCTGGAACTGGAGAATTGGGTGCATCGAAAACGCCTCCGCCGCATCTTAGCTTTGGCGGGCGAAACCTTGCAGAATCATAGAGAAAGCGAAATTCAATGACCGCCGGATGACCCGTTTTCGGGACACGGAAGTGCTGGATGTCCAGCCCTGAGGTTGCATTCGACCGCAACCCTGATACTATGCCGCAGTTGCACCTGGATAAAGGTGCGGGAAAATGACGATGACAGAATCCGCTCAAAATGTAAGTTTGCACTACCTTCGCTCGCGGCTTGGCCGCATTTGCGTTGCAATTATTGGAAATACACCCCAGGAAATGCTGGAGAAGGCTGAAGAGGCGGTTCGCGAGAACACCTTGATCGAGTTTCGGCTGGATTACCTGCCAAAACCCCTGGCCGCTCTTCCTAAATTGAAGAATTTTCTCGAGTTGCGCCGCGAAGTCACCGCAATTGCTACATGCCGCCGCAAAGTGAATGGCGGAAAATTTGTCGGATCCATCGCAGCCGAGTTGGAAGTGCTGATGAAGGCCGCCGCTGGTGGTTTCGACCTGGTGGATGTAGAACTGCAGACCGCAGAATCTATGAAGGGCGCGGATTGGAAGAAGCTGCGCGCCACCGGTGCTGCCGTGTTGATCTCCTATCACGACTTTAAAGCCACCAAGGATCTGGAGAAGATTTACAAGCGCATCCAGCCGCTGCAACCCGACTTCGTCAAGATTGTGACCACTGCACGCAACCTGGCCGACAACGTCACCATGATGCGATTCCTCGAATCGAAGCGCGACGAAGGCAATGTCATCGGCATCTGCATGGGCGATTATGGCGTGATCAGCCGCGTGCTCGGTCTACGCTCCGGTAGCCGATTTACATTTGCCTCTGCCACGCTTGGAGAGGAAACTGCGCCAGGACAAATTGCCGCGCGGACGCTGACGGAGGCGTACCGCGCCGATCAGGTCGACGCTGGAACTAAGGTATATGGTGTTGCAGGCAATCCTGTTCGCCACTCTTTATCGCCTGTGATGATGAACACGGCGTTCCATCGCGAGACGGTAAATGCTGTCTATTTGGCGCTCCAAACCGACAGTCTTGCGGATTTGCTGCTATTGATTCGCGAGGTTCCCGTCCAAGGAGTTAGCGTTACGATGCCGTTCAAGCAAGAGATAATGAGACACCTGGACAGGACAGACGCACTTTCCCAAAAGATTGGGGCTTGTAATACCGTCGTCCGTTCACAGGATGGCAAGCTGATCGGTTACAACACCGATGTCACCGGGGTGATTCGACCCCTGGAACAGCGGATGGATTTACGTAAGGCGAAAATTTTGCTGTTAGGGGCCGGAGGAGCGGCCAGAGCAGCAGCCTTTGCTTTACGGCAACGCGGTGCCGATGTCTTTATTTTGAACCGCACACCACAGACCGCGCAAAAGCTGGCGCGGGAGGCGGAAGCGAAGACGATTCGGCGAGATCAGATTGCCAAGACAAGTTTCGATGTCATTTTGAATGCAACGTCGGTCGGGATGGTAGGCGGAAAACAGCAGACCATTCTGGAGGAAAAGGAGCTGAACGCCAAGTTGGTTTTCGACATGGTGTACAGCCCGATGGACACTCCGTTATTACGCATGGCTCGCAGTAAAGGGCTGGCAGTCATTACAGGTGCGGAGATGTTCGTCCAGCAGGGGGCAGAGCAGTTCCAGTTATGGACTGGAAAGCCCGCCCCGAGAGAAGACATGTGGCGCGTAGTGACCCATGCTCTGCGCTCCCGCACCGAAACGGGGAAACAAGATGTTTAAAGTGCCGATGAAGAGAGGAGACACCGGACCGCGGACCGAACTCGTGGATACCCGCAGACCGGTGGACAAAGATCCTATGGTACGTCGAATATTGCGGATTTGCGGGGACATGCTCCCCTATCTTGCCTGGATGATCCCATTAGTAGACCGAGTGGTGGCCCCGAAGCGCGAGGCTGCCGTGGCTCCCGGTCTAATGACGCTGAGCGCCGATCTGAGAAATGATCTACGCGCCGAACTCAAACAGCACCTGACTGCAATCAAGGACGCACAGACCGACGTGACGCCTGCGATTGAAGAACAACAACGCCGGCTGGAGAAACTCGAAGAGCACGCCACGGAACTGAATCATTCCCTGACCAACCTCTCTGAAGATCAGCTGGATTTGGCCGACCAGGTTCGCGCAATGGCGGGTTGGGTGCGCAACTCTGCGGTTGCGGCGCTGTTCCTGCTGACGTTGATGTTTGTGCTCAAGCTGGTGCAGGCCATCCACGGTCACTAGAGCAAACCCAGCGTTGCTTCAGTAAAGAAAAAGAATTGCTATTCCGAGCAAGTCGCCGCGGTGACCGCGGCGACCGAAGTCGAAGGACCTGCTTCTCTGCAGACACCCTGACAATTCTGATTTCGCTCCGCTTCACCTAACTTCCTTCACCAACAATGGAAGCCTCTTCGCCGCACACTGCATGTGCTCTCCATCACAATTTTGTTGGCAGGATGACACGCGTTTTTCGCCGCAAAAAACTATTCAAAAAAAGTCCCTTCATTTTTAGTCAAACCTAGTTGCCGGTTTTTGTTGTTAGGACTAGGATGATGCTGGTGCGCCGCAGCCCGGCTGTTGACGTATCGGTACATAGTTGTTTTTTGGAGACCGCATTCGATGTAGTCCAAACTAAAACAAACTTTCAGCCTGGACGTCTTTTAGTCGGCACGTTCCAGCGTGATGGAGTGACTAAGCATGGCATGGTATGCATATTGCATTGCAGAGAAACAAGCATTTCCAGAACTAGCTCATCATCGCAAACCGGTTCCGTTCGATAGCCAAGTCGGTGTCCTCGGAAATCAAATCTTCCTTTACCCCGCCAGTGATTTCGCAGTCATCGTAAGTGAACACAATCCAGAGGACAATTTAGAACAAAAATCGGCCGTCGATCATGCGCGTGTGATCGCCAACTGTTTTGAGCACTCCACCGTATTGCCCTTCCGTTTTGGAACCGTATTTCCCGATGACGACGCCTTGCGCCGCTCGGTTCGCAGCAATCAACGCCAGTTCACCGCCAATGTGGAACGTCTTCGCGGAAAAGCGGAGATGCACCTGAAGGTGGTGTTTGAGGATGCAGGTCCCGATTCACCCAAGTATCAGTCGTCGCCTTGTGTCGGAAAAGAATATCTTTCCCGGCTTCGTGAGACGGCCGCGGTGCAGCGGGAACGCCAGACCAAGGCAAAGGCAGTCTTTGTCCAGGTCCATCGCATGTTTTCTCCATTGGAAGAAGACATCACCTGCCGTCGCACCGACAGCGGAAAGATGCTGCTTGATATCGCCCACCTGATTGAGCACGAGAGTGTTGTTCGCTATCAGAACAAATATTCGTGCGCCAGCCAGACCATGCGTGATTGCCAGATCATGCTGTCAGGTCCGTGGCCGCCGTATCACTTTATCCACGGAACGCATCGCGTCTCCGCCCAGGCGGCACACGCATAGCAGAATTGCTGTTCTCCATTTAAGTTGCATAAAAAAACCCTCGTGAGCCCCACAGCAAACGAGGGTTTTTTATGGGCTTCGCTGTAAGGAGGAGACAGAAGCGACAAATGCGACCCACAACTAATGGACGCACCCGGATTGAAAATGGAATCAGGAAAAACGATCGACCGTGGAAACGTCTTTTTTTCTGCTCATGATGAAGGTTTCCCGCCGCCGCGCCACTGACGCGTGCTCGATCTTCCGCCAGAAGGCCACAAAATAGTCCGTTGCGGAAATGATGGAAACCAGCGCCATAAAGTAGACGGCTGTAATGGCAATCACATGCACGGGCATGATGAACCAGCCAAAATGCCACACCGTCCAGCGATGATCCAGAATCGCCGCTACGACCGCGACAATCTGCGTCACCATCTTCAGCTTGCCCAGGTCGCTGGCCTGAATCGTAAAGCCTTCTGTGGTTGCGATCGAACGCAGCCCGCTCACCAGAAATTCCCGCCCAATCACCAGCACGGCAATCCAGGCCGGAACAATGCGCGGATTCATCTCCACCAGGGAAATAAAGGCCGCCGTCACCAGCAGCTTATCCGCCAGTGGATCCAGCAACATCCCCATGGTCGTGATCTGGCCGCGTTTTCTTGCCAGGTAGCCGTCCACCCCATCTGTAATCGACGCCAGAATGAACAGCGCAGACCCCAGGATTTCCGCCTCGCCATAAAACGAGTGGAAGGGAAATGTCCGCGAAAGCAGCCAAATGAGCAGCGGTACACAAAAAATGCGGCTCATCGTGATGGAGTTGGGGAGATTCACGGCGTTTTCCTAGTTTGAGCCGACTCTCTCGTAGGCCTTGCAAGCATTATGCACTACCTTGCGCTTCCTTCGCGTCCGCCGTTTGGTTTTTGCGCCTCTTTGGTACTGGCAACCGCTTACATATGCAGATGCAGTGGAACTTAGCGGCGCTCCACAATTGTTGTGAATAAGAAAACAACTTCTATTCGAATGCTTCCGTGGTGGCCGAGTCGGACAGTCCGTTGAACGGAAAAAACATCATGAAGACTGTGCCGCTGCCGCAGTTTCGCGCCGAAGCTGTTTGCTCGCCGGATGCGGTTGCGGCCTGCGCGGTTCCGTCATTTTCTGCCACCGCGACCGCGGGCCGGCTGCGAACTTTCACCGTCCCCTGGTGCTTCGCAATGATTTCTGAACTGATCCATAATCCCAGCCCGGTACCGGTAATTTCCTTAGTCGTGAAAAACGGCTCGAAAATTCTCTGGCGAACCGCTTCCGTCATGCCGCAGCCGGTATCGGCAATCGTGATCCGGACCCCTTGCACTTCCGGCTGATACCACGCCTGCGAGGCGCGAACCGACAAGTAAATCTTTCCGCCGTTCGGCATCGCATCCAGCGCATTGCCGACAAAATTCGCAAACAGCTGCCGCATCTCTCCGCTGAAAGCGTACAGTTCCGCGCCGTCGCGATATCGCCGAATCGTCTGCACTTTGGCGGCGTTCGATCTGCCATGGTGCAGGTCCAGCACAGAATCCAGAACATCTGCAGGCTGGATAAGCGTTGGGCTGGAAGACTGCCGATAGAAGCGCAACGTCTGCTGCGTGATCTGCGACACGCGCGCAATTTCCTCCTGCGCCATGTCGGTGTAGTGTCTCGATTCTTCATCGAGCGGCTGCTGATCGAGTAAATACAGCAGGTTCGTCACTGCTTCCAGCGGGTTGTTGATTTCATGCGCAATGGAAGCCGCCAGCTGTCCCGTTGCCGCCAGCTTTTCTGTTCTGCGCAGCAATTCTTCTGACAGCTTTCTCTCAGTCGCGTCCACAATTACGGCGCCCACCCATCGTGAGCTTGGAGAATCAGGCTGCGGTTCCAGCACTCCTTCGCCATTGTTTTTTAGCGCAATTGCGCGCGCGTCTGTCGGGCGATCTCCTCCTGTCCGCACTGGATAGAGGCTGATCAACCAAATGCGCGGGCTCACGGGTGCGGTCGGCAATTCACCGTGAATTTCCAATTCACGGATGGGCTCACCGGTCAGAAACACCTGTTCGATGGAGGCCGTCAGTTGCGTGCCTACCGAGCCGGGGAAGACTTCCTGCACGGTTCGGCCCAGGTGATGGCTGATGGAGAGCTGATCCATCTCCGCAAGAAATTGGTTCATGCGCACGTAGCGCATCTTGCGATCGAAAAACGCGAAGCCGATCGGAGCATTTGCCAGCAAGGAGTCCAGCAGCGCCAGGGTTTCGTTCAGTCCGGCTCGCTGTTCCTTCAGCGCCGCCACCATGGTGTTGAAGGAGCGCGTCAACTCGCCCGCCTCATTCAGCGAGCGCGTCTTCAACGGGAAAACATCGCTGCGCTCCGGATCGCGAATCAGCAGCTTGGTGCCGCGGAGCAGTCCGCGCAACGGCCGCGTCACAGATCGTGCCAGCAACAAGGAGAACAGGGCATTGGCGGCGATCGCCAGCAGCGCGAAAAATAATGCGGAGCGCAGCAGGCTGGACAAGTCGACTTGGTCTTCGGCGGTGTCGGGATACACCCAGGCCACGGCAATCGGCGTGTTGTCGACCTCGATCGCTTCTGCCGCAACGATCCCGCGTTTTCCATCGTCAAAAATGTTGGCCGTCATTAAGGGACGCAACTGTTGGCGCTCCGCATCGGAAAGTGGCGGAGGGGTTGTCTTTCCTGTCTCGTTGCTGTAGGCCAGGGTTTCGCCGGACATGTCGGTGATGCGTGCGGCGCGGATCGACGGTGTCGCCACCATTCCATCCAATATCGGTTGCAGTCGCTCCAGTTGCTGGTCCTTCAATTCGGAGGCTGCCGAAGTCGTCAGCACATTCACCTGGTAGGTGAGCCGCTCCATGGTGCGGTGACGAAGACTGTTGCGCTGCTGGTGATAGACGTATCCAAACACGGCGGCCACCAGCAGGCATTGCAGCAATGCCGTGCCCCAGATCAGCTGCCATCGAATACTGCGTGGGAAAAGCTGACGCATCAAAGTCGTTGATTTCATTCTATTGGAGCAGGACTTCGATGGCGATTCCGACCCGGCACGCCATCGATTGCACCAATATTTTTCTACAAGCTTTTCACTGGCGTGCGCAGCTTCTGGCGCAGTCCCGCTGCAATCTGTGCGCCGTGGAAGCGCCCATTTTCAATGAATATTTCGTTGGTCCTCGCACCCGCCACAACCACTCCCGCCAAATAGATTCCGGGAACATTGCTCTCCAGCGTGTGCGCATCGAACTCTGGCGTGCGATCTTTCCCCGTTAGACGAACCCCAAGCGCTTCCAGGAAGCTGAAGTCCGGGTGATATCCCGTCATCGCAAACACAAAATCATTCTTCAGCGTGATCGGCCCTTCCGGCGTACGCAGGCGCACAGAGTCGAGTGCGATTTCTTCCACAACTGTATTGAAGTGCGCGTGGATTTCATCATGCGCGATGCGATTCTCAATGTCCGGCAGAATCCAGTACTTCACATGCTTGTGCATGGCCGCGCCACGATGCACCAGCGTTACCCGCGCACCGTGCCGCCACAAATCCAGCGCCGAAATTGCCGCGGAATTCTTTCCGCCAATCACCAGCACATCCTGATCGAAGTAAGGATGCGGGTCCTGATAATAATGAAAGACCTTGGTCAGATCCTCGCCGGGAATGTTGAGATAGTTGGCGCGATCGTAATATCCGGTGGCGATGATGAGTGCTCGCGACCTGTATTGATGCGGCCGCCCGGCAGTATCGATGCAGTGGACGATGAAGTTGTCCGGCTCGCCGTCGACCCGTTCAACATTCTGATACTGGTGCAGCTTCAGCCGAAAATGCTGCGCCACCTTGCGGTAATATTCCAGCGCCTCCTGCCGATTCGGCTTCTGGTTTGGACTGCTGAAAGGGATGTTGCCGATCTCCAGCAGCTCCGGCGTGGTAAAGAAAGTCATGTTCGACGGGTAATGAAACAGCGAGTTGCACAGACAGCCCTTGTCGATCAACAGGGTGTCAAAGCCTGCATTCTGCGCATCGATGGCGCACGCCAGCCCGGTCGGCCCGGCCCCAATCACGATTACATCAACAGCCGTGCCCGCTCCATCCCTCATCTCTCTATTTAAGCAGAGTGGCGGTGTTGGAATCGTCTTCACGGCATCCGCCTCCCTTACATCGCTTCTTTTAACCCAGCGCGGATTAGCCAGCGGTTCATTGGAAAGCTTGTCGCGTATCCGCAGATCATGGCGATCTGCATCATCAGCCAGTACTGCGGCTCAAACGGCGTCAGGTGCGGGCGAGGGAATAGCCGGAAGAAAACCAGCGCCATCCAGGCATACATCCCGATCTGAAATGCCACAATCGACAGCGTGTCTGCCTTGATGGCGGCTACCAGCGCCTGACCCACCGGCAAATGCCGCATCGGCTGAATGGCGAAATACTGAAACACAATTCCCAGCGCCCACGCCGCAACAAAGTCGATCGTGTACTCCGCCCACAACATTGAGCCGAACAGCATTATTCCCGCCGATGCAATCCAAAATTCGCACGCCACATCTGCCAGCATGCATCCCGCTCCGCAATGGCTGGTGCCCACCGCGACCTGTGCGGCCGTTGGGTTGGTTCGGTGCTGGGAATGCTCCATCGGCATGGAGTGGTCGTGCATGGCGCCTTGCGTTTTCGTGCGGCCGATTTTGTAATATCCCCACAACGCAAACACGCTCAGATAGAGCGCCGTCACCGGCCAAACCACATTCATGATCGCCATTGCCTGCGGATGCCGCACTTCGTCCAGCGCAATCCACAGCGCACAAGCAAACGCCACCGCAATCGACACCCACGCTATTGTCGCCAGCAATCTCGCCTCCCAGTGACACGCTGTTTCAGATGGACAAGCCGCACATTTCAGTTGCAATCATCCAGTGAAAAAGCGCTCACTGAAGTGTAGAGCGCTGTCCATTGCGAAAGAATCGCCGATACAGCGGCCGATTTTTTCGAGGATCTAGTTCAACCCGGGACATACAATCATGGTCTCCAACCATCCATAATGGAATACGTTCAGGCGAGTGAGGGGATGTTATGAAAGTCAGACATGCAGCATTGATTGCAGGTTCTGTGTTGGCCGGCACCGTGGTTCTAACAGCGGGCGCGATTGCCGTGGCACTCATGCAAGTCCAACGCCGACGAGTGTCCAAGCAGGCCCCCGGATCAAAGCCGTTCCCTGAATCAAAGCTCCTCCCAGGATTGAATCGGCCGCCTGACTCGAAGCAGTTCCATGACAAAGTCGTGCTGATTACTGGCTCGTCGCGCGGATTGGGCCTCGCCCTCGCTGAGGAGTTTGCCCATCACGGCGCAAAACTTGTTCTGACCGCCAGAGATGCGGATGAGCTGGAGCGGGCTCGCGTGATTCTTCTTGAAAGGACATCGATCCAGCCGGATCGCATTCTGGTCGTGCCTGCCGATCTGTGTCGACCGGAAGAAGTTCAATCCTTAATACAGCGCGCGACGGAACACTTCAGTCAGATCGATATCCTTGTGAATAACGCGGGAGTCATTACGGTTGGACCGATCGAATCTCAGACCATCGAGAATTTTCGCAGCGTGATGGACACAAATTTCTTCTCCGGCGTGCAATGCTCCATGGCGGTGCTGCCGCAGATGCTCGGCCGTGGCCATGGAACGATCGTGAACATCTCTTCCGTCGGCGGCAAAGTTGCGGTACCGCATTTGCTTCCATATTCCGCCAGCAAATTTGCTGTCACAGGATTCTCTCAGGGCCTTCATGCCGAATTGCGTGCGAAGGGAATTCATGTGCTCACGGTCTGCCCGGGACTCATGCGCACCGGCTCTCATCTGAACGCGCTCTTCTCCGGGGATGCTCCGCGCGAGTACCGATGGTTCAGCCTGCTGGCGAATCTTCCCGGTATTTCCGCCAGCGCACAGGATGCGGCGCAGAGAATTGTGAGTGCGGTTGTTTCCAAATCGACAGAAATCTCGATCACCCCGCAGGCCACAGTCGCCTCGCGGGTATTGCAGGCCGTACCCGAACTGACCGCCTGCGTTATTTCCGTAACGAATCGGCTGCTGCCAATCGGCGGTGCCAATGGTTCAACAGTCAGGCGAGGAGCGGAAGTCCGCGACCTCGAACTCGGGCCGGCTTCCAAAATTGGCTGGAGAGCCGCGCAGCACTACAACCAAATCGGCTGAGCTTTTAATCCTTCGCCTCGAACCCATCATTCGTTTCCGCCTCTGACGACCCTGCGCGCAGAGCAGCGATGCGTGCAGCGCACATCCATTCCTTCTCCGGTTTCGCTTGGTATCGTTTCGCAGGTTACGTTTTTGATTGACATTGATAGGTCAAGGATGGAAAAATCCGATCTTCCCTAATCCGTTGATAACGAACGCCCTGTCGCTACGGATTCGGGACACAAAAATCAACCCGAGGACACGATTTATGAAGACCTTCTCCAAGTCTCTCTCAGCCCTCATCGGTATCTTTTTTGTCCTTGGGTCGATGGCAGCCTGGGCAAGCATCACCGGTTCCATTTCTGGCGTTGTGACGGATCCTACCGGTGCGGTTGTTCCCGGAGTGACCGTCGTCGCCACCGATATCGCGACCAACATTCAGCACACTACCGTGACGGACGCGAAGGGATTCTACGCGTTTCCGGCCTTGAACGTTGGCACGTACAACGTAGCCGTCAGTCAGCCCGGATTCCGCGATTTCCTTGAAAGCAGCGTCATCATTAACGCTAACTCCGCCATCCGGATCGATATCAAAATGGAAATCGGTGCGGTCTCAAATACGGTCAAGGTGCGCAGCGACGTACTGCAGGTGGACACGCAAAGTACGCAGATGGGCGACGTAATCGAGGGCGAGAAAATCACGTCAGTGCCGCTGAATGGCCGCTCCTACATTGATCTTCTTGCGCTGCAGCCGGGCGTATCGCCCTATAGCGATGTGGCAACTTCCTCCGGCTCTGGAGTCACCAGCATTTCTGGCGATCTGGGACAGGGTCTTCAATCCGTGAACGGCGGCCAGCCGGAAGGCAACGGCTTTATGGTCAACGGCGCGGATGCGGAAGAGGGCGTGCACAACTCGGCGGCAATGATTCCAAATCTTGATTCCATCGCGCAGTTCCGCATCATCACCAACAACTTCAATGCCGAATATGGAAACTTCAGCGGCGGCCAGATCAACGTCGTCACCAAGTCAGGTACCAATCAGTTCCACGGCGATGCGTTTGACTTTCTGCGTAACACCGATCTGGATGCACGCAATTATTACAGCCCCGATCGCGGCGTTTACATCCAGAACCAGTTTGGTGGAACCATCGGCGGCCCCATCAAGAAAGATAAGCTGTTCTTCTTCGGAGACTATCAGGGGACAAAACAAATCATCGGACAAGCGACAAATTTTGCTGTCCCGTCCAACGAAGATCGTACGGGCAATTTAGCCGATCAGACCGCCTCGCTTGAAAACTCCGATCCCGCCAATGGTGGTCAGGGCGTGCAAGGCGCCTACTATGCCAATCTACTGTCGCAGGAGCTCGGATACACGGTGACGAATGGCGAACCCTACTACTCCGCCGGCTGCACCGATACTGCAACCTGCGTTTTTCCCAACGCAGTGATTCCGGCCACCGCGATCTCGCCCGTCGCGCAGAACATGTTGAAGTACATCCCCACGCCGAATTCCGTGCAGAACGGCCAGCCCTTCTACCAGACATCTGCCTACAATCAAACTCTGACCGATAATAAAGGTGGCATCCGAGTCGACACCAACACGCGTTTCGGAGCTCTGTTTGGCTACTACTTCAGGGACAGCTACAACGTCGTCAATCCTTACGCCGCCGTCAACATCCCCGGCTTTAACGCGGGCAGCAACGGCCTGACTCAAATGGCGAATTTTGGCCTGACCACCACCATCAATTCCTCCACCGTGAACGATGTTCGCCTGGTCTACCTGCGGAATGTCAACTTCA
Organism: uncultured Acidobacteriota bacterium; assembly: GCA_963774515.1. Lineage (GTDB taxonomy): Bacteria > Acidobacteriota > Terriglobia > Terriglobales > Acidobacteriaceae > JAKAAZ01. Next base: position 98,943 of record CAVZFK010000002.1, on the reverse strand, counting down.
GCGGCGTCCCCGTTGGGGGACTTGGCGTCACACTTTCCTCGCTCGGCTTTAACACACCATGGGGACCAACCGGCGGTATCGACTCCACGGATCCATCGCTGGAAGGCGTTCCCAACGTTGGGTTCAATAACTACAGCTTCGGCGTTCCACCGGATACGCTGCGCCAATTCAACAACACCATTCAGGTCATCGACAATTTCACCAAAATTATAGGGACTCACACGCTGCAATTTGGCGGGGATTATCACTACGACCAGATCAATGAGCGGAACACTTATGGTCAAAATGGCCAGTTCGGATTCGGCGGCCAGGAAACGGGATACGACTTTGCGGATTATCTCATCGGCGCACCCAATTACTTCATCCAGGCCAGCTATCAGATTCTAGATTCTCGCAGCAAATACTATGGATTCTATGGGCAGGATAGCTGGCGTGTAACTCCCACAGTAACTGTGAACTATGGATTACGTTGGGAAGTGGCCACGCCCTGGTATGACACCCAGAACAAATTAGAGACTCTTATCCAAGGCGAACAATCTCTATCGTTCCCAGGCGCGCCGACAGGCCTTGTTGTTCCGCTGGATCCCGGGGTGCCGCGCACCTTGTCGCCGGTCAAGTACACTAACTTTGCTCCCAGGATTGGAATTGCAATTGCTCCCGACATCACTGAGGGATGGCTAGGTAAGCTTATCGGTGGGCCAGGGAAAACCAGTATCCGCGCTGGATATGGAATCTTCTATACCTCCATCATCGATGCGACGGGCTTTGTCGAAGTCGGCGATGCGCCATACGGCTTGTTCTACGCCAGCCCTGGACCACCGCTGCTGGCATCGCCGTATGTAACTCGTCAAACTGGACAGGTGCAGCCGAATGCGTTTCCTTTTGTATTTCCGCCAACCAATGTATCGCCAAAAAATCCAGACACGACCTTCCAATGGTCACAAGTCGAGCCTATCTCCGGTTCGGATTATTTTTCCCCGACAAACGTGCTGCCTTATGCGCAGCAGTTTGAGTTATCTCTTGAACGCCAGCTTGGAAGTAATACCGTCGCCAGCGTGAGTTATGTCGGTGCGGTCGGTCGTCACAATCTTACCTTTCTTGAAGCCAATCCCGGCGACCCTTCACTATGTTTGTATCTGAGCAATCCAGCAAATGTGGCCCCGAACACCGGCACGTGCGGTCCAGGTGGAGAACAAAATCAATATATTGAAGCCGACGGAACGGTTGTCAACAGCACCCGTACTCGTTTCGGCACCAACTTTGGCGCAGACTCCTTTATGTCCTCCTCGGCCAGTTCCAGTTACAACTCACTGCAGGTGAGTGTGCAGCACACGGAGAAATACGCGAACTTCCTGATTGGCTACACCTGGTCGAAGTCGATGGATAATGGTTCGGGAGTTTTCGATCCAACCAACGTCTTCAACCCCTCCGCCAGCCGCGCCCTATCGACCTTTGATGTGCCGCAAAATCTGGTCATTAGTTACACCGTGCAATTGCCGTTTAATAACTTCATCGGCAAAAGTAGCGGCGCCAAGCGCTTTACCGCGGGCTGGGCGATTTCTGGCATCACCAGCTTTGTCTCTGGCGAGCCCGTGCAGTTAGGTGAGAATGACGACTACTCTTTGATCGGAGCGAACGCCAACTTTGATGCTCCCAACTATGCGAATAATGGCAGCCCGCTCTACATCAATCGCAATCCTCGGAAAGGGATTGCCGTACTTCAATCCCAACTACTTCACGCGGAGAATCTCGGCCAGGTCGGCGATGTCATGCGGCGATCCTTTGTCGGTCCCGGAATTAATAACTGGGATATGGCGCTGTTGAAAGATACGGAGATCACCGGAGCTATGAAGCTTCAATTCCGCGCCGAGGCCTTCAACATCTTCAACCATGCTCAGTTCTATAACCCAGACGGAAACTACAATGATGTTAGGTAGCTTTGGCTTTGTCTCCGGCGCGCGCGATCCGCGCATTATGCAAGTCGCATTGAAGCTACTCTTCTAACTCGCATTTCAAAGAACAAAGAAGCTCCGGTAAATGCCGGAGCTTCTTTTTGTAGCTATAGAGAGCTAGCTCGACTTACTGCAGGATGGGTATCCCCGCAATTCTCGCCTGCCATTCCTTCGGTCCAGTGTGGTGTACGGAGTTACCCTCGCTATCTACTCCCACCGTGACCGGCATGTCCTTCACGTCGAACTCGTAAATCGCTTCCATGCCTAAATCTTCAAACGCCAGCACGCGGCTGCCGCGGATCGCCTTCGACACCAGGTACGCCGCCCCGCCCACGGCCATCAGATACACGGCCTTGTAATCGCGAATCGCCTCGATTGCGGTCGGCCCACGCTCCGCCTTGCCCACCATGCCCAGCAATCCCGTCTTCTCCAGCATCTGCCGCGTAAAGCGATCCATGCGTGTCGAAGTCGTCGGTCCCGCCGGACCCACCACTTCATCCCGCACCGGATCCACCGGCCCCACGTAGTAAATAAATCGATCCGTAAAATCGACCGGCAGCTTCTCGCCCGCGTTCAGCATATCGGTCATGCGCTTGTGGGCCGCATCGCGACCGGTCAGCAGCTTGCCTGTCAGCAGCAGGACCTCCCCGGGTTTCCACGTTGCCACTTCGGCGCGCGTGACGGTATTCAGGTTCACTCGCCGCGCCTTCGACACATCCTGTGTCAGCTTCGGCCAATGTTCCAGCGAGGGAATCTCCAACGTCGCAGGCCCACTGCCATCCAGCACAAAGTGCGCGTGTCGCGTGGCCGCGCAATTTGGAATCATCGCCACCGGCAGGTTCGCCGCATGGGTCGGATAATCCAGAATCTTCACGTCCAGCACCGTCGTCAGGCCGCCCAGCCCCTGCGCGCCAATCCCCAACCGGTTCACCTTCTCGTAAATTTCAATCCGCAATTCTTCCAGCCGGTTCTTCGGCCCGCGCGCGATCAACTCCTGCATGTCGATCGGATCCATCAACGATTCTTTCGCCAGCAGCATGGCTTTTTCCGCGGTGCCGCCAATGCCGATCCCCAGCATTCCCGGCGGACACCAGCCTGCGCCCATCGTCGGCACCGTGTTCAACACCCAGCCCACAATCGAGTCGGTCGGATTCAGCATCACAAATTTCGACTTCGCCTCGCTGCCGCCGCCCTTGGCCGCGACCGTCACATCGACATTGCCGCCATGCACCATTGAAAGGCTCACCACAGCGGGCGTATTGTCCTTGGTGTTCTTGCGCGCCCCCGCTGGGTCGGCCAGTATCGAAGCCCGCAGAATATTGTCCGGATTCAGATAGGCCTGGCGCACGCCCTCATTCACCATCTGTTCAACCGTCATGTCGGTGCGATCCCAGCGCGCGTCCATCCCCACCTTTACGAACGCGGTCACAATGCCGGTGTCCTGGCAAATCGGCCGGTGGCCCTCCGCGCACATGCGGGAATTGATCAGGATCTGCGCCATCGCATCCTTGGCGGCGTGCGACTGCTCCAGCTCGTAGGCGCGCGCCAGGTTGGTGATGTAATCGACCGGGTGGTAATAGGAGATGTGCTGCAACGCGTCGGCGACGCTCTGGATAAAATCCTGCTGGCGAATCGTGGCCATGATGATTGGTGTTTTCCTTCGAGAAAGTCGAACATACTAGTTTAGACCGTCGAGGCCGCCGACCCCTGTGGCCGCGATCACACGGTTCACGCGGAGACGGTGTGACTTCATGACGACCATTCGTGCGACGACGACCATCGATGCACTCGTAGAAGTTTGCTTTCACTTGTCGTTAAGCATCGATCTGGAGCTTACTTCCGCGCAGAAGTATGGAATCAGAGCGATCGGCGGCGTCACCAAAGGATCCATCGGGCTCGGCGAACGAGTCACTTGGAAATCCAGGCAATATGGGATTTGGGTGACGCACACGAGCGAGATTACGCGCCTGGAACCGCCCTCCTACTTTCAGGATGCTATGGTCCATGGCCTGTTCCGGTCATTCAAACACGATCACTTCTTTCGTCATGTGAATCCAAATCGCACGGAGATGCGCGACGAATTACATTTCTCGATGCCGGTCTATTTGCTGGGAACGATCACGGAGCATCTACTTGTAAAGCGACGCTTAACCGGGCTTCTCGCGACAAGAAATGCCCTGATAAAACAAAGTGCTGAAGCGGCGGCAATCTAGATCAGAAATGAACGGGCCGTGGTTCGAGAGGGAACAAATCATCATGCCCAAAACGCGGAAAGAAAAAGATTCGCTGGGAAGCATTGCGGTTCCCGCGCGCGCCTATTATGGTGCGCAGACGGCGCGTGCCGTGCACAACTATCCCATCTCCGGCATGCGCGCCCACTCCTTGCTCATTCGAGCTCTTGGCCTGGTCAAGCGTGCCGCCGCAGAGACCAACAAAAAGCTCGGCCTGGTCGACGCGCATCGGGCCGACGCCATCTCGCAAGCCGCGCAGGAAGTCATCGACGGCAAGTGGGATGAGGAATTTCTGGTCGATGTGTTTCAGGCCGGTGCCGGCGTCAGCTTCCACATGAATGCCAACGAGGTGATCGCCAATCGCGCCAATCAGCTGCTCGGCGGCGGCGCTTGGGGAGTACGCCCACGTCCATCCCAACGACCACGTGAACTACGGTCAATCCACCAACGATGTTTTCCCCACCGCCATGCGCCTGGGAACTTTGCTGGCGCTCGAAGACCTGTATCCAGTGCTCGATTCGCTCGCTGGCACCTTCGAGAAAAAAGCCAAAGAGTTCGACAGCATTCTCAAGTCCGGCCGTACGCATTTGCAGGATGCGGTCCCCATCCGTCTCGGCCAGGAATTTTCCGCCTACGCCGTCGCCATGCGCAAAACCCGCGCCAACATTGCTCAGCAGGCGGAAGGCTTGCGCGAACTCGGGCTCGGCGGCTCCGCTGTCGGCACCGGAATCAACACGCATCCGCAATATCGCGCCCAAGCCATTGCCCAGCCTGGCAAAGCTCTCCGGTCAAAAGCTGACCCCGGCAAAAGACATGCGCTGGGCGATGCAGTCGACCGCCTGCATGGCAGATGTCAGCGCCGCGCTGCGCACGCTCGCGCTGGAAATCATTCGCATCTCGAATGATCTGCGCCTGCTTGCCTCCGGCCCCAACACCGGCCTGGCGGAAATTGTTCTGCCGAGCCTGCAACCCGGCTCCTCCATCATGCCCGGCAAAATCAATCCCGTGATGGCGGAGCTGGCCGCGATGGTCAGCTTCCAGGTGATCGGCAATGATACCGCCGTCGCCTACGCCGTCCAGGCCGGCCAGCTTGAGCTGAACGTGATGATGCCGACCATGGCCTACAACGTCCTGCAATCCATCACCATCCTCGCCAACATGCTGCACCAGTTCGATGTTTACTGCATCGCCGGCATCACCGCCAATCGCGCGCGCTGCCAGATGTATGCCGAAAGTACCGTCTCGCTCGCGACCGCGCTGAATCCCTACATCGGCTATGCCAAGGCTGCGGAAATCGTTAAGGAATCCATCGCCACGGGGCGCACCATCGTCGAGCTGGCGCGCGAAAAAAAGCTCCTCAGCGAACAGGAAATCGCAGAAATTCTCGACCCCAAACGCATGACCGAACCACAGTTTCCCTTGAAGGCCGCCAAGAAACGCGACGCCCGCGCCCCGCGCCGTAAGAACTAAGGTCACGCCGTGGAACCGCAAATCCCGATTGTCCGAACGCGGCCCCGCTTTGCCTGCTCTCTGATCCCTAAAACCCTGATCGCAAAAGCACGGTGATTCCCGCAGTTGATACCTTCCACGATTCCCTAGGGCAACCTTCCATCCGCAGGCAATCTCGCATGGCCTTACAATGGGAGGTAACACGATTCCCCTAAAGGCACGTTAAACACTGAATGTCCTCTAACGGCTATCACTCACGCTCCTCACGCAGTCACAATCTGCGTTCGCTGTTCAGCTTGTTCTCAAGCGACCTGGCCATCGATCTTGGCACGGCCAACACGCTTGTCTTCGCGGCTGGCAAGGGCATCGTTGTCAATGAGCCTTCAATCGTTGCGCTGAACAAGGTCACGGGCGAAGTAGAAGCGGTGGGCAAGGAAGCGAAAGAAATGCTGGGTCGCACTCCCGGCAACATCGTCGCTATCCGTCCTATGAAAGACGGTGTCATCGCCGACTTCAAGGTCACTGAAAAAATGCTGAACTACTTTATTCAGAAAGCGCATGGCCGCAAGATGCTGGTCCATCCGCGCATCGTGATTGGCGTTCCGTCAGAAATCACCCAGGTGGAAAAGCGCGCGGTTGAAGATTCCGCCTATCGCGCCAAGGCCAGCGAAGTCTATCTTGTCGAGCAGGCCATGGTGGCCGCCATCGGCGCCGGTCTGCCCATCACAGAGCCCGGCGGCAACATGGTCGTCGATATCGGCGGCGGCACGACCGACATCGCGGTGATCTCGCTTTCCGGCATCGTCTATTCGCGTTCCGTCCGCATGGCCGGCAACCAGATGGATGAAGCCATCATGAATTACCTGAAGCGCAAATACAATCTGCTGATTGGCGAGCGCACCGCCGAACATATCAAGATGGAACTCGGCTCCGCCTATCCGCTGGACAAGCCTGTCACTATGGAAATCAAAGGCCGCAACCTGATTGAAGGCGTGCCCAAGACCATCACCATTGACGACAGCGAAATTCGCGAGTCTCTGGCGGAATGCATCAGCACCATCATGAACGCAATTCGCGTAGCCCTGGAACGTACCCCGCCGGAACTTTCTGCCGACATCAGCGATCGCGGCATCGTGCTGACCGGTGGCGGGGCGCTCATCAAAAACCTGGACAAGCGGATTCGCGAAGAAACGGGGCTGCCAGTTTCCGTCGCAGACGATCCACTGGCCTCTGTCGTACTTGGCACGGGAAAAATGCTGTCCGACTTCCGTTTGCTGCGCAAGATCAAGATTGATTAGTTTTGCCCTTCCCCAAATGTCCGCCGGGCTGCTAGGCAAGCTCCTCGCAGCCCGCTCATAGCCCCATGGAATCTTTTCTCAGCCGCTACCGTAATCCACTGGTCCTGCTGGCGATCGTGCTGGTGCAGTTGCTCGGCCTTGCCGTGCAGGTTCGGCGTCCCAATACCGGCCAGGATGGAAAACAAACGCGGCTCATCCGCTATTGGGTGGTCACTGCCTTTTCGCCATTCGAGCGCGTATTTCTTTCCGTCGGCCATGGCGTCAGCCACACCTGGCACAACTATGTCGATCTGCGTCATGTCCGCCAGCAGAATCAGGAACTGCAGTCGGAATTGAACCGCATGCGCCTCGAGCAGTCCTCGCTCGCCGTCGATGCTCGCGAAGGATTGCGCCTGCAGAAACTCTTCGGCTTCCAACAGCAGTACATCGCGAAAACTGTCGCGGCTCACATCATCGGCACCAGCGGAACTGACCTGTCGCGCGTGCTGGTCATCGACAAAGGTTCGAATCAAGGCCTCAAGACCGATATGCCGGTCATCACCCCCGACGGCGTGGTCGGCAAAGTGCGCGATGTGTTTGCCAACACCGCCCAGATCCTCGAAATCAACGATCAAACCAGCGGCCTCGGCATCGTTCTGACCCAGACGCGCCTGCGCGGAATTCTGCGCGGCAACGCTGCCGGTCAGACGGAAATCATCGACATTCTTCCGGATGAACGGATTCAACCGGGCGAGCAAGTGGTCACCAGCGGCGGCGATAGCGTCTATCCTTCCGGGCTTCCCGTGGGAACTGTCGAGCGCGTGGTCAACGATCCGGAGCACAATCCTTACGTTGCCGTGCTGGTGCGTCCCGCCGTCAACTTGTCGCGGCTAGATGATGTGCTGGTGATCACGCAAACACAGAACACCATGCCCGCCACAATGCAGCAGGACATCGCCACCAGCGAGCAGAAGGCTGCAGACATTCTGGCGCAGCGTCTTCCCAGTGTGCCGCCGCCCGCAACCGTTGGCCCGGATGGCAAACCGATCAACGCCAATTCGCCGCCGCCCCCGGTTCGTCCTCCGTCTTCGCTGCATCCTGATCAGTTCACTCCGGATGCGACTCCGCCGGCCTCGTCTCTGACTCCGGGAGCTTCTTACCCGACGGAGGTGTATCCAGCACAGCCGCCTCCCACGACCACCGGACACGAAACTTCCCCAGTCACTTCCAGGCCCGCAGAAACAGCTCCGACAACGGCGCAGCCGAAGTCGGCGACGCCACATTCCACCACGGAGTCTTCAACGCCGAAGCCAGCCACGCAACATCCCAAGGCTTCTGCCACTCCTGATGCAACCGCGCCGGCAAGCGCAACGGATCATCCGAAAACAGTGCACCATCCTGCCGCTGCCACCCAGCCAACCCCCGGTGAGGAGCCGCAGAACTGATGGCCCTCCTGCCCCAGCGCTCACGTCGAGAAATGGAGGAACACCGTTTCCATCCGGTCGTCCTGATTCTCGTTCCTCTGATCGCGATCTTTTTGCAGGTCTACATTCCGCTGCGCTTTCCGTCCTTTGAGATTCTCAACCTGCCCGCGCTGGTCGTCATTTATTTTTCCGTCTCGCGGCGTAATCCCATCGGCGGCACGTTTCTGGGTCTGGTCATTGGCATCATTCAAGACGCGATGACGCACCTGCCTCTCGGCATCAACGGCATCATCGACTGCATTCTCGGCTATCTCGCGGCCTCCATTGGCGTGCGCATCGATGTCGATAATCCCGGCACGCGGCTCATCATGAATTTCTGTTTCATCCTGCTGGCCAGCACCTTGCATGTGTTGATTTTGCGCCGGCTGATCGGCATTCATGAGCAATGGTACGGGCTGCACGATCTGGTTCGCGCCCTGGTCAACGCACTGGTGGGGGTAGTCCTTTTTGCACTGTTCGACCGCCTTCGCCAGCGCGAATAACGCGGTCAATCCGGAGTATCCTAGAGGCAATCCTTCCCCATGGCTGGCACTTATAACAAAGACGATCGAATTCCAACGGTCAAGCTGACGGTGATGCAGTACATCATCGCTGCGATCCTGGTGATTCTCGTCTCCGGCCTGTGGCGATTGCAGGTTCTGGGCGCGCAAAACTATAAAGCCCTGGCGGAAGCCAACCGCATTCGCAAAGTTCCGATCCTCGCCCCGCGTGGAAAAATTTACGATCGCTACGGTCGCCTGCTGGTCGACAATTACCCGTCCGTTACCTGCTTTTTAGTTCCAGAGCAGGCCCGCAATCTTGACGCTGACTTGCCCTTGATCGCGGATGGTTTGCACATGCAGGTGGATCAGCTGCAAGCGATCTTGCTGCGCTATCGCCATCAGCCGAAATATCAACCCATCCCGCTGCTGCAGGACATCACGCCGGACATGCAGGCCTTCATCGCCGCCCATGCCAACGAGCTGCCGGAGCTGGAAACCATTGAGGAACAGCGGCGACTCTATCCCAGCAATGGTTTTGCCGCGCACCTGATCGGCTACGTTGGTGAAGTTTCTGAAGACATGCTCGACGATCCTCGCTACGCGTTCTATCAGCCGGGCGATGTGGTCGGCCGATCCGGAGTGGAGGAGTCTTACGATCCCATCCTGCGCGGTCAGGACGGTTCCCGCGACGTCATCGTCGATAGCCACGGCCGCGAACTTGGCGCGCTCGGCATTGAGCCCGCGACGCCGGGAAAATCCATCAAGCTGACCATCGATCTGGATGTGCAGAAGGCGGCGGAAGAAGCCTTGGGCCCGCGCCAGGGTGCCATCATCGCCATCGATCCGCGTAGCGGCGAAGTGCTGGCCATGGTCAGCCATCCCACCTTCGATCCCAATCAGTTTGCCATTCGCATCCATCGCGACGAGTGGAACAAGCTGATCACCGATCCCGATCATCCGCTGATGAACAAAGCGATTCAGGCGCAGTTGGCTCCCGGGTCGACGTTCAAAATTATTGAAGCCATTGCCGGCCTGCAGGAAGGCATCGCGGAAAATTTGAAAGTCGACTGTCATGGCGGCGCCGTTTTTTATGGCCGCTATTTCAAGTGCTGGATCTCCGCTCGCCATCAGTCGCACGGAATCACCGACATCACCAAGGGCATCTACCAGTCGTGCGATGTTTTCTTTTACACGCTTGCGGAAAAAATGGGCATCGACATGATCGCCAAATGGGCGCACATGTTCGGCCTGGGACAGAAGACCGGCATCGATCTGCCGGATGAAGCCTCGGGTATCGTGCCCTCGCCGGAATGGAAAATGCGCAACTACCATCAGAAATGGTTTGCCGGTGAAACCATCTCTGTCGGGATTGGTCAGGGTGCGCTGGCTGTCACTCCTATCCAGTTGGTCCGCGCGCTTGCGGGCATCGGTTCCGGTGGCGTTCTCAAACGCCCCCACGTTGTCTTCCCGAATGAAGTTCCCGCCGGATTTGAAGGACTATTACAAGGATCAGTTTCCCGGCTCCGGCGACCAAACCATCCACATCGACCCTGCCAATTGGGAAACCGTGACGGATGCGATGGCCCAGGTTCTCACCTTTGCGGGAACCGCCGGCTTCGCACATTTGGAAGGCATCGATTTTGCCGGCAAAACCGGCAGCGCCCAGATCGTCAGCAATGCGTACAAAGCCTCTGTCGGTGGCGGCGCGAGATTGAACGATACCGCGTGGTTCTTCGGCATGTCGCCGCGCAGAAATCCAGAGATTGCTGTCGTTGTGATGTGGCAGAACGGTTCTGAAGGATATTTCAGCGCACGTCTTGCCGCCCGCGTGATTGAAGCCTACGTCGACAAAGAGCGTCTTCGCGACCACAACCTGACCCAGGTCGCCGCCAAGAATAATCCCGAAGTGGCGAAGCCGGCGTCGCCCGTCGCCGCGCCGGGAAAAGAGAAAACTGCCCCCGAAACCGCCAAGCCAAAATCCGTAGGTAAGCTGCAGCAACCTGGCGTCGCCCCCGCTCCAACAGAAATGGCAGCGCTGTGGACCGCAAACGCCGTTCATCCCGCGGACCCGCAAGCAAAGCAATTGCCCGCGCGAATTAACGCGGCCTTTTCCATGCCCAAGGGCACCGCGCTGCAAGCCGGAACATTTTTGTTGCCGCCTCCACCCGGCCCGAACGGAAAAAATTCATCCCGCATGTCGCAGCCGTAGGAACGTACTCGCATGCGCCGCCCAATCTCCGCGAATTCTGTTTTCATGACTGCAGTGCTCGCCGCATTCTTTGTGGTTCGGGCTTCATGCGGATTGGCCCAGGACAAAATTGAAGTTCAGCGCGCCGACGGTGCCGAAACCCCGATGCGCGTGTATACGCCGAAATCTACAGGCTGCGCGCCGCTTGCCATCATCTCCCACGGTGCCGGTGGTTCAGAAAACGGCTACCGCTATCTTGCCGAAGGCCTGCAGGGACAAGGCTGGTTGGCCATTGTTGTCGGACACAAAGAGAGTGGGCCAGAAGTGCTTCGTCATGAAGTCTTCACTCACGGGCTGAAAAATGGATTGACGCAAATGGTCAACAACCCCACGGCTTATCGGGATCGCTTTATGGATATCGACGCTGCGGACAAATGGGCCACCGCTCGCTGCAAGCCTCCCTACGGCGTCTTGCTGGGGCATTCCATGGGAGCCTATACCGTAATGCTGGAAGCGGGAGCCAAAAATAATCTTGCCCTGACGCCGCCGCCTTCCGCGCACAACTTCGATGCCTTTGTGGCGCTTTCCCCTCCAGGTCCCGACCAGGTATTTCCTGCGGACGCCTGGGCCGATATACACAAGCCGATGCTGATCATCACCGGCACCAAAGATCGCGCCCTGAGCGGCGGTTGGCAGTCTCGAACCATTCCGTATCAGGACCTGCCTGCGGGATGTCACTGGCTCGGCGTTGTCGAGGACGCTACCCACATGAACTTTGCCGGCATTGGGATGGGAGCAGACAAAGCCGATTCGCTTACACTTTCCTTGATTTACGCATTTCTCCACGGAGCCCGCAACGGCAGTTGTACGCTGCCGCCAACTACGTCCGGCATTACGGTTCAGGCGAAATAGCCGTTCTACTCGAGCATTACACTGGAGCAAGCAAGCGGATGCGCAGATTTCTTTCCTATCGCGATTTCGACTGGACGCTGATGGCCTTTGTTGTGGCGCTGTCGGTGATCAGCGTGCTGGAAATCTATAGCGCCACGCTGCACACAAAATTCGTCCACTTCGACGAAAAGCAAATGCTATGGCTGGCCGGCGGCTTCGCCTGCATGTTCATTCTGTCGCTCATCGACTATCACATCCTGCTTGATATCGCGATCTGGGCCTATGGGTTTTGCCTGGTCTCGCTGGTCGCTGTGTTGGTTGTGGGCACTAAAGTTCTGGGCGCGCGGCGCTGGATTCACTTACCCGGTGGCATTCACTTTCAGCCGTCGGAGTGGGTCAAGCTCATCCTGATCGTCGTTATTGCGCGATTTTTTACCAACCTCAGCGGCCGCGATCTCACCTGGAAAGACATCTTCAAAGCCATGGCGATCGTCGGCCTGCCCATGCTGCTGGTGCTGAAGCAGCCCGATCTTGGAACCGCCCTCACCTACGCACCCGTTCTGCTGGTGGGATTATTCCTTGGTGGGATCCGCTTTAAACATGCGGCCATTCTCTGCATCGCGGCTTCGCTGGCGCTGGTTCCAGCCTGGTATAAGGTGCTGAAGCCCTACCAGAAGCAGCGCCTCACCAGCTTCATGTCGCCGGATAACGATCCTCGCGGCAGCGGGTATCAAATTCGCCAATCCCTTATCGCCGTCGGTTCCGGAGGCATCTGGGGACAGGGTGCAGAGAAGGGAACACAGACCCAGGGCGACTTCCTCCCCATTCCCTACACCGATTTCATCTTTGCAGCGTTTTGCGAGGAGCACGGATTGGCCGGAGCTATCTTCGTCCTGCTGTTATACTTCTTGTTGTTGATGCGTTTGGTCCAAAACGCTCAAACCGCCGCTGACCTGCCCGGCACGTTGATTATTATGGGGGTCGTGGCCGTCCTGATTTTTCAGATCGCGGTCAATGTGGGCATGGTCATCGGCTTTATGCCGGTCACCGGAATTCCGTTGCCCTTAATGAGTTATGGTGGCTCATCGGTGCTATTCACGTTCCTGGCCCTTGGCATCGTCATGAACATCCGCATGAGTCGCTTTGTAAATTAGCAGTACCTCGGGCGCAACTGCAGGCCGCGGCCGAGGGTTTAGATGTACGCATCCGCTCGCTGCATCGGAATGTCCGGTGGCATGGATGCGATGAAGAAGTTTTTCTCGGTCAGGCAGATTCCAACCGAGACCAGGCAGGTTCGATCGAATGCACGCAGTTACCGTAATTGGACTGGAAACGGCCCCACCCTACAACAGGGAAGCAGTGGCCACAAAGTCCTTGCGTGCCGTTCTTTCACGTCGCAGTCAAGATTCTTCGCTTCCACCGCCATCCCGCTTCCGCGGGACATTTCTATTCTGGCCAAAAGCAAGTTTCACGTCCGCCGCGTCTTCAGAACAATCCCTCGATTCAACCGCTCTAGTCACGGTCGCCGCGCTCGGTACTCCTTAGCGCGCAGAAATCTGCCTCACCATACCCCGAGTCCGCCGCCTGCAATGGCTTCGGACTGGAATGAGGCAGCATGACAAAAGAAATTTATATCTCCAGCACCCCCCACGAAACCCGCCTTGCGGTTGTCGAAGACGACCAGCTTGCGGAAATCTACTATGAGCGCGAGAACGAATACACTCTCGCCGGCTCCATTTACAAAGGCAAAGTCACCCGCGTCCTTCCCGGCATGCAGTCGGCATTTGTCGATATTGGTTTGGAGCGCGATGCGTTCCTCTACGTCACCGACTTCGCCGAAGAGCAGGAAGATGGCGAAGAATATGTTTCTCTCGCGCCCGGCACTCGCGGCCAGGCACGCGTGTCGAACGGCCACTCGAATGGCAATCGCAACGCCGATACAGAGTCCCAATCCACCGGCGAAGATTCCGCATCCCGTTCCTCCGGTGAAAGAAGGCCGGCAGCGAATCAAGCTCCACGCGAAGGTTCTGCAGCGCCAGCCAATGCATCCGGCGAAGAAGATGGTCAGGGTGGACGCCGTTGGCGCGGTCGCCGTGGTCGTCGCCGTGGTCGCGGAGGTTCGGGTGGTTCCGGCAGTCGTGATCGGTCGCCTTCCAATGGCCAGCCAGTAGCCGCCGAGTCGCACTCGGGCAGCGATGCCGAACCGATGGAGTTCGCTGTTGAGTCCGCTCCTTCCGATAACGAATTTCAGATGGAGCCGCAGGACTTTACGCCTGCGCCGGCGCCGCCGAAGCAAGAACGTTCAGCGCCCGCACCGGTGCCGTTTGTTCTTCCCGGCGAATCGCTCTCAAAATATCGTCGCGGGGATGCACCCGCGCCAGCAGCCGCCGCGCAGCACAAGGAAACTCCTGCGCCCGCGCCAGCACCGACTTTCAAGCCTTCTACCATGGTCACAGGACCGTTGACAGCCTGGGATGGCAGCGGTGTCCTCCCCGGGGAATCGCTCTCCCGTCACAAGCGTTCGCGCGAAAGCTCGCAGGCTGAAAACTTTTCCTCGCCTGCGGCTGAAGTCGGTCCAATTGTCGACGAGACTCCGTGCTCCGATCGCGGTTACGTCCGTTCATGCAGATGACACTCCGCTGCCGGTCTTCGAGCATGAGGAGCCGTCCTTGGTGCAGCACGAAACCATCCTTGAAGAGCCGTCGCTGGTGCAGCACGGAATTGCTCCCGAAGAACCGTCGCTGGTGCAACATGACTCCGTAGTTGCGGAAGCCGCGGAAATTGAAGCGCCGGAATTCGAGCCATCAGAGGCGTCTGCGTCCTATCGTTTCGATCCGAGCACGCCCAGCGCCTATCGCCAGAGCGGCATTGCCGAACTGGAAGCCGAGCCCGCGACAGAATCTTTCAGCCACGAGGCCATCGCTGAGCCACCCCGGAAGCCAGCTCGCAGCCGGAGCCCTTCTTTGGCGAGGCAGCGTCGATCGTTGAACCCACGCATTCGCATCTGTCTGAAGAAGCCTCCACCCAGACGGAAAGCGCGCACGAGGAAGAAAAGTCTTTCGTCGGCGAAGATTACGCTTCTCATCTGGACGAAATTGCCCTCGACGAGCAGGCCACCGCCGACCATGACGATCGCATTTTTGATCCCGGCCTCGGCAATCTCGAAGAAGAAACCATCGACGAAGAAGAAGCCGAAGCCTATGCCGCGCAGAGTCCGTTGGACGAAGGCGAATACGACGATCTGGTCGAAGAGACGCTCGATGTGCAGATGGATAGCGGCATGCTCAGCGAGTTTGTTCGCGATAAACACATTGAGCAGCGCACGCGCTTCGACGACGAAAACGCGGATGTATCCGCCGACGGATCGGAAGTCGAAGAAGACTACAGCGAAGACGAAGCCTTCGCCGCCGAAATGGGCGAGATCGAACTCGAAGACGGTTCTGACTCGGCCGACGAAGCCGAAGAGAGTCAGGAACCTGCGAATGCCGATGCCGCGCGCAATCGTCAGGGAGGCGGTCGCAGTGGTCGTCGCGGGAATCGCGGACAACAGCGTCATGCCGGTGGTCGCGGTGATAACCGCATGCGCCGCTCGACCGCGCAGACCACCAACTTGCCGGCCATCACCGACTTGCTCAAGCCGAATCAGGAAATTCTGGTTCAGATCGCCAAGGAGCCAATCGCGCGCAAAGGCGCACGCATCACCAGCCATATCGCGTTGCCCGGTCGCTTCCTGGTGTTTATGCCGACGGTTAACCACGTCGGTGTCTCCCGCAAAATTTCCTCCGACGAGGAACGGCAGCGCCTGAAGCACATCCTTCTCAGCGAGAAGGGAACAGCGTCCGGTGGCTTTATCGTTCGCACCGCCGCCGCCACCGCCAGCGAAGAAGATCTCCGCGCCGACATTCGTTTCCTGCTCACCCTGTGGGCGGAGATTCGCCAGCGCACAGAAAACGCCAAGCCTCCGGCCCTGATCTATCACGATCTCAGCCTGGTGGAACGCGTGCTGCGCGATCAGGTCACGGATAATTTCTCTTCCATCTGGGTGGACACAGAAGCTGACTACGAACGCGTGCTGCGCTTCCTCGGTCGCTTCGAGCCGGCGTTGGTCCGCCGCGTCAAGCTGTACACCAAGGACACGCCGCTGTTCGAGCAGTTTGGAATCCAGGAAGAAATCAACAACGCGCTCCACTCCAAGGTGTGGCTCAAATCCGGCGGCTCCATCGTCATCAATCAAACGGAAGCCCTGGTCGCGATCGACATCAACACCGGCAAATACGTCGGCAAAACGGCGCGCCTGGAAGACACCATTCTCAAGACCAACCTCGATGCCATCCCGGAGATCGTTCGCCAGATTCGTCTGCGCGATCTGGGCGGTATCATCGTCATCGACTTCATCGACATGGACGAGCGCAAGAACCGCAACAAGGTCATGCTCGCCCTGGAAGATGCTCTGAAGTCCGATCGCGCGCCCTCGAAAGTGCTGCAGTTTAACGACTTCGGCCTGGTTGCCATCACTCGCAAACGGGTGAAGCAATCGCTCGAACGCACCCTCTCGGTCCCCTGTTCGGTATGCACGGGAACCGGCATGGTCAAGGGTCCTTTGACGGTATGCAATGAGATATACGTTGAGTTGCGCAAAATGTATCGTCAAATCGACCGCGGCGATGTTCTACTGCGAGTGAATCCGGAAGTCGTGAAGCAGCTGAAGTTGCAGAACGGACGCTGGTTGAGCGAGATGGAAGAAATGTCCGGCAAGACCGTCATCGTCAAGAGCGATGCCAGCCTGCACCCGGAACAGTTCGACATCCAGTAGCCCGGAACCCAAAGGACCTTGCGATTTCACCGCACGCCGTAAGGTCTTTTGCTGCAATCAAAGCGGCGCTTGGGAAAGGACAAAACGTCCGCAACAAATTCTGCGAACTCGCGTCTAAGTTCATAAGGCGGCGACCGTCCAGGACGCTTCATTACGGTTGGAGCAGGCACAGATCCCTGGAACGGTACGCTTCGCAAGTTAGAACGGTACATGGAAAATCGGCCTTGCTGTCAGCTCACCGGCGACAGCAAATATTTCGGAGGTATCAAAACATCATGAGCATTGCGAAAACAATTCTCTGCACGACCCTGAAACGAGCAGCCGGTCTGGCGTTGGCATGCGGGCTTCCCTTTGCGGTTGGGCTGCAGGCTCAGACGTATTCCAGTTCGACGGTCAGCTACAACCTGCAGAACAATTACCCGCCTCCCCAATACAATCCGCAATCCGGCAGCCCTTCTCCGTATAACCACCAACCTCGCTATACCGGGGAAGGCTGGGGGAAGCACCTGACCCTGGAAGGCGGCGGCGGTGTCACTCCCGCAGCGGATGGCACGCAGGATTACGCGAATGTCGGCTGGAATATCCTTCTTGGCGGCGGCGTTAAATTCAATGATCGCTTCAGCCTTTTAGCGGAATGGAACTTCAACCGCATGGGTGTGCCGCAAACCCTGGCCTATGAGGCGGCGCAGGTACCTTACGGCAATGAGCATATCTGGACCGTCGATCTGAATCCTAAATTCGACGTGATTCAACATGACCGTTACGATGGCTACGTGATCGGCGGCGGCGGATTTTCTCGCGCACTTACTTCCTTTACTTATCCGGTCTATGTTCCCTGCGGCTGGTACTACTATGGCGGATGCGTTGGCGATGTGACCGTTGCCCACACCTCCACGAACCAGGGAAATATCGATATCGGCATCGGTGGCGAGTGGCGTACATCGCCCTATGATCGCGGCAAGATCTTCCTGGAAGCTCGCTATCAGCGCCTGTTCAGTCCCACCAGCGCTCTGCCTCCGGGCGGTGGTGCAGCCCTGGTTCCTGTGACTGTCGGCTATCGCTGGTAAGTTTCAACTCCGCACGATTGAAAGCGCGCTCTTCGGAGCGCGCTTTTTTTGCGTTCTACACGCCCACGGGAAACGGCTTCGGCGAAGACTCGTCCGCATTTGCGACTCCGCGGAAGCGGTCGAACATTCCCTGGGTCACGCTCAGCACCGCAGTGTATCCGTAGCCGAACATGAACAGAAATAGAAATGGAATCGTGATGTAGTTCGCGTTTGAAATCGCATACCAGATGGTCAGAGCGAAATACGCGCTGATCAATATTTCGACCAGCGGCAGCAGGCCCAGGCGCTTGCGATATTTCGCCGCCTGCGATTTTTCACCGCGCTTCTCCACTCGGTATTTCGGCGTGCGCTTGAACGGGCTCTTGATGCCGAACAGCGCTTCCATCACCGCTCGCGCATTGGTCAGCGTCAGCCCAATCCCACCCAGTGCCAGCACAAACGGCAGGTACAGCAGCGAGCGATACCACTTTCCCGGATACAGCTCCTTTTGCGAGATCAAATAAAACGACGACACGGAAAACGTCGACGCCATAAACAGCGGCAGGTCGATGTACAGCATCTGGAACCATCCCTGGTAGAAGCGGATGATCATCGCCGGCATCAGCAAAATCGACAGCAGCACCATCAGCGGATAACTGATGTTGGCGGTCAGATGGTAAAACGTCTCCAGCTTTTTATGAAAGGAAACATCGGAGCGGCGAAATACCTGCGGCAAAATTTTCTTCGAGGTTTGGATCAGCCCCTTCGACCAACGTGCCTGCTGCGTTTTGAACGCCGTCATCTCAATCGGCAGCTCGGCCGGGCATTCCACATCCTGCAGATATTTGAATTGCCAGCCTACCAACTGCGCCCGATAGCTCAGATCAGTATCTTCTGTCAGCGTGTCGTGCTGCCAGCCGCCGGCCTCGTCAATTGCCTCGCGCCGCCACATGCCCGCGGTGCCGTTGAAATTGAAAAACACGCCGCAGCGCGAGCGGCCGCCATGCTCCAGCACAAAATGCCCATCCAGCAGGATCGCTTCCACCTGGGTCAAAAAACTGTAGTCGCGATTCAGGTGCGTCCAGCGCGTCTGTACCATGCCGATCTTTGGGTCGGAAAAATGATGCACCACCTTCATCAGCCAGTCCGGCGACGGCACAAAGTCCGCGTCAAACATGGCGATCAGGTTGCCCTTGGCGGTCTTCAATCCATTGTCCAGGGCGCCCGCCTTATACCCATGGCGATTGGTGCGATGGATGTACATAATCGGCTGCGGCTCGCCATGCAATCCGCTGCGATAACGCTCCACCACCGCGGCGGCCACCTCCTGCGTCTCATCGGTCGAGTCGTCCAGCACCTGGATCTCCAGCCGATCGCGCGGATAGTCGAGCCGGCACACCGCATCCACCAGCCGATCAATGACAAATTGTTCGTTGAAAATCGGCAGCTGCACCGTGATGAACGGCAGCTCCTCAAACTTCTCAGGAGCCTCGTGGGTCGCATTCTTTTTGTAGCGGTAGTAGAGCCACACCAGCTGGTAGCGATGCAATCCGTAGAACGCCAGGATCACCATCAGCACAAAATAGGGAATCAGCAGCGACGCGTCGAACCAGTTCCAGGTGTACAGGTGACCGAAGGTTCGGTTGGCCACCTGCTGTTCATGCAGGTAATGCAGCAATCCGTGTTGCGGGGCGAACAACATGGCGCACAGACCCCCACGACTGGCCAGCGCCGACGCGGAGATGAATCCATGGTTCCAGACTGAAGCAATGGACAGGTACGACATCGCCCCGAAAAGGGCCTC
The DNA here is from genome assembly GCA_963774515.1 of uncultured Acidobacteriota bacterium. Taxonomy (GTDB): domain Bacteria; phylum Acidobacteriota; class Terriglobia; order Terriglobales; family Acidobacteriaceae; genus JAKAAZ01. Next base: position 79,326 of record CAVZFK010000002.1, on the reverse strand, counting down.
CAAAGAAGTAAAGTGTTCGCTTCATTGTACGTGACAGCAAATGCCGCACAGGCAGCTCAACTCCGGTTTTCCGGGCAGGTCAGGTGAACTCCGATACTGCGGGGCGAATGCGGCGCGTTCAGCCGGCTACCCTAACTACTTGTATGCGGCGAGCCAACCGACTGCGGCCAGGGCAGCTCGCAATTTGCGGCCATCCTCCCTCCATGCCATGAAGGAAAAATGCGACTGGAATGTCCGACCGGCCCCGGTTCTCAGCAAAGCGAGTATGAACTCGAAAATCAATGGAGCCGCAGTTTCGGCACGCAGCAACGACTCTCCTCAAGTTGAGGAGAGTGATCATAAGCTCAACCTGAGTTATCGCCAATCGCAGGCACGACAACCTAAGTCGGCGGTGTTCGACTCACCAACGAGAGAATTAAAGTGTGAGCCCCACCTGTAATCAGCCCACAGATCGCCACGCGCCGGCATCTGGAACCCTTTGCAATTCGGGGCTTGGCTTTAGCCGTTCTTTGCCTGTTTTTCGGCAAATGGTCCAATGAGCGGAATCTTGAACCACTCTCCCTTACTCGCCTTCAGAATCGCAATAATCCAGATAACAAGAAATGCAAGACTGATAAATGGCGCGAGAACCCAGCCAATGACCGGGATCAGCATCGCAATGATATGGGCCGCAATTGCTGCGATCGACAGTCCAATGCACTGGAAAGCATGAAAGCGAATATAGGCGACCTTATTGTAAGGCTCCATAACGAGGAAAATGATCGCTGGAATGAATGTCACATAGGACAGGGCCGCTGCCGCATTGTTCGACAGTCCAGCCGATGCCGGGACGGCTGCAACCGCTGCTCCTCCGCTGCTGTCGACGACGGTGGTCCCGCAATTCGCACAGACTACATCCCCAGGATTGATTGCGGTATTACATTTCGCACAGTTCATAATGTTCACTCTCCTAAGATGATTTGCTCTTCTTGCCGACGGCCGAAAGGCCGCCGTTATCACATACCATCCGTGTTCATTGACATGTCATTCCGGGAGGAGTGACGCGAAGAGAGGAATCTGTTGTTTTGCTGCCCAGACGCGAGATCCATTGCTTCGCTCAGAATGACAAAGTGGTTGATGAAACTCCCTTCGGGCGCTTATGAAATCTATCTGCCCCTAAGCAGATGGTGATGCACGTATACAGCATCGTTACTAATTCTGGAAGCAAATTCTTAACCGCGAATCCATATATAACGCGAGTGGAGCTGCCTCGGGTAGAGCCCGCCGATTCGGCGCAATCAATCCGTTGCCGCCATCCGCGGATATTTCACTGAAATAATCTTCAACCCGGTAAACAGAAATTGTTCAAGCGCATTGACCAAATATAAGACCAAATTAGTCTTATATGAACAGGATAAAACTTCCTGCTCTTTGCTTGCTTGCAGCAAGCCGATGCGCAGCGGGAGCTACGCTACTGGGTCACCTTGTCTTCCGTGAAGTAGGAGCCGGGCAATTTTGGAATCGAAAACCAGAACATTGCCGCCTGGGAATGGGTAGAATTCACATCAAGTGAGCGCCTTCACGCCCAGTACGATCGCAGCCATCATCATCGCTGCCAGCTTTGCCGCCGGACTGAATGTCTACGCGACTGTGCTGACTCTTGGCCTGTTGGCGCATACCCATTGGGTTGTGTTGCCGGCTGGGTTGGAAATCCTTGGCAACTGGGTTGTCATCGCGGTCAGCGGAACTTTATTTGCCGCCGAATTTATCGCGGACAAAATTCCCGGTCTCGATATGGTGTGGAACGCCCTGCACACTTTTATCCGCGTGCCGGTCGCAGGGCTGCTTGCTTACCGCGCCAGTTCGCATCTCTCACCGGAGATGCAGTTGGTGGCAACGCTGGGCGGCGCAGCTATCGCCATGGTGGCGCATAGCTCGAAAACCGCCGTCCGCGCCGTGGTCACGCCCAGCCCTGAACCGGTTTCGAACATCGCATTGAGCACCGGTGAAGACGGCATCGCCATCGGGCTGACATGGCTGTTGACTGCGCATCCCTGGACTGCTGCCGGCATTGCCATCGCGTTTATTGTGATTGCGATTTTGATGACCCATTGGGTGGTCAGAGCTCTGCGCCGGACCTGGACGCGCCTGCAAACCATCTAGGCAGAACGTTCGACTACAGTCGCCGCTTCAAAGATCCCGAGCGTTTTCGCAAGTGTTTTCAGAAATTCTGCGGGCTGCAGGATACGTACTCCGCAAAGAACCGTACCGAAATATCTGCCGAAATGCTGGATGTCGCCGGTCAGCAAAAAGTCTGCTTTGGCGGCAACGGCACCTGCAAGGATGGGACGGTCCTTGTCCGGCAATCCAATCCCCGCCAACTGATCCTGTATTCTCGGGTCGATCCACAATCTATCCGAGACGATTTCTATCTTTTCAATCAGGTCTCGCAGTCGAGATTGCTGATCTTCCTTATTCAGGTTGGTGACCGCTTCCTGCGCTGCGTACAGCGATGTGATCAGTCGAACTCCAGGCAATTTCCATAGGGTAGCGAGACGCGCCTGCTCAAGGTAGGCAGCTGAAAATAACACATTCGCATCCAGGAAAACTCGAAGGTCGTGCTTTGAACGCGGCATTACTTAGGCAGGACGCCGATGTGGGATCTTCCGCTCGGACAGCCCGAGCTTGCGCACTTCTTTCACCGCTTGAGCATAATCTTCAGCATCCACCGCATTATTCAGCAGGAATTCTGCCTTGCGCTCGTCGGTATACCGCTCAATCGGCACCGCTACAGCGGGTCGCAGCAGGATTCCCCCGCCTTGTTCCTCCGCGATCAGCAACGTGCCTTCTTTCAAACCGAAACGCTCTCGCAATTTGGCGGGAACAACGATGGTGCCCCGCTTCCCAACCCGGCTGGTTTCCATCAGAATGCCTCTTATTCAGAATATCAGAAATTCAGATGTTCTGATTGAAAAGAAACACCTATGGATGCGCGAGTTGCTGGCTTGCGCAAACGTCTAGTTCAGGAACATCGTCCGATAGAGAGTGTCGCGCTGCACTGGTTTGAATCCGGCATCGCGAATCACGCGGCGCAGTTCTTCTTCCGTGGTGTGGTTCGCAGTTCCCGCCGCCTTCACCACATTTTCTTCCAGCATCACGGAGCCAACGTCGTTGCCGCCGAAGCGCAGGCCCATTTGCAGTACTTTCAGCCCCTGCGTCACCCAGCTCGACTGCACATTCAGGATGTTGTCGAGATACAGCCGCGAAATCGCCAGCACCTTCAAATACTCGACGGAAGTCGCTTCGTCCCAGCCGCGTCCACCCAGCGCAGTATTGTGCGGCTGAAAACTCCACGGGATAAACGCCGTGAATCCGCCCGTCTCGTCCTGCAGACGGCGCAGCGTTTCAAAGTGATTGACGCGCTGCTCATAGGTCTCGCCCACGCCAAACATCATGGTCGCGGTCGTTCGCATGCCCAGCTGATGCGCGGTCCGGTGCACCAGCACCCACTCTTCTGTGCCGCACTTCAGCCGCGCAATGCGATGCCGCACGTCGTCATCCAGAATTTCCGCACCGCCGCCGGGAATCGAATCCAGGCCCGCATCGCGCAGCCGTGCAATCGTGTCGCGCACGGACAGTTCGCTGTATTCCGCAATCGCCAGAATCTCCGATGCGGAAAAACAATGCAGCCAGATGGAAGGGAAGCGCTGCTTGATTCCCGTCAGCAACCGCTCAAACCAGTCGATCTTCAAATCAGGATGCAGACCGCCCTGCATCAGCACGCCGGTTCCGCCCATCTCCACGGTCTCGCGAATCTTGTCGTAGATCGTGTCGAAGTCGAGGATGTATCCCTCCGCCGCCAGCTTTCCTTTCAGCGGGCGATAGAAGGCGCAGAAGGTGCAATATTCCGTGCAGAAATTTGTGTAATTAATGTTGCGATCGATGATGTAGGTGACCACGCCTTCCGGATGCAGCCGGCGCCGCACCGCGTTGGCTTCCATGCCCAGCCCAATCAAATCGTCGGACTCAAATGCGTCCAGAGCCTGCTGTCGCGTAATCCCCATAGCTCCAGTTTACCCGCTGCTGTTTCGATTTTGCAGCCGTCTTACATCGCGCGCGCAGAATTGCCATGCGCTCAAAAAACACTTCGTTCCGCGGGCCCGCGGCCTTACTCGTCTTCTGTTCGCTTTTTCTGCGATGGGGAATCATCCGCAGTGCCCTCGGAACCGCTGGGGGCGCGGGTTTCACGGTATGCGCCGGTGCTTTCCGCGTTTGCATTCTGCGCACGTCGTCCGGGTTGGAGACTCCGAAAATTGAAAGCGCGCGACCGATTTTACTGAAGAATCCATTGGACATTTCACGCCCTCTCTCGTTTGATAGTGTAGTACGGCTCCATAGATTCTTGCGGTGTCGACCAACACGCACCCAACCTAGCTGCATCGAAACTCCCAGGAAACCCTAAAATTATGCGAATTCAAGCGAAAAACTCCCGACGCTTTAGCCAGATGACTTCGATATTTCCGTGCCTTTTACTGGCCAGTTGTTTGATCCCCGCACTTCCAACTGAGGCTGCCGATGCAGCCGCCAAGCCCAAGCCCGACGTCCTGGTCTTTTCTAACGGCGATATGCTGACGGGAAAACTGGATCACGAAGCCGATGGATCCGTCACTTTCGCCAGTGACAATGCCGGCTCCGTGGATGTGCCATGGGCCAAGCTGAAAGAACTGCATACGCAGGGCGCGTTCGCCGTCATCCAGACGGGTACGCCGGTTGGACGCAAAATGGCCAACGCGGATATTCCCATTGGCACCATCTCCATCGAAGGCGACACCTTGACCGTGAATACGAAAGACGGGGCCCGGCAAATTCCCGTAAAAAATATCGCGTACGTTGTCGATCAGGCCACCTTTGAGAAAAATGTCTATAAGAAGCAGGGCCTGACCGAGGGCATTACGGGTGCCATCAGCGCCGGTGTCAGCACCGTCAGCTCCACGCAAAACAGCGTCAGCATCAACACTGCAGTCGTTCTGGCTCGCGTTGTTCCGCCGGTCGCCTGGATGCCGCCTCGGCAGCGCACTTTGATCAACTTCAACAACAGCTACGGCAAGGTCACGCAGCCGAATACCCCCACGGTCAAAACCAGCATCCTGAATGCCGGTATTGAACAGGATCAGTATCTGAGCCCCCGCTTTTATCTGCTGGGACAGGCAGCCTGGAGTCATAACTATTCCCAGGGCCTGGATCTGCAACAACTCTACGGTGGTGGCGCCGGCTACACCGCCATCAAGAATGATATTCAGGAACTCGATGTCACCGGCATCATCGACTACACCAAGCAGTCGTTTTCTGCCACCGACACCACCGCTGCCTACACCAATAACTTGATTGGCTCAAGCTTCGGCGACAATTACATCCGCAAGTTTCCCAAGAAGATTGTGTTCACTGAGATTGCCGCGTTTCTTCCCGCGTGGAACAGTCCATCGGACTACTCGGCCAACGTTGCTCTTGGCGCCAGTTTTCCCGTCGTCAAGAATTTCGGATTTTCACTAGGCCTGATAGACAATTATCTGAACGATCCGCCGCCGGGTTTCAAAGGCAATTCCGTTCAGTTCACGATGGCCCTCACCTATGCCATCTCTCACTAGGCTGTATGTTGTAGGACGCCGAATGTCGTAGTCGGAGCATAAGCTATGTACAGCCGTGGTGAAGCTGGCGGCCTTGCATGAAATCTTTGCTGAAAATTCTGGCTGTTTCGCTGATGGGATTCTGCCAGGTTGCGGGCAGTCAAAACGCCGCCAACGTATCCGCAGCGCCTCGCCATCCAATCCCTGTTCCGCGCATCCAGCTGTCAGTGGTTTCGAAATACTCTCAAAAACCTATGGCGTCGATCTCAGTTCCTACGCCAGGGACTGGTGGTCAATTACTTATGCCAATTGGGTTGGATTGATGCCCAAAAGCGCACAGTGGCCGACCCTGGCCAAGGGTCAGGTAAAGATCCGGCTCAGGATTTTGCCTGACGGTAAAGTGAAGCCGCACGATATTGTTCTTGATACTTCTTCTGGAAATGATTCCCTGGATCACGCCGCCATGAAGGCGATCAAGAAGTCAAAGTACCCGCCGCTCCCAGAGAAGTTCCAAGGGCCATATCTAGAGATGCGTGCGCGCTTTTGTTACAACATGGAGTCGTCGGAAGACTCGAGCGTTGGAGTTAAGCCTCCCAAGAGCTAGGTACGGTATTCCGCCTGCAAAAGGCGCGTCTTCTCGGCATAAACGCGCCTGACGCGGTGGAGCGGTCGTCAAATTCGGTCGCAGCGAGCTTTTGTACGTTGCTATTTTGGAGCCTGCGGAGCTGCTACTGCCGGCTGCGGCGTTGTCGGCTGCACGCTCGGCAATGCGAAGGTCAGCGGCTGCGCCAGAATATCCATGGCACCCTGCGGCAGAGACTTGTTGGCATTCGCCAGCAGCAGGCTTACCTGCCACATCTGCGTGGAAGACAGCACCTGGTCAAACGCAGGCATTCCCGATAGACGAATTCCATTCGCGACCTTCCAATACGTTTCTCCCGGAGGATCGTCGCTGACACCCACCACATTGTCGCTGCCATGCGCGTGCCACAGCTGCGGTGCATGCGGATACATATGCGGCGCTACGGCGGAGTTCTGATTGTTCAAGCCATGGCAGAACGCGCAATTCTGGCGATAAATCTGCGCTCCGGCTGTCAAATTGTCCGGAGTCGCCTGAATCGGCACCGATTTTGGCATGTCTTTTGCGATCCGGTCATTCAGCGGCATGTGCACAATTTCCTTCTCAAAAGGGAACGGTGCATCGGCAACGGCGACTGGAGGATTTCCGTAATGCACGTAGATAAACGCGCCGATCGGCACCAACAAGAGTCCAATCACCACCCCAATCAAAAACCTCATAAGTTCTCCTGACCCCGTGAATTTAGATGCAGAAAGGTGCGCTGCCTTCGCCTCTGCCGTCGCAGTACAGATAGACTACCTACGTCCCTCAACCCTCGTAAATGATTTAAATGATTTAATGGAGACTTAGGAGAAAAAAGTGCTGTCTCAGTTCACCCAGGGAAGCCATTCCTTTCCCTTGCCAATTTTCAGGTCCATGTCACCGCGTCGCGCCGCCGCTTCCGGTCTTCGCTCCTTCGGCTTCGCATGTTTCGTCCTCACGCTTTTTGTCGGCTGCATGGTTTCTCCATTACATGCGCAGGACTCAACCCCGCAACTGCAGCCGAAATCTTCGTCATCGTCAGTTCCGGAACAGACGCAGTCCACTCGCCGCAGTTTGGAGAATCGCCGCCTGCAAACCAAGCAACGCCGCGAAGCCGCGCTGGTGACGGAAACCTATACCCATCGCTGGGATTTTTATGTCGGCGGCGAATATATGCGCTTTCGTCCCGGCCCGGATCTGCATAACTCCGGCATGGGCGGCTGGATTGTGGGCGCAACCCGCTACTTCAATCCTCGCTTCGGCATCATCGCCGACGCGCGCGGCCTGTATGGAAACAACTCTCTCGGCGCGGTCAATGGCGGCGGCAACAATACCTATAACGCCAAATTCGCCGTTTTCCCATTCACCATTGGCCCGATCTATCGCTTCTATGGCAATTCGAAGATTTCTGTCAGCGCCGCTCTGCAACTGGGCGACATCTACGGATACTTCGACAAGAACGTCGGGGCATTTCCACCGCAGTCGGTGGGTTTTTACCCCGCCAGCAACGTCGGCGCTGCCATCGCCAGCTTTTACGTGGATTACAACCTGAGTCCCGGTCTTGCAGTTCGTCTTTCTCCGCACATGCTGATCGACAACTTTGGCGGTGAGGTTTCGCATAATCAGGGGATCATGCTGGGGATGGTCTACCGCTTCGGGCGGCAGTAAGCCGATTGAACCTGGCGACCAGAAAGTTGCGCTTCATCAGAGAAGACCGCGTCCGCCGCAGTCTTCTTACTGAGCCCGTCTGCACCACCCGGTAGAAGCCCATGGCCGAAACCTCACTCAACACAGCAGCCAGCGTGACCCGACCGATGCGCAGCGCCCTAGCGGTGATTGCCGCCGTGGCCTGGTTTGCGCTGGCGCTGCAATTGCTGCTGATGGTGCAACAGGCTGCGCCCGGCACCTCGCTGCACGCAATCGTCAACTACTTCAGCTTCTTTACCATTTTGACCAACCTGCTGGTAGCTCTCGGCACCAGCCTTCCGTTGATTGCGGGGAACACGGCAGCCGGGCAATTTTTTCTTCGGCCTTCGGTTCAGTCGGCAATCGCCGTTTACATCGCCATCGTCGGCATCACCTACAGTTTGCTGCTGCGCCATATGTGGAACCCGCAGGGCATGCAAAAAATCGCCGATGTCTTGCTGCATGATGTTGTCCCGGTCCTCTACGTTGCGTTCTGGATCTTTCTCGTTCCAAAGTTCACGCTTCGCTGGGGCGACGCCGTCCGCTGGCTCACTTTCCCTGCGGTCTACATGGCATACACGTTGGTGCGCGGCTACGTTTCTCACTGGTACCCGTATTACTTCATCGATGTCGATACCATAGGATTATCGCGCTCGCTGATCCACGCGGCGGCGTTGTTGCTCGCATTTCTTGGGCTGGGTTTATTGTTCGTCGCTATTGGTCGATGGACTGCCCGGTCTTCGCCGCAACGCGCTTCCGTCACCTAGAACCCCAATCACATCCGGTGGGGAGTGTTTGATGTATCCTCTATCGGGCAGCAAGGACAGCTTCGAATTTCAGCAGAAAAGAAAGCAGTGAAGGCAATGGCAACCGTAAAACGAACCAACACGAACTTTAAGAATTTGATTGGCGGCAAATGGGTCAGCGCCCACTCCCGCAAGACATTTGAGAATCGGAATCCTGCGAAAAATCGCGACCTGGTCGGCACTTTCCCCTCGTCCGATACAAGAGATGTCTCCGACGCTGTCGCGGCAGCGAAAGAAGCCTTTAAAACCTGGCGCCTGGTGCCCGCACCCAAGCGTGCCGAAATTCTTTTCCGCGCCGGCGAAATCCTCACCGAACGCAAAGAGCAGTATGCGCGCGACATGACCCGCGAAATGGGCAAGGTGCTGGAAGAAACTCGCGGCGATGTGCAGGAAGCCATCGACACCGCCTACTACATGGCCGGCGAAGGTCGCCGCATGTTCGGCAACACTACGCCATCCGAACTGCAGAATAAATTTGCGATGAGCGTGCGCATGCCGGTCGGCGTCTGCGGCATGATCACTCCGTGGAATTTTCCCATGGCCATCCCCTCGTGGAAGCTGCTGCCGGCCATCGTTTGCGGCAATACCTGCGTCATCAAACCCGCGCAGGCCACGCCGCTCTCCACCTATAACCTTGTCCAGGCGCTGCTCGATGCAGGACTCCCAGCCGGCGTCATCAACATTGTTTCCGGTTCCGGCAGCCAGGTCGGCATGCCCATCGTCGAGCATCCCGACGTCACCGCCATCAGCCTCACCGGATCGAGTGAAGTTGGCCGCACTGTCGGCATGGCCGCAGCCTCCAGTTTCAAACCCTGCTCGCTTGAACTTGGCGGCAAGAATGCCATGATCGTCATGGACGACGCCCATCTCGATCTCGCCGTCGAAGGCGCGCTCTGGGGAGCGTTCGGGACCACTGGCCAGCGCTGCACCGCGACCAGCCGCATCCTGATCCACAAGAAAATCGCTCGCCGTTTTACTGAGCAACTGGTCGAGCGCGCCCGCAAGCTGCGCATCGGCAATGGTCTGGAAAAAGGTGTCCAGGTCGGTCCGCAGGTCAGTCAACAGCAGCTGGAAACCAGCGCGATGTACGTGAAAATCGCGATTGATGAAGGCGCAAAACTTCTCACCGGCGGCAAACGTCTCCAGGGCAAAGCCCACGCGGATGGATATTTTTTCGCCCCCACCATTTTCGGCGGAGTCAAGCCGACCATGCGCATCGCCCGCGAAGAAGTCTTCGGCCCGGTGCTCAGCCTGCTGGAGTTTGACACCTTCGAGCGCGCCCTTCAAATCGCGAATGATGTCGACTACGGTCTCTCCGCCGCAATCTATACGCGCGACGTGAACCAGGCCTATCGCGCCATGCGCGACATCGACACCGGCATTGTGTACATCAACGCTCCTACCATTGGAGCGGAGGTGCATCTGCCGTTTGGCGGGGTCAAGCAGACTGGCAACGGCCATCGCGAAGGCGGCAGCGGTGCACTGGATTTCTATACCACCTGGAAGTCCGTCTACGTGGATTATTCCGATCGCCTGCAACGCGCCCAGATCGACACCGGAGAATAGGACCACTTTAGGAGAACGGCACATTTTTGAGCAGGCCATGTCGGTAGGAGAAGCAAATATGATTGTCGGCGTTCCCAAGGAAGTTAAAGATCACGAAAGCCGTGTCGGCGTCACCCCTGCCGGCGTCAAAGCGCTGGTGGAAGCGGGCCACGAGGTGCTTGTCGAGACCAATGCGGGGGCTCTCTCTTCGCTACCCGATGACGAATATCAATCCGCTGGCGCGGAAATTGTCGGCTCGGCTTACGATGTCTGGCGTCTGGCTGACATGATCGTCAAGGTCAAGGAGCCCATCGAGAAAGAGTACGGTCATTTCCGCGAAGGCCTGGTACTGTTCACCTATCTGCATCTCGCGCCAGTTCCCGCGCTCACCGCAAAATTGCTGGAGAAGAAAGTCATCGGCATCGCCTATGAAACTATCCGCGATAAAGCCGGTACGCTGCCGCTGCTGACGCCCATGTCAGAGGTTGCGGGCCGCATGTCGGTGCAGGTCGGCGCGGCGCATCTGGAAAAAGAAAAAGGCGGCCGCGGGGTTCTACTCGGCGGTATTCCCGGCGTGCCTCCGGGAAATGTCTGCATCATCGGCGGTGGCATCGTCGGTACCAACGCCGCTAAAGTTGCGCTTGGAATGGGTGCGAAAGTCACCATCATCGACATGAACCTGAACCGCCTGCGCGAACTGGACGATATCTTCAACGGCCGTGTCTACACCCTCGCCTCGAACTCCTACAACGTCAGCCGCGCCGCTCGCGAGGCCGATCTTCTCATCGGCGGCGTCCTGATTCCCGGTGCCGCCGCTCCAAAAATTGTCACCAAGGCGATGGTCTCCACCATGAAGAAAGGCGCCGTCATTGTCGACGTTGCCATCGATCAAGGCGGCTGCATTGAGACCGCTCGCCCCACCACTCACAGCGATCCATCCTATGTGCTGGATGGCGTGGTGCATTATTGCGTGACCAACATGCCGGCGGCCGTACCGCATACCTCGACCCTCGGCCTGACCAACGCGACCTTTCCGTATGTGCTGCGACTGGCAACGCTTGGCGCCAAGGCCGCGATTGAAGCCGATCCCGGCCTGCAGGATGGCGTGAACACGTATGACGGCAACATCACCTGCAAGCCCGTCGCGGAATGCCAGGGTAAGCCCTGGAAATCCGTCCTCGATCTGGTGCATTAAGCTTCACCCGTTTTCTCATCCGTTGTAAGGAGAAGGAAACATGCTGCGTCGATGTCTGCTGGCTTTATCCGCGCTCTCGTTGCTTCTGGCTTCCGCCTGTCAGCAGCCTGCCACCCAGCCGGCTGCGAAAACTGCCCAGGCGCGCATCGCCAATGCCGAGTCCGCCAACGTTCCCGTGCCCAGCGGCCACTTCGACTACTTCCTGTTCACTCTTTCCTGGTCTCCGGAATATTGCCACGGCCATCCCAACGCTCAACAATGCGGTGGAGATCATCCGGGATTTGTTGTGCACGGCTTGTGGCCGCAGTTCAACAATGGTCAATGGCCATCGGCATGTTCCAGCGAGCCTGGATTATCGAATCCTTCCAGCATGCTCGACATCATGCCCGATCCGCGCCTGATCCAGCATGAGTGGACCACGCACGGTACCTGCTCCGGCCTCTCTGCAGATCAATATTTCGGCGTCATCCGCAAGGCGTGGAACTCCATCAAGATTCCGTCGGAGCTAGCCAGCCCTACCCGCACCACCACCCGCAGTGCCGACGAGATCAAGCAGATGTTCACCGACGCCAATCCCGGAATGTCTTCCGACGATATTGCCGTCAGCTGTCACAATCGCTATCTTTCCGCCGTCGAATTCTGCCTTGCGAAGAATTTGCAGCCCACCGCCTGCCAGGCTGTACGCGACTGCAACGCCAACTCCATCCGCATTCCCGCAGGCCGATAGTTTCGTCCGCGCGCCATCGAGTCGCCTCGGTCGGAGTCCCCAAGCTGTACCTCGGCGTCGAATCGTGTTCGCTTCGGGTCCTAACCGGGCCGACTGCGTCCCATCGCGTTCAACGGAAGAAAAGCTGGACGGAATTGCTTCCCAACCGGCCCCGCATCACTGAAAATGCTCTAAAATGAAATAGCTGACACAGTCACTACAGCGGTCCTTAGTAACCGCCAGCCCGCGTCAAGCGGCGGCGGGGAGGTTCAATGCGGCGGTTCGTATTTTTTGCGGTTCTTCTGGCTATATCCCTACCCGTCGGTCTTTCTACCGGTTGCTCTCACGACTACGGCTCGAACTACTGCAGCGGTTTCCAGAGCGGCCAGCAACTGACTGCTCCCGCCAAGATTGATCTCGAGCCCGCAGTCTACGGGCTCTCGCTGAGCTATGGGCAGGTTGCTTCTCTGTCGACACCGACCGCCGTCAACTGCAAAGGCACGTCCGTCACCGTAAGAACTTACAGCTACGGCACCACCAATCTCACGTTGGCCGATGTTTCGCCTTCCGGTCAGGTTTGCGGCGGCCAGTGGAATCGCAATTCCGGCAACGGTGTTCCCAACTTCACCACCTGCATTCCTCCGCAGCCCGGCAGTACAATTTTCAACGCCCACGGCGGTCTTGCCTACCTGACGGCCAGCGGCGGGGGCGCCACCAGCAACCCGGTTCCGGTCTTTGTCCATCCGCCCATCACAAGTGTCTTGTTAGGCGGGAAAAGTGCGGTGCACACGTGTCCCAATAATCCGAGCACCGGCTCGCCAGAAAACGCACCCGTGTACGCTCTGAACAGCTGCCTGTCGCAGAACCAGACGGCCCAGTTGGCCGCGACGGTTTACAGCGGCTCGACGGATATTACCTGCAATGCCGGCCATCTCGACTTTGCTCCGCAGAATTCGAACGTCGTTTCGGTTGACCAGAACGGTGTCGCCACCGCGCATTTGCCCGGCTCTACGGTCATCAACGCAACCATCGCCCAGGCCACCAGTACCGCCGGATATTTCTTTACCTGCCCAGCGAAAAGCATCTCGCTTACCGTGGGCACCACTGGACAAACCAAGGTTACGGTCAACACCAACAACATTCAGCCGCTGACCACCACCATCCTCGACACCAATAACAATCCCATCAGCGGATTGCAGCTTCTCTACTCGTCGAACGATCCCATCAACATTCCTGTCAGCAATACTGGTTCGGTCACGCCGGCGTACCCCAGCGATGCGGCGATTGTTGCCCAGTGCCTGCCGTCCGTTTGCAATCCCGCGCCGCAGAATGAAATCGGCAACCTCAGTACCGGCCTCCCGATCAGCAGCAATCCAATCGATATCAATACGCCCGGCCCCAGCCAGGCGCTGCTGTACATGGCCAGCCCGCAGTCGCTGAACCTGGTGCCGCTTGACTTCCAGAGTGGCAATGTGGGAACTCCGATTCGCCTGCCCTATCAGCCGAATTCCATGGTGATGGACGAAAACGGCAACAATCTCTTTATGGGCAGCAGTGCCGAGCTAATGATTGCGGCCATCTCGCCGACCGCCGGCACCACCCTCACCACCCAGGTCCCCGGCGTTCCGGGCACCGTGCTGGCCGTCGCGCCGAATGACACGCTGGTTGTGATTCACGATCCATGCCGTCAGCTGTTCTATCTCTACACGCCGCCTGTCGGCAACCTGGCGGCTTCCTTAATCTCCTTTGCCGCGCCCGGCCCGACCATTCCCTGCAACGTCAACAGCCAACCCAACGATCCTTCGGTCGAAGTGCATCCGCCGTACGCGGCGCAGTTTACGCAGGACAGCCAGACCGTTTACATCACCGGCGAAAATACGCTGTTCACCTATAACACCTTCACCGGCTGGCACGTCTGCACGGAGAACGGTCAGAGCGGCAATTGCCCCATCAATCCCGGCCCCACAAGTCCGACCAGCGTGGCCGTCACCATTCCGGGTGTTGGCGCTTATGCCGCGGGTTCACCGACCACCGCGTTCGGGTATTGCGCCCTGGGCCCGAATAATGCCGCCCAGAATGCCGGACCGCCGCCGACAGGATTGGCTGATCCAACCACTGCCGTGAATCCCACGGAATACTATCCCAACGCTGCCACTGTGGCCGCGCAGACCGATGAGTTAGGCGCAACCACCGATGGCTATCACATCATTGGTGCGACTGCCGGGAGCGGTGGTCAGCTTACCGATATTGGCGTGCAGATTCCGGACGGCGCATGTCCGCTGAAGACTGCGTTGAATTTTCCCAGCACTCCACAGCAATTTAGCCTGGCCACGCCCGACGTGGCATCCATCAACCAGGTGCTGGTTTCGCCGAACTCTCTATTGGCGTTCGTGACCTTCGAGCCCACAAGTCCGACCGCTGGCAACAACACGCTGCCTGCCTACAAGGTTCCTTGCACAACGTACCAGTCATCGCAAGGGAACTGTCCAGCCGGACAGCCGACCACTGGCGCCATCGACAATGTTGCACTGACCGGTCAGGCGGGCGTGCCTGTGGCTGGCACCTTCAGCCCCGATACAACGGCCTTCTACGCGTCGACCAGCAAAGACGACCTTCTCCACGTCATCAACACGTCGACCTTGACGGACGCGCAGACCTATAACCCTGGGCTCACCTGCGCCACCACCACCACTGCACCCGCCAATCCCTACCTGGCCTGTACAGCGGGAAATCCGGTGCCGGCGCTGTTCCTCGCGGCTCGTCCACGCCCGACACAGGGCTCTGTGGCCTCTTCGGCCAAGAAGAACTAATCACACAAAAATGAATCTGGGTGCCCCATGTCTCACAACTGAGACATGGGATTTACCTGTTCAGGGATGACGCGGAAGAATTTACGCCTGGGGCTCTTTCACCGAGCGTGGCGACAACTGCTTCGCCGTCCGTGGCAGTGCGCGTGCCACCGCATCCAGAATTCCATTCAGGAAATGAATTGATTCCGGCGCTGCATACAGCCGCGCAATTTCCAGCGTCTCGTTGATGATGATAGGCAGCGGTGTCGCCGGATATCCCAGCATCTCCGCGATAGCAGCCCGCAGCAGGTTGCGATCGACAGCTGCCATTCGCTCCAGCCGCCAATGCTCGCTGGCCGTCGCAATGTAGGTATCAATTTCTTCCTGCCTTGCGATGGCGACGCGAAAAAGATCCTCGGCAAATCCCTGCGTTCCCGGATCGACTTTCTCGCGCGCCTGCCAGAAGGTGCGCTGCACATCTTCCGCGCTCTGTCGGCCAAGGTCCGCCTGGAACAGCATCTGCATCGCAATTTCGCGCGATTTGCGGCGTTTTCCCATGATTTACAGGTCCGCCGTCATATCTGTAACTGTGGGAGTTACAATTTTCTTCTTCACCGACGCCATCTCAATCGCCGCCAGCGCCGCTTCAAAACCCTTGTTCCCCATTTTCAGTCCGGCGCGATCCAGCGCCTGCTCCAGCGTCTCGCAGGTCAGCACTCCAAACGCATGCGGCACACCCGTGTCCTGCTGCGACTGGCCAATCCCGCGCGACACTTCCGTGTAGATCGCTTCGTAGTGCGCTGTCTCGCCGCGCAGCAGTACACCCAGCGTCACGATCGCATCCACATTCTTGCTTTCCGCCAGCAAGCGCGCCGCTCCTGGTATCTCCCATGAACCCGGAACACGCACCACCCGGATCGCATCCTTCTTCGCTCCGCTGCGCAGCAACGCATCCAGCGCTCCCTGCAGCAGCCGGTCGGTAATTACCGCATTCCACCGCGACACCACAATGCCGAATCGCATCCCCGCGGCGCTCAGGTCGCCTTCGATGGCCACCGGCTTGCCGTGGTGCACATTCTCCGACTCCCAGAATCCGAACACCATTCCCGGCACAGGCTCTGCGGTAAACAGGCGGGAGTTCCAATGAGTCTGCGCGATATCCGAAATCTTTCGTCCGCCCTCGGCCGCAGCCGAATTCTTCTTGATCCAGTTCGCCGCTACCGTATGCACCGCCTCCAATCCCGTCACTTCAATCAGGATTTCCGGCGTGGCTGACATTTTTCCGGTAACAAATTCCAGATTGCCCAGCGGCGCAAGAAAAGGCGCGGTGCGAAATTGCTCGCCCGCCGATCCTTTGCCGGGCTCGAATCCCAGCGCAGAAAAAAAGCTCTCCAGCGTCTTGAATTCTTCCGCCGTGCGCGCCGCGCGCACCCATGTAATTCCTTTGATCATGTCTCGATGGTACAACGTTGCGCGCTCATCTACCGCGCCTCGCCCGCTGATTGAAGGCCGCGAACCCGTCGGCCGAAACATTTCATATCTACGGATGAAAGCTGATCAGCTCGATCCCGCTCTTTCCATCTTCCACAACATAAGACAACGTATATAAAGTTCCATCGGAACCAATCACCAGGCTTTGTGGCGGATCGATAGGTTCGCCATTGCCCAACAAAATCTGGCCATGGTCCGCATACTTGCGGTTCGAAATGTCGTAGGTGATTAAGTCTGTCCCTTCTTTTTGCTCTTCCGTTGCCTTGGAGCCCTTCTGATTGCTCGCCAGTGGAGTTCCCGTCAGGTAGTACAGCGTGTGCCCATCCGCTCCCAGAGCGAGGCCCAGGTATCCATATTCCATCCCGTCGAACATTCCTGTTTTCTTCGAAGCCTCCGACGTCAGCCGCGCCAGCACTTCAACAGTTCGCGCCCTTGGATCGAAGCGAAACAAATATCCGGATCGCCCATTCACCCCATAAATCGCCTGCTCGGACGGTACCCAGATCGCGGCTCGCCAGTTGTAGGCCATGCCATGCAGCGCCGGATTATACGAACCGAAATAATCTTTCTTCAGGTTCACGCCCGCCACCGTTTCTACTTTGTCGCTGGCGTAGTCGTAACGATGGATGGTTCCATCCCCCGTCGTAAAGTAGGCGCTGCCGTCCCGCGGATCGATGACGATCCTGCGGCAAATGGCTCGGTAGGTGGTTCCCAACGTGCCAAGCTCGCCCCCATGAAACAGGGTTCCTAGATCTTTCAATGTTTTGGTTTTCAAGTCATACCGCAAAAAGTCGCCGGCCGGCCACGTGATACCGTACAAACGTCCCCGCTGCACGTCCATGTTCATCGCAATGATTCCTTGGCCGCCCGGTGCAATCGCAAGGTTCGTAAATTTCCCGGTCTTCATGTCATACGACATAAAATGTCCGCCGGGATAAGGCCGATAGCCATTGGGAGCGGCTGCCGTCCGCTCAACCCCGCCCGCATCGTTGTAGTACCCAAGGTGTGTCGAGAAATAAAGCTTGTCACCATCCTGAACAAAGTTCACGTGACTTTTTCCCTGCGCAACGGCCTTCATGTTTCCCTGGCCGACCGCATCGTTCAGATTGGCGATGTGCGTAATTGCCTTGGTCTTCGGATTGAAGGAATACATCTGTCCGGGAATGTTGTATTGCGCGGAAGAAAGCACGTAATAAATTGTTCCATCGCTGGAAACGCCCATGCCGTTGAAGGCTTCTCCGGGTTTTGCGGCTTCCGGAAAATGAGAATCGTGTGCCGTTGCCCGGATCGCATGGGAGTCGACGCTCTGACCATGAAAGGTTGGCGCGGAGGCACTCAGACCCAGTAGGACGATCGCAGATGTGCGAACTGCAGCGGTGATTTTCAATGTATATCTCCTCAAATCTGGAAAGGGAATTGAGTGCCGGCGATAAGGCACTCCGCTATGCGAATCGCAATGGACATCGTTCAGGGAAAGCACTACGCCCGGCAATTTTTGGAATCTCAAACCCGAACTGAGAGCAGCGAGCAATGAAATTCTGGTTTCATTTGCTTTCAGCGTAAGTATATAAATACACCAGTCTTCCAACCATTGCTCTGTGAAGGCTCGATCGAAAGGGTCCGCGACAAATTATGACGCCAGAAAAAGCATTGGAAAATATTCAGCTCGAAATTCGCGACGGAATCGCTTTTCTCACCCTCAACCGTCCCAAAGTTTTGAACGCGCTCAACGCCGCCACTTTGCGCGAGCTGCAATCCGCCATCAACACCATCCAGTCCGACGATTCCATTCGCGTCGCTATCCTCACCGGTTCGGGCGAAAAAGCTTTTGCTGCCGGTGCCGACATTCAAGAGCTCGCCCAGGTCAACGGTGTCGAAGGCCGCGAACTTGCCTTGCGCGGTCAGGCTGTCCTTGCGCGCCATTGAAGCCTGCGGCAAACCCGTCATTGCCTGCATCAATGGATTTGCTCTCGGCGGCGGCTGCGAGCTCGCCCTCGCCTGCACCCTCCGCATCGCCAGTGACCACGCCAAAATGGGTCAGCCGGAAGTGAAGCTCGGCCTGATCCCTGGTTACGGCGGCACCCAGCGTCTCGCGCGTCTTGTCGGCAAAGGCGTCGCCTTGCAAATGATTCTGACTGGAGAAATTTATTCCGCTGCCGACTGTCTGCGTGTCGGTCTCGTCAATGAAGTTGTCGCTCCCGATCAGCTGCTTCCGCGCGGAGAAGCCATCGCTCGCGTCATTGCCGGCATGGCGCCACTCGCCATTCGCTACGCACTGGAAGCCGTCGATCGCGGCTACGATCTGCCGTTGCAGGAGGCGCTCTGCCTTGAAGCTTCTCTCTTCGGCATCAGTTGCGGCACCGCCGACAAAGGGGAAGGTACCGCGGCCTTTCTCGCCAAGCGAGCCGCTGTCTGGCAAGGTCGTTAACCCCCATGCAGCGCTGATATTCTGAAGACAATGCTTCGTGTCCGCCTTCGCTTCTCCGGTCTTCGCTCTGCCGCATTGCTTGCGCTCGCTCTTTTCGCGTCGCTCGCCATCAGCGGATGCAGAAATTACGGCAATACTTTCGATATGTCTCGCCACGCCTCAAAATGGGCGGCCGACAAAACCTCTGCCCGTCAGGAACTCACCCAGATTCCGCCACCGTTGAAAAGCGTCTACCTCAACATCAATCAGGAACCGCAGTGGCAGAATCCTTTTCTCAGCGTGGAGCAGAACATGATTCAGCTGCGCATCTATTTGCCGGATGAAAACGCCAGTCCAATCGATCGCGGCGGACTCACGCGCCTGAGTTCCGCCCGCAAACAGGTGGTCAACGTTCGCCTGGCGGAGTTGCCCCGCGCTCTTTCCTCGTTGCCCAACGGCGCGTGGCCCTATGGTCGCGTGGTCGCCATCGGTAGAGAAAAAGACACGCCACAAAATCGCGCCTGGTTTCCCAATCATCTCGACATCACCGTTCACGCCCTGCAGGATATGGGCGTCGTTGTTGACGATTGGAATCATCCCGTTGCCCTTCCGTAACTCGAGCCGTGGGCATCCCTTACGCTGCGTCGACGTCCAACAGATAGAGGAAGTGAAATGGCCGAGCCGCAATTTCCGATTCTGGTCGAACAGAAACAGCCCCATCCGCACGAGCATTTCTCTGCCCATCGCGATCTGGAAGCAGCCCTTCGCCAGTCCGTTCGTGGCGAGGTCCGCTTCGACTCCGGCAGCCGCGCCCTTTACGCTACCGATGCCTCGAACTATCGCCAGCTTCCCATCGGCCTCGTGCTTCCGCTCGATACCGCGGATGTTGAAGCCGCCGTGGCTGCCTGCCGAAAATTTAATGCGCCCGTTCTTTCTCGAGGTGCCGGTACCAGCCTCGCCGGCCAGTGTTGCAACGTGGCCGTGGTGCTCGATTTTTCCAAGTATGTCGATCGCATTATCAATCTCGATGTGCAACGTTGCCAGTCGCGCGTCGAACCGGGGATAGTTCTCGACCGCGTGCGCGAGGCCGCCGAGCGACATCACCTGACCTTCGCCCCCGATCCCGCCACCCACAGTCGCTGTACCCTCGGCGGCATGATCGGCAATAATTCCTGCGGCGTGCATGCGCTCATGGGCGGCAAAACCGTCGACAACATTGACTCCATGCGCATCCTGCTCTACGACGGCACCATTCTTGAAGTGGGTGCCACCTCCGATGTCGAATTTGAAGCCATCGTCGCCGCTGGCGGTCGCCGCGCAGAAATCTACACTGCCCTGCGAACCATCCGCGATAAATACGCCACACTGATTCGCGAGCGCTATCCGAAAATTCCGCGTCGCGTTTCCGGTTACAACCTCGACGACCTGCTTCCGGAGAATGGCTTTCACGTTGCTCGCGCCCTGGTCGGCAGCGAAGGCACCTGCGTCACCGTGCTCGATGCAACCCTGCGCCTGATGCCCAGTCCGCCCTGTCGCATTCTCGTCGGCCTCGGTTTTGCGGACGCCTACATCGCCGCGGACAATGTTCCCTTTGTGCTGCAGCACAAACCCATCGGCCTGGAAGGATTCGACGGTCTGCTCGTCGAATTCATGCGGCGCAAACATCTCGTCGAAAATGATCTGCAACTGCTTCCCAACGGCGACGGCCACTTGCTGGTCGAGTTTGGCGGAGACACTCTCGAAGAAGCGCAGGCCCAAGCCACCGCCATGATCGAGGCCGCCAAAAAAATCTCTCCCGCTCCGCACACCCGCCAATACTCTCAGTCGGAAGCTGCGCGTGTGTGGAAGGTGCGTGAATCGGGCCTCGGTGCCACCGTCTTCGTGCCCGGCGAGCCGCATGGCTGGGAAGGCTGGGAAGATTCCGCCGTTCCTCCGGAAAAAATGGGCAGCTATCTGCGCGAATTATTTGCCGTGGCCAAACGCTACGGCTATCGTTCGCCGATCTACGGCCACTTCGGCCAGGGCTGCGTTCACATGCGCTTCAATTTCGATCTCGAAAGCGAAGCCGGTATCCAGAAATATCTCCAGTTCATCAATGAAGCTGCCGACATCGTCATCACCCACGGTGGCTCGCTCTCCGGCGAACATGGTGACGGCCAGTCCCGCGCCGCACTGCTGCACAAAATGTTTGGTCCTGAACTGGTGCAGGCTTTCCGCGAATTCAAAGCCGTCTGGGATCCCACCAATAAAATGAATCCCGGCAAGCTCGCCGATCCTATCGCCGTGTATGGGCCGCAGGAAAATCTTCGTCTCGGCGCGGGATATGAAGTTCAGAAGGTGAAAACGCACTTTCAATTTCCTGACGACAACGGCTCTTTTTCCGAAGCCACACTGCGTTGTGTCGGCGTCGGAGCCTGCCGCAAAGAGACCGCCGGCACCATGTGCCCCAGCTACATGGCCACGCGCGAAGAACAGCACTCCACTCGCGGCCGCGCTCATCTTCTTGTGGGAAATGTTGCAGGGCGAACTGCGCCATCAGGGCTGGCAGAGCGAGCCGGTGAAAGATGCGCTGGAGCTATGCCTCTCCTGCAAGGCCTGCAAACATGAGTGTCCGGTCAACGTCGACGTCGCCACCTACAAGGCGGAATTTCTCTCGCATTATTATGAACACCATCGCCGCCCCATCCATGCCTATGCCTTCGGCATGATGGATCAATGGGCTCACATCGCTTCCGCGATGCCGCGCCTCGCGAATCTCCCCGGTCAATTGCCCGTCGTGCGAGATATCGTGAAGGCCGCCATCGGCATGGCGCCGCAGCGAACCATTCCCGCCTTCGCCCCGCGAACATTTCAAAGCAGTTTCCATTCCCGTCGCAGCGCGCAAAAAGATATTCGGCCCAGTGTCGTGCTCTGGCCGGATACGTGGAATAACTATTTTTACCCGCAAGCTGCGCAGGCCGCGGGTCAGGTCTTGAGCGATGCCGGGTTTGCCGTGCAGGTGCCGCGCGGTCATCTCTGCTGTGGTCGCCCGCTGTATGACTTTGGCATGCTCGATCGCGCCAAACGATATCTGCTGCGCGTGCTCGATGCTCTGGCTCCGCAACTGCAGGCGAACACTCCCATCGTGGTGCTCGAGCCCAGTTGCGCCAGCGTCTTTCGCGAGGAGTCTCTAAATCTGCTTGCCAACGATGTTCGCTATGCCGAGCCCGCAAGAAAGCTCGCCGCTCAAACCTATCTACTCAGCGAATTTCTGGTGCACAAGGCAGACCACTACACGCCGCCCAATCGCCACGAGCAGCGCATTCTGCTGCATGGCCATTGCCATCAGAAGCCAAGGATGACCGAGGAAGTTGAATTGCTCCGCGCATCCGGAGCTCAGGTCGAACTGCTCGATTCCGGCTGCTGCGGCATGGCTGGTCCCTTTGGTTTTGAGAAGGAGAAATACACCATTTCCACCGCGCTCGCCAACCGGGTCTTAATGCCTGCCGTCGAACGCGCTGAAAAAGAAACAGTCATTGTTACAAATGGCTTCAGCTGCCGCGAACAGATTGCACAGCTGTCTAATCGCCGTGCCGTCCATCTCTCCCAAGTCCTCGCCGGAACGGACTAATATCCACCCTCGTTCACCTGGTTCAACATCGGCTCACCCGCCATATAGCGGCGAACCTGCTCGCCGGCGAACTTATATCCGCGGCTTGAAAATCCTGCGACTGATCCTGCAATGTGCGGCGTGATGAAGCAATTCGGCGCGCTCCAAAGCGCATGTCCCTTGGGCAGCGGCTCCGGATCCGTCACATCCAGCACCGCATGGATGCGCTTGGCTTGCAGTTGCCGCACCAGTGCGTCCGTATCCACAACCGGCCCTCTCGCCGCGTTGATCAGCAACGCCCCCGGCTTCAATCGTGCCAGCATGTCGGCATTCATCATGCCGCGCGTTGCATCCGTCAGCGGCACCAGCAACACCACCACGTCAGCCTCGGGCAGCAACCCGGCCAAATCGCCAAAGGCCGAAACACCCGGCTTCGCCGTGCGGGCCACCCGAACCACCTCGACATCGAATCCCTTCAAAAGCCGTTCCACCTCGGAGCCGATGCCGCCATATCCGACAATCAGAACCTTCTTGCCATGAAGTTCATCCGCCAGGATGCGATACGAATGCGGGCCCGCCTTTGAATCCGCCGGAGCGGCCTGCGTCCCTCCCGCGCCCTTCAGCAAGACCTGCCCGTCCCAGTACTGCTCGTCCTGGCAATCGCGGTAATGCGGTAAGCGCCACAGACTCGCCAGAATGGCCCCCACAATCCACTCCGCCACCGGAATATTGTGCAGCCCCTGACCATCGCACAACAGAATTCCTTTGGGCAGCCACGGCAAAATCCAGTCCACCCCCGCCAGCAAACTCTGAATGACTTTCACCCCACGCAGGTGCGGAAACATGGGCGTAGCCAGCCATCCGAACGTCGGAGGAATCCAGAATTCCACGTCCACGGGGTGGTCCAGCGTGTCGGGCAAGCGAACCAGCTCAACGTTTTCTTTCGGAAAATCGAGCAGGAAATCCTCAGAGATATTCGCGGGCAGGCCAATTTTCAACATGGCCTGATGATAATCAGGAGACTTCCATGCGGGCAAACCGACACACACTTTTTACCACCGAAGAAATGCTCTGGAGGTACACTTGAGGCGACTTCCTGGCATAGTGAAAGAATGGATCGCGCAAACCTATATCTTTCCGGCAGCGGAAGCCATACCACTCAGAAGGGGATTCCGGAATCAAACGGAACTGAGATGAAGGTTAAACTTTTAAGAACTGCAATTGCCTTGTGCGTCGGCGTCGCCATTTCCCAATCTTTGTGGGCTCAGAGTCAGACTGTGGAAACTCCTCAAATGCTGGATGAGGGATTCCATGAGATGTACAACCTCCACTTCCAGGAGGCGCACGCCATTTTCGCCAAGTACATGATTGAGCATCCGGAAGATCCCATGGGCCCGGTTTCCGATGCCGCCGCCTATCTATTTTCGGAGTTCCATCGCACCGGCGTGCTCGACATGCAGCTGTTCACCAACGATACGAATTACCTGCAGCACAAAACCGTTCCCGATCCGGAGATAAAGAAAGGGTTCGACGCTGCTCTCGATAAGGCGGACGGCCTGGCCGACGCCGTTCTGGCCAAGCAGCCTACCGACGCCACTGCCTTGTTCGCTAAAACGCTTGCCTTCGGCATGCGCGCAGATTATGCTTCGCTGATTGAACGTCGCGACCTCGCGGGATTTCAATTTACGAAGCAGGGTAGCGCCTTTGCCCATCGGCTGCTGGCCGTCGATCCCACCGCCTACGATGCTTATCTCGCCGTCGGCATGGAGAATTACATTTTGGGATTGAAGCCGGCGCCGGTTCGCTGGCTGCTGCAAATGGCGGGCGGAGAAACCAACCGCGTCCTTGGGGAGCATGACCTGGAATTGACTGCCGGCCAGGGTCACTACCTGAAGCCGCTGGCCAAGCTGCTGCTCTCTGTCGCTGCGGTCCGCGATAAGGACACCGCCAAAGCCCGCGAATTGCTGGGGTCTCTCGCTCAGGAATTTCCCAACAATCCTCTCTACGCGCAACAGCTGGCAAAGCTCAAATAACCGCGCTACGCCTTCCCCAAGCCAGTAGAATGCGTTTGCATGCTGTGCTTTTTGTAGGCCTGAGCCGCTTCCGGTAGACGGGACTTTAGTCCGGAAACCGACGGCACATGTACCGCGCCTTCAGGCGCCAAGATACGCTGCTGGCATCCGCTTCCAACCCAGCCTATCCTGTATATCCCCGAGCCCGACCTAAAAAAGAAAGGGCGTGGATTTCTCCACGCCCTCTCTTTCGATTCCGCTGCCGCGTTTACGGCAGGTAGTACCGGAACGACGTGAACACCATGTTGTCGTTTCCATGGGCGCCGCCAGCCGGGTTCAGAGGGCCACCCGCGCCAGACCACAGGTCGCGGCGAATGTTGCTGTACTGGAAGCCCTGTTTCAGGCCGCCCTTCGGTCCGTTATGGATGAAGAACCAGTAGCCAGCCGTGAACTCCGCCACGTCCTTGTTGTTGCCGGTGCACTTGGAGGGGGTGCTCGGGTCTGAACTCGGGAAAGCGGCTGTGGAGGCCTGCTCGGTGTTGCAGCCCGACATGTCAGCCGTATAGGTCCCGTACCCGACCTGCTTGCCACCGCTCACGATGGTGTAGTCGCGGCCAAGGTAGTCGCCGCCATAGTTGAAGTAGATGTTCAGGCGCTTATTCGGATTAAGCTCCACCGTGCTGAGCGCGGAGAAGCCGTGGATCGGAGAGAGGCTGCCATCAGGCCGGATGGTCACGTCGCCGAGCTGGGCATTCCCGTAACGCCCGACGCCTTCGCCGTAGAGACCTTTCAACCCGATCACCAGCTTCTTATTCAGCACGGTAGCTCTGCCGCTGGCACCGATCCCGCCACCCACTACCGTATCGTTATACGGCGAGCCGGTCGTCGGATAGATGCGGTCGCGATAGAAGCTCGCAATGCCGAAGAGTTCATAATGCTGTCCAGGTGCCGGCTCCGCAACCAGCTTGGCGATCATATCCGGAGCAATGTTGAAGGAGTAGTTTGCGGTCGAGTTGTAGAGTCCGCCGCCCGTTCCACCCGAACCAATCAGGATGTTGGTGGGCAGATTCTGGCCGCCTGGATTCAGCGTCTCGGGATTCTCTGCCGCCGCACCTAGCCAGATTTTGTCTCCAAACTGTTTGACTGCGCGGAAGCTGTACTGCCGCGTCCATACGAAGCCAGCCGTATATTGAGGATCGATGGTTCCCGGCAGGATCTCCGTTCCGCGGCTCTCACCCTGCGTAGTTTCAGCCGCCAACGACCATCCCTGGCCGCCGGAGAAATCCCAGCCATTCGCCAGTTTCGCGTCCGCCCACAGTTGCCGCTGGCGAACCACGTAGCTGTTCGATTGGTTGTTGTTGGAGGTGATGCCGGTGCCCAACCAGTCCATTTCGTAGTAGCCGGTCATGGTCATGCTCGCCAGCTTGCCGGTCGCTTTGATGGCGATACGCGACTGCCGACCGCTGCCGTAAAACTCGGTCATCTGCGCGGACGGCGAGTTCTGCAGCGGCACAGCTGTAAACGCGGTGTTCAAACCACCGCCGGTGGCTCCGCTACGCCACACAGTTTCAGCCGCCAGGAAGCTGCCGTGAGGAGAGATCGTAATTCCCTTGTAGTAGATGTCATCCGGATGGGTGACCTTCTTCTTCAGCTCCTTCTGGTCCTGCTCCGCCATGGTGGCGGTCTGCTGCGCCTGCTCCGCCTGTGCCTGAACGTTCTGCACCGCTTGATGCAGGTTGGTATAGGCGTCATTGCTCTGGGTGGCGCTCTGCTGCGCTGCCTGTACCTGCGCCTGTGCCTGCTGAGCAGCCTGCTGCGCCTGTTGCGCCGTATCCTGCGCCTGCTGCAGTTGCTGGTCGCGGCTTTGCAGTTGCTGCTTCAACTGGTCAATCTCGTCCTGTTGCTGTTGGAATTGCTCCCGCATCTCCCGCATCTGCTGTTCGATGCTGACAGGCTTTTTGGCTTTCTTGTGACCGGTTGTGGTCTTGGCTGTACTCGTTTGCGCGAAGACAGTCAAACCCGCCTGTGGCGCAATCGCCATGCAGGATGCAAGAATCAGGATTTTTACCTTGTTCGGTCCGTGTTTCATTCGGCCTCTCACTCGTGTTGTTGTATTGAAGATCCAAGAAGGTGTAATGCCCGCCGTCCTAACTCTGGGAGCGCAGTGGTTCACTGGGGTTGCGAGTACATGTCGCTGGCAGGGCTGTTCATTCACACCGCGAGTAGTCTTACAGCGCTCCGTGAATATCCTGAAAACAGAAGATGAATGGGAGATGAATTCCTGCGCCAAGCGTGGATTTGGCGTCATTTCGGGACGGATGGGCCATCCCGGCCGCTGGAATGTTCTGTCAGGGCACGCTTTCAGCCGTGCCAAACCGTGCCGCCGCGTCAGGTTGCCGGGAGACCTTCGGCTTTAGTCGCGGGATACAGGGTTGCCCCCACCCGGCTTCAGGGGCCGACGTTGCCGGAGTTTTGTATCAGGGCACGACTTCAGTCGTGACAAATCGACAAGAAAAATTCAGAGGTTGTAACCCTTCGGGGAATTCCGCGCTTACGGCAAATTTCCCAGCTGATAATTCAACGCCGCCAGCGACAACTCGTACTCATAGCGAGCATTTACGTTCTCAATCGACGCCTGCGTCTGTTCCAGTTGCGACTGGCTCAGTTCCACGATCGAACTTAACCCCAGCTTGTAGCGCGCCTGCGCCAGCCGCAGCCCCATATTCGATGCTTTCAGCAATTTTTGTGTAACAGCAATTTTCTGGTACGAAGTATTTGTCTGCAGCCAGGAATCGCGAACATCCCGTACCACCCGGTCCCGCAGGTCGCGCAGATTCTCCTGGGCCGCCTGCGCCCGATCCTCCGCCTCATGCGCCTGCGCGGTATAGCGAAATCCACTGAAAAGCGGCACTTCAAGATCGACCCCGACCGCGCCGAACCAGTTGCTGGTGAAATACTGGTCGTCTCGAATCGGAGTTCCCCCCACGACAGCCATCGTGTCCAGGGTCGGCATCAGTTGTTCCCACTGTGCCCGCGCATACTTTTTCGCGGCCTGCTGGTCATAGTCCAGCGCCATCAGGTCCGGACGCTGCTTCAACGCCATGGCTACCAACTGGTCCTGGTCTGGGGGAGGCGTCGACACGGTACCCTCGGTTTCTTCCACCGTATACGTCATCGGCCGGTCGAATCCGAGCACCGCCGTCAACGCATTGATCGCGTTGTTGTATTGCGTCTGGGCGTCCAGCAGTAACAACTGTGCGCGCGCCAGATCTTCGTCTGCAAATGCCAGGTCGATCGTCGATCGCAGCTTGTTGTTGGTCAGCTCTGTAATCTGCTGATCGGTGGTCTTGCGCGTGTCCACCGTTTGCTGCGCAACCTTCACCAGCGCCTGCGCTTCCAGCGCGTCATAGAACGCCTGATCGGTAATCAGCACAATATCCAGCGTGCTCGCCTGCGCCTGCGCGTCCTGCGCCTTCTCGTACAACTTGGAAGACGCCATCAGGTTGGTGGTGCGGCCGAAATCTGTGATGCAATTGGTGGAAATCCAGACCGCCGCCGGCGTGCGTGATCAGTCGCGTCGAGCGCAATCCGTCGAACGTGAATCGACTGCCGCTATTTGCCTGCGCCGCTACCGCACCACCCTGCAGTTGCGGCAAATAACCGGCGCGGGTCTGGCGATAGACCTGGTGCTGCGCCCGCGCCAGCAGCTGCGCAACGCGTATCCGCGGATTGTTGCGGATCGCAATCTGCTCGGCATCGTGCAGCGTCAGCGCGGCTGGAATCGACGTGACACGTTCCCCTGTCATCGCCTTGCTAGATCCCATGTCCGGCGCCGTCTGGCTCAACGTGTCGCCCGCCATGGCCGACGCGTGCGGAGCTACCGGGGAAGCACTCGTGTCCGCCTGTTGAATATTTTTCGCCAGCATCACGGTCGATGGAGCATCGGCCAGCTTCTGTGCCTGCACCATCGGCGAACCAACGGCCAACATCCATGCAACAACTCCCACCGCTGGCCAGATCGTCATCGCTTTCCTCATGGCTGTCCCTCCACCGTGGCAGTCAGCGGTTCCGTCCCCGCGTTCTTATCGTTGCGGTGAATCAGGTAGTACACCGTCGGCACCAGGAAGACGCTGACGATGGCAGAGATCAGAACACCGCCCAGCAACGCTCGTGCCAGCGGCGCATATTGTTCGCTGCCCGCCTCCAGCCCCAGCGACATGGGAATAATTCCCAGCACCGTCGCCAGCGTGGTCATCATGATGGGGCGCAAACGGAACCGGCAGGCCTCGACCAGCGCCGTCTTGAGCGGCTTGCCTTCCTCGCGCTGCTTGCCGACGAACTCCACAATCAAGATGCTGTTCGACACCGCCATTCCGGTCATCATTAAAAGTCCCATCAACGACATGATGTTCAGCGACGAGCCCGTAATCAGCAGCGTCAGCACCACTCCCGCAACTCCAGGAGGAACTGCCAGCAGAATCACAAATGGATCGGAGAATGACGCGAACTGCGCCATCAGCACCAGGTAAATCAGCACCACCGCCAGCGTCAGGCCCACGGCAAAACTGCGGAACGCCGCATGCATATCTGTCACCGAGCCGCCAATTGTGACCAGCGTTCCTGCCGGCGGATGAATTCCGCTCACGACTTTTTGAATCTGCTTGCCCACTCGGCCCAGGTCTTCAGTCTTCGGCATGATGTACACATCGAACACGCGACGCAGTTGATAGTGATCCACCACCGTCGGCGTGTTGATGTACTTGATGCTGGCGACCGCCTCCAGCGGCACCATGTTGTCATGCGGAGGAACCGTCTGACTTGCCTTTTCTGAACTTCCCGGCGGCACATAGGCCACTGGATGTTCGGCGCGCAGAGGAATCTCTTTGAAATCCTGCAGGCTCTGAATCTGGCTGTTGTAGTACTGCACCGTCAGCATGTAGTTGTTGCCCGTCTTCGGGTCGACCCAGTAACTGGGCGCAATCATGCCGTTCGAAGTCAGCGCCGTAATCACGCCATCCACAACATCTTTCTCGGTCAAGCCGAGAAAGGCTGCCTTCTCGCGATCCACATTCAACTGCAGGCCCGGATAGTCGACATCCTGCGGAATCAGCGTGTCGCTCACCAGACTCAAGCCTCGCACTTTGGAGGCGATCTGCTGCGCGACCGCGTAGCCCTGCTTCAGGTTCATCGTGCTGATGCGAATGTCGAATGGCGCCGGCTTGCCCTGGTTCACCACTGAGTCCACCAGTCCACCTGTTTGGAAGAACGCCTGCACATCCGGAATTTCCCGCCGCAATCGTCGCCGGACACGCGCCATATACACGTAGCTGCCCACCTTGTGATCCTTTTTCAGGCTCACCTGGATGAAGGCGTTATCCATTGCTGTGTTCGTCGTATAGATCGCGGAAAGATCGGGATACACGCCGATATTCGACACGATCATGTTCAGATCGCTGGGCGGCACTACCTGCCGGATGATGTTTTCAATTCGCGCGCAGTATTGATCCGTCAGTTCCAGCCGAGTCCCCGGCGGCGCCTTCATGTTGATCACAAATTGTCCCGGATCGGTACGCGGAAAAAACGCCGTGTTCATCAACGGATACAGCGCCAGGCTCAGCACCACGAAAAATGTAACCAACACAGTTACAAATCCAGGCCGGCGTAGGCAATACTCCACTCCATGGTCATATTTGTTTTCCAGGCGGTGATAGTAGTGGTTGAATCCATCCACGACCCTCTGGAAAAATGACGGGCGCCTGGATTCCCGAGCCTCCTTTGCTCTCCTCTGGTCGATCAACAGCTCAGAAGGCTCCCACGGGTTGGACTCAGTTTCCGGACCCTGCGCATCGTGTCTCTCCAGCCGGATGAACTTCGCGCAGAACAACGGAATCACTGTCATCGCCACAATGTAGGAGGCGAACATCGCCAGCACGACGCCCAAGGCCAGCGCGGTGAACAGGTATTTGCTCACTCCTGTCAGCAACACGACAGGGAAAAATACAATCGAGGTGGAAACCGTAGCGGCCAGCACGGCCAGATCCACTTCCTTGCCGCCCTGCTCAGACGCGATAATGGGTGCCTCGCCCATCTCCATGTGGCGGAAGATGTTCTCCAGCACGATCACGGAGTTGTCGATCAACCGCGACAATGCCAGCGCCAGTCCGCCCAGCACCATGGTGTTGATGGTGTTCCCCGTGGCATTCAGCAGCAGAAATCCCGCCAGCGTCGACAGCGGAATCGACAGCATGACCGCCACCGTAGCTCGCAGATTGCCCAGGAACAGCAGAATCATCAGCGCCGTCAGCAGCAACCCAATGCCGCCCTCGCGGATGACATTGTTGACCGCCATCTTTACGAAGATGGATTGGTCGAACACCACTCGAGCCTTCAACTGCGGTGGCACATCCAGCAGATGCTTCACCCGCTGCCGCACTCCGTTCACAATCGTGATGGTGTTGCTGCCGCCGCCCTGCTTGAAAATCGGCAGATAGACCGATCGCTCGCCGTTAACCCGCACAATGTTGTACTGCAGTTGTCCGGCATCTTCGGCGTGGCCCACATCCCCCACCAGCACCGAAGAATCTCCCACCGTCTTCAACGGAATTGAATTGGCATCCGACGGCTTCAACACCTGGCTGTTGGCGTAGATGTTGAAATCCTTCGGCCCAATGCGAACATCGCCCGCCGGCAAAATCAGGTTGGACTGGTTCACTGCTTTGTACACGTCGTTGATGCTGAGCCCGTTGGCTTCCAACTTCATCGGGTCGACGTAGACCATCACCTGGCGATAGGTTCCGCCATACGGTTGCGGTACCGATGCACCCTTCACGCTCGCCACCTGGTTGCGGATGTCGAACTGGGCGTAGTCCTTCAACTTCGTCTGGTTCAGCCCTTTGCCCTCGACCGTAATCAGGCAGACCGGCAGGTTCGACGCATCGAAGCTCAACACCACCGGCGGCAACGTTCCCGGAGGCAATCGTCGCAAATCCGCCATTGCAAGGTTTGAAATGTTGCTCACATCCGCGTTCGGATCGGTGCCGGCATGGAAATAAACCTTGATCAGGCTGACGCCCGTCATTGAACGCGATTCAATGTGATCGATGCCGCTGCCCAGAGTGAAGAAACGCTCAAACGTGTCGGTGATGTCGGCTTCTACCTGCTGCGGTGGCATGCCGGAATAAAATGTCGCCACCACCACCACCGGAATCTTGACGGCCGGGAACAGGTCCACCGGCATGCTTAACAAATTGACGGTTCCAATCACCACAATCGCAAGACACGCCATCAAGATGAAAAAGGGATACCGAATCGCAAACGAAGACATTTATTTCTGACCTCGTTGAACAGGAGTCGTGGTGGTGGCCGACGGATTAGGCGGCGATGTTTGTCGAAACGCCGTCAGATCGATATCAACAGGGCTCGGCGAGACCACTTGTCCCGGCTGAAAGTCGGATTGGTTGCCGACAATCACTCGATCACCCACCTTGACGCCGCTGATCACCTGGTAAAAATTCGGTCCCTGGATGCCCAGCACCACCGGGCTCTTCACTACGTGATTGCTGTCGTCCACAATCAGCACGTACGGTTGATCGCCCTCCACAATGGCGTCGATCGGTACCATCATGGCTTTTCCATCGCGCTGCAGCGGAAACGTTGTGTCGGCGTACATTCCCGGCGCGAGATGCAGATCCGCATTGGGAATATCCACTTCCGTCAACATGGTTCGCGTACTGCGGTCCATGGAGCGCGTGAAGCGCACGATCTTCGTATTAATTGTTTCTCCGGTCGCTTGCACTCGCACAATCGCGGGACCACCGATCCGCATATAGTCCGCGTCAGACTCCGGTACCGGCATGCGCAGTCGTAGTACGCCGCTCTGCGCTAGCCGCACGATCGGCATCGCATTGCTGCTCTCGTCCGTGCCCGCTGCAATCAAGGCGCCTGTGTCCGCATAGCGGTACGTCACCACGCCGTCGAACGGCGCGCGCACATTGGAGTAGGCCTGCAGCGCCTTGAAGTGTTCCAGCGTTGCGGCGTCTTCGCTCATCTTTGCCTGCGCCGCCGCATACGCCGACTTGGCTCCGTCGATCTGCGCCTCCGACGACAAATCGGCCGCTTGCTTGTTGTCGATTTCCTGCTGCGCCACCAGTCCCGGCATCGATGCGGCTGCAGTTTTCAGCCGGGCATACTCCGTGTGCAGGGCGGCGTGGATCGCCATCGCTCGAGAGACGTCATGACTGGTCCGCTGGATTTCCGATTGATCGCGCTGTACTGCGGCTTTCGCTGAGTCGACTTGCGCATTCAGCTCGGGAACCTCCAGAATCGCCAGCACCTCTCCCGTGTGGACGCGGTCGCCGATATCGACAAAAATCTGCTTGATGTAGCCGGATACTTTGGCGTGAATCAGCACATCCTGATACGCCTGGAAAACACCCGGCACGGTGATGGAAGAAACCGCGGGCCGCACCCGAACCGTTGCTACCGCTGCCGAAGGAGCATCGTTGCCAGGGTTCGCGCTGGCCGCGTCCGCCCGCTCACCTCCGCGTCGGCTCAATCCAATCCAGATCGCAGCGATGGCAACAAGAATGACCACTACCAAAACAGCAGTGCGTTTCGAAATATACATGGAAGACGTTCCTGCCTATGCCAGGTGGCATAGCTCTAGAACTGCAGAATCGGTTCCTGCCAGGCAGCAGCCCCGGTCCAAAATCCACCGGGAATCCAACTGCAACAGCAGGGCTTCTACAACTCAGAAAATAGCGAAGGAGGAGGTAAAAGGAAGAAACGATCCAGCCTGCGTCTCATGGACACATCGGCATGCTGGTCCGACTGATCTCGTTGCACTCGATAGGCAACGGCAGTCTTGGAATTCTCCGGCGATTTGAGGGTCGCCGTAATCGCAAACGCCAACAGGAACAATGCAATTGCATCGGTTCCATGCTGCGATGGCACGCTGATTGGATTGCGCTTGGTTACGGTTACTTTGATGGAGGTTGACTGATGGATGGCTTGTTGCGGCGTGTCGTACTGCGACAGTCTGCGGTGCATCACCCAGCCACACACCGCCAGCACCACCAGGAACAGGCAGATGCTGAACCCGCTGCAAAATCCATGCCGTCCCGGACAGATCCGGGCACACGCGTGTCGCTCCGATCTCGGGTTGTCGTGCATGGTATCTTTCAAATCCATCCCTTGTTCAGATGCGAATCCGCAGGTAATCGTTGAGCCGTTTCCAGGTGAATCCTGCAGGCCACTCTACGATTGTAACGCGTGGCTGTTATCCGCTGATGAATGATCGCTTGTCAGAATCACAGCAGGAATCAACGTCGCACCGTTATGTCGCGGCGCATCGGCAGCATCTAAGCAGACAGTGTCCGCTTCCGTTTGACGGCCCGGAAACGAAAAAGTTACGCCTCAATTTAAATTCATTGGCCTCAATCTCTCGACGCACCGCAAAGATTAGAGATAATAAAGATGTCGACGTTCGAAAACTATGGCAGCTGCTAGAACCGCAGATAGTAAACTTCACCTCACACCCGCCGAGCGAATCCAGCGCCGCCGACTCATCGTTCAGGATAGTTTGTCGTTGCTCAGCTTGACGCTGATTACCATCGCCATCGCGGTTCTTACCTATTTCTTTTTCCACTCCTTCACCGAGCATCGCAGCGTTCTGGAAAAACGCTGGTACGAGCGCGGCCAGGTCGCGATGACACAGGGCCATCCCGCGGAAGCTGTCGAAGATTTTCGTTCCGCCCTCTCGTTCCAATCCGCCAATCCCGACTATCAAATGGCACTGGCCGAAGCGCTCGCCGCATCCGGTCGCACGGAAGAAGCCGCAGCCTACTTCTCTACACTGCACGAAGCTGAACCAGGCGACGGATACCTTAACCTGCAACTGGCTCGCCTCGCCGTACGTCGAGGAACGCCGGCGCAGGCCATCGAATACTATCAGGCTGCGTTGAACGGCCTGTGGCGTGGGCAGGGAACTGAGCGTCGCCTGCAAATCCGCCTCGAGCTGGCGCAATACTTCATCTCTCTCGGACGTCCCATTGAGGCCCAGGGGCAGCTCCTCGCCGCTGAGGGAAATTCGCTCGACAATCCTGCGGCACTTTTCCAGATTGCCAACCTGTTGCGCCAGGCCGATGATCCCACCGACGCCCTCACCGCCTATCAGCGTGTGGAGCAACATCGCAGCGCTGCCCCGGCCCAGGTGCTCGCCTCTCTCGATGCGGAATCCCAGATTGCAGCTTCCATGGGCCAGTACAAACATGCCGCCCAGGCGCTCACTCGCTATATGGCGAAGTTACGTCAGCACCCGTCTGCAGGTACGCCGCAGCAAAACCAGGCGGTAGAACAACAGTTGGATAAATATCAGCGCATGTTGCAGATCATTCCGTTCGACAGCTTGCTTCCGCGGGCGCACGATGCGCGTGTCTTGCAGGCCGCCGATATTGCTCATCGCCGTTATGAGGATTGTGTTCAGACACTGCAGTCGCATAACGATCCCAATGTCACCAACCCCGATCTGGTTGCGCTCGGTACAAAATGGAATGAATTAGGCTCGCCCAACGCGCAGGCCCTGGAAGGCAATGCGGCGCTGCAGGATCGAATCAACACCTGGACTGCTCAGGCAGAAATTGTGACCGCGAAAGTATGCGGGCCGCCCACCGGCGATGATGCGCTGCTGCTGCAACTGGCGCAGACTCCGGACAAAACAGAATGAGTGATCTGACCACCAGCCCCGCTTCCACCGCCGCCTCCGCGCCACGGCTGCCACTGGCCGCTCCTGCGCCGGCGGCGTCTTTCCAGCTGACCGACGCGGAGATTCAGCATATCGCCCCCACGCGCGGCGATCGCCTCTTTCTTGTTCTCTCCATCTTCATCGGCCTGCTCTCTGGATTGCTGGTGGTTTGCTTCCGCATGTCCATCGAGTGGCTGCGTGTATTGCTGCTCGGCTCCGTGCCGCACCCCTATCAATATCGCCTGCTGCTGGCTCCCATGTTTATCGGCCTGCTGCTGGGCCTCATGGTCAAATACATCTTTCCCCAGGCCCGAGGCAGCGGCATCAATCAAACAAAAGCCGCGCTCTACATTTACAACGGCTACATTTCCGTTCGCACCATGATCGGAAAATTCATTACCTCGGCGCTCGCCATCGGTTCAGGCCACTCGCTTGGGCCGGAAGACCCATCGCTGCAGATTGGCGCCGGCATCGCCTCGCTGATCGGCCGTCGGCTGCATCTCAGCCGCGAGCGGCTCCGCCTGTTTGCTCCTGTCGGCGCGGCCGCCGGCCTGGCCGCTGCGTTCAACGCGCCCATCTCCGCCATTCTGTTTGTTATTGAAGAAGTCATTGGCGCGTGGAGCGCTGCCGTTCTCGGTTCTATCGTGCTCGCTGCGGTATCGAGCGTCGTGATCGCCCGCAATTTCTGGGGCTCGCAGCCCATGTTCCACATTCCCGCCATCACTCTGCGCGATAATCGCGAGCTGCTGGCCTACGCCGTCCTGGGTATTGTCGGCGGATTTGCTGCTGTCCTCTTTTCCCGCCTGCTCGCCACCTTGCGTCCCTGGCTGCGCTCGCTTCCTAATTGGACCCAGG
Organism: uncultured Acidobacteriota bacterium; assembly: GCA_963774515.1. GTDB lineage: Bacteria > Acidobacteriota > Terriglobia > Terriglobales > Acidobacteriaceae > JAKAAZ01. The sequence goes on along the minus strand of CAVZFK010000002.1, from coordinate 43,300 downwards.
TCTTTCAACCCGCCGTGGCTGGCCTGCTTGTCGGCGCTGTCGGCTTCTTCGGTTTTCCCCAGGTCATGGGCTCCGGTTACAGCACCATCGATCACGCCATGCACGGCGAATATCTCTGGCACGTTCTGCTCGCCCTGGCGATTCTCAAAATTCTCGCCACCACCGTGTCCTTTTCCAGCGGCACCCCCGGCGGCATGTTCGCGCCAACTTTATTCATCGGCGCCATGCTCGGCGCATCTGTCGGCAGTTTCGAAAAACACTTTTTCCCCGCCCTCACCGGTTCGGTCGGCGCCTACGCCCTGGTCGGCATGGGAGTTTTATTCGCCGGCTTTCTGCGCGTCCCTCTCACCAGCGTCTTCATGGTCTTCGAGCTCAGCGGAAATTATTCGATCGTTCTTCCCGTCATTCTCGCCAACACTCTCGCTTATCTCATCGCGCGCAGCCTGCAGCCGGTTCCTATTTTTGAAACCTTCACGCTGCAGGATGGTCTGAACCTGCCCTCCATGGAAGAGGCCCGAGAAGAGACTGCATTGCGCATTGAGGACGCACTGCGTCCATTTGACGGCCAGGTCTTCGTCGGCTCCGATCCCGCCGCCGTCATCGCCGCCAAAGTTCAAGAAGAAAAGGAAGAGATCGCCCTCATCCGCACCGCCCGCAATCGCTGGTATGTTCTGCCCGCAACCGATCTGCCCAAGCTGGTGCAGGCCTCCACCCGCGTCGATCAGCCCATTGAGGAGTTGCTCCCCGACGATCGCGCGCCCTTCCTTTATCCCGATCTGCCGCTGAACGAAACACTGGCGCACTTCAATCGCTGGCCGATTCTGCCCGTCGTCAACCGCGCTGTCTCCGGCCTGCTCGAAGGAGTCGTCTCCCAGGCCGACGTCCTCAAGTGTTATCAAGAACACGCCCACGTGCAAGGCTAGGGATTTTCCTTTGCCAGTAGCATCACCTCAACGAGGTGCCCGATGTCTGACCTTTGAGAAGGGCGTAAAGCAGTTCAGATAGTGCCTCACCTACGACAGCTGAAGAGTTCTCGTTCGCGTATGAGCGCGTACCCATGCAATTCTTCCAGCCACCACCAGCGCAGGCACCAAGTCAAGGATCCACGGCAGCAACACACGCCGAACCACGCCGCTGGAGTGCAGCCAAAGCTCGCAAACGGTCAGCAACAAGTAAAGAGCGCCGGCGACGACAGGTGCACGCAAAATCGTCGCCAGACATGCACATCCGACCAGGTCGCCGAACAGAACAATTCCGAACGCGGGAACTGCCCAGCGTACGGCGGCAAGCTCAATTACGGTTGGGAAAGCATACAGAAGTAAAAAAATCGCCAGGAAGAACAGCAGCGTATACGGCATTTGCAGACGCGCCGCAGATTTGAGAAATCTGCTCGACAAGTTTTCGCGCGATGTCTCAACTCCACGCAACATTACTGTCGAAGCTTGGTTCTGATCGGCGACAGGGTGCCGCACACACTCGTGCACGTTTTCCAGTGTCAACGCTGCGGATACGTTCCCTGCGGTCCCAATGGTCGCAAAGCATCGCAGACAAATGACCACGCAACTTCCATCCGGATTGTATCGGCGAAAGTATTCCATCCCCCGTTCCTCACTCTCAGCCCAGTTGGCATTCACATTTCTTAGTGAGCAAGCTTGCACCCGAATCCCAGGCGAAGACATACATCCCGAGTGCCAGAACCAGAAGGCCTAAGCCGGCACAGGGTCTGCAATTGAATCGGAGATAGTTCGTTGTCTGCACGTGATTCAAAAACGTTCGGTCGAGCTCTTGGCCCATCCATAATATCGCAGGTTTACGCCGCGGTATTCTTGATCTTATATTCGATGCGTCCTCGGTACTTGCCCATGGTAGAGTGGCCCCGAGATCATCGTCGCAGCGCACTGGTCACAAGGAGGCTCAACGATGCAAGTAAGCGCACGTCGTCGATCCATGGCAGCCATTGCGGTGCTCTTCTTCTCTTGCTCGCACCTGTTTGCTCAAAGCATACAGACGGAGAACATTCCCGAAGAGTTTCTTCGTTCCGCTTCTTCCGGACCTTTTGCGCGGTCATACGGTTTAGATGGAGCCATGAATCCCTTCTACTTACGAGGAGATTTCGATGGCGACGCCCAGCCAGACTACGCATTCTGGATCAAATCGAAAAAACATGGGGAGGCAGGGATTGCCGTTTGGCTCAGCTCTCTCCAGGGGTATCGAATCCTCGGCGCGGGTACTCCGTTCAAGGTGTCTGGTTTAGCCGTCTCTAACCTGAATTTTCTGAATACCTGGCAAATCTACGGGAAGGGGCCAGTCGAGCGAGGAGTCGAAGCTGGTTCTCCTCCACACCTGCTCGGCGACGCATTATTAGTCGGTAAGAGTGAGAGCGCCAGCGGGCTGATCTACTGGAATGGAAAATCATTCGTGTGGTATCAGCAAGGGGATTGAGACGCGCAAATCCAATCCAATCGCCGCTATCGCTCCATCCGTGTTTACGTTCCCTAAGCGTAAAAGCCGCGCGAGTCGCTGCGCCGAACGGCACACGGGATGATGCGATATCTGAGTGGATTCGAGTGGCCATGCGTCGAATTCGGAACTACTCAGGAAACTTTGTGTCGAGTGCGTAGATTTCCTGGATTCCGATATCGCGCGTGGCCAGGATGGAGTCATCCGGTGCGAGACCAGCCGAAACGCGTGCAACCTATAGTGCATTCGCCACTTAGTCATTGACTTTTTTTTGACCTAACTTCAATTTTCAATCCATCTTCCATGCATTGCGATTGATGTGGTGCAAGCCTAGTGTCGCCCCAACGTGGCGGTTAGAAACAGAAAAAACCGGCACACAAACTCAAAGGGGACACGATCATGAAACGGATGAATGTAATAGCGTTCTTGGAACTCGCAAGCACTCTCGGCCTTGGCAGCGCCTCGGCGCAAATGCAATCGCGGCAAGTTCACGCCACGGTACCCTTCGACTTTACAGTCGCAAACAAACAGCTTCCGGCGGGAACGTATTCCATCGCTCGGGCAAAGGACGGCACCATTCAGATTTTGAATCGCAAGGGCGATCCCAGTGGTGATCGACTCTGGCATCCGAGAACGGCAGCCCGTCGAAGGGATGCGACCTGAATTTTGACCGGCGCGATGGCCAGTATTTTATGCGGGCTGTCCAATGCGAATCCGCTGCCATCAGCATCAATTTTCCTGTTTCCAATCTCGATAAGAGGATTCCCGTAGAAGTGGGCAAGCTGCAGGAGAGTGACGGCCCGGTCCTGATCGCAGCAAGGTAGGGCGCTAAAAATGAGCGGCGGAGGTATGCCCGCCGCCGCACCACACGATGAGGTGCCCATCCTTCGCGCTCATTGCGAAGGATGGGATAAAGAAAATCCCGGCTTCGCTCGTCTCGCTCCCCGGACGCCACCCTTGACAGCCAAAGTAAAAGTGATCTACAGTCGTTTATCGATATATCGATCATCGATCATCCATGCCAAAACGAAAACTTGATCCACTCCCTTCCGCCGCCTTCCAAATCCTGCTCTCTCTCGCAGAGGGCGACCTGCACGGTTACGCCATCATGCGCCAGGTTGAAGAACAAACCGGTGGTCGCCTCCGCCTCGGACCGGGAACGCTCTACAGCTCCATCCAGGCGTTGCTCGAAGGAAACATGATTGAGGAAATCAGCCGCCCTGAAGATCCGAGCGCCGCTCCCGAACGTCGCCGTTTTTATCGCTTGACCACCGCGGGACGAAAACTGGCGCGCGCGGAAGCCGAGAAAATGGCGGACATCCTGCGCGTCGCGCGAACCAGAAAAATCTTGCGAGGGGAGTATGTCTGAAAAGCTATACGCGCTTCTTTTCCGCCTCTATCCATCCGGCTTTCGCGATGCCTACTCCGAGGAAGCCATGCAGCTGTTCCGCGATCGTTCTCGCGATGAGCATGGATTGTTCGCGACCGTGCGCTTCTGGTTTGATCTGCTACTCGACCTGTGCACCTCGCTCCCGCGCGAGTATCGCAACCTGCTTCGCTCGCCCGTCGCCGCACCCTTTCGGCAACGCCTGACGTCCGCACCATTTTTCGATGTTCTTGAAGTTGGCTCACCCCGTCCCTCAGCATTTTTTGTTGCGGGAATATGTTCGTTGCTGATGACCGCCGCCGTTTGGGCCATGGTCAACCATGACGCCAGCCGACACCCATGGTCACCGCGCGATCGACACGACACCACCGCAATGAAACAGCAGTCGTCCCCGCCACCCGCTGCAACCGCGCAAAACGCCGACGGTTCCAAGCCAAACGCGGCTGCCGTTGCTGCCCCTCCGCCACCGCTTGCCCCAACCGACACCTCAGACTTCCGCGAGTGCATCGCCACCGCGCTCAAGCGACGGCGCAACGCTCGATGCGGCCGAAAAACAGCACGTCATTCAGCAGGCAGCCGCGGATCTGCAGCAATATTATTTCGATCGAAACGTCGCGCAGCGAAACCGCGGACGCGTTGCTGGCGCATGAAAAGAACGGCGACGACAATGCCGCCACCCAGGGCCCCGCTTTTGCTGAACTGCTGCGCACGCAGATGAGAGATGCCAGCCACGACATGCACCTCGTTGTCGAGTACAGTCAGAACCCGTTGCCATCCGGTCCTCCACCCCAGACTGCCGCGAGTCAGGAACTCTATCGGCAGGCCATGTTGCAGAGGAATTGCATGTTCCGCCAGGTCGAGGTTCTCCCCAACCGCATCGGCTATCTCAAACTGGATTTTTTCCCGGATACGTCGGTCTGCGGCGCCACTGCAAAGGCAGCCATGGCGAAGTTGAACGATGCCGACGCCATCATCTTCGATCTGCGGGATAACACCGGCGGCTTTCCCGACATGGTTTCGCTGCTCGCTAGTTATCTATTCGACCATCCGGTGTACATGTACAGTCCGCGCGGCGCACCCACCACGGATTCGTGGACGCATTCGCCTGTTCCCGGAAATAAGCTCGCCGACAAGCCCGTGTATATTCTCACGTCGCGCACCACGTGGTCTGGCGCGGAGCAATTCAGCTACGATCTGAAGATGCTGAAACGCGCCACGCTCATCGGCGAAACTACCCGAGGCGGCGCGCACGCTGGCGTCTTTCATCGCATCGACGATCACTTCGGCATGGGCATTCCCGAGCAGAAACCGATCAATCCCTACGGAAAGTCTGACTGGGAAGGAGTCGGCGTCGCCCCGAATGTACAAGTAAACGCAGCCGACGCACTCGTCACCGCAACCAAGCTGGCGGAAGCGAAACTCCATACGAAGTAATCGCCTCCGCGTGCACTGCGGCTCAGCGCTCTACGCGTAGAAGCCGCGCTGGCGAATCACTCCGGCCACGCGATCCATCGCCAGCATGTATGCCGCAATCCGGTTATTCACTTTATGTGTATGCCGGTAATGCACCACATGCTCAAAGCTCTTGATCAGGATCTCATCCAGCCGCTCATTCACCACTTCTTCCCGCCAGAAATATCCCTGCCGATCCTGCACCCACTCAAAGTATGAAGCCGTCACGCCCCCCGCATTCGCCAGAATGTCCGGGATGATGAACACGCCCTTCTCTTTCAGGATGTCATCCGCAAACGCCGTCGTCGGCCCGTTCGCTCCCTCGCACACAATCCGCGCAGAAATTCTCCCCGCGTTATGGCTGGTGATCACGTTCTCCGTCGCCGCAGGAATCAAAATCTCGCACGGCATCAAAATCAGCTCCGCCGACTCCACCGCCTCCGCTCCCTGGAACCCCACAATCGTCCCATGATGTTCCCGGTGCCGCAGCAGCGCATGAATATCCATGCCGTTCGCGTTATACAGTCCGCCATCGTACTCCGCGATCCCGATAATTTTGCAGCCCACTTCCGCCAGCAGCTCGGCCGCGTTCGATCCCACATTGCCAAATCCCTGGATGATGATCCGGCATCCTTCCACCGGCATCTTCAGGTGTCGCAGCGCCTCCACGCACACCACCCGCACCCCGCGCCCAGTCGCCGCCCGCCGCCCGCGCGAGCCTCCCAGCTCGATCGGCTTGCCTGTCACCACCGCCGTCACCGTCTGCCGCATGTGCATGGAATAGGTATCCATAATCCATGCCATGGTCTGCTCGTTGGTGTTCACATCCGGCGCCGGCACATCTTTTTCCGGCCCTAGAAATTCGATGATCTCCGACGTGTACCGCCGCGTTATCCGCTCCAGCTCGCCCTTCGACAGCTTCTTCGGATCGCAGATCACTCCGCCCTTCGCCCCGCCAAACGGAATATCCACCACCGCGCACTTCCACGTCATCCAGCTCGCCAGCGCCCGCACCTCATCCAGGTTCACGTCAGGACCAAAGCGAATCCCGCCCTTCGCCGGCCCTCGCGCCAGCGAGTGATGCACTCGGAATCCGGTAAACAGTTCGACGTGCCCGTCATCCATCAACACCGGAAAATGCACAATGATCTCCCGGCTGGGCGACCGCAGCACCTTCCACAAATCGTCTTCCAGGTTCAGCTTGCGCGCCGCAAAATCAAACCGCGCCGCCTGCGCTTCCCACGGATTCATTTCCTGCTCAATTGCAATCGTTGCCATAAAAGTTACTCCGCTTCTGCTGGCCGCCGATTTGCGTGTCAACCGTCTCGCCGCGGAGAGTCCGATCACCCGCGCGAACCTTGGTCGCCGCAAACTGTATTTCGGCCAAACCTACGGAGTATAGGCCCGCCCCAACACCTCCGGCAAGCACCGAGATCACCGTGGTAACTACCTAACACTGCGCTGCGAGCTGGTCTAAATCTTGAACATGATAATCTCCGGAAGGAGCGATAGGAAGCTGGTCGATTTTTCGTCCAAATAATCGCAGTACCCGTGTGCGAGGCCATCGTAACCATACGATTCCTGTGATCCGCGCATCTCCTGAACCAGATGTTCGAACGGAAATAATCGCTCGATCCAGTAGTAACGAATTGGAGAGAATACGTCAGCACGCACTCGGGACGATGTTTTCTTTATCACAAGCAAAAGGCTCAGTGCCGCCTGACTATGCGGTTTGGAGTGCCTTTGTCGGAGAAATCGAAACCGAACAACGGAGACGGCGGGATCAGAATGCGGATCTCAATTGACCCGCTAGATTTTCCGCAATGACTTCGAGTGGGCTCGGATCGGAAAAATGTGACCCACCTTCAGCCACATTCCTTCGACCTAGAACCATGTGGCTGCAACGATCCGCGGAGACAAGTCGAATTATGGAATTATCGCCAGTTGAGGGACTAAAGTGAAAGCGGCGTCACTCAAATGCAGGTCAAAAGGCAAATATGAAGTCTGGAATTTCTGCGTTTCTCGTCGGTGTTCTCGTCGCAGTTTTCGGAGCGGTTTTCTTCAATTCTAGAATTTGGCGATTGGCGGCGATAGCTTCAGCGAATAGCGCACCGCATACGATTACATATGTAGATTTCCTCACGGTCACGCTTACAGCATTATGCGCGTTACTCGCTACCGTAGCACTCGGAATTGCTGCTGCCGCTATCGTTGGCTATCGTGACATCAAGAGCAGCGTGGTAAACGTGATTAACAGCGTTGCTTCGGACGCCATAGCAAAGAAACTTATGGAATATCCAGACGCAGCTGCACTAAATACACGATTCACCGCGTTAGCCCAAGAGATGGAAACAAAGGCAAGACTCTCGGCTGATCTGTTGAAATTGCTTTCTGGGGCTCCTGATGAAGCTTCGCCTGTTGCCAAAGCATCGAAAACAAAGCAGAATGAGGCAGGAAAGACACAGTCTCCGCCGCGATACCCAAAACCCGGGAAAGGAGCGTGACCCATGGCAACAGCACCGCAGGCTATCAACAAGCAAGAAACTCCAGGCCAAATTATTGAACGGTATCAGCAAGAGGCCCCTGTGGATGTCATGGCGATTGCCAATTCATTGGGCCTTACTGTGTGGGAAGACGACATACAGCCTCTTTCAGGAAAGCTATTTCGAGACCCCCTAAACGGTGGAGGAAGTGGCTTTAGTATTGTCGTAAACGAACGTGAATCATCTGAACGTAAGCGGTTCACCATCGCTCACGAAATCGCTCATTTTATTTTGCACAAGGATGACCTCAACGAGAACTCCATTGAGGAGACTCTGTACCGAGGCGGCCTCTCTGGCCCTAAGGAAGTTGAGGCAAATAAGCTGGCGGCTGAGATTCTTATGCCCTACTCTTTGATCGAGCGATTGATTAAGAGTGGGATACATTCGCTCGATGGATTGGCCGAAGCGCTCGGAGTTTCGAAGACTGCCGTGGCTATTCGCCTCGGTGCCTCATACGTAGATTAGCCTGATCCAGCGATCGATGGGCATGGCCCATCCAAGCCTTATTTTCCTTTAGGTGCGGGGCGCGTCATCTCTGATCGCCGCATCGACCATCAAGAATGGGCGCTCTCGTCCGAGGTAAATTTGGCAAATCCAAAGAAAAGGCTGCGCCAACCGCCCAATGATCAAACGATACGCGTACGTTTTTGTTCTCTTTCTAGCTGCATCCGTGTTCGGTTTGGGTCAAAGCTCAACGCGTCACAATCAAGGCCCGATCACAATTTCAGATGCCAGGAGCCTGCTCACACAAATTCCAGAGTTCCTCGCAATGGCGAAGCGAGGATGGGCTTGACTATTGCGACCCCCAGAGCCCGGGCGCTGGTTTCAACGGAGTCGATTTTTATTTTTTTGAAGTGTTTGCTCGGAAAAAGGAAGACAAGAATAGCGAACTAGCTGGCCACTTTGCAGTCAATAAGTGGACCGGCGATGTCCGCGATGTTTCGTCCGATGAACAGGGCACAGAAATCTCTTCTCCGCACTTGAAGGACATGCAAAGACAGTTGCAACAGAAATATCAAATAGGTCAACGAAAGCTAAAAGAAGAGCAGAACGCGCACGCGGCAACTGTCAAAAAGTGAATGCACGCGTACCCACCCTCTTTGGCGGATGCCGCCCCTTACGCCGGTCCCGGAATGAAATAATCCGCTGTCAACTAGGGCACGGCGCTGCCAAGCACCAAATCACGCCACAACTTGCGCGGCTTTTTTCGCCTCGGCAGAATCGAAGCTTTCACCGTAAATTGCCGGTACTTTGCCACCCATCGGCCGCAAGTAGGTCGACAACTGGCCGCGATGATGCACCACGTGCAGCAGGCCCGCCTGAAGGAACACGTATGCAGGCCGCTGGAAGGCTCCGCGAAAATCCACCATCCGGATCAACTGCTCCCCGGACAATTGGCTGACCGCTTCAAAATTCTTCGCGTACTCCTGCCCGTACCACTCCGCCACCTCTTCCGGCGTCTTCACGTCTTCCGGAATCTTCACGCTGCCCGGCACAAACGCGCCGTCCGCCACCGACTTCAAAAAGAAGTTGTCTGCGCTGGCGATGTGCCGAAGCAGTTCGTTGGCTGTTCGTGTCGACGGGTCAGGCCGGTAATCCAGGCGATCCTTGGGAACCGCGGCAAGAACTGCCCGCGTGGTGCGGCTTTCGTTCTTCAGAGTGCCCAGCAGCACATTGTGGACCAGCAGGTGCGCTTGTTCCGCGTTGATTTCGCTCACAGCATGTCTCCTTCTATGGTTGACGGATTCGAGCCGCGCCTCAGGCTCCCGGTGCACGTTGGATGTGCCTCCGCAGCATTGGTCGCAATTTACGACGGCTGCGGCGCTATTTTCCCAGGTCTTCAAACTTCACGTTCAGGATTGGGTACTGTTTCCAGTCCTTATAGTCGAAGTGCCACCACTCCGTCGGGTTCACCGTGAATCCCTGTTTCTCCATCACGCGCCGCAGCAGCGCCCGTCGTTCCCGCTCACCCGCCGTGCCGCCGGGGTAGTCCGCATACGCGCGCTTGGTCATTTCATCGTAGCCGCTCGGCATCTGCACTTCCTCGCCCGTCTTCAAGTCGTACAACGACAAATCGACGGCGCAGCCGCGATTGTGGACGGAACCCTTCGCCGGATTGGCGACGAAAATCTTCTGGGTATTCGGCGTCGCATCCCAAAAAATCTTGGTCACATACCATGGCCGATATCCATCGTGAATGATCAGGCCATATCCGTACGGCTTCAGCTCGCGATTGGCGCGCACCAGCGCCTCCGCCGCCGGCCGCTGCAGAAACGCACGCGCCTCGGTATACACCGGAGTCTGCAGAAAATTGTTCGTGGTCGCATAACGGATGTCGAGCTTGATGGTGGGATCGAGTGTGACTAACTCCACCAGGTCGGGTTTGCGGAAGTTTCCCGTCTCCTGCGGCGGCCGCGCCTGCAGCGCCTCGGCTCGCAACTCCGGCACCGGTCGCAGGGGAGTGATGTGGAAGCTGACCTGTTGCGCGAAACCAGCTGGCAACAGCAGTAGCAGAAAGGGTGGGGACGATCCAGCGCAGCCAAAATTTCATACCGCCCATTTCACCATAATTTTGCCGGACTCGACCGCGAAGTTCCCGCCGCCTGAAGAAATATCGCTAGGCTGGAATCGGCAGGGAAATCTTGAAGGTGGTGCCGCTCTTTCCCGGGCGCACGCTGCTCCGCAGCGAGATTTTTCCCTGGTTGTGCTCGACAATTTTTTTCGACAGCGCCAGCCCCAATCCATTGCCGGCTTTTTTTGTTGTGAAGAACGGCTCAAAAATTCGACTCCTTACGTCCGCCGAAATTCCGTGTCCGTTGTCCGCCACCACGATATGAATTTCGCGATTGCGTTTCCTCAGACGCATCCAGAGAGTTCCATCGGGCGGCAATGCATCGAGTGAATTCACGATCAGGTTCGACATCACCTGCAGCATTTCTGTGGTGTACACATGCGCAATTAATTCCTGGGGAAAGTCCTTCACCACGCGGATTTGCTTGGCTTTCATCGCGGTTTGATGAATGCGCAGCGCCGCCTCGGCCAGCGTTTCCAAACGAACTTGTTGCGGAGAATTTGTGGTTCGCGCAAATCCCAGCGTCTGACTTGCAATGTGATTCAGCGTCGCCAGTTGTTCTTCAATGCGTCGCAAATACGAACGCACCGTTTCTGCGTCGTCTGCTTCTTCCATCGCAAGGTAGGTGAGATTGCCGACCGCTTCCAGCGGGTTGCGGATTTCGTGCATCAATTCGAGCGCCAGCAGGCCCGGTGTCGCCCGCTCTTCCGCGCGCCGCAATGTTTCGCTTAAGTCCGCCAGCTTCGACTGAAGGTCTGCAATCGCACTTGTTTCATTCACAGAGCCCTCCCCCTAGGCGCTGGAGAGGACGCTCATTTTTTTTGAGTCGCCGTATATGGAGTTTTCACTCCGCAGACCAGTGGTGCTGAAAACTTCTCTACGGTTAGTGAGATGCCCGCGCGGCTGAATATGTCGCCCACCCGACATTTCTGTGCAGCACTGAGGATAGAAATATGATCGCGCCAGAGTGAGATTTCGGAAGATATCGAATCTGCCCGTCATTTTTCTACTGTATGTGTCCGATAGACGACATAACTTCTTTGTTTTCCAAGGTATATTCGACTTCAGAGCAGACGAAAAACTGCCCGATATACGATCAGAAGCGTAATTTTCTGCCGGTTTTGGCAGTCCTTTGCGAGCACTGACGAAGGGCTTGTCATGTTTACCGTGATGGAAAATCTCTTATTGGCTTCACTCTCCGCCGAGAGCCGAGAACTCATTCATTCTCAATGCACTCCGGTAACACTTCCGTTGCGGACCGTACTATATACCGCAGGCAACGTTCCGGTGGACGGGTACTTTCTCACGTCCGGACTGGCCTCGATTGTCGGTTCCACCTCGGAAGGCGAAACGGCAGAAGTTGGAATCGTGGGGCGCGAGGGCCTGGTGGGCGCGATGCATTTGCTGGGTCCCGCTATGGCTCCCACAGAGTGCTTCATGCAACTGGCAGGGTCGGCGCTGAAGATTCCGTTTCCTAAATTGCAGCAATTATTTAAGAGCTCGGAAGAGATCCGTGGTCGCATTCTGGAGTTTGTTCAGGAGCAGACGCTGAGCCTAAGTCAGCTGGCAACCTGCAATCGTCTCCATAACGCGGAAGAGCGACTGGCGCGATGGTTGCTGATGGTGGACGATCGCATCCAGTCGGACACGATCGATCTGACCCAGGAATTTCTGGCGCAGATGTTGGGCGCGCAACGTACTACAGTCACCATGGTGGCGGGAACGCTGCAGCGAGCCGGCTTGATCGAATACAAGCGCGGCGCCCTCCACATCCTCAATCGCAAACAACTGGAAGCGGCTGCCTGCGACTGCTACGGCGTGACGAAAAAGCTGTACTCCAACCTCTACAAAAAATAGTTTCGTTCGAGCGCACCAGGCAGCTTTAGGAGTGCCGTGCGATTACGCGCGCTTGATCCTTCCGTCGGCGGCAGATTATGCCCGTGACCGGTCAAATTCTCCGTCTTACACTGAATCTTTGAGGTGTGCGATGAAGACGTTGCGGGATGCCTCTGTGCAAGGCGAAGTTCGATCGCGGATAGAAAGTTTGACCGCGGAAGATGCGGCTCGATGGGGAAAAATGTCTGTCCATCAGATGATTTGCCATCTTCGGGACAGCTATGGGGTCGGATTGGCAGAGAAGAAAGTCGCTATGGTGACGATTCCGATGCCGCGTGCGTTCATGAAACGAGTGGCACTGCAGGTTCCGATCGAGTGGCGGAAAGGGTTCACATCCGCACCAGAGTTGGCGCAGGATGTGGACGGCACGCGCCCTGTGGAGTTTGAGAACGATCGCGCGGGTCTGCTTGTAGCGGTGGAGCAATTCTGCGGTCGGTTGCCGGAGCCGTGCCCGCCTCATCCATTTTTTGGAGACATGACCGCCGATGACTGGTGGCGATGGGGCTACCTGCATGCGGATCATCATCTGCGCCAGTTCGGACGATAGCGATGCGGAACCGCCGCGAATTTTGCGGCCTGGGCGAATCTATCCTGCTATCAATGATGTAGGCCGGAGCAGATTCCAAGTCAGATTGGCGCGCATCTAAAAAATCCTGATACTTTTCTAGCTCTGAACCGTGTACGATTGGCGTTGATTTATGTCGACTCACACTGCCATTACCCCGTCTTTGTCTGAATTTCAGCGTCTGGCGCGCAGCCATGACCTGGTGCCCATTTGCAAGTCCTGGACCGCCGACCTGGAAACGCCGGTTTCGGCCTTTTTGCGGGTCGCGTATGGAGAGCCCGAGGCCTTCCTTCTGGAGTCCGTAGAAGGCGGCGAAAACGTTGGCAGATACACGTTTATGGGGATCCGGCCCTATAAGAAAATCATCGCGCACGGCGACCAGATTACGACGTATACGGGCGCGCACGCAGAATCCAGCGAAGGAGACATTTTTGAGTTGCTGCGCGACTCGCTGGCGGGTCATGCGGCGGCGAGGTTGCCGGGGCTGCCGCCATTTACGGCCGGAGCGGTGGGATTTTTCTCCTACGATGCGGTGCGCCTGATTGAGAAATTGCCGGAGACTGCCAAAGATGAATTGGCGATGCCGGAAGCGTGCCTGATGTTTTTTGATACGGTGCTGGCTTTCGACCATGTGAAGCAGGAAATTTTGCTGATTGCGACTGCGGATCTGCAGCGGCATAAACCGCAGACCGCATATGCGAATGCGGTGCGCCGATTGCATGATCTGGAGCGGCGGCTGGCGAAACCGTTGCCGAAGCAGACGCGGCACACGGCCAGCGGGAAATTGGTATTGAAGCCGCGCACGCGGAAGAAGGATTTTCTGGCTGGGGTAGAGCGCATCAAGGATTACATTGCGGCGGGAGATATTTTTCAGGCGGTGTTGTCGCAGCGATTTGATGTGGAACCGGGAGTGGATCCGTTTTCAATCTATCGCGCGCTGCGGATTGTGAACCCGTCGCCGTACATGTATTTTTTGCGGATGGGATTGCGGAGGCCGGGGGATACGAGCCTGGCGGGCTCGTCACCGGAATTGCTGGTGCGGGTACATGGGCGCACGGTGGAGTATCGTCCGATTGCGGGGACGCGGCCGCGTGGCGTGGATGAAGTGGACGATCGTCGCATTGAAGCAGAGTTGCGCGCGGATGAAAAGGAAACTGCCGAGCACATTATGCTGGTGGACCTGGGGCGCAACGATGTGGGGCGCGTGAGCGAATATGGGACCGTGCAGGTGAAGGATTTGATGTTTGTGGAGCGCTACTCCCACGTGATGCATTTGGTGAGCGCGCTGGAGGGAACGTTGCGGCATGAGTTGTCGGCGGTGGATGCGTTTCGATCTTGCTTTCCGGCGGGAACGCTGACGGGTGCGCCGAAAGTGCGGGCGATGGAGATTATTGAAGAGCTGGAACCGGCGCGGCGTGGGGTTTATGGAGGCAGCGTTTTCTATGCGGATTTCTCGGGGAATTTTGATTCCTGCATTGCGATTCGGAGCCTACTGATGCGGGGGCGGCAGGGGCATATTCAGGCGGGAAGCGGGATCGTTGCGGATTCAGTTCCGGAGAAGGAATTTGAAGAGAGCGTCAACAAGGCCAAAGCCGTGGTGCGGGCGATTGAGCGGGCGCGAGGGTAGTCCAGCCAAAGGCGGCTTGAACGGTTCACCGAGAGCAAATAGTTGAAGGATTATACGGAAAAGTTGAAGGATTATGCAGGCTTGTTGAAGGATTATGCAGCGAAGTTGAAGGATTATGCAGGGGCTAGAATCGAGTTAAACTATTGATTCCAAGGTGTTTCGTAGCGTTTTTAGCTGCATTTTTGGGTCATTTTCCTAGTTGCTCGCCAAAAAAAGCGCACGCGACGTGCCAAAAGGGTACGGGACGCATACCCACGTCTAGTACCATTCTACCGCTTTAAGCCTAAAAACTACGCCAGGTTTGCCGGCGTTGTGCGCATGACGGCGCCCAGGCCGGACGCGGTTTGGACGGCTCAGGAAAAGCAAAACACCAGACAATTTCATGATCCTTTTCCCGGCGCCGATGATGCTTTGGCGATGTAGCGCACCAAATATCGAAGGGGCATCGAAGCCACGGCCCCTGCGGCAATTCCGATTTGTCGTTCGACCTGGCGGGACACGGTTTTACGCTCAAGCGCTGGCATGGGGAAAAGAATAGCTTGCTGCCTTCAATCTGGAGAGGCAATATGTTGACGTGAACGAACTGGCAGTCGGCTCGATTATTGGGCATTACAAGATCGTCCGCCGGATCGGTCAGGGCGGCATGGGTGTGGTCTATGAGGCCGTCGACCTGAAGCTGGGCCGCCATGTAGCGGTCAAGTTCCTGACTGAAACCACGCACGACAGGGCCGCTGTGCTGGAGCGCTTCTGGCGCGAGGCACGCGCCGCATCTTCGCTCAATCACCCGGGCATCTGCACCATCCATGAACTAGACGAAACGGGGGAGTCGCCATTTATCGTGATGGAGCTGCTCGAGGGCAATAGCCTGGAGAAGCTCTATCCCGGCCATCCCATGCCCTATCCGAAGCTGGTGGAGATGGGTGTGCAACTGGCCGACGCGCTCGACGCCGCTCACCGAAAAGGGATTCTGCATCGCGATATCAAACCGTCAAATATCTTTGTGACCAACGCGGGACAGGCGAAGCTGTTGGATTTCGGGCTGGCGAAATTGGAGAATGCGGGCGACAGAGTGGACGCAGATGCCTCAACAGTCGCGAATCCTCTGACCGGCTTGGGATCGTCGCTAGGCACGGTTGCTTACATGTCGCCGGAGCAGGCGCGGGGCGAGCAGCTAGATGCGCGAAGCGACCTGTTTTCTCTGGGGGTCGTACTGTATGAGCTGTCGACGGGACAGCATCCCTTTAGAGGGACCACGACGGCGGTGGTCTTCGACCGAATCCTGAATCAAGCGCCAGTTGCGCCGGTCACCCTCAATGCGCAACTTCCGGTCGAGTTTGAAAGCATTCTGAACAAGACCCTGGAAAAAGACCGGGAACTGCGCTGCCAGTCGGCCGCTGAACTTCGCGCCGACCTGAAACGACTGCAGCGTAAGAGCAGCTCGGACAACGCCTCGGCCGCTGATGCGTCCGGGCTTTCGTCCGAGCAAGCCGGGCACTCGTCGGGAATACAGGGGTTAGCCGCGAGCGAGAAACGGGGAATTGCAATCGCGTTGGTCTTTGTCGCCGCCCTGGTGGCTGGAATCGTTGGGTGGCGCTTTTGGTCGAAACCGAGACCCTTTGCCTCGGTTTCGGTCAACCAAATCACAAACATTGGGTCCATCGAACGCATCGCTCTCTCTGCCGACGGACGTTTCTTAGCTGAAGTGAAGAACGACAACGGCCAGCGCACGCTTTGGTTAAGGAATATTGCGACCAAAACTGATACGCAGATACTCAACGCATTTGCCACGGATTACCTGGGACTTACCTTCTCCCCGGACGGAAACTACCTCTATTTCACGCGTGGAACCCCTCAAAACAGCACGCGGCGCGACCTTTATGTCATGTCGGTCTTTGGAGGAACGCCAAGACAGTTGATTATGAACGTCGACAGCCCTGTGAGCATAGCGCCCGAGGGAGACAGGCTGGTATATGTCAGGTGGACGCCTCAACTCAAGGACGAATTTTCCGAAGTCCGCATAGCCGACAAAGAGGGCGGAAACGAACGAGTGCTCTATACATCGACGGAGCAGATCCAGCCGCCGGTATGGTCCCCGGACGGGAGCCGGATCGCTTGGCTCCAGACGGAACAAGGGACGACGAGGATCGCGCTCAGAGTGATGAAAATCTTGTCGAAGAAAATCACGACGGTCGCATCGCCGCCGGATGTTGTCTTCGCGAGCCCCGATGATGGGTATACAACCCTCGCCTGGTTGCCCGACAATCGCCATTTGCTGGCGCTCTACTATAAGCAGCACGCTGACCGAGCCCAAATTGGCGTCATCACGATACCGTCGGGAGAGTTCCATTCGGTAACCAACGACGTCAATGCATACAGCCAATTGGCGCTCTCAGGAGATGGCCGCAGATTAGCGACGGTGCTTACGAATATCGATTCCAACATCGCTTTTTATGGGCCTGACGGTGGTGTGCCAGTCTCAACAATTCCGCTCAGAATTTCGCCAAATGGCATCGACTGGTCAACGGAGGAACAGCTGCTCTATATCGTTGAAGGTTTCAGTATCGGAACAATCGATCGAGCCACGGGCAGCTTGCAGAGCTTCGACGCGGGCGACATCGCTCTCGGAGACTTTATCGCCGCCTGCCCCGACGGCCACATCTTGTTCACCGGCTATCCCAAGGGCGGCAGCGAGCCTCGCCTCTTCCGCATGAACGCGGACGGAGGTCAGATCACTCAACTCACGACCAGCGGATTCGTGCGAAGTCTCAGTTGCTCCGCCGACAGCCAGAAGGTGTATTTCAGTATTGGCAGCGCCGTCAACGTTTCTCTGTGGAGCGTGCCTGTCGCCGGAGGGAAGCCAAAACAGCTAGTTCCACCGGTAAATTATGCTGATGTGGCGGTATCGCCCGATGGAACGCGTGCCGCTCTCTTCGCGCTTCGTCAAGAAAAAATTGGCGTCATCACCACTGACTTGGCCTCCGGACGAACGCAGCCAACCTTCTTCATCGATCAGAGCCTGGCCAACCATTCCACCTTTTCGCCCGACGGTCGCGCCATCGTGGAGGATGCCCAGCGGAATGGAGGGATTACTTTGCTCTATCAGCCATTGGACGGCTCAACTCCGCATGTGCTTTTCGATCCGACGCCGGAGAACATCCGCAACTTTGCATGGTCGCCCTCCGGCAAGGAACTGGCGGTGGCACGCGTCAAGTCGAGGTCCGATGTGGTCCTGATCACCGATCAGGCGGCAAAACATGCCAATTAGGTGTCTTCGCTGTGAGACTCATCAGGAAGGGTCGCCGGTCCCCATAAGGTCAGATGATTGGTAACTTCGATCCTCGGTCGGCGATATCAGACCAATGCACGCTTTGGGCGGATTTGGGATTGACCTGGTGGATTTGTCGCGGCGCGAGGGATCGTCAACGGTGGCGATTTTGGGTGGATGCGACGGGGTTTGGTCGATGAGGGAGCGGACGGTGGAGGGAGCGGGCGGCCGGATGGGCGAGGATGAGTTCTCGTCCCACTCAAGCGAACTGAGGGCTAGAATGGGGCACCCGGCAATACGATAATTTAATTGCTGGTCGAAGCTACTGTCTCGTCGTTCGCTGGAGCCGGTTCTCACAATCTGTCACTGCGGCGTTTGGCAGTGAAAGCCTCGTCAACTATTGTCCGCCGGCCTTGCTCTCGGCTTATACGGTCCAGATCGTCCTTCGCAAAGGCGCAAACCGGACATCTATAGGAGATCAACATGCGCAAACTCAAAATCATCGAGCATATCTCGCTCGATGGCGTCGTCCAGATGATGACCACCGGTCCGGACGACGACTTCCCCTACGGCGACTGGACCGCGCCGTATCGCTCGCCCGCTGGATTGCAAATCGTCAACGAGATGTACGGCAAGACCTGCGACCTGCTGCTTGGCCGCCGGACCTACGACTTGCTGGCGAATTACTGGCCGAAAGCGCCGCAGAGCCCCATGGCGGACCGCCTGAACGCGGCGACCAAGTACGTCGTAACACACAGACCGGAGAGTCTGGAATGGGCTCCATTCGAGGCCATTGGATCGGACATCGTGGATAACGTTCGACGCATAAAGGCCAAGAAGGGCCCGGACGTGATCGTCCCGGGCAGCTCGACGCTGGCTTCGGTGCTGCTCGATCACGGATTGGCAGACGAGGTGGTTCTGTTGGTCAATCCTATTGTGCTGGGCAAAGGCAAGCGCTTTTTCGAGGGCGGATCGCTGCCACGCGGATTTGCGCTTGGAAGCACCAGAGCTTTGCCATCAGGCATACTCGTCAACGTCTACAAGCTGATTCCTACGTTGGCCGAGGAGGCTGTGTCGCGCGCCAAGCTGGAACGTGAATTCGAAATTGCCCGCGAGGTGCAGGAGCGCTTGTTTCCGCAGTCGTTACCCAACATTGCCGGGGTAAAGATCGCCGCGCATTGCAGACCCGCCCAGGCAGTCGGCGGCGACTACTACGACCTCATCGACGTCCGTGATGGCTCGCCGGCCGAAGCAGGGCATGCGCAAGACGAAAATATCTCTTCTGTCCGCGTATCAACGGCGCAGGACTGCGACCGCCTGGGTGTCGCGATTGGAGACATAAGTGGCAAGGGCATGTCCGCGGCCCTATTGATGGCAAGCCTTCACGCTAGCGTGCGGGGGCAAGTGCTAAGCGGCGCTGGCGATCTGGGAACGAAGATGGCGAATGTCAACCGCCTTCTCTACGACGCGTCCGACTCCAACCGCTATGCCACGTTCTTTTATGCCGAACTGGACTGCACCTCGCGCAGCTTGCACTACGTCAACGGCGGGCACAATCCTCCTGCGGTGTTGCGCAAAGAAGACGGCGCTTGGCGGGTGTTTCGCCTGGGAGACGGCGGCCCTGTCATCGGGCTGCTTGCCGGTGCGGTCTACAAGGAGCAGATACTTCGCCTACTCCCCGGCGATATTCTGCTCGCCTTTACTGACGGCATTAGCGAAGCCATGAACGCCTCAGAAGACGAGTGGGGCGAAGACCGAATGATCGCCGAAGCGCAAGCGCATGCGGATCTGAGTGCCGCAGATTTATTGCAACAGTTGTTTCGTGCGGCCGACGCCTTTGCCGCTGGCGCGCCGCAGCATGATGACATGACATTAGTCGTGCTGCAGATCTCAGCTTGAGATTCATCCCGTTGATCCTCGGGATCAGGCAATGAGTGCGATTGCATCGCGGTGGCGATGGCGCGCACGACATCGGGGAGCGGCAGAATCTAATTTCCATCGCTTCGATCCGATTGTCCGTTGGCGCGGACAATGGGGAGTTTGCGTTGTGTGCTCCAGCTTCAATCGGAATAAGCTGTAGCGGCTGATCGCCATCGAACTCTGATTTTAGGTGGATGCGGTGGGAGTGGGTCGATGAGTGCTTTGGGGATTTGGCGGGAATGGAAAAATCTTCGCTGAGGGAATTCTTTGGTTGCGGTGTGGTGTGGCAGTAGATGAATGACGCTTTTCAATGTTCCTCTGCGGCCGGGGCAGTCGATTTTCGATCAGCTCGTTTCTGCCGCACAAAAGTCCATCCTCAGCGGAGAGTTTGAAAAGGGACAGGCGTTTCCCTCGGTGCGGACCATCGCTGCGGAACTTCGGATCCATGCCAACACGGGACACAAAGTAATTCAATATCTGATTCAAGAGCGCTGGCTGGAGATGATGCCGGGGATTGGGACAGTCGTTGCGGGCCCTCCCCGCCGCCTGACCGATACGCGGAGAGAACTGCTTGCGCACGAGGTTTCAGATGTTGAAGCAGTTCCTTCTGCCCGAAGATCGGCGGATCGGAGAGCTTTCCCATGGAATGCGGGTGAAACTTGCGCTCGCGTCTGTGCTGGCGTATCGACCCCAACTGCTGGTGCTTGATGAACCGTTCAGCGGACTCGATCCGCTGGTGCGCGATGAGTTTATGGAAGCGTTGGCGGGCAGGTCCGAGGACATGACCGTGCTTATTTCATCGCATGATCTAGGCGAAGTCGAGGGCTTTGCGAGCGACATTGCATTTATCGATCGGGGCAGCTTGCTGTTTCAGGAATCGATGGAGTCACTCACTCATCGCGTACAGGCGATCAAAGTGACGGTGGAAACGGCCTCCAACATCCGAGAACCCATTCCCAAGAACTGGATCGATATTCGAGAATTCGGGAACGTGATCACATTTGTTGACACCGAATTCTGCCAACCGGATCTGGAAGAGCAACTGCGGTCGCGACTGGCCGGCATTCGCCATGTGGAGACTGAATCTCTGCCTCTACGTTCCATCTTCACTTCACTGGCACGGAGTACCAAGGGCCAAGCCTGCTAAAGGATATGCCGATGACGATGTGGAACATCTTCAAAAAAGACTGGCTGTTAATGAGGAAGCAAGTACTGGCGGTCGGTTGTATACAGCTGGCGTTTACCGCTTTGCAAATTCGTCGAACGCTCATCGGCGATGAACCGGTTTTCGCTCAACTGAGCCAGGTTCTGCTGTGGCTCTGGGTATTAGCCAGCGTTGTTCTGACGATCACGATCGTTCATCAGGACGCATTGCCCAGTACGAACCAGGACTGGCTGACAAGGCCAATTTCCCGCACTGCTTTACTGACAGAAAAGGTGCTGTTTTGCTTGTTGACCGTCCAGTCTGCAGCCTTCCTTTCCGATGTTGCGCAGGGCGTGGCTTATGGGTTCGAGTTTCGGCTGGTTCTGAGCGCTGCAGTTGCGCGAGCCGTGGTGCTGTTCATTGCGATGACGCTTCCAGCTATCGCAGTTGGAGCGATCACGAAATCCATCATGGAGGCTACGGTGCTGGCGGTGTCCGTGGCATTCGGGATATTTGCCTTCACCATGGTTGCGATTGGTTTGGCTGGCGGATACGGGCATCAATTCGATCCGACCGACTTGACTGGCGACGGATGGTTGACGAACTTCGCGCGAAGCCCGCTGGTGCTGTTTGGACTGGGAGCCGCCCTGGTGTGGCAATACAGAAACCGCAAAACCCGGCAGGCTGGATTCTTCATGGCGGTGTTGCTTATTGTCGCTCTGGTCTCGCAATTCATTCCCTGGACACCGGTCTTCGCTCTTCAGAAGGCGCTGTCGCCGGAACCGGGTGCCAGCCATTCCATTTCGCTGGCATTGCGCGGGCCGGACGATCCGGCGCCGGAGACGTCTGCCAATACCGGCCGCGAATCTCTGAGTGACAGCAAGATCGTCAGGTTAGTTTTCCGCGATCTTCCAGCCAAAACGTTATTGCAAATCGACAAATCGCAGTCGAACCTGGAGAGCGCGGGCGGCAGAGAGCTTTATTCCGCTGATGGTGGAGGTATGAGTCTCCGTAATCCAAAGGGAGTCGCCACGACCGTTGCCTTTGATCAGGTGCTTGATGTTCCCCCGTCGATTCTGCGACAGACCCAAGGCCAGCAGACCAAAATTGGGATCGACTATTCCTTAACGCTGTTCAAACTTGGCGGGGAATATTCGTTGCAAGCTCTCGATGATGTTTCGAGGCTACCCGGTTGGGGACTCTGCAAAACTGGCACCAACAAGGAAAACACGGCGATCGAAGTGGAATGTGTCCAGATGGGTAAAGGGCCACGTGTGCAACCGTATTTCTCGAGAATCAAAAGAATGGACTTCGGAATCCTGAGAACACGAATTGTTATCCGAACTACGCGCCCTATTCGGATCGTCCTATACCGGATGCACTCGCGCGCTTTCGATTGATGCTCCCATTTCAGGACACCTCCGGCCTGGTCAAATACCCGGTCGATGCAACTCAACTCAAGAGCGTCAGGGTCGTGATCCGAATGTACGTGCCGCAGGATCATTTCACTCGGACCGTCTCTGCCAATCTCCCCGGCTGATTCTTCGGTTGGAGACTTCTACCGCTTTGGGCCTAAATTGCGCGCCAGGTGGGCCCTTGTGTGCGCATGAGGACGGCCAGACTGGGCGCGGTTCGAGCGGCTCCGAACAAAACTACACCAGACAACTTAATGATTCTTTTCCGGCGTCGATGAGAGCATTGGCGATTTCTGGTGATGTAGAAGCATTTGGGAAGAGAACGGCGTTTATCGTTACTAATCCTGACGAGATCGGTGGTCGATGAGTGCATTGGGCTGTTCTTGCCAGTGGAGAGGATTGGGGAACGCCTTCCGGCAGCGACCTATCGGTCATAATTCGGCGTCGAATCGCACAATTAGCAGTTGACATTGGCCGACAATCCACTACCATATGGTTGTGGATAATCTTGGTACAACATTTGCCGCTTTATCTGATCCAACCCGCCGGGCAATGGTCGAACGGCTCTCCCACGGGCCTGCCTCTGTGCATGGATTGACGGAACCGTTTTCACTCTCGCAGCAGATGATTTCAAAACATATCGCCTACCTGGTAAGGGCACGGATTGTGATCAAGACCAAGCGCGGACGCGAAAGCGTATGCACGCTTAGACCCGAGGCAATCAAGACAGTCAGCGAGTGGGCCCTTAACTATCGCCGATTCTGGGAAGAGAGCTTCGACAAACTGGAAGTAGTTGTAAATCAAATGAAGAAAGAGGAGGCCAAAGATGGCAGAAAACATGGTTAGCGAAGTTGAGCGGATGGTCGTTACGAGAGTTTTTGATGCCCCACGCGAGCTGGTTTGGAAAGCGTGGACCGACCCGAAATACGTGATGCAGTGGTGGGGCCCGAAAGGCTTTAGCTGCCCCGCTTGCCAGATGGATGTCCGCGTTGGAGGAAAGACTCTCCTCTGCATGAAGACGCCGGATGGGTACGAGGGCTGGAACGCGATTGAATACCACGAGATTGTTCTGCACGAGAAGATCGTTTCCTCCATGTACTTTTCGGACTCGGAAGGAAACAAGATTGATCCTGCAGACTTAGGATTAGAACCGCAAGCCATCGACGGTGCGTACGACGTGACTCTCTTTGAGGATCTTGGAAACGGCAGGACGAAACTCACCATCATTGGAAATGAACCGATGGCGAGCGCAAAGGATAGCGGGCAATGGGAGGGCTGGAACGAGACACTCGAGAAGGTTGCCGCGGTTGTTGCGGGGCTGACGCAGGTGAAATAAGAAGCTGGAGGTTTGATTCGCGAAACTCAATCCTGGAGAAAGAAATGAAAAGACTACCGTTTCTCGCTATCGTCCTGCTGGCATTCGCATTTGCCGCCCACGCCCAGGACACGACGAAGAAAGATGCAGCCGTCAAACCTGCCGATCCGGAATCGAAAGTCGTGCTCGATTCCTGGAATGAGATTGGCCGCAAGCTGACGGCGATGGCCGAAGATTTTCCCGAGGACAAGTATGATTTCAAGCCGACACCCGCGCAGCGCACCTTTGCCGAGCAGTTGCTGCACGCGGCGGGTTCTTGCTACTACTTCACGAATACTGTGACGGGGCAGAAGCTTCCCGCGGGAGATCCGAAGCGCGAGCAATACAAATCCAAGGCCGACGTCGTTGCATTCGTCAAGAAAGCCTTCGCCGATGGCGCAGCCGCCATCCAGGCGAAAGGCGAGAAAGGCATGACGACGGAGGTTGAGTATTTCCCTGGGCAGAAATCGCGCGTTCTCGACATAGCCTACGGCATCATCGAACATAGCGGTGAACACTACGGCCAGCTCGTTGTGTACTACCGCCTCGAAGGTCTTGTGCCGCCGGAGTCGCGGCCCAAGAAGTAAAGCTCAGCAGGCCAGGTACCCCGTCCTTATCGCGCTCCCTTTGCGCGAATGGGCGGGGATTTTGGTTTTTTGACCTTCAGCATTCAATGCGCCGCGCAGTCTTGGTGGAAACCTGCTTCTCGTCACCGATCTTCGCTGACGGAAGGCATATCGTATGTCCGACCAGATGCTATCAAGCACCAGCAAAGCATCCACATCCGTTACGCGCTCTTTCATCGTCGCGGGATTACCGAAGCGAAGTCGCGCATCCCGGCGAGCCTCCTCCGGCCGCATCCCTTCAGCAAGATTGGACTCAATTCGCATTTCGATATGTGATTTGAGTTCGGCGTCGATCTCCCGCTCCATGTTGGAACGGAAGAAGAGGTTCATAATGCGGCGAATGAGCAGCATGGAATCACCTCACGCGTACTGAAGTATGGCGCGAATGCCCTTGACTAATTGTTCGAAACTCTTCTCTGCTTCTTGCAGTTGTTTCAGCCCCAGCGCGGTGATCCTGTAGAACTTTGCGTTTCGTCCCGTGTCCGTCTGCGCCCACTCGGACCGAATCCACTTGTGGAGTTCCATCCGATGCAGTGCTGGATACAGCGACCCCTCTTCGACTTTCAGCAAGTCATCAGAGACTCGCTGAATGTGGACTACCATGCCATACCCATGCAGCGGACCCACTTGCGAGAGGGTTTTCAGTACCAGCAGGTCCAGACTTCCCTGAAGGTCATTCCTTGCCATGCGATGCACCCCTATCCATCTCGGTATATGAACAATAGGCCTAGACGTATAGGTATATCAACCATGGAAATGTCGAAATCTTCCAAATTTCGCTGAATGTGAGATCGGAGCGGCGCTGTCTGCCAAAGCTTAGAAGCCGATGGAGCCATCCATCGGCAATTGCCATCCCTCGGCTCAAAGGCGGAATCACGCAAAGAGAGAATCGCGTTTCAGCCGTCGCGGTACGAATGCCTCAACTTCGGCTCTGATCGGTTCCGTCAGGTTGCATGAGCGTGCTGGACAAATCTGTGGAGTATATTTAGCTGACGGGAGATCGCATGAAAGCCGCAAACACTGTAGCACTTGCCCTTATTCTTATCGTGTCTCCGATTCATGCGAAGGACAACCATGCTCCGCTGCCGGCCAGCGTGATGGCTGCAAAAACCGTGTACATTGACAATCAAACGAGCGAAGCAGCGATTACGGACCGCGCCTATGATGCATTAACTAAGTGGGGGCGATTCAAAATCGTGAAGGACCCAAAGGACGCCGATTTGGTCCTTCGGTTCACAGCCAACACTAGAGGCAGACCCACACCGCCAGGCAATGATATAGACAGATCTCCTACCCCCATAATTTTATCTGTACGCGACCAGGCTAATAATGAACTCTGGTCTGTATCTATGGACAAGCCGCTTCATAGTCAAACGGCCATGGATATTTCTGAACTCAAAAAGCGAATTCAAGAACAAGAAAAAGGCAAGTAGGCTTCTCCCGCCGCAAAGCCGAGCCACGCTCGCTCGGGATCGGCTTGCATGGGGCGGCGGCGGGTCATTGAGGCAGGATGACATCAATGTTGGATGGCTGTCTGGTCGATTCCATATTGGATGGCTGCTTTGAGTACGTCGATATTTATCTCTGTTAGTGTTTTGAATTTGATGCAATAGCCGGTGACGCTGGCTTTGCCGAGTTTCTTTCCAAATGCCTGGGCCAGGTACTTCTTGTCATTGACTCCCATAATGTAGACGGAAATGCCGGTTGTATTGGCACTGATGACCGATTTGATAGAACTCCCTGGATTTTCCATTGGCATATTTCATGGTTTGAGATCCATAGCCAATGTTTGGGTTGGAAACGATTTTTCCTGTCTCGTCTTTTCCGTCTAAGAACCACAATTTAGATGCGGGCATCAGCGCCAAAATCATCTGATGGAGCTGTTGCATGTCGCTGCGTTTTGGTTCCGGTTGAGCGGCGATGTAGTCCTTAATTTGTTTCTGCGGGTTCATGGAAATCCCTTCTTGGCGTCGCGGTTCCAATCCTAGCTCAGTGAGTGCATGGGCGATGATGCACTCACCGAGATGCGGCGATTTTAGATGGCCGTCATGCCTCCGTCGACAGCCAACTCCACCCCATTGACGAAGCTGGAATCGTCGGAAGCAAGAAATAGCGCGACCGTCGCGATCTCCTCAGGTTGACCCATCGTACCCCGCGGGATCAGGGATTGGAACATCTGCTTCCCCTCCTCGGTGAGAACCTGGTCCTGCATGGGTGTGGCGATGGGCCCCGGGCTGAGCACGTTCACGCGGATATTTCTGCCCTTGAGTTCGTTGAGCCAGGTGCGTGCGAACGAGCGCAAGGCCGCCTTGCTGGCCGAATACACGCCGTAACCAGGAAAACCTTTCAGCGAAGCGACTGACCCGGTCATGATGATCGATCCGCCATCGTTGAAAAGCGGCAACGCCTTCTGAACCGTGAACAGAGTGCCGCGCGCATTCAGGTTGAAGGTCGCATCGAAGTGCTGCTCGGTGATCTCTCCCAGTGGGACGGACTCGCCGATGCCGGCGCTCGCGTAGAGGACGTCGATCTTGCCCTTTACCCGCTTGACTGTATCGAACAGGCGGTCGAGATCGTCGAGATTGGCCGCGTCGCTGCGCACGCCGGTCACGTTTCGGCCGATCGACTTGACGGCCTGATCGAGCTGCTCCTGTCTCCTACCCGTGATGAAAACGTAGGCGCCTTCTTCAACAAAGCGCCTGGCGCTCGCCAACGCCATGCCGCTCGATCCACCCGTGATGACTGCAACTTTTCCTTCAAGCTTTCCCATAACTGCTCCCTTCGGTCGATGTGTAGCATCCATTACAGAAGAGTTGATTACTTTGACGGTGGACGAGAACTGCTCAGGAGTCCTAATCTTTTGTCTATTCGTCCAAAAGAGGGAGGCTAGGTTGGACCCGATCACTGACATCTTCAGAACGATGCACGTCACCGCTTTTGGTCTGCACAGGCTGGAAGCCACAGCCCCGTGGGGTTTGAGACAGGAAAAGCAGAGCGAAGAAAAAGTCACGCCTTCCGGCAAAAAGATTTCACCCACAGATTTGGCGCACTTCGCCATGCTGTCGCGCGGCAACTGCTGGCTGAGTGTGGAGGGAATTTCGGAGCCGATTCCGCTGACCGGTGGTGATTGCTTTTTGCAGGCGCGGGGGACTTCGATCGTATTGCGCGACAGCCCGCGAACACGCCCGAAGTGGAGTTTCAGCGAGGTCGGGGCCAAGGCCAAGGGCAATGTCGCTCTTTGTGGAGGTGGTGGCGCACCGACGACAATCGTCTGCGGGTCCTTGAGTTTCGATCGCGCCAGCGTGAAGCCGATCACTCAGTTATTGCCGAGCTTCATTCTGATGAAGGCCGATCAGGCGCGCACGCATGCTCTTCACAACACGATGCAGGCGCTGGCGTCAGAAATGGCAGAACAGGCGCCGGGATCTGAAGTGGTCGCAACTCGGCTGGCGGAGGTTCTATTTATCCAGACACTGCGGGCGCATATTGCGTCGGGACCGGAACGCAACAAAGGATGGCTTCGTGCGATTTTCGATCCTCAATTAGGCACTGCTCTGAGTGCCATTCACAACAGAGTGAATACACCCTGGACAGTCGAATTGCTGGGCGAAGCGGCGGGCATGTCTCGCTCCGCATTCGCAGCGCGTTTTAAAGAGCTGCTGGGACAAACACCACTGGAATACGTCACCGAGTGGCGGATGCAGAAGGCGATGCAGTTACTCGAACAGCGTGACAAAAAGCTCATCGACGTTGCCCGGTTGGTCGGTTATGAGTCCGACGCTGCGTTCAGTAAGGCGTTCAAGCGAGTGGTCGGGGCTAACCCTGGGGAATACGTCAAACGCGGTATTTGAAGACGCGGGTCATGCCGGAACCAGCCCCACTTGACAACTAGTAAGCCGTCTGTGTATTAAGATGTCTTAGTATGAAAAAAGCAGACACCATGCAAGGCTCGCTCGACCTGCTCGTTCTTAAAGTGCTTTCCCGCCAGCCCAAGCTGCATGGCTATGGCATCATGACGGCCATCAAGCACATCTCCGGCGACGTTCTCAACGCCGAGGTGGGATCGCTGTACCCGGCGCTGCACCGCATGGAGGAGGCCGGATTGATCCGTGCCGAATGGGCCCCCAAAGACAGCGGCCGGCGAACTCGGCTCTACCAGCTGACCGCCGCCGGCAAAAAACAGCTGGCCGCAGAGTTGCCTCGCTGGCTCACCGTCAGCTCCGCCATCCATCGCGTTCTGCAGGAGGCTTAACATGTCGATCTGGTCGCGCATCAGCTATGTCTTTCGTGGGGACCGTCTCAATCGCGAAATTGACGAGGAATTTGCCGACCACATTGAAGAAGCGATCGCGGCCGGAAATGATCCAGCCGAAGTGCGTCGCAGCTTCGGCTCGCAACTCCGCCTGCGCGAACAAAGCCGCGATGCACGGATTGTCTCGTGGCTCGACTGCTTGCGTGCGGATGTAATCTTCGGCTGGCGTCAGTTGCTGAAGCGTAAAGTTACGACGGCGGCGGCCATCCTCTCGCTGGCCCTGGCCATCGGCGCCTGCACTTCCGCTTTCCGGCTCATCGATGCGCTGTTCCTCCGTCCGCTGCCGGTTGCGCACGCCGATCGTCTCAACGTTCTCGCCGTTCGGGTTCCCGATGGCAATCGCGCACCCCGCACCTTCGAGCAATTCTCTTATCCCGAATTCGCCCGCATGCGCGCCGCCGCTCGGGGTCAGGCTGAACTCATCGCGGCTTCCTTTGCGACTCGCATCGACCTGACATATGCCACAGACAATGAGATGGAAAAGGGTTATGTGCAGTATGTCTCCGGCTGGATGTTTCCCACCTTTGAGATGCAGCCCACACTCGGCCGTCTGTTCACAGCTAACGACGACCGCACTCCCGGCGCCAGCCCCTATGCCGTCATCTCCTACAACTACTGGACCCACCGTTTCGGCAGCGACCCTAACGTTCTCGGCCGTTCGGTTCACATCGGCGGCAAGATATTTCAGATCATCGGCGTCGGACCCAAGTCCTTCACCGGCACCGAACCGGGTACCATCACCGATATTTTTCTGCCCGCCATGATGAACCCGCTGGTCACCCGCGACGATAGTCGATGGCTCCGCATCCTGGTCATTGTCAATCCAGGCGTCGCCATCGAGCCGCTGCGGGCAAAGCTGGATGCGATCGGCCTGCACTTTGAGACCGAGCGAGCCCATGGGTTTGTCGGCATGTCAAAACACGACATCGCAATGTTCCTGCAAATGAAGATCCTGATCGAGCCAGCCGCTTCCGGTGTCTCCAGCTTGCAGAACGATTACCGCCGCGCTCTGGTCTGGCTCGGCATCCTGGTTGTTCTGGTGCTGTTGATCGCCTGCGCCAACGTGGCCAACCTGATGACCGCGCAAGCCGCATCCCGCGCACGCGAGATGGCCCTCCGCATCTCGATCGGAGCCGGTCGCTGGCGCCTGGTACAACTCGTCCTGGTGGAGAATGCCATGCTGGCGTTTTTCTCTGCCGCATTGGGGGCAATTTTCGCCTGGTGGGCGGCGCCTTTTGTCGTCAGCCGCATCAACCCGGCCGACAATCCTGCGCACCTCTTCCTCCCCGCAGACTGGCGAGTCCTGGTCTTCGGCCTGTTGCTCACGCTGGTGGTCACGCTTCTGTTCGGACTGGCACCAGCACTGCGCGCTTCGTCAATCCAGCCGGTCACCGCACTCAAAGGCAATGAGGAGCCTCACTACAAACGCCGCTCCATGTATGTGTTGATCGCGGCACAAGTCGCTTTTTGCTTCGTTGTCCTGTTTCTCGCCGGGCTTTTCGTCGCCACCTTCCACCATCTCTCCAGCCAGCCGGTCGGCTTTGACGCCAAAGACCTGCTGCTGCTCGAAATTGTCGCCCCTAACGCCCAGTCGCCGGAGTCATGGTCGCACGTGGCGGACACCCTGCGCGCTGTTCCCGGAGTGAAAGACGTTGCCATCGCGAGCTGGCCGCTGCTCTCGCAAGTCAATTGGAGCGACTCCCTCTCCATCAACGGCGGACCGCCCACAGATGCGTCGGGCTATTTTCTTTCCATTTCGCCCGGTTGGCTCAAGACAATGAAGATGGGGCTCATCCAAGGGCGCGACTTCAACTCTACCGACTCCTTCCCGGGCGAAGCCATTGTCAACCAGACCTTCGTCAAAACTTTCTTCAACGGTGGCGATCCCATCGGCCACACCTTCGAAAAGGTAAATCCCGATGGTTCACGTCAACTCTGCCAGGTGATTGGTGTGGTTGCAGACGCGGCCTACAGCAGCCTGCACGATCCCATCCTCCCGGTCGCTTACGTCCCGGTTCGCGCGTTCGATTCCAAAGGCGGTATCATTCCGCTCGATGGCGGAACCTTCCTGCTGCGGACCTCCGGCATTCACCCGCTCTCTCTGGCGCCGACGGTGCGCCGCCTGATCGCGCAAACCAACCGCGCCTATCGTGTCAGCAATGTGCAAACCCAGCAGGAACTGGTTGACAACCAGAGCATCCGCGAACGCCTGCTGGCCTTGCTTGCCGTCTTCTTCGCGGCGATTGCACTGCTGCTTGCCGCCATCGGCCTTTACGGTGTGCTCAGTTACTCCGTGCTGCAGCGTGAGCGCGAGATCGGCATTCGCATCGCCGTGGGCGCCCGCATTGGCAGCATTGCCCGCCTGGTCACTACGCAAGTTTTCGTCACGGTGATGATCGGCGCAGCGGTAGGCGTCGGACTCGGCATGGTCTCGGTCCGCTATGTCCAATCGCTTCTCTTCGGAATTAAAGGCACCGATCCATCGATGCTGATCGCACCGACACTCGTGCTTCTCGCCGCAGTCCTGCTGGCTGCGCTTCCCGCGGTCCTCCGCGCGGCACGCATTGATCCGTGCATCATGCTTCGTGCCGATTAGACTTTCATATTTACTGCGGAGAATACACACCAGCAGCGATGGATCAGCCATTCTGCGTTGGCGATTTGGCGGCAAGCCAGAGGCATTCGGGAGGAGGAACGTGTATGCCTTACCCGGGCAGCGCGCTCGCTCGGGGGTGTTTGTTGCGAGCCGGCTGCGCTGTTGGGGCTTCTGCGCTGGCTAACGTTCGTAGCGCCATTCGCTGATGAAGTGGAAGCCGCGCTCGAGCAGGGGATAGTGGGTGGGCGTGGGGATTCGTGTCAGGGTGAGGACGGCGGGAGTGAAGGGTGGGGCAGGTTTGACGGGCTTGTCTTTCGGGTGGGATTTGGGTGGGGTGGGCGGCACCGTGGTGAGAATGAGGTGGTTGGGATCGGAGAGCTGCCAGGCGTATTTGGTTGGGTCGCTAATGAAATAGCAATTGATGAGGGCGGTGTGTTTTTTGGGGTCGAGATGAACGTTGGAGAGCCAGAGCTGGCCGTCGGAGGAGCGGGTATAGGCACGGCCGGAGGGAGCGACGTAGAGGTCGGTGATGGGGCCGCCAACGGGGTCAATGAAGGCGCCGGAGGCTGGGTGGGTGGGGTCGAGATGCCAGGCGCCGACCAGAGGCGATGGAGTGCGAAGTGAGACCTGAAGTCGGTGCCAGCCGATGGCGACGAAAGTGGGTTGGACAACAAGGAAGGCGACGGCGAAGACGATCTCGGTGACGAGGATGGCGATGCGGCCGGCGCGCCGACTTATGGAGGGAACCCAGGAGGCGGTGGGTGCGGTAGGTTTGTGGCTCCAAAAGTAGCGGCAAGGGAGACGGCGTCGGGGAGAGCGAGGAAGATGCAGGCGAGGAGCAGGTTGGTGGCGAAGAGCTTGACGGGCACGTCGTAGCAGTAATTATAGAGGACGATGTTGGTGACGACGAAGGTGGAGAAGATGGCTCCGGCGAGGGCTGTGCGGCGGTAGAGGAGGAGGACGCCGCCGAGGACTTCGGCTGAGCCGCAGATCATTTCGTAGACCGGGCTGAGGCCGATGAGGTTCCAGAGGAAGGTCATGGGAGCCATGTTGCCGGCGGGTTCAGTGAGGACGGCGACAGAGGGAGGGGGCATCTGAAACGGGAAGACCTTGACCATGCCATAGCCGATCATGAACATGGCGCAGGTGAGGCGGAGGAAGAAGCGAAGCCAGGCGTGGAGGGTGCGGTAGTCGGTGCGAGGATTGTTGCGGAGATGGGAGAGGATGGTCCAAAGAATTCCGCCAGCCAAGGCGATTGTGAGCACGAGGCCATCGTGAATCCAGTTCATGGCGGTGTCGCCGGACTCGCTGGGGTGCCAGTGGGCGGCGATGCCGGTGAGATGGAAGAGGTGCTGGCCGACAAACTCGGAAAGATGATTGAGGGGCCAGTTGAGCTTGTCCTGAATCCAGCCGCCGACGACTGGGAAGATATCCAAAAGGGTTCCGTTGGCGCCGAGGACGATGAAGCAGAGGAAGTAGATGAAGGCGATGCGGAAAGCGAGGCGGACTGCTGGGCTCCAGGGAGCGGGCGGAGCGGCGGCGACGACGGGCGTGGGCAGTTCACTGGGAGTGGCGATGCCGGGAAGCTCCAATGGGACCTCGCGTGTGGGAAGATCTGAATCTTGGACGATTTTGATGCACGGTGGGTGAGGGGTCAAGGAAAGATATTTCGAAAATGATGCTAGAGGTCCTGGTTTATGGTGACGATGCCACCCAGGAGAAACAGCATCATTGCTGCCGCCAGAAATCCTGCGATGGGGGACAGGGGATAGGTGTTGGTCCAGAGCATGGTGGTGCGGTCGAGGTAGTGAGGGAATACGCCGGTCATAAAGTCCGCTACGTGGAGATGGAAGCGGCGCAAACCTGGATAACGCGCCGCAGCGAGGTAGAACACGTAGACCAGATACGCGACCGCAAGCGAAACATACTCGCTGGAAAACAGGACGGAGGCGAGGAACGATACGGCGAAGGTGAAGATACCGCCTGCGGTCCAGAGCGGGATGAAACGCAGAGCGTAGACGATTGGAAGCTGTTCCCCGGCCAGATGCGACGCGGGGGTGAGGAGCAGCGACGGCAAGACGGAGAGAGCGAGCACCTGGAGAATGCCCAGCGCAGCGCGCGAGGCTACCATCTTGAGGCGGCTGACGGGAAGGGCGAGTGTGAAACCGAGTGTGTTCTGCTTGCGGTCGCGCTGCAGGCCGCCCAGGCCGAGGACCAGGCAGCTAAGCTGCAGCAGGCCGCGCGTGGCTCCGCCGAAGATGGTCCAGTGGATGTACTGGATATAGCTGCGGACGTTTGGATGATCGTGGGTGACGCCGGGGTAGAGCCGCGCTTGAAACAGCGTGTAGGCCAGGCACATGGCAGCGATGATTCCGGCACTCAAGAGAAACCGCATTTGGCTTTCGCGCCAGGCTTTGTACCACAGCATAGGGTGTTCTCCTTAGAAGTCGAGCGGCTGCATGCGCCGCGCGGCAAGGATGATGAGGGTTGCGCCGACGGCGAGCATGACGGCCAGGGCGAGCCAGGGCAGTGGAGCGACGAGCAGATGCCGGGCCTGGTTGAAGAAGGGCATATCTTCGCCGTTGAGGATATCGAAGATGTTGAGCATGCGCAGGCGAGAGAGCCAGGGCAAATTCAGCACGGCGCTGTAGAGCAACAGCAAGGGTATGGCGAGCAGCACGGAAATGTAGTCTGCCTCCAGCCGGTGCGCCAACAGGAACGTGAGGCCGTAGAAGACGGCTCCGCAGCCAGCCCAGAGGAAGAAGAAGCCAATGTTCTGCGTGATTGGGTAATGCTCGCCAATGTAGTGCGAAGCGATGGGCACAACTACGATGGGGACCGCCGCGATGGCAAGCACGGCAAGGTAGCCGATGACGGCGCGGGTGACGACGATTCTGCGACGGCTGACGGGAAGAGCGAGGGTGAAGCCGGCGGTGCCGTGCGCACGCTCCTGCAAAAGACCGCCAGAGCCGAGGATGACGGAGAGGAAGATGAAAATATCGCGTCCGATGCTGTCGTAGACCGACTTCCAGATGTACGCGACATAGGTGATGGAAGCATCGGCATGCGCGCGCATGGTTTGCTGGTCGAGCACGATCAGAGCGCACATTGCGGCCATCGCCGTGATGCCGACAAGGGTGACGTTGCGGATCTCACGGAACGACTTATACCAGAGCATCTTCGTGCTCCAAGTGATGCTGCTGGTCATGCCGATTGCGCTCCTGCACCGTCTCCAGAAAGATCTCGCGCAGGCTGACGGGAGAGACCTGAATGTCGACTGCGCCACGTTCGCGGCCGAGTTGTGCGATCGCATCCGCATTGCTGCTGGCGAGGATGGTGATCTGGCGCCCGTTGCAGCGCATCTTCTCGATGCCGAGGATGGATTCAAGCTGCGGCGGTGCAGTGGAAAAGCCGAGCGAGATGCGGCGATAGTTTTCGCGAATCTGCTCAAGCGACATGTCGAGGACAGCGGAGCCGCGGTCGATCATGAGGATGTCATCGGCGATGCGCTCGACTTCAGAGAGTTGATGCGAAGAGAAGAAAACACTGGTGCCATTGGCGGGAGCGGAGACGAGTGTTTGCAGCAACTCCTCAATGGAGACCGGATCGAGCCCCTCGGTGGGCTCATCGAGGATGAGCAGGGCCGGACGCCGCGAGAGCGCGAGCAGCAGAGCCAGTTTGGTGCGCATGCCCTTGGAGAGCGCCTTCACCTTGCGGCGAGAAGGAAGGCGATACTCGGCGAGGAGGCGACGTTCGACCTGAGGTTGCCAGTCATTGTAGAAGGAGCGCGTGAAACGAATCAGCTCGGCGACGGTCATGTAGCCGTAGAGGCCCTTGTCCTCGCCGACGTAAGCGATGCGGCGGCGGATCTCGATGCTTTGTGCGTGATCATCAATGCGGTAGCCGAGGACAGTGCCGGAGCCGGAGGTAGGACTGATCATGCCCAGCAGCATCTTGATGGTGGAGCTTTTCCCGGCACCGTTGCGGCCCAGAAAGCCGGTAATCCGCTCGGCGCGGACGCTGAGATTGAGGTGATCGACTGCGCGGAAGCTGCCGTAATCCTTGGTGAGTTGGCTGGAGTGAATGATGCGCTCGGGAATCATGACTTCCTCTGAGTAGCGGGGGTGTGGATGAGCTGGGCTTCGAAGAGGCGGCGGATTTCCTCGGCGGAGAAGCCGTCATTGCGCAAGTCTTCTACGATGTCGCGGACGCGAGTTTGTGCCTTGAGGAGCTTGGCGGAGCGCGCCTTTGCACTGCGTGGGGCGGAGATGTAAGCGCCGGAGCCGTGGCGGAGCTCAAGCAGGCCCTCATGCTGAAGCTCCATGTAGGCTTTGGCGATGGTGTTGTGGCTGATGACGAGTTCCTCGGCAAGGGTACGGATGCTGGGCATCAGATCGCCGTCCTGCAGGACGCCGGTCTCGACGGCGTGACGGACTTGCTCGATCAGCTGTAAGTAGAGAGGATTTCCAGAGGAGGGATTCAGCCGGAAGTTCATGGAAACGACTGTACCACAGTTATGGTACAGAATGTCAATTGGGAGTGGCACTTATCGTCGATTGTGGTGCGGGCAGGAACAGCGGGTCCCTCCACTTCGGTCGGGATGACAAATCTTTTCGGGATGACAAAGAATTCTTCACCCCAGCTCAAGCCGACTGACGGCTTGACTGGGACACCGGGGAAAGCGACGGGAGGCCCGGTTCGAACCGAGCCTCTGTCGCCAGCCTTCGGCGTATCTGGTGCAGGACGATTGTGGAAACTTCAACTTTTTATTTCGACTGCGCCATACCCGCAATAACCGCAGCCATTTTATCGAGTATCTGGTTCCAGCCCTCGAGTTGACCACTGTCTCTCGCGCTCTCCATGGGTTCATTTCCAATGAAGGTGAGTTTCGTCTGGCCGTTTCCGAGATCCTCAAAGAGGGTCACGTCGAACGCGCCGTCGATGGCCTCATGCTCGATCCCTAATTCCGCAGGGTCAACCCTGTTTCCCTTCGAGTCGGCAAAGTACATCAAGGACACGATCTTCTCGGACGGAACAATCTCGTGGTATTCCACCGCATTCCAGAACTCCTGGCCATCCGGCGACTTCATGCAGCAGAGAAGTTTTCCACCCACGCGAAAATCCATCGTACAAGCGGGCGAAGTGAAATCTTTCGGTCCCCACCACTGCATGATGTACTTCGGGTCTGTCCACGCCTTCCAAACCAATTCGCGTGGGGCATCAAAAACTCTTGTGATTACCATTCGCTCTATTTCGTTGACCGTGTTTTTTGTCATTTTTCTCCTCCGCTTTTTTCATTTCATTCACAACCACTTCCAACTTGTCGAAGCTATCTTCCCAGAATCGGCGATAGCTAAAAGCCCAGTCGCTGACGGTCTTAATCGCCTGCGGTCTGAGGGTGCACACACTTTCTCGTCCCTGCTTGGTCTTGACTACAATTCGCGCCCGCACCAGGTAGGCGATATGTTTTGAAATCATTTGCTGGGAGAGTGCAAACGGCTCTGTTAATCCATGCACCGAGGCAGGCCCGCGGGAGAGTCGTTCGATCATCGCCCGGCGGGTTGGATCTGACAAAGCCGCGAAAGTTGTGTTCAATTGATCCACAACCATATGGTAGTGGATTGTTGGGGAATGTCAAGTGTGAATTTTGCGATTGCTGATTTTTGTTTGCTGATCTGTGAACCCTGCTGGTCAGATGAGCCGGGGGTCCGGCTAACTTAATGCCTTTGCGAGTCGAATGAGTCCGTGCCGAATCGCAAGCTCGTCGAATCCGCCAAAGCCGAGGAGCAAGGCTTGTGGATCAGGGCGTCTCAGGGTGCAACGGTCGACTGCGAGGACCTCAAGACCTTGAGCTGCCGCCAACTTTTCCGCCCGTCGTGAAGGCATTCCGTTCTTGAGGTACGCGATGGTGTAGAGGCCTGCCCGGACGCTAGAGATCTCAAGCAACCCGGAAAGATGTTGCGTGGACCCTTCCATGAGTGTTGCGAGGCGCTCGGCATACAGATTCCGCATTCTCCTCAGATGACGCGCAAAATGCCCGTTGACGATGAAGTCGCATAGCACCGCGTGGTCAAAGGATGAATTCCGAAAATCGGTTCGGTAGCGGAAACCTAGGAAGGGATCGATTAACGGCGCAGGTAACACTACGTAGCCCACACGCAACGCTGGGAAAAGCGTCTTGCTGAAAGATCCGATGAAGATAACGCTGGAGTGATGATCGAGGCTTTGCAGGGCAGGCACAGGCGGACCCTCAAACCTGTACTCGCTGTCGTAGTCATCCTCGATAATAAAAGCGCCGGCACGCGAGGCCCAGCGAAGAAGCGCCATCCGCCGCTCCAGCGACATGGTTACGCCCAACGGGAATTGGTGCGCCGGCGTTACGTAGGCTCCCTTCGCGTCCGGACAGGTCTTCATTCCGGCAGAAACAGACAGCCCTTCTTCATTCACTGGTACAGCAATCATTCTGGCCCCGACATTGTCGAACGCGACTCTGGCTCCGAAATATCCTGGATCCTCCATCCATATGGGATCGTTCTTTTTCAGGAGCAGACGTGCCAACAGGTCGAGCGCCTGTTGTATTCCGGAAACGATGACGATTTGTTCCGCAGTGCATTGCACACCACGTGAGGTGCGCAAATACTCGGCGATTGCATCGCGCAATGGCCGATACCCGCGCCGGTCAGCCGATTTCTTTAACCATGACCGGAACTTTCGTGCTCGATCTGCGGCAATACGTCCCCAAACCTCGGACGGGAATTCGTTGATGGCCGGAACCCCGATGCGAAACGGGCGAATGCCGTCAACAAAAGCCAGGTCAATCCACGGTTGCGGCGGTTTATATGTGGAGATGACGCGACGGATGTATGCCGGTGTCGTGGTGGCCTGGCGGGTGGGACGAGGCGCCTCGACACGATTGATCCAGGTACCGCAACCAACGCGGGAGGTGATATATCCCTCGGCTTGTAAGCGCTCCATGACGCTGACGACTGTGCCCCGGGAGAGTGCATACTGGCTGGCAAAATCTCTGGACGCCGGCAGTCTGGCGCCGGGCGCGAGCCGGCCTTCCAGAATGGCTGAGCGCAGTTCGCCATACAACCAATGGGTCAGGGTCTGATTTCGCGACCGGCTCTTGAGCGTGAGTTCGAACGAACTAACGGCTTTTGGCATCTCGAATGGTCCAACAGAATTTACGAAAATGGCTCTTTTCGATGTACCACTGCGGCCATAGTATCAGTTCTTAAGTTGCGAACACCTGCGGTTCTGGCTGCTCGCGAAGCGACTCATGGGAGATGAACAGATGAAATTTGGAGTTTGGATTTATGGCCTGGGCACAGCTCTTACCGGCATTCTGGATATTGCCTGGGGTGCGTTCGATGCCTCTCATCAGCCCATCCAATCTTTGGGCAAGAATTTTGCTGGTGAACATATCCTGGCCTGGGTTGCGGGCTTGTGGCTGTTGGCTGCGGGTCTTGGAATTTTGTGGCAGCGCAGTCGAAGGATTGGCGCCGCGGCATCGGCCATCGCCTACTTGATTTTTGCGGCACTCTGGCTACCTCGGTATCATGCCGGAATTCATGCGTATGGCTGGCGAATGGCCGTAGTGTTTGGCATCTCTTTCGGGCTCGCACAACAGGTGATGCTGGTCGCTCCGGCAATCCTTGTTTACGTCTCCACCAGCTCGTCGGATGCCCGGTTGCAAGAGAGAGCGGCGATCGCAGCACGCTGGATGCTGGGATTGCCTCCTGTGATCTTCGGCTTGTTTCATCTGACCAGCATCCGCATCTTCGCCAGCATCGTGCCGCAGTGGATGGGTTTTGGATATTTTTGGGCGGGGTTCACCGGAGTCGCCTTTGTCCTGGCAGGAATTGCAATTTGTTTGGGGAAGATGGATGTCCTGGCTGCCAGGCTTCTTGCATTGATGCTGTTGCTGTTTGAAGTTTTTGTAGAAGCTCCTCCTATTTTAATCCGGCTGCACAACCAGGCGACATGGGGCGCGGCCGTCTACAATCTGGCTGCGATTGGGGCATGCTTGATATTCGCCGAGTTTGTCGTAAGCCGCGCAGCGCGAGGAAGAATCGATCTCGCGGAGAACGTTGCCATGTCACGTCCCGATCGCGTGGTTGCGTGAAGCGATCACGTGACGCGTGGTTGTTGGGTGTCAGGTTCGACTCCTTCTCGGTTGATAATGCGACATGGTAGGACGATGAGGGAGCGGGCGGAGGATGGGTTCTTCTGATTCCACTCAAGCTGAACCGTTCGGCTACGCATAGGGAGGGGTTGAATGGGGCCCGCAGCCAGCGGGCAGATTGCGTTCCGATGAGACGTGATAGGTATCACTGATCGGCGGGTATCGCTGGTTGGATACTTAGAGACCATACTCTGGAGGTCTGTCCGTGAATCGATTCTGTGCTCGCATGTTCGGTCTCACTCTGTTCGCATTTCTCTTTTTCGCGATTGCTGTCCAACCTGGCATGGCTCAGCAGGAGCAACCCAAGCACGTATTTCATCGGGGGATTCCCGCCGGGGATACTTGTGCCACCTGCCACAAAGCGATTTATGACCAATGGAAAGCCAGCCCACATAGTGCCAACGGCGTCGAATGTACCGTGTGCCATGGGGAGCCAGCCTCACAGGACTTCGCGGGCATGCCGGCGTTGAGCACATGCGCGAACTGTCATGGGGATCAGGTGGCACAACTGAAGTCTGATCCGTTCATGAACGGCAAGACGTGTGTGAGCTGTCACCAGGCGCACATCTTTGTGGAGCACAAGAAGGCGGCCCCGGCAGGGGAGTAATACCTCAGTGGCGAAAGCCAGCGATATATCTTCAGTGATGTTTCCCACGCCTGAATGCGGGGGCTACCTTGAGTGACATATCTCCGGCCTAAAGGCCGGGTCTACCTGAGCCTCGCGCAGCTGAGCATGCGGTGCGGTTCAGTGGAAAATGCTGTGGCTTGATATCCTGAATGCAGCTAGCTCAGCCCACCCATGATCTTTGTCCTCGACAATTACGATTCGTTTACTTACAACCTGGTGCAGTTGCTGGGAGAACTGGGCGCGGAGGTGGAAGTTCGCCGCAACGACCAAGTCACGCTGAAAGAGATTGAGGCGCTGGCGCCTGAGCGGATTGTCAT
The DNA here is from genome assembly GCA_963774515.1 of uncultured Acidobacteriota bacterium. GTDB lineage: Bacteria > Acidobacteriota > Terriglobia > Terriglobales > Acidobacteriaceae > JAKAAZ01. Next base: position 3,033 of record CAVZFK010000002.1, on the reverse strand, counting down.
CTCCCCGGGGCCGTGCACGCCGCAGGAAGCAGGCATCAGCATTCCGGTGGTGAAACACTTTGCCGGGAAAGTTCCAATCCTGGGAGTGTGCCTGGGGCACCAGGCGATCGGCGCGGCGTTTGGCGGCAGAATTATTCGCGCGCCGCGATTGATGCACGGCAAGACCAGTTCTGTGGAGCATGACAGCCGCACGATTTTTCGCGGCATCCCCAGCCCGATGGTGTGCACGCGCTATCATTCGCTGATTGTTTCTGAAGATGGATTGCCGGAGGAGTTGCAGATTTCGGCGCGCTCGGAGGGGCTGATCATGGGGCTGCGGCATCGCAATTTTCCCGTGGAAGGGGTGCAGTTTCATCCTGAGAGCGTGTTGACCGGTGACGGCGCGCGACTGTCGCCAACTTTCTGAAGCTGGAGTAGAGGATGTTTCTTTTGCGTCCGGGTTGTGCCGCGGGATGTCTGCTGCTGCTTGCGTTGGCGGGAGTCGCGAGGGCGCAAACAGCCGCTTCGCAGACGAGCGCTCGGCACCGGTTGCGCAGCAGACGATTGGGCATCTCGATGTTTCGGCCACCACAGAAAAAGTTCAGGTATCGGGCGCGGTCACGTTGACGGGCGAGAGTACGTCGCTGGGGAATGGCAGCACGGTGACAGCGGGCAAGGTGACGCTGCCGATTCATCTGACGCGCGGCGGACAACTGGATTTGTGCGCGACGACCACGGTACATCTTTCGCAACAATATAACGCAGCGGACGCGAACAGTCCGCTGATGGTGGCGCTGGATCATGGCGCGATTGAGGCGCATTACAGAGTCGGAAAAAATTCCGATGTGGTGCTGACGCCGGATCTGCGCATTCTGCTTTCGGGTCCGGGGCAGGCGGATGTTCGCATCCGGCTGAACGATCAGGGCGACACCTGCGTGGCGAATCGCGGCGACAACGCGCCGTACGTTACGGTGAGCGAACAGATGGGACCGGGCGTCTATCGCGTGATGCCGAATCAGCGGGTGATGTTTGAGCAGGCAGCGTTCGCAACGTGGTGGACAATGAAACGCAGCCCTGTGGGTGTCCGGCGGCGCCGGATTTCTGTAGCGAGTGCGGGTCGACTGCGGCGCCGGGAAAGGCTGTGGCGAAGCCGGGCGAAGCGGTTGCGGCGAAGGCGGCTGAGAAGCCGGAGCCTTTGGCGGCCCCAGTTCGACGCCTGCGGATACGGCTTTTCCGCTGGCGGAAAGTGAAGGCCTCGCGCCTACGCCCGCAGCTCCGACGAAACCGGTTGTGCCGCCGGGGGAAACTCACTCTGAAGTGACGACGACGTTGAGCTACACCGCGCCGACGCAGACGGTGCCGACGGGAACTGCCTACGGAATGGCCACGCCGGAAAGCGCGGCTACGGTGGCGAGTGAGCCGGCGCCGGGATTTGGGCCGTCGGTGAATACGGGGCCGGTCCGGTGGCGGAAGAACCGCCGGTTCCGCCGCCGAAGCAGCCCAAGCGTGGTTTCTTCCATAAGATTGGAAGATTTTTCGCGAAGATTTTTGGGTAGGCACCGTGAAGGGTACATTTGAAAGCATTTTCACGGTTACTGTAATGCGGGCCTCAAACTATCCCACCCTAGCTACGCCAGGATGCGTTCCCATCACATTCCCACTTTTGAGGAAAAGGACGAAATTATGGCGGCGGGGATTGGGCGTCTACTCGGTGCGAAGGGCGCGGACGGGTTCGATTTGGGACGCGCGAATGGCTGGCACGACGCAGGCGACGATCGCGGTGAACAGAAGGCAGCCGATCACGCAGCAATGACGCCGGGGTCGAGGATGCGTGCTCCATAGAGGATGGAGCGAACCATCGACCCGGCGGCGATGCCTCCAGCCAGCCCGAGAAGCAACCCAATGAAAACCGGGCGCACGCCATCCATCAAAACCAGGCGCAACACTTGGGCTCGTTGTGCGCCGAGGGCGAGGCGGATGCCAATTTCCTTGACGCGCTGGGTGACGAGATAGGAGAGCACGCCGTAAAGGCCGATGGAGGCAAGAAGCAATGAAAACGCGCGAAGGCGAGCACGAGAGTGGCGCTGAAATTTTGCCGGGTGGTGCTTTGTTTACGATTTGCTGCATCGTTAAACACCGTAGACGGGGAGCTGCGGATCCAGCGCGGCAATCTGTTTTTGGATGGGACCGGATTGCGAGGGGGATTCCCGCAGTGCGCGCCACGAGTGTTGCGTCGCTGGTAAAGCGGCGAATGCCGGAAAGAATGGGGAAATACACGGTTGCCTTGACCGGATCGGCGACGTTATAGAGGGTGTCGCCGACCACGCCGATGATTTGGTAGTTTTCGAGTTTGCCGGACCAATGAATATTGATGTTCTCGCCAATCGGGTTGGCGTTGGGAAAGAATTGATCGGCAAACTTTTTGCTGACGACGATGTAATGGTATCGATCCAGACGCTCCTGCTCGGTGAATACGCGGCCGCGGAGCAGCGGAATCTGCATTGTCGAAAAATATCCTGGGCTGGCGGAGCGAACGAGCGCATCGTCCTGCAATTGAAAGCTGGTGGACGGACGCGATGGGATGGTGAAAACGTTGTCGTTTCCATAACCGCCGCCAGGCGCGGTTGAGACCAGCGCAGCGGAACGCACTCCCGGCAGACGGCGCACGCGTTCCAGCAGCGACGCATGGAAATCGGCGATTTTCGCAGGGGTATCGTATTGTTTTTCCGGCAAGCCGTATTGCATGGTCAGCACATGATCCGTTACACAACCCAGGTCGGAGCCGCGCAGGTGCATAAAGTTTTTGAAGAGCAGCCCGGCAGATATCCAGCAGGACGACGGTCAGCGCAATCTCCGCGGTCAGCAACGCTTTGCGCAGCATTGCGCGCGACGCACTGCCGCTGGCGGAACGCGAAGAGTCCTGCAGTGCCCCGAGGACGTCCTTCCCGGTGGAGGATATGGCAGGCAATAGACCCGCCAACAAAGCAGCGAGAAAGGCGATCCCCAGTGAGAAGAGAAATACGGCGCCATCTACATGAATTTCGTTGGCGCGGG
>CAVZFK010000001.1:0-146718 GCA_963774515.1 uncultured Acidobacteriota bacterium | reverse complement strand
TCAGCAGCAGCAAATGCTGCCCATCCTGCAGGACCAGCACAAGCAGATGGATACGATTCAAAACAACACTGCATTGAGCCCACAACAACGCCATCAGCAAATGCGCGCGGCGATGATGGACACGCATCAAAAGCTGGAAGCGCTGATGACCGACACGCAGAAGCAGCAGTTTGAGCAGGCCATGCAGCAGCGTCGCGAACGCATGCGGAATTCTGGCGTGGCGCCAGGTGGGGGCGCCGGGGTTTCTCCAGCACCTCCCGAAGGACAAAATGGTCCTCCTCCGCCACCGCAATAAATACGCCGATGCGGTTTTCAAGACAGGGCAGAGAACTCCCCATTCTCTGCTCTGTCTTGTTTCGTCCGCGACATTCCATCCCGGAACCCTATGGAAAAATGAGTCCGCGCCTGCCGTAGGCACATTCTGACAGGTACAATTGGGAGCAGGTCACGGAGTCAGAGCCAAACCAAACTTTGCGCGCGGAACAGCAAGAAAATCTGCGTGTGGAGGTGGCGACGAGGGGTTCATTACCGCATGAAGAAGTTGCTTCTTTTGTTTTGTCTGCTGCCAATGCTGGCAGCGACTGGATTTGCACAGGAAAGCCGGCAGGATGCCAGCATCAGCTATTTAGGCACCTATCAGCCCACGATCACGGGCAATGCAGTCACCCAAACCAATGACTGGGGTAAGGGCGTCCTGTTAAGTTACCGTTTCATGTTGACGCCGAGCAGCGCGATTGAAGGGAACTACCAATACTCCCAGTTCAATACGAAATTTACCGCTCCGTTCACAAATTCAATGTTTCACACCTCGCTGCAGGAAGGATCTGTCGCGTACGTACGCAGCTTTGTGTACAAGAAATTCAATCCGTTTGCAGAGGCGGGCGCGGCAATGCTGTTGTTCAATCCGATCAACGACACTGGAACGAACACCAACGCGGGTGCGCGAACCAAAGCGACCGCCCTGTTGTTTGGTGGTGGTATCGCATATGAGTTGAGCCCGAGTTGGGATTTGCGGGTGCAGTATCGGGGAGAAGTATTCAAGTCCATCGATTTCGGGATCGCGCAGTACAAGACGAACCGCTGGTACGTCATGCAGCAGCCCGCGATTGGCTTCGCCTACCACTTCTAGCCGAATTGCAAGATGCGTAGTTGGACCGTGTTTCAATCGCCCTGGGCAGGTAATGCTTAGGTTGCGGCGCAAGAGGAACGCGGGTTTGAAAATTTGAATTGGGATTTGGGTCGATCATGGATCGATCAGGGGTTCACTCTCGAATGAAGAAGTTGTTTTTGATCATGTGTCTGGTTTCAATGCTGGCCGGAATCGGCTATGCACAAGATCAGGGCGCCCGACAGGACATAAATCTTAGCGCCATGGGCGTCATTCAGCCGTACGTTGAAGGCAATACTCTAGCGCCGAGTACACCGCCGATCCAGCTGAAATCTACTCTTGGGATGGGTCTCTACCTGGGATATCGCTATCTGCTGACCCCGAATGGTGGAGTGGAAGCAAATTACTCGTACAGCCATTTCACCAGTAAGTTCACCGCCAACTCCGGTGGTACTTACAACGCTCGCGTGTATACCGGAATGCAGGAAGCGTCGGCGGCCTATGTGCGCACGTTTCCCTTCAAGAAGTTCAATCCTTTTCTTGAAGGTGGCGGCGGCCTTTTGTTCTTTACTCCGATTGGCAATAAGACCACGACGTACGATACAGAGCAAACCTATGAGCCGACCGTTCTGTTCGGCGGTGGCATTGCGTACCAGTTGAGCCCCAGCTGGGATCTGCGAGTGCAATATCGCGGACAGATTTTCAATACGCCGGATTATGGAATCAGCCGATACAGCACCGGTCGGCGCTACATCATGTCGCAGCCTGCAATTGGGTTTGCGTACCACTTCTAGCAACTCCCGGATTGCATTTGGCAAAGAAAGAGCTCGCTGAGGATTCAGCGAGCTCTTTTTGTTTCTGTGTGTCTGCTTGAGCCTAGGAAATGTCGTCGGTGTTGAACCCAGGCTTGCGGCGGGATGTGCCCGCGGATCTTCCGACCAGCTTGCGGACCACGTCATCCATCTGAACTTCCTCCACTTCTGGTTCCGCCGCCGCGGCCATTTTTTCGAGCAGCGAATCGTCGTCGATTTTCTCCAGCAGCACGATGGCATGTGCGACTGCCACATCATCCTGGTTTAAGCCTTCGGGAGTTTTCGCCTTGATTCCGACGGCACCGGGTTCAATGGAGAGCAAATCCGCAATGCGTTCCCGCAGGCGCTCTGCGACCGGACCGATCTTGGGCGCGGCCAGTACCAGCGTGGTGTCGACATTTGAAATGCGGTAGCCCGCGTGCTCGATTTCTTCCAGCGCGGTTTGCAGAAACAGGGAAGAATCCGCATCCTTCCATCGCGCGTCACCGGGCGGAAAAAAGCTGCCGATATCGCCGGCGGCGACTGCTCCCAGCAGGGCATCGGTGATGGCGTGCAGCAGAACATCCCCATCGGAGTGGCCAGCCAATCCGGAGGGATGGTCGAAGGCGATGCCGCCTATTTTTAAGGGAACGCCGGGCTTAAACGCGTGGGAATCCCAGCCATATCCAATCCTCATCATGTCGTTTCGCGATCTTTCTCGGCGTACCGGGGAGTTCTTTGCCTGCCGGACGAATACAGGCCTTCACTAGGCAGGATACACGGCTTTTTCGCGGCGTTGGTTACGATTCAGCCCTGGCTCAGGTAGAACTCGGCCAGCGCCAGATCTCCTGGCTGCGTGATTTTGAAGTTGCGTGGCGATCCTGGAACCACGGCGACATCGATCCCAAGACGCTCGACAAGGGATGCTTCGTCGGTGCCGATGAAGCCGTCCAGCTCCGCCGCTTCCATTGCCTGCCGCAGCAGCCGGAAGCGAAAACCTTGCGGCGTCTGAGCCAGGACAATGCGTTCGCGGGGAATGGTGGAGGTGATGATAGCGCCGTCCGCGGTCCGTTCCACCTGCTTGATGGTGTCGACGGCTGGTACAGCGACAATGGCCGCGTGATGGTTTTCGACCGACTCGATGGTGCGTTCGATGGTGGCAGCATCGATCAGTGGACGCACGGCATCATGGACCAGCACGATATCTTCATCGTCCGCCCGCAGAGCTTTCATGGCGTTGCGGACAGATTCCTGGCGGGTATCTCCGCCCTCGACAACGGAAACCTTGTCGGACAAACCATGCTCGGCCAGCTGCGATTCGACACGCTGCATCTCGCTATTGCGAACCGCGACAAAGATGCGCCGGACCGCGGAGACCTGCAGAAACGCACGCACGGTGAGCACCAGAATGGGCTGCCCATGCAACTCAAGAAATTGTTTGGGAGCCTGGCGGGTCACGCTACCTGTGACCATGCGCGTTCCAAGACCTGCTGCGGGAAGTATGACGAAAACCTGCATGAAAGCTGAAGTATACCGGAGCGGGGGAGGGCGCGTATAGCGCGCGGGCGACAGTGCATTACTGCAGGGCGCGCGCATCATTCCGGCAGCGATACCATACATTAGGAGCGGGTGGCGTAGGATTGCCCTCCCGACAAATCCATGGCTAAGAAGACCACAAGGAATGGCAACATGGAGGTCGCAGAGGCGGCGACATTAACTTTGGATACGGCCCTGTTTGCTCCCGGCGACCGGGTCTGCGTTGCTGTCTCCGGGGGAGCGGACTCGACAGCCCTGCTGCGTACTTTGTTGGCTCGGCGGGACGAACTGGGGATTGTGTTGCGTGTTCTGCACGTCGAGCATGGACTGCGCGGACAGGCTTCGGTCGAAGATGCCGAGTTTGTTCGCGCGCTGGCCGAACAATTCAACCTGCCGTGCGAGGTGGTGCGAGTCGACACGCATCGGCGCATGGCAGAGCATAAGGAGTCAGTGGAGACGGCGGCGCGAGCTCTGCGCTATCAGGCGTTTCGCGATGTTCTTGCAGGGGGCAGGGCGGATACAGTGGCGACGGCTCATACCCTCGACGACCAGGCGGAAACGGTGCTGATGAAGCTGCTACGAGGCGCCTGGACGGAGGGCCTGAGCGGCATTTCACCTGAATTGCATAGAAAAGCGCTGCGGGTAGGGATCGAAATGGCCGAGTGCATCGGCAAAACCTGCGTGCGACCCTTCCTTGCGGTTCAGCGGGAACAGATTGAAGCTTATTTGAAAGCCATCGGCCAGCCGTGGCGGGAAGACGCATCGAACGATTCATTCGAGCACACGCGGAATCGCATTCGTCATGACCTGCTACCGAAGCTGCGTGAATTCAACCCGCAAATCGACTCGATCCTCGCCCACATGGCCGATAATGCACGCGCCGAAGAACAACATTGGCAGGCCGAACTGGATCGTGTGCTGCCGTTGTTGCTGCTTCCCGGCAAGCCGACGCGAGGCGGAGGCCGGAGCGTTTCGACCACCAATGGTTCAGGCGAGGTGGCAGTCGAAATCGCGCGCTTGCGAGAACTAGATCCGGCGCTGCTGCGGCGAGTGTTGCGGGCAGCCGCCGAACGAGCGGGTGCGACATTGGATTTTGAAGCGTACAGAGCGCGTGTTTTCCTTGGTGACACCGACAGCGCATGCGGCTGGGAAGCGCATGCGCGTTGAATTGGAGGGAGGCGTGTCTGTCGAACGATCGGCGCGTGAATTGCGATTCGGCCGCAGTGCCGTCAGCGCCTCTCCCGAGGCGTCCCTTTATGAGCTTCCGGTCCCGGGAACGGTAGACACACCCGCATTCCGTGCCAGATTTTCGGCAAGCTGGCCGCACGAAGCTCCTTCGCCGGACGCGGTCATGCCAATCTCCTCTGCACAGGTTCGTGTGTGGAAGCCCGGGGATCGGGTGGAACTGCAACACTCGCGCGGGCCGAAGAAGGTGAAGGAAATTCTAAGCCGGATGCGGATTTCGGCGGAGGATCGGGCGGCGTGGCCGGTCGTCGCATGGCAGGGAAAGATCATCTGGATGCGAGGCGTTGTCCTGGCAAATGTCCAGAATCTGGACAAATCAGCGGGAAGCTCGTCACCAGTCCCGGTCATTGTTGAGATCCTCTCCGACGGTAACTCCTGAGGTTTCTTCAATTCTTCGCCATGCGTCGCAGTTTGGAGTAAGATTTAGGCAAAGGTCTTTTGGCTAGGCGACCTTCTTCGAAGTCAGTTAATATCGTTGTACGTTGCGACAAAACGGCTTGAATTCTGCGACCTACAAGTCGATTGCAGCGTCTAATGGTCAGGCAAGGTGTGTCATCGGTCGGACGGTTCTCCTGCTTCCTTTCTGTCGCCGGTTACTTGCCGTCATGCAGCGTACGAAACGAGGGTAGTTCGTGAATTCAACGGTAAAAACAATAGTCTTCTGGGTGCTGATCGCAACGTGTCTCATTGTTCTATGGCACGTTGTTGAAAGCGGCGTGGGAATGGGCAAGGATGCCGAAATCCCATTCTCGAAGTTCATGTCGGATGCCCAGGGCGGTCAGATTGCCGATGTCACGGTGGTGGGCAGCGAAGTTCACGGCCACTATCGCACCGGCAAAGAGAATTTCCATACGATCGTGCCGTCGAATTATCCCGACATGTACAAGGTGTTGGAAGACCACCAGGTCAGCGTCACCATCAAGGATTCGCAGGGCAGCGCGTGGTTCAATATCCTGTTGCAGCTGTCGCCGATCCTTCTGTTAGGCGCGCTGTGGTTCTTTATGCTGCGGCAAATGCAGACGGGCGGCAACAAGGCCATGTCCTTCGGGAAGAGTAAGGCCCGATTGTTGTCGATGCAGCAGAAGAAAGTGACATTCAAGGACGTGGCTGGCGTCGAGGAAGCAAAAGAAGAGCTCAAAGAAATCATCGAGTTTTTGCGCGACGCTCCCAAGTTCCAGAAGCTGGGCGGCCGCATTCCCAAGGGAGTGCTGCTGGTCGGACCTCCGGGAACCGGCAAAACGCTGTTGGCGCGCGCCGTTGCCGGGGAAGCTAACGTTCCCTTCTTCTCGATTTCCGGCTCAGACTTTGTCGAGATGTTTGTCGGCGTCGGTGCCAGCCGTGTTCGCGACCTGTTTGAACAGGGCAAGAAGAATGCTCCCTGCATCATCTTCATCGACGAAATCGATGCTGTCGGTCGTCATCGTGGAGCTGGCCTGGGTGGCGGTCACGATGAGCGCGAACAGACGTCTGAACCAGTTGCTGGTGGAGATGGATGGCTTTGAGTCGAACGATGGCGTCATTCTGATCTCGTCAACTAACCGGCCCGATGTGCTGGATCCTGCATTGCTGCGCCCCGGTCGTTTCGATCGTCGCGTCATCGTCGGTCGTCCGGATGTGCGGGGACGGGAAGAAGTGCTGCGGGTTCACGTAAAGAAAGTTCCGTTGTCGGAGGATGTTGATCTCCGCGTACTGGCTCGTGGCACTCCGGGATTTACCGGCGCCGATCTGGCCAACATGGTGAATGAAGCTGCCATCAGCGCCGCTCGGGCGAACCGCAAAGTGGCCACGATGTACGACTTCGAATCCGCCAAGGACAAGGTTCTGATGGGCGCCGAACGCCGGTCGATGTTGCTGACTGATGAGGAAAAGCGCACTACGGCGTATCACGAATCTGGCCACGCGGTTGTGGCTGCGCTTCGCGATCACGCGGATCCACTGCACAAGGTCACGATTATTCCTCGTGGCATGGCTCTCGGTTTGACCATGCAGTTGCCGGAAGACGAGCAGCACACGGTCAGCAAGGAGTATCTGGAAACGCAGTTGGCTATCCTGATGGGCGGCCGTTGCGCGGAAGAGATTTTCCTGAACCAGATGACCACCGGTGCCGGCAACGATATTGAACGGGCGACTGAACTGGCTCGCAAGATGGTTTGCGAGTACGGCATGAGCCGCCTGGGACCGCTGACCTTCGGCAAGAAGGAAGAGCAGATTTTCCTGGGTCGCGAAATTTCGCAGCACCGCGATTTCAGCGAAGAGACGGCACGGCAGATCGACTCTGAAGTTCGGATGCTGGTCGACAATGGCTATCAGTCGGCGCACTCGCTGCTGGAAAATAACCAGCCGCTGATGCATCGCATGTCGAAGGCCTTGCTGGATCGGGAATCGCTGGATGCGGCGGAGTTGAAGCTGCTGATCGAGGGCAAGGATTTGCCGCCGCTCGAATTGCCGCCCAGTGGTCCGGGTGGCGATGTGCAGCATGTCCTGAAACCGGACGCAGGACGCGCACCTGGTTTTGCAGGCGAGCAACCTTCGCCGGCATAGAGTGTGGGAGTCATAGCAAATCTAACGGGCCCATTTCTTCTAAAGAGAAATGGGCCCGTCGCCGTGTCAGCTTACTGGTTGGTAAATTTCGCCAGGTAGAGCTCGTCGAGTCCAGCAGGATTCTGAAAGCCCGGGAAAGCGCCCAATGTGACTCCCGCCACGTAGATACCGGTTTGCCCGTCAGTGACGACATACGGAGGCGGCGCAGTCGAACTCGAGTAGCCAGCCCTTTCCTCCTGACCAGTACCGAAGATTTGCGACCAAAGGCCTGTGCCGGCGGAATCAATTTTGGCAAGAAAGAGATCTGCGGAATCCGAGGCGGGATTCAAGAATTGAGCGCCCTGAACGACGCCCGTGAAGACCGCATCGCCATTGACGTCGGTGGTGACGTTGGTCGGCAGCAACGTCGCATCGGCCAGCTGTTTCTGCCATAAGGAAGTCCCGCTTTGCGGGGAAAATGCGGCAATAAAACCAACACGCGCAGAGTTTTGCAGATGGCCGATGATGTAGCCATTTCCGATTGGAGCTGACCGCGACACTCGTATAGGAGATTCCAGACGGGGCGGAAATAGACCAGATCGTGTTGCCGGTATTGGAGTCCAGCTTTGTTAGAAAGCTGTCCTGCATGCTGGGGGATTGCTGCGGCGTGATGAAATTGCCGATCCCCATCCCGGTAACGTAGAGGTTTCCGTCCGGGTCCGTCGCGAGGTTGGTCAACTGGGTCAGATTGCCCACGGCAATATAGTTGTGCTGCCATAGTAAAGCCCCTGAATCTCCATCAAACTTGGCAAAGAATATTCCCCAAAGGCCGTTCACCGCTCCGCCGGTGGTCCCCGAAACATAAACATTTCCGCTGCGATCGGCAACGATTCCGCTGAGTACAAGTTGGGCATATTGGCCCGTGGTGGGCAGCGTGGCAGTCCAGAGGGCTGCACCGGTGGAACTGAATTTTTCCAGGTTCAAGGGAAGCAACCATGGGATGTTTCCGATCGTTTCCGGATTCGCCGCGGCCACATAATTTCCATCGGGGGTGCCGACGGCGAGCACGTCGGTGTCTGGCAAGATGCCTTGGGAAAACGAAGTGGTGTTTACCTGGTTCCCATTCGCGTCATAGCTCGTGAGAAATTCCTGCTCCTGAGTGGGAGGTGTGGTACTCAGGGACGATGGTGTCGGGATGACCCGACCGAGCGCGATAATGTTGCCTTGAGGAGAGAGCGAGAGATTCGTTGTATCATCTTGCGTGGCTGTTCCCGTGGATGATGTGGCGATAAGCGATTGCTTCGACCCACTGCTCCGAGGACGCGCTTGGAAAGGTAACGGTGCGAAGAGATGCGCCGGGATTCGAAGTCGAACTGTTGCAGCCGAGTCCGGCGCAACACCCGATCAACGCAAGCAGGCTCCAATGCTTTCTGTGGTTGCCCGCAGGACAATGCGGTAAATCTCTGATAATCATGGCTCTTGGACTCAGCCCTAAAGGATAGGTAATCCAGGATTTCGTCTATATTTCTTTGGCTAGAGCCTGGGCAGAGCGATGCTGGTCGATCCAGACCACAAGCTCCGATGTCGGTACAATCAGAGAAGTTCTTCTCTGCTCTCTATGCGTCCAATCGCAATCTGCATCGCGATTTTTCTGTTGAGTCTGACGGGCTGCGGCTATCACACTGCGGGTTCGGCAACTCACCTGCCGCCGGATATTGGGACCATCGATGTTCCCATGTTTCACACCGATGTCGTGAACTATCACACCGAGGTCGCGTTTACCGATGCGGTGGTTCGGGAGTTGACCAGCCGCACCAAAGATCGCATCACCGAAAGCAATCGCCCGCATGTTGCGGACGCCACGCTGACCGGCACCATACTGACGGAGACTGTGACGCCGCTCACATATAACGCTCAGACCGGCCAGTCATCCAGCTACCTGATCACCATCACGGCGAGCGCGGTGCTGAAGGATGCGTCTGGAAAAGTTCTCTACAGCAACGACCATTTTCGGTTCCATTCGCAGTACCAGGAGACGGCGGATCTTTCGAGCTTCATTCAGGAAGACTCGCCCGCGGTGCAACGGATGGCGCGAGATTTTGCGCAGTCCCTGGTCAGCGATCTGATGGAGTCGTTCTAGCGATGGCGACAAGCAGCGAAACCTCGAAGCTGGGCGGCGGATTCCTCGCCATGGATCGCCTGCTGAAGGAGGTTGGTACCGATGCGCGGCGACCGGGGTATGTTCTGCTTGGTGATGAAGCGTACCTGCAGCAGCAGTCGCGTCGCGGCATCGTTGAGGCGCTGATCGACCCGCAATTTCGCGATTACTGCGTATCGGAAGTCGATCTTGCAGAAGCCTCCGTTTTCGAAGCGCTCGACCAGGTGAGTACGCCTTCGTTGATGGCGCCGTTTCAGATTATTTTTGTGCGTAATGTGCGCCTTTTGTATCAGCGCGGAGCGAAGAAAGAGGAATTTGCCGCTATTCAGAAATATCTGACGCTGCCGAATCCGCAGGCGCTGCTGATATTTGTTGCCGATCATCTGCACATTCCCAGCGATGTGCGCCGCATGGATATGCAGGATAAAGACCGGTACGAACGGATTCGCGAAACCCTCGGCGATCACTGCGGCATCGTGGAACTGAGCCAGCCTGCGGATGAGGATGCGATGCGGTGGCTGATTCTGGCGGCTGAATCCCGTGGCGTGGAGATGGAGCCGGATGCGGCGCGCGAGTTAGTCGATGCGTTGCATGGCGATCTGATGCGATTGTCTTCCGAGCTGGAAAAGCTGACGCTGTTTGTCGATCGGAAAAAGAAGATTACTCTGGCCGATGTGGAGTTGATGGTGGTCTCCGCAAAGCAGCGGTCGTTGTATGAATTGACGGATGCCATCTCCGCGCATGATCCGGCGCGGGCGCTGTTGTTGCTGCGAGGGCTGCTCAACGCTAGCGAGAGTGGCGAGGATGGGGCCATCGGACATCTGCACATGCTGGCGCGCACCTTCCGCCAGATGCTGGTGATTCTGGAAAAAAATGTCCGCGACTCGCGAGGAATCTGGCAGGCTTTGTGGCCTGGTTTTCGTGTGGCGCCCTTTGCCGTGGATGAACTGATTCGCCAGGCGCGACGCTATAAATCCCGTCGCGATCTAATGCAGATGCTGGAACGCATCGCGCGCGCCGATGTAGAGATTCGTTCATCTCCGCCAGACAAAGGAATGGTGCTGGAGCGGTTGGTGATCGATCTGGCGAAAACTGGGAGAACGCCGGTTGTCGGTTCGCGGTGAATTGCGTCGATTACGAAGTGCGAATGCTCTTGATTCTTCGCGTTGTTCAGAATGACGAACAGCTCATTCTTGTGACCGTAAACCTACGCCAGCAGATGCTCATCTTCCGCATGGCTACCGTGTCGCGAAGTCAGGGTGATGGCTGCGCCCAGAATCATGGCGCCTCCCAGCCAGGCTGCGGGTCCCAGTTTCTCGCCCAGGACGCTGACGCCTAACACGGAGCCGATCATCGGCTCCAGGTTGAGGAATACGCCGGCGCGGGAGGCAGGCACGCGTGTCAGACCCCAGTTCCACAGTAAGGTCGTACTGGCGGTGCACAGCAGACCGCTGGCGGCGAGCGCCAGCCATGCCTGAAGTGAAACGTGAACCGGCGGCGGGCCGTCCACAGCGAACACCCAGATGGCGAGCATGACCGTCCCCGTCATCAACCCATAGGCCGTGACAATCAGCGGAGAATGATCGCGCAGCAGCCGCTGATTCATCAAAATCCAGACCAGCGAAATCATCAGCGACACCACGATCATCAAATCGCCAATCATGCTGGGCGTGTCTCCGCGTGCGGATGGGGAGGAATGGCCGAAAGCAATGAAGGCAGCGCCGACAGAGGAAACCGCGAGTGCGATCCAGCCAACTTTGTCCATGCGCTCGTGGGCAAAAATACTGGCGCCCACAGCCAACACGACGGGCAACGTGCCCACCATCAGCGCGGCGTGAGAAACCGTGGTGCGTGCGAGCCCGGCGAACTGCAGCAGAAACTGTACTGGCACGCCGAGGAACGCTGCAATCAGACAGGATGCGCCAGCCGCGAGCATCTAATCCAGGACGCCCTCGCAACAGGATGGGACTAAGCCCGAGGCAGGCGAACAGAAACCGGTAGAGCACCATGTGCGCCGAGCTCATTTCACGCATGGCGATTTTGCCGAAGAAGAATCCGGTTCCCCATAAGCCGCCGGCCAGCGCGCAGGCAGCATAGCCGAAGGCCGCGCGGCTACGCGATGGATGGAGAGTCTGCATCGTTGATTTTCGTGTCACGCAGAAACAAAGCGGGCACGGCCTTGCGGCCGCACCCTGGGGAAAAGCTTGAGACGGGCTACCAGACGCGGCAACGGTCGACTGGAGCCATGGGCGCACCCTTCTTGCAACTGAAGGCATGCGCAAATTCCGGCATATTGCGCACCACACCGTTGGCGCGTAGTTGGTCGGGCGAGTGTGGATCGCTCTGAACGATCAGGCGGATAAAAGTTGGCCTGTCGTTGGTACACCAATTCTGCGCGTAGCCGATGAAGAATTGCTGCTCCGGCGTGAAGCCACCCATCTTCTTCGTCAGGTCGATGTGATGCTCGTTCGCGTAGGCTTCCATCGCCATGTAAGCCAGGCGGGCACCGCCGTTGTCGGCGGTATTCTCTCCCAGGGTAAGCTTGCCGTTTACGTGCAGATTATCAACCGCAACAAAGCTGCTGTACTCGTTTTCAATACAGGCGGTGCGCGCCTCAAATTGCTTCTTGTCTTCCGGCGTCCACCAGTTTTTCAGGTTGCCGTTGCCGTCGAACTTTGCGCCTTCGTCGTCAAACCCGTGGGTCAGTTCGTGGCCTTCCACAGCGCCGATATGACCGTAGTTGACTTGCTCTGGCGACGAGCGATCGTAGAACGCAGGTTGTAGGATGCCGGCTGGAAAGTTGATGTTGTTCATGCTGTCGTCGTAGTAGGCATTCACAGTCGGCGGCGACATCTCCCACTCACCCTTGTCGACCGGCTTGTTGATTTTGTTCAACTGTCGAGCAGCCTCGAACTCCCGCGCGCGGATGGAGTTTCCGATAGCATCGTCAGGTCGAATGGTCAGATTGGAGTAGTCGCGCCACTTGTCGGGATAGCCGATTTTGTTAGTGATCAGGTTGAGCTTCTCGATGGCCTTGGTTCTCGTTTCCGGGCTCATCCAGGCAAGCGTGGTCAGGTCCTGGTGCATAGCTGCTTCGATGGTCTTTACCATGTCGAGCGTCTGCTGCTTACTGTCGCCCGCAAAATATTTCTCTACGTAGACCTTGCCCAGCGCTTCACCGAGGGCGGCATTGGTGGCGGAGACGCAGCGCTTCCAGCGGACAGGCATTTTCGGCACGCCGACCAATTTTGTGCCGAAGAAGTCGAAGTTTTCGTCGTCGAACGCCGTCGGCAGCCGCGAGGCAAATGAATCGAGCAGATGGACCCGCAGATAATTGCGGATGGTTGCCATATCGGTCTGTTCCAGAATGCCGTTCAACGCCTGGAAATATGCGGGATTGGCAACATTCAAGGTTTCAACGGGAGGTGTCCCTGCGTCGCGAAGCAGCGCTTGCCAGTCAAGGCCAGGATCGGTTCCGGCGAGCGTGGCAACAGTCTCAATGTGGTAGGTCTTGTAGGGGTCGCGCCGCTCGGTCATTCCCATGGAGGCCTTGGCCATCGAGGTTTCAAGCGCCAGAATTGCTTTTGCATCCGACATCGCCTTATCGGTGGGCTCGCCATACAGGTGCAGCATATTCGTCATGTGCTGCAGATACTGCTGCCGCAACTGCACGCTCTTTGGATCGCTGCGAAGATAATAATCTTTTTCCGGCAGGCCAAGGCCGCCCTGGTCGACGCTGGCTATTTCTTTGGTCGCGTCTTTAAAGTCCTGCATGGAGCCAAGATCGAAAAATGCGTTAACGCTGATCTTCTGATAGTGGGCCAGCAGCGCCGGCAGCTCTTTCTTATCTTTCAGCGCATCAATCCTGTCCAGCTCCGGCTGCAACGGCTTTAGGCCATCGGCGTTGATGGCGCTGGTGTTCATGCAACTGGAGTAGTAGTCTCCGATCTTCTGTTCATCGGTAGACCGGCCAGAAGTCTTCGCGGAAGCCTGCTCCAGAATGCCGTGCAGCAGCTGCCGATTGTATTCATCCAGGTTCTCGAACTGGTCATACAGGGGCAAATCCCCGGGGATTGGATACTTCTCCGCGAACTTACCGCAGGCAAATTGATAGAAATCAGCGCATGGGTCGGCCTTCGTGTCCATGATGGAGCGATCAAAGCCCGGGATCGGCGAAATCTTCGCCGGTTCGGGCGCTGCGGAGGAGGGTTTGGAATTTTGGCCGTTCGCCGGAATGCAAAAGGTGGGGAATGTCGCGGCCAGTGTAAGCGCCAGCGCAGACTTCAAAATCGTTTTTGTGACCATGCTTCTTGGTTCCTTTCGCCTGAGAGCGTAACGTGTTTCTGTAGATGATAAGCGCCTTACCATCAGAAACTGACGTCAACACGAAGTCAATAGGCAGCCCGGCTGGCGCGAATTGGTTTCCGGGGTTCCAGGCGTGCGCAATAGCGCTGATGTTGATAGCCGTGTTGCCCGTGCTTCGAGCCCAAACTGCACCAGCGACACAGGCTGGGCATGCTACACCATCCGCGGCAACGAACAAGAACCAGCTACATCCCGAAGTAACGATTCCTGTTTCCTCACTTGGATATTTGTCGCCCGGGGACCTACCGGCGTTCTACTACTATGCGATGGTTGAGCTTCATTTCATCGATGCAGATCATTTAATGTTCGCGTTTAACAAGCCGGTTCTGCTGAAGCGCGACGACAACTGCCCTGATTCCGACGTTCAGCGCATGGTGCATGTGGTGGTATTTCAGTTGCCGTCCGGGCGAGTTCTGAAGCAGGCGGAATGGGAGCTGTACGATTTTTGGGATTTTATGTGGGGGCTTGGCAACGGCAAGCTTATGCTGCGGCGTTGCAATCAACTGGAAAGTATTGGCGCAGATTTGGATCCGCAGCTACTTATCAAAGCCACGGGAACCATAGAGGATGTCAGCTTTTCTCCCGATCATTCCATGGTCGTGGTCCAGGAAAAAGTGAAACCGGACGCGGCGGACAAAGATAGTGCGGCACTTCCATCGGTGTTGGACCAGGAGACAGAAGCCCCGAAAACCAGTATCAGTTTTATCCAGCTGAATCCCTTGAATTTGATTGGCCGCTCCGAAACCGATTTGCCACTTGCGATCCCGGTGATCGCCAACGGTCTTTTGGAAGTGCTGACGGCGCCGCACGATAACTGGGACGTTAAATTGCACGTTTTCCATCAAGGTGAGCGCCAAGTGGCGACCCTTCACTCTCTTTGCCAGCCGCTCATTCAGGCCATATCCAACACAATCTTCATGGCGACAACATGCGTCAAAGGCGATCAAAAGGCGCTTGAAGGGTATGACCTGCAAGGCTCGTTGCTGTGGCAGATTTCTCTCACGCAGAATCAGTACCGTCCGAGATTGATACCGTTCTCGAACGGTTCGCATTTTGCTATCGAGTCGCTTCGCCTTACGCATCCCCACGCTGCCATGGATCCATTAACGAAGGAAGACGTTGAGGGAGAGGATATTGATATCTACGACGCGCTGACCGGAGTGCGGGTTGCGACTTTTCAAACCAGCCCGGCTTACACAGGTGGACGAAACGTCGATTTTTCTCCGGACGGCCAGCGCATGGCGGTCTTGCATGACGGCGCCATCGAGATTTATAGCCTGAACGACCTGATCAAGACCTTTCCGGCTATGCAGCATTAGGGAAAGGGCAAATCCATCGTCTGAAAATTGATTTTTTTCTTCGATCCGATGCCTGAGCTGTGCTACGCTGCGCGCAAAGACAAAAACTATGAGCGAGCCAGCGATTCTTCCCAATCCTTCTCAGCCCAATATCTATGGCCCGATAACTGCCGGCCAAATGTTCGAGCGGACCTTCACGCTTTTGCGCGAGAATTTCAAACTTTTCTTTGGAATTGTCCTGGTCCTGGTCGGCGTAGAAATTGTTCTTGGTGGGATCATGGGCGGAATGTTTGGTGCCAACGCGCTCGTGATCGGTCGTTCTCAGGTGGAATCGGCTTCCCTTGGACGAATCCTGTTTCTGGTGCCGATCGCATTTGTTGCGGGAGTTTTGCTTTTTATCCTGATTCAAATTATCCAGGGTGCGCTGTTTGTCGCGACCCGGGCAAAACTTACGAACGCGCAGATGACGGTGGGCGAGGCTTGCAAACTGGCTGCCGATCAAGCTGGCCGGCTCATCGGAATCTCATTGTTGATCTTCTTTCGAGTGATTGGTTACGTGTTGCTTTTTATCATCGCGTCCGGATTATTGGTTGGCGTGCTCGGCGCGATTGGCGCGATGATGCACGTTGTGACAGAAAACAGCTTCAGCCGCGGACATCTTCCAGGCGCTGGAGTGATTCTTCTCCTGGTGCTGCTTGTTATCGTGGGTCTGATTGCCTACCTGTTTTTCTGGCTCTGGCTTGCGACACGGTATGCTCTGTCGATCCCGTCGGCCCTTGCGGAGAACCTTTCTATTACCGAATCGATCCGGCGATCGATTCGCCTTAGCAAGGGAAGCCGAGGTAGGCTCTATGCGCTGTTTTTCGGCATTCTTGTTGCCAATGTGGCAATTGCTTCGGTGACGGTTCCATTTCAATTGATGCTTGGGCATGGGGCTGTCGATCAGCGTGGCCTGGTATTTGGCGTGATCGGTGTGTTGCTGGCTGGGTTCAGAATTTTGACCAGCGCGTTCATCGTGGCAGTGATGGGCGTCGCCACCGCGTTGTGCTATTACGATCTGCGTGTGCGGAAGGAAGGATTTGGCGTTGTGACGCCACAGCCGCCGCCAACGGTAGTGCCGATCGCACCTGCCGATCCATGGCCGCTGCCGCCGATCGAGCCGACCGGAGATCTTCCGACCTCCTGATCGTCGACTCAGGCTTTCATCAGGCCGGTGTAGATTGCCATCCCTGCAACGGCGTCGATGTTCTCTGCGTCCAATTCGTCAATTTCACTTTGCGCGCGAATGCCGCCGGCAACGATTAATTGGCGGCGCGTCTGTCGGCGAAGGTTGCGCGCAACCTCCATCGGAAACCCTGAAAGCGTGCCTTCCGTATCCACGTGGGTATAAAGGAATGCGCCACAAAATGGCTCCAGCTGCTGCATCGCATCCTGCGGCCGAAGTTCAATCTTCTCCCTCCATCCGCGGACGGCGACTTTGCTGTCTTTGGTGTCGACACTGAACACCAGTTGCTCCACGCCCAGAGAAAAAGCGAGCTCTTCGGCAAATTGCGTGCGCACCAGATTCGTGACAGCAGCAGATCTTTCGCGATCGATGGCCTCGGACGGTACCTGGCCATGGAACAGGGAGGATCCGAAGATCACGCGCTGCGCGCCCATGTCCAAAAGGATTTGCGCTTCCGCGCTGCTGCGAATGCCTCCGCCAACCTGACACGGCAGTCGGCGGACAATGGTTTCAATCAGGCGACGATTATCTCCCTGTCGCTTGGCCGCATCCAGGTCAATCAACTGCACCAGCGGATAATCCGAAAAACGGTCGATCCAATATCCCAGATCATCGAACCCTAGCGCGAGATCTTCTCCGTGGACCAACTGCACAACGCGGCCTCCCATCAAATCGATTGACGGGATCAGCATGACGACCTCAAGTCCATTTTCATCCTTCTAGTGTATGGGAATTCTACTGCATGGGAAGGGATCAGCAAGGTAGGCGCATCGGCAGGCCAAACGCAGCTAATTCTTCTTTCATGGTGCGAGCATCAGAAATTCCAAAGTGAAAGATGCTGGCTGCCAGGGCTGCGTCCGCAGCACCGCGCGTAAATACGTCAGCGAAATGACCCACGTTGCCCGCGCCCCCGGAGGCAATTACGGGGATTTGTACGGCCGCGCTGACGGCGGCGGTTAACTCGCAGTCAAAACCATTGCGTGTTCCATCGGAGTCCATGGAAGTGAGCAAGATTTCTCCTGCACCGCGAGCCTCGGCCTGCGTGGCCCAATCCAGCACGCCTAAGCCGGTGGCCTTTCTTCCGCCGCTGACGTAGACTTCTGCATTTTCCGGGCTGCCGGAATTTCGCCGGCCATCGATGGCAACGACGACGGCCTGCTCACCAAAACGAGAGCCGATTTCGGTGATGAGTTCGGGTCGCGATAGCGCTGCCGAGTTGACGCTGACTTTGTCGGCACCTGCGTCGAAGACTAGCATGGCATCTTCCAGCGATCGGATGCCACCGCCGACCGTGAGCGGAATAAAGATTTGATCGGCGGCTCTTCGCACGGCGTCCAAAAGCAGGGCGCGCTTTTCGTGGGTTGCGGTGATGTCGAGAAAAACGATTTCATCCGCGCCTCCAGCGGCATGGCGCATGGCCAATTCTGCAGGATCACCCGCGTCCATCAGGTCAACGAACTGGACACCTTTCACTACTCGACCGGCAGACACGTCCAGGCAGGCAATGATTCTGCGGGTCAGCATCCGGTCACCTTCATGAAGTTTTCCAGTATCTTCAATCCGACAGATCCGGACTTTTCAGGGTGGAATTGGACAGCCATCCAATTATCCCTTTCGATAACCGCAGAGAACGCGCCGCCATAATTTGTAACAGCGGCAGTTGCAGTTACCACGGGTGCCCGATAGGAGTGGGTGAAATATACGAATGGGGAGGCGGGCAAGTCACGCAATAATTGCGATTCATGTACTAATTCCAGAGAATTCCAGCCGACATGCGGTGACTTGACGCCGGCAGGGAAGTGTTCGCAGAATTCTGGGAATACGCTGAGACCCTGGGTGTCCGGAGCCTCGGTGCTCCCTGCAAACAGCCACTGCAAGCCGACGCAGATGCCAAGAAATGGAACGCCCTCGGCGACCCTTTCGCGAACAGCCTCTCCGATTCCGCTAGCCATCAGCCGTTCTGTCGAAGCGAAATGTCCCACGCCGGGTAATACGATTCGAGCGGCGTGCTTCAAATCTTCGGGTCGCTGGGTGACTAACAGGTCGGCGCCGACGGCGCGAAGAGATTTGCAGGCCGAATTGAGATTGCCGGTCTGGTAATCGATCACAACTGTCTTGCCGGCACTCATACGAAACACTCCACTACAACAGTCCTTTCGTGCTTGGCAGCATTGACTTCATCCGCAGGTCGCGCGAGCAGGCAAAGCGCAAGGCGCGCGCGAAGGCCTTAAAAAGCGCTTCGATCTTGTGATGATTCGAGCGTCCGTAGAGAACCTTCAGATGAACGTTGGCTCGAATGCCACGAGCAAATCCTTCAAAGAAATCCGGCAGCAATTCGGTCTGCAGATCTCCGACAATTCGTATGCGAACCTTCGTGTCGATGACGTAGGAGGCTCGTCCGCTCAAGTCAATCGCGGCGGCCGCGAGGGTCTCATCCATTGGCATCAGAAAATAGCCGGCACGGAGAATTCCTTTTTTGTCGCCAAGTGCCTGAGAGAAGGCTTCGCCGATTGCGATGCCGATGTCCTCGACCGTGTGGTGCTGATCGACATCCAGATCACCCTTACAGATCAGATCGAGATCGAATCCTCCATGGCGCGCAAACAACTCCAGCATGTGATCTAGAAACCGGATGCCCGTGTCGACGTTGTAATGACCCTGGCCATCGATCGTCAGTTTCAAGTCGATCTGCGTTTCCGTTGTATGCCGCCGCAGTGTTGCACTGCGTCCGGCTAGCTTTCGAGTTGCCATTCAATCTCCTTCAACGCGTTCTGCAATGCAATCAAGCCACGTTCGGTGTGCTCGACTGTTCCCAATGTGATGCGGACGCAACCATCGCATCCGGGATCACTGCTGCGATCTCGCACTAAGACGCCCTGCCGTCGCATCGCATCGACGAAGGCCTTATGTTTTCTGCCGATATTCATCAGAATAAAGTTGGCGTGACTCGGCCAGTAGGGAACTTTCAGCTGCGTCAAAGCCCGCTCCGTCGCGACGCGGCTTTGCAGTACCTGGTCGGCATACCAGGAAATATAGGCTTCGTCCGCAAGGGCTTCTGGCAGGCATTCGAGCGCGATCGAATTGACGTTGTACGGCGAACTGACCTTGCGCACGAACTTCATGGCGTCTGGATGGCCCACAAGAAGCCCGATACGAAGCCCGGCGAGACCGTAGGCTTTAGAAAACGTTCGCGCCACAAATAGATTTGTCACAGTGGCAGTTGCAGATAGAACCGATTCGCCGTGGAAATGGTAATAGGCTTCATCGACCAGGAGCGCAGCTTGCGGAGCCATCGCGGCGAGCTCCAGCAAAAATGAGTTGTCCACGACGGAGCCGGTTGGATTGTTGGGAGACGCGAGCATAATCACTCGCGTGGCCGGCCCGACGGCCTGCTGTACATGCTGCATAGGGGAACTGGAGCGAGCTGTCAGCTTGAACCTCGACAACCCGCGCGCCGGTCGCCTCTGCATACAAGGCATACATTGAGAATGTTGGCGTCACAATGACAGCTTCGTCTTGCGGCTCGAGGTAGGTCTCGCAGAGTAAATGAATCGCCTCGTCTACTCCGTTGGTCAG
Organism: uncultured Acidobacteriota bacterium; assembly: GCA_963774515.1. Classification (GTDB taxonomy): domain Bacteria; phylum Acidobacteriota; class Terriglobia; order Terriglobales; family Acidobacteriaceae; genus JAKAAZ01. The sequence goes on along the minus strand of CAVZFK010000001.1, from coordinate 126,896 downwards.
TAATACGGCGTCCTCGGCCACGCCAAAGTGCTTCGCGACAATCTGCTCGACATGATGGCGCTCCGGATATTTTGTCAGCGTGTCGGCTGCAATCCGTTGCAGAACCGCCTGAACGCACGGAGAAGGAGCGAATGTGTTCTCGTTGAAGTCGAGTCTCAGCCCATCGCGCCCAGCCAAAGGCGGGTGGTATTCGTGCATTCGCTTCACTGCCTCACGGGGGTGAAGCTTTTGCATCACCGGAGCCGTCGGATCGACGCTCATCGCGTTTTCCTCCTGGTCTCGTGGTCGGCGTCGCGAATTCGCACAGAAGCCGCATGTCCAACAAGTCCCTCGGCCGTCGCCAGCCTCTCCACGTGCGGACCATGTTCTTCCAGACCCGCCGCGGTGTATTCTTGCGTCGTCACCAGGCGGAGAAAATCGTAGACGCTCAATCCGCCACGAATACGTGCCAGCTGGCCGGTGGGAAGCACATGATTCGGACCGGAGATATAGTCGCCCATGCTTTGGGCGGTATGCGCACCAATAAAAATCGATCCCGCATGCCGCACCCACGCAAGGTCCCTCTGATGGTCGATGGTCAGATGTTCGGATGCGAGCCTATTTGTCACAGTCGCTGTTTCATTAGCGGACTTGGTCACAAAAATGAAGCCGCTTTTTGCGAGCGCCTGACTGGCAATCTTGTTTGAGGAAGCCTGGAGTTTCACTTCTTTCGCGGTTGCCTGAGCCAGCCCGAGATTGCAGGTGACCAGGACGGCTAACGTTTCCGGATCATGTTCCGCCTGGGCAACCAAGTCGGCGGCAATCCACGCTGGATTGCCGTTCTCGCTCGCAACAAGAATCTCTGTCGGTCCGGCGAGCATATCGATGCCGCATTCAAACGCGACCAGCTTCTTCGCGGTGGTGACATAGAGATTTCCGGGTCCGACAATTTTGTCGACGCGCGGCACGCTGGTCGTGCCATAGGCAAGGGCAGCAATCGCCTGTGCGCCACCGATGCGGTAGAACTCCGCGACACCTGCGAGATGCGCCGCGGCCAGAGTCTCGCGCGCCGGACGTGGTGAAACAACGACGATGCGCTTTACCCCGGCAACTTGCGCAGGGATCACTGTCATCAGCAAGGTGGATGGCAGCGGATAGCGGCCGCCGGGAACATAACAGCCGACCGAGTCGAGCGGCAGCGCGCGCTGGCCTAGTTGCACGCCCAGCAATTTTCGCGTCCATTCTTTCGGCATTTGCCAGCGCGCAAAACGTCGGATATTCGCAGCCGCCGCTTGCAAAGACTTCTGCAGTACTTTGGGAGTTTGATCCCATGCGGCCGCCATATCTTCCTGCGTAACCCGCAGGCTTGCGGTCGGTGCCAGGCCATCGAGTCGTTCTGCATAGCGGCGCAACGCGGTGTCTCCCTTGCGCCGGATTTCTGCGAGGATGCGTGTCACCGCGGGCTCCATTCGGACAGTCGCGGCGCCCGATCGCTCTTCGATCTGGCGCAGAAGCGCCTCCGCCTGGGCGGCAGTCTTTCCGTAGGTGCGTATTAGCTTCATCGATTTTGAATACGCTCCCTAGAAAACAATTTTATTCAGCGGGTATTCGACGATGCCAGTTGCACCGGCCGCTTTCAGCCGCGGAATCACATCGCGCACGGTGCGTTCCTCGATGATGGTGTTGACGGCGACCCACTCCGCATCGCTGAGCGTCGATATGGTAGGCGAGTTCAGCGCCGGCAGAACACCCAGCACGGCTGGCAGACCGGTGGCGCGCACATTCATCATCAATCCGACCTGACCTTGCGCAGCGATCGCGCCTTGCAGCATGAGCGCGATCTTCTCGATTTTGTCTTTTTTCCAGGGATCTTTATAGGCCGCCGTGTTGGCGATCAGTTGCGTTTCGCTTTCGAGCACGGTTTCCAGAATGCGAAGTCGATTCGCCCGCAACGAACTTCCTGTCTCCGTCACTTCAACAATGGCATCGGCTAGCACGGGAGGTTTCACCTCCGTGGCACCCCAACTAAAATCCACCTGAACGGGAACATTTTTGCCGGCGAAGTATTTCTTCGTGGCTTCGACGAGTTCGGTCGCGATGATCTTGTTGGCGAGATCTTCCGCGCGCTGATAGGGCGAATCCTCGGGCACGGCGAGCACCCAACGCACCTTCTGCCGACTTTGCTTGGAGTAGGTGAGGCTGGCGATCGACTCCACGGCCAACCCACTTTCGGCAACCCAGTCACTGCCAGTCAGTCCTGCGTCGAGCGCGCCATGATTCACGTAGCGAGCCATTTCCTGGGCGCGAATCAGCATGCATTCAATTTCAGGATCATCGACGCCGGGGAAATACGAGCGCCCGTTCGCGAAGATGCGCCAGCCGGCGCGTTCAAACAGCGCGATGGTGGCATCCTGCAGACTGCCTTTTGGAATTCCAAGTCGCAGTTTCTGGCTCATGCTGTGGTCTCGCTTTCTTTGGCAGTTGCGGCGGAAGCGGGCATCGCAACTGGCTTGGTAAAGCAGCTGACGGTTCCTTCGTGGCAGACCAGTCCATCGCCTTCAACGACGACTCGAAAGAGAAGCGTGTCATTGTCGCAATCCGTAGAAGCATCCGTAATGCGCAGGCGATTGCTGCTGGTTTCGCCTTTCATCCACAACTTGCGGCGGGTCCGACTCCAGAACGTGACAAAGCCGGATTCGAGCGTTTTGCGATAACTCTCTTCATTCAGAAATCCGACCATCAGCACCTGCCCGGTTGCTGCATCCTGCACAATTCCGGGTACAAGTCCGTCCAGTTTCGTAAAGTCAATTGCGGGGTTTGATGTGACCATTTCGCTCATCGTGAATCGTCCTTGTCCGTGTCGAAAATCTTGTAGATGAAAACAAAAAACCCGCGGATGCGGTTCGCATCAGCGGGACGATGACTTTCTGAACTTGTTCAGGATCTTATGATTCCTGCTCAGAATGCTCCGCTGACACGTTCGCCACGTGATGATGATGGTGATGATGGCGATGGAGCGGACTCATCTGCATGATTTGAGGATAAGAAAGAAGACCGCACCATGTCAAGCCAGGCAACCAGCGATTCCGCGTCTGAATCTCTACAGACCACGGTGAACCCGCACAAAATGGGCGTGAACTGATACCCCCGATCCCGCTGGTTAAAGAAATTTTTATCGCCGATGATGTTTCTGATTGACGTGGATATCCACGATGGTTAACGTGATGTTGCAACGGCAATTTCAGATCCAATGGGAGGAATCACGATGCACCTTCAAAAGCGTTTACGCAACATTCTGTGTGGTGCTGGACTTGTATTCGCGCTTGCCGCAATGCCGGCAATCGGCGCGCCCGCTCCAGCTGGTCAAGTCGCAGCCGGTCCGTCAGCTTCTGCGGCTTCAAAAATGGGTCCCATGGACATCAACACCGCTTCGGCCGACCAACTCAGAACATTACCGGGCATCGGCGACACCTATGCCAGGAAAATTGTCCAGGGCCGTCCATACAGCTCAAAGAATCAGCTTGTAACCAAGGGCATTTTGCCCAAGAACGTCTATGCGAAAGTACAAAACATGATTATCGCGAGCCACGTTAAGAAATAGGCGAGCGACAATCATCCATGCAAACGTTTCTGGCCGGCTGCGCAATCCTTGCGTGGCCGGTTTGCTTTGTCCGCAAAGCGGTACTGCTCTGTTTCTGCCTTGATGTTTGACGGGGAGATTCGATCCCGATATATATCTCAATAGAGCCGTTGGCCGCCGCACGTGTCGGGCAACGCTCAGGCCCTTGGTGTTCGGGAAGCGCGGTGCAACTCCGCCACTACCCCGTAACTGTAAGCGCGGAGAGCAAGGCAGGGCTGTATGCAGCCACTGGACGGTGATCGTCTGGGAAGGTTCGCCAAGCTCAATCGATGCGCGAGTCAGGAGACCGGCCAGGGTCATGTCTTAGCTGTCTTTCGGTCTCGATGGGAGGACCGAAGGGAGCGCGCTCCAGCCAAATCTGGGTTGGTCGACGCATTCCCGGTTTTCGAGTGTGGTTGCACGTTTTTTGCTGCGCGTTTCCCTTCGTTCGCGAAGTGTGCGCGATGTCCGGCGCTGGGCTGCATCTTTTCGCAGCTGGCGTACTGTGTTCACCAACCATGAAGTGTCGGGAAGCGCGGTGCAATTCCGCCACTACCCCGTAACTGTAAGCGCGAGAGCAGGGCAAGGCAGTTCGCAACCACTGGACCGCAACGTCTGGGAAGGTGCCCAAGCTTGAAGAAGCGTGAGTCAGGAGACCGGCTTCATGCAACGATCCGAGGGGATATTGAATGACTGGTTTCGTCTTTTTCTCTAGAGTCTTTCGACGCTGGTGGAATGCTTCGCCCGTGTCGCTGCTTTTTGCGCTGACAATATTTGTTTTCTCGGCCTTTTTTTGGTCGACGCTTGTACTGGCAGCTCCAGTACAGCAAAGAACGATTGCCGGAACAGTGACTGGAGTCGTGACCGATCCGCTGGGAGCGCCGGTCTATAACGCTCGCGTCGATATCATGACGCCTACCGGTGTGATGCTTCAGTCTCACGGACGCACCGACGGTCGCGGCCGATACATCGTGTATGTTTACAAGCCGGGACGCTATCACGTTCGTGTGATTGCCAACGGCTACAACGCTACACAGAGCAACGATATTTATGTCGCCATGAACCGGACTTCGTATGCCGATGTGGCCATGCAGTTTGGAAAGCTGGAACAACAGGTAACTGTTACGGCGAACGGTACTCCGACACCGGAGATGCAGTCGGGGGCTTCGACGACCGTGATTGATCAGTCGTTATATCCGTACACCATCAATATGCAGGACACGCTTCGGCTGGTGAGTGGGTTGCAATTCACCACTAGCGGACAACGAGGCGCTGCCACATCATTGTTTACGATGGGCGGCAATTCCAACGAAACCGATGTCTTGATGGATGGCATCCCGATCAACGATATTGGCGGCGGCGTGAATTTTGCCTACCTGGCATCGAACGGCATCAGCCAGGCGGAAGTCTATCGCGGTTCTGATAGCGCGCTGTATGGCGCCAATGCATCGTCCGGAGTCGTCGCGCTGACCACAGCGCGTGGAACCACGGCGAAACCGTTCCTGCAATACGCCATCGATGCCGGTAATTTCGGAACCTATCATCAGGAAGCTTCGCTGGGTGGCGTGCACAATGCCTTTGATTATTTTGGTGATTTTGCGCGCATCGACACGTCCAACAGCTATCCCAACAGCACGTTTCACAATGTTTCTTCTGTCGGCAACCTGGGATATTCGCTCACTCCGCATATTCAAGTGCGAGCCACTGCGCATCGTATTGCAGCGTCGACCGGCGAACCCAACGCCATTTTGTTTTACGGAATTCCTGACGTGCAGTACTTAAAGGAACACGATCTCTACGGAAGCGCCACCATTGAAGATCATCCCAGCGACAAGCTGGATATGACGGCGCAGTATGGGTTGGTCCGGTTGCGGTTTCTCAACACGGATCCCGGCCCGGTCGGAATCCTGACAGATAATCCCAACAACTTTAATTGCTATGACGATCTGGGAAATCCGGGACAGCCGGAATACCTTGGCAAGCAGGTGACGATTGTCGGGGCCAATGGAACCAGCGCCAGCGGGCAGGCTTTTTATTCCTGCGCCAGCCAGACCTATCCCGGAACCAATGGCGCACTGACCAATCAGGACTATTTCTACGGTCAGGCAAACTACAAGACCAGCGACAAGCTGACTGCGTTTGCGGCATTTCGTTATCAGTCAGAACGGGGCTATACCGCGTACGACTATGCGCAGCAAACGGCGCATCGCGGCAATTACGATACGATCATTCAGACCTCGGGCAATTTCGCGAATCGGCTGTATTACAGCGCTGGGGCCGACCTGCCGAACTATTCCGTGTTTGGATTTCAACCCACGCCGCACGCCACGGCGGCCTACTACTTTTCCAAGCCAACGGCGGCCGGACTCCTGAGCGGTACGAAACTTCGGTTCAACTACTCGCAGGGAATTCTGGAGCCGACGATCGCAGAGCAGAATGGTTCCATCTATGACGTGTTGAATTCGCTTCCAGACGGCCAGCAGTTGATCGCGCAACATGGGATTACGCAAGTGGGCGCGCAGCAAACCAAGACTTATGAAGCGGGCGTCGATCAGCACATGTTCGGCACCCGCGCGCTGTTGCATGGTGGGTACTATCACAACGACTTCACCAATCAGATTGAGTTTGTCGATGCGCCGGCACTGCTGCAACTGGGCGTACCTCCGGCGGTGGAGCAGATTATCGCCAACACTTCCTACGGGGCGTACATCAATTCACTCAGCTTCACTGCCCAGGGCGTCGAAACCAGCGCAGAATATCGCATCACGGATCGGTTGTTCGTGCGAGGCGGATACACGCTGTTGAACTCAACCGTGACTAAGTCGTTCTCCAGCGATAATTCCTATCCCTCCTACAATCCCAAATATCCAAACACTCCGATTGGCGCTTATTCGCCATTGGTCGGCAGTCGCCCGTTTCGGCGTGCCAAGCAGACCGGCAGCTACTCGCTGATCTATGCACGTAGCCGCTGGTATGCGGAGATGACTGGCAGCTTTGTCGGCAGGCGCGACGATAGTACATTCTTAACCGATGCCGATGGCGGAACGACGCTACTGCTGCCGAACCAGAATCTGGATCCGGCTTATCAAATCCTCGGCCTGACAACGCATCTCAAGATCAACCGGCACATCTCCAGCTACACCGTGTTCGACAACCTGCTGAGTCAGCACTATCAGCAGGTACTGGGTTATCCCGGATTGCCGTTTAATTTCCGGACCGGAATGCAGTTTTCGTGGGGAGGCGACGTTTCCCACTAGGCTTCCGTAGATGCCGTCCTGGAACCCTTATGGCGACCGCGAAGCGAAAATGTTTTGTTACCTGATTCGGGGGGTATCCGCCTTTCGCCTTCGCGGTTTACGTCGAAATTTGACCGTCAGAAAATGACATTCGCTAATGTCGAATTTTGACAATGGTTGTAAACCCAGCCCATAGTAAAAGATACGGTTGTAGCGTTCGTGGGACTTGATTCCCTTCAGATTTAGAACCTTCCCGATCCCGATCTCGCTGAGACGGGGAGGTTCCCTAGATTGATCCGAAGACTTCCTTCGCTTGTGCGCAGTACTGCCAACCAGAAGGAGATCCTCGTATCGTGCACGTACATCTTGTGAACCCCAGCGATTCCTCGTTTGGAATCGGCGTCATCACCCCTCGTTGGTTATATGTTCTGGCCGCAGCCACCCCCTCCCGCTACGGCGACCCCCTCATTACAGACGAGACATTAGCTCCATTTCAGCCGGAGACGATTGAACCCGGTGATGTCGTAGGAATCGGCATCCACACTGGGAATGCTTTGCGTGGAATGGAGTTGGGCAAAATCGCTCGCGAACGAGGCGCTTACGTGGTGTACGGCGGAATCCACGCCTCCTTGTATCCCAATGAAGCCATGGAACTTGGCGGAGCGCACGCGATTGTGAAAGGCGACGGGGATGTGATCTGGGGCAAGGTGATTGCAGATCTGCTCGCCGGCACTGCTCAAACTGTCTATGACGGTGGCCGAATCTCCGGCGACCAGTTCCTGCCGGCGCGATGGGATCTGGCTCCCCGCGACAAATACATGTGGGCCTCAGTGCAGACTGTTCGAGGTTGCCCGAAACATTGTTCGTTTTGCTCTGTGTGGCGCACCGATGGCCAAAAGCCGAGGCCGCGAACTTCCGATGTGGTGGTGCGAGAGATCGTCGATCTGCGGCGCCGTGGATTTCGATTCATCGCCCTCGCCGACGACAATTTTTATCCGGTCAGCCTAGCTGATCTTCGCCTGGCGGAGCAGCAGGGAAATACCGCGCGCGTGGCAGAGTTGCAGGGCATTCGCGCCGAACGTTTTGAGCTGATGAGCAAGCTGGCCAAGCTGCCGAAGGACATGGTGTTCTTCACTCAGATCACGATGGAAGCCGGCGAAGACACTGACTTTCTCGATGCCATGCGGAAAGCGAATATCAAGGGCGCTTTGGTTGGAGTCGAGTCGGCAACGGCAGAAGGGCTGAAAGCTGTATTCAAGGACTTCAATCTTTCCGGCGACAATCTGGTGAAGCGGCTGCAGACCTTCAAGGAGCATGGGGTGCATGTCCTGGGGTCGTTTATTTTTGGCCTGTCCTCTGATCGTCGTGACACGTTTGCCGCCACTGCGGAGCTCGCCAAGCGCGCCGATATCACCTTCGCTCAATTCGTGATGCTGACTCCGTTTCCCGGCACCATCGATTTTGATCGATGGGAGAAGAATCTTGGCGAGAATGTCATGCATGTCGGTGGCATTCCAATCACGCGTCACTGGTTGATTCCGGCAGCGGTCCGGCCGAAGATGTTCAGCCCGCACAGCCTCATGTCGTCAGAAGAAATTCGCGAGCGCACGCAGGGTGTCTGGGATAGTTTTTACAGCATGCCTGCGATCTGGAAACGATCCAAATGCGTGCCAACGTTGCGGGGCCGGCTGGCATTCCTATTCATCTCTAAACTGTACCGGCAAATGTATGCGAAGACGGGAATTTCAACCGACAGCGCGCGTCGTCAGAAGGCAACTCGCATGGCACGCTGGCTGGCGATTCCATGCCGCAAGCTATTTGAAGCGAAACCGATGCCTGAGCTGAAAATGCCGGAGCCGCAATATGCTCCTGCAGATCTGTTGCCGGTTCTGGATTCGTATTCGGCTTAATTCTGTCAAGGCTGCCAGAAGATCATTCGAAGATGGAACGATCTCACAAGAAGTTTCGTACCATCACCTCGAGCGATTGTCCGTCAAAATTCGGCTCTGGCAGAGGCGCTTCAAATGAACACATCTGTGTCGATAGATCACTTAGAGGGTGGTCCGTCCCGCCGGTTATTGTGCTGGATTGAGTGTTTAATCCTTGGCCTGGGTCTTCCGGGCGGGATATGGGTAGTTTCCAGCACGATCAGAAAAAATATTCCCGCGGCAATTCATGGATCTGCTGAGCAACGATTCTTCCTTTGGATCATTGCGGGCCTGATTGTCGAGTGGGTCTTCGTAGTTGTGCTGTGGTTTGTTTTGCGGGCACGCGGGTCCAGCTTCAAAGATCTCGGCGTTTGGCGCGTCGGAACAACGTCCGCCTGGATCATGGCACTCTTGTTCGCGGCGGCTTCGATCGCCAGCAACCTCCGCCTTCTGCCGCGGATGCACATTCCTATCTCGCATGCCTTTCTACCGCCTGGCTTTCACCTGCTTGCTGCGCTCCTCATGGGGATTACCGCTGGATTTTGCGAAGAAGTACTGTTTCGCGCATTTTTAATGACGGAGTTCGCTCGTGCAGGCTACGGAAAATTCACGCAAATCCTCATACCCGGTCTTGCATTTGGACTGGCGCACGCCGGCTATCTGAATCAAGGCTTTATTCGCTGGCTAGGCATAGCGCTGCCGACCGCGTTTCTCGGAATGATGTGGGGGAGTGCGTATCTTTTAGGGCGACGGAGTCTGCTCCCGACAGTTGTTGCCCATTTCTTGAACGATGCAACAGCGCTTCCTTGGATATTGTTCTTTATGGTTACTGCTCATTGACGTGGAGACCGGTTGCGGTGGTGGTTTTGACCAGCTAGCCAATCACTCGACGCAGGAATCCGCGGATTCCTGCCCACCCCAGAACGAACACAGAAATTACCAGCGCGCCAAGAATCATCCACGACGGCATGTGCCCGACAGCGGGCGTTAACGCAGCGCGTAATCCCTCACTCATATACACAATAGGATTCAGCAACACTGCATATTGCAGCCAGGGAATATGGTGGAGCAGCGCCCAGGGATAATACACGCAGCCGAGGAACGTGATGGGTACGACCACCACGGAAAAGATCAGGCCGATCTGGCGCGGTTCAACGGTGGTGCCAATCGTTAACCCGAGTGCACCTGAAACCAGACTTGAGAGGATCACCACCGCAATCAGCAGCCAATAACTGCTGATGTCGACATGCACCGGCTCTGACGGAATGAAATAGGCCAGAGGAAATACGAGTGCTGCGGAAATCATGCATTGCAGCGCGCTGAAACAGATTTTTTCAATCGCGACGCCGGCAACAGGCAGCGGACACATCACTCGATCATCAATCTCGCGGGTGATGCCAAACTCTGTCGATAGCGGTAATGCGACGGCAGCGATGCCGGTAAACATGATGGCTACAGCCATCAACCCAGGCAGCAATACCGTGCCGAAGTTCATGCTGCCGGCGCCGGACGAGCTGCCGAAGCTTTGCCCGATGCGAGGAAAAATGTAGGTGAAGACAAAAAGAAACAGCAGCGGGTTCATGATCACGCGCACGGCGAATGGACCCAGCTCACGCCGCAGCACGCGGAAATCGCGCAGCAGCAGTCCCCAGAATGCGTGAACGTAGAGATTGATGGTAGAAGGGGAACCATGTTGACCGGGGGTGGGAACAGGGCTGGCGGTATTACTCACGCAGCTCCCTCCCGGTCAGGTGAATGAATACGGTTTCGAGCGAAGGCTCGGAGATGGAAATGTCGCGCAGCCCGTATGCCTGCGCTTCGGTGACGATAGTCGAGAGTAAACCCTCCGCACCGTGCGTATAAACTCTCACGCCTGTCGCCGTTGTCTCGACGGAGCTGACATCGGACACGGATCGAAGCTTGTTCGCCAACTCTTCGCGCTGATCGACGTGTTGTACATCCAGGCCGTAGACGGTTTGAATTCCCAGTCCATTCTTCAAGTTTTTCTGGAGTATCTTCGACCAGGATTTTTCCATGATCGATGATGGCGACGCGATCACACAGCGCTTCCGCCTCCTCCATGTAGTGAGTCGTCATCAATACTGTGATGCCCTGATCCTTCAGACTGCGAATCGATTCCCACATGGCCAGGCGACTTTGTGGATCCAGGCCTGCGCTCGGCTCATCGAGAAACAGAACTGCAGGGTGATGTGCGATGGCGCGAGCAACCAGCAGTCGCTGCGCTAATCCTCCAGACAACTCACTGGGGAAGGCCTTGGCGCGATCTGCCAGTCGAAACTGCGTCAGCAACTGCTGCGCGCGCTCTTTCGATCGGGAATCGCTCATCCCGAAATAGCGACAGTGGAAGAAGAGATTTTCAAACGCGGTCAGCGAGCGATCGAGGGTGTTGAATTGCGGCACCACGCCAATTTGTCGCCTTGCAACAGCAGGCTTGGCAACCACATCGCAGCCGGCGATGATCACTCGGCCGGAAGTGGGAAGGGATCGTGTCGTGCAGATACTGATGGTGGTGGTTTTGCCGGCGCCGTTCGGTCCCAGCAAGCCAAAAATTCCGCCGGCAGGAACAGAGAGATCGATCCCGTCGACCGCGACAACCCGTTGCCTGGTTTCGTAGATCTTGGTCAGGGCTTCGACAGAAACAATGCGAGATGGCAAAAAATCAACTATGGCAACACCTTGTCGTCAGGGGTTGCCATAGTGTAGCAAGTCCAGCAGAGGTTCAGTAAAGCAGATTCCTGAAGCTGTCTCATATACGGCTTCGCCAGTTCGGCGAATGATCTGAGATCCGTTTTGATTGCGAATCTCACCCCTCATTTGTATCGAGGGAAAACCGGATTGAGACAGCTTCTAATGCGCCAACAACACGCAGAGGAATTCAGTTGCGTACAGTTACGCGACCGCCTTTGTGCGGTTGTACTCTGTGCGCTCGGTGAGTCCTGATTCGATCGATATCGATACAGGCTCTACCAGAGGGTGTTTGGCAATTTCCCACGTATGCATGATCCGCATTTTGTCCAGCGAGTAGGGGAGATGCCGTCCGCAGTCGAGGCAAACTTTATAGCTCGATGCCTGCAGCGTGAAAGGTCGAGTTAAATGGCCATGACTGCAGCCAAAAAACATTTCATAGAAAAAATCGAAGATCGCGCGTAGCCAAGACGTCATTTCTCTCTTCGCGGGCGTCTCTACTTTACTTTGTAGATTGCTCGCGCCTCCGGGGTGTTGCGTACCCGAACAGCATTGGGCTCGCTACACTGGAATAGATGCAAGACGCGTGCCATCCGGCACCGTCGGAGAACAAGAAAAATGATGGGTGGATCGAGGTTACTTCTAACTCGTTGATTAGATTTAGTAGGTCGGAATCAAAGCTGAATTTGGTTACTTCTCCGATGTTAAAGAAATAATAACTTTGCCAAAATGACGCGCTTGTTCGAGGTAACGGTATGCCTCAATCGTTTCCAACATGGGAAATACTTTTCCCACTACGGGCTTCATGTGGGAAAGTTCAATGGCACGATGCATGGCCTGCATCATGGTGTGGGAGCCGACATACACGCCTATCAGGCGAAGTTGTCGCATAAGTACCGAAGTAACTTCGAACCTTTCTTCTGAACTACTAAGTACACCTATCTGTGCTATGGTGCCGCCGACACGCACAGCTTTCATGGATTCCTTCAATGTTCCGGCGCCTCCAACTTCTACGATGAGATCCGCACCTTCGCCAGAAGTTTGTTTCTTTACCCAACTGGACCAATCGGGAGTGTTTTTGTAGTTGAGACCTTCATCCAGACCAAGTTTTTTAGCGCGCTCAAGTTTCTCGTCGCTACTGGAAGTGCCGAGCACACGCGCTCCAGCTAACTTGGCAAATTGCAACGCGAAGATAGAAACTCCGCCAGTCCCTTGAATCACAATCGTGTCGCCGGGCTTGGTTGCCGCGACATGGAACAAAGCATTCCACGCAGTCAGCGCAGCGCACGGTAGCGTTGCTGCTTCTTCATAACTGAGATGGGCAGGGAAGTGTACGACCCCGTGTTCCGGCAGTGCGACGTAGTCGGCGAGCATGCCATCGTGATCGCCGCCCAGGCCTCCGCGTGATTTTTCTTTCGACGGACCGCCATCCTGCCAGTTCTGCAGAAATAATCCCACGACACGATCGCCTGCTTTGAAGCGGGTCACGCCTGCGCCCACAGCGACCACTTCGCCGGCTCCATCGGAGAGCGGAATCCGCGGCATTTTCAATCTGGGGTCGTAGCTGCCGCGAACCATCAACAGGTCGCGATAATTCAGAGAGGTCGCGTGGACGCGAATCAACACCATTTCATCGCCGCACGCGGGCGTCGGGAGATCGACAAGTTGTAAGTTTTCAAGTCCGAATTGCGTAATCTGAAACGCTCGCATGCAAAACTCCTCGCCGTGATTCGTTGGCCCTGCAATCTCTATTCAAGCAGATGTGACATTTGGCACGTGTGATTCCCGCGCCAATCCGCTACTCTGTATATATGGCGCGAGGATGGGAAAGTAAATCAGTCGAAGAGCAGCAGGAGCAGCGAGAGGAACAACGGGAGCACGCAGCGAAAGTTGCTTCCAAGTATGTAGTCCAGGCGGCCGGCGCAGAACAGGCGAGAAACCGCCAGATGCTGCAACTGAAGCGCGAGAGGATCTTGTCAGAGAAGACAAGTCATCCGGCTCGGCGTTCCGCATTGCAGTCCGCATTGAAAGATATTGAGGCGGAGCTGCAAAAGCTGGGATAGGGCCAAACCTTTAGCTCGTTCGTCGATTGAACAGCAGCGAATTTGCCTGGTCCACACTGGTCAACAGAACCTGTGCAATGTTGACGTGGGCAGGCCGCGTGATAGCCCACAGGATCGCATCCGCAACATCTTCCGCTTGCAGCGGCGTCAAACCTTGGTACACCTTGGCGGCGCGGCTATCGTCTCCGTGAAAGCGCACTTTGCTGAATTCTGTTTCGACCATGCCTGGATCCACCGTCGTCACGCGCACTGGCGTGCCAAGCAGGTCCTCTCGCAGTCCCTCGGTAACGCGATTTTCAGCCGCTTTCGTAGCACAATAGACCGCGCCGTTGGGATAGGTCATGTGGCCTGCGGTTGATCCTAGATTGACGACGTGCCCCGCACCGCGCTGCACCATTCCAGGAACCACCGCGCGTGTGACGTACAGCAGGCCCTTCACGTTGGTGTCGATCATCTCTTCCCAATCGTCAATTTTTCCTTCGTAGACCTTCTCCAGACCGCGGCTTAGCCCGGCATTGTTGATCAGGATATCGATCGCCTTCCACGCTGGCGGCAATCCCTCGACGGCAGCTTGCACTTGCTTCTTATCGCGTACATCAAGCGCCAGCGTGTGGACATCTTCTGCGCCGGCGGACCGCAAGTCAGGCACCATTTCCTGTAGTCGATCTTCGCGGCGTGCAGCCAAGAGCAATCGAGCTCCAGCATGGGCAAAGCTTGCAGCGCAGGCGGCCCCAATGCCAGAGCTCGCGCCGGTAATGAAGGCAAGTTTGCCGCGAAGCGGTAGGTCAGTCGTCGTTCTGCGGGATGTCGAAGACATGCATCTCCTAGGAAGGTTTAATTTTTGAAGCTCGTTCCGCCATGCGATATTGTCCAACAGCCCAATCGTTCTGGCCAAGGCCATCGCGGATCGCAACATTGAATTGTTCTTGTAAATATTCCGCGAGGCCAAGTCGCACGCCTGCCGACCGTGTGGCTTCGCGAAACAATCGTATATCTTTTTCGCCCAGCAAAACTGTTGCACCCGGATGCTCGGGCGGATTTAACATGACGCGACCATAGTTCAGATAAAACGGCGATTGGAATAGAGCTTCATTCACCGTCTCCAGGAACAGCTCCGGGTCGATGCCTTCTGCATTTGCGAACACAAAGGCTTCGCTGATCGTCTGCACCATCGCGCTGATCATGAAATTGCCGCCCAGCTTGAACGCGTGCGCCTGGGGTGGCTCATTTCCGACAATGGTGACTCCGCGTCCAATTGCATCCAGCACCGTGCGAACTTGTTCCAGCGCGGCCTCGTCGCCGGCGGCCACGACCCATAGCCGGCCCTGCATGGCGACATTTGGGCGGCCAAATACAGGAGCTGCGACATAGCGTTGATCCGCGGCCTCATGACTTTCCATCAGCCGTCGCGACAGCGCGACGCTGAGCGTGCCCAGAGCAATGTGGAGGGCATTGGGCCGCATTGCTGCCAGAAACCCATCCGGGCCGAAGGCGACAGCCTCTGTCGCTTCGTCGTTGGCAAGCATGGTGCAGACGACTTCGCATTTTTCCACCGCTGCTCGGATGGAAGGGGCCTGCGTGGCCGAGGAAATTCCCAGCTCCTTTAACGATTTTGGCGACCGATTCCAGACAGAAACAGTGTGTCCGGCCCGCAAAAGCCGTCCGACGATGGCAACACCCATTTTCCCGAGGCCGAGGAATGCGATTTTCATGTATGTAAGGATGCAGCGGCAAAGCAGATTGCTGCAGAGGAACAGTGTAACTTTGATGGACGATTGATGCCCGGGAGCGATTGAGAAGATGTGAATGCGAATCGATTATGAAAAAATTGCTTAATTGCGGGAAAACTATCTTGACTTCAGGAATTGGCCAACGTACCGTTGAGGAAGAAATCGCATCCCTGGCTCTCGAGATAGAAGCATCATTCTGAAGAAACGTTGCTAGCCCGAGACTTGAGATCAAACACTGTACGGGCTGCGCCAGGCTTCTGTCTTATTTGACTGACGGCTAAGGACTTTGAGTTGACGGCCGCACGAAGGCAGACGCTTCGCCCGGCTTTGAACGTTGATTGAGGAAAAGATGACCCAGAACGATGATGTTCAACGGTATCAGGTAGAGAAGCTGAAAATTGAAATTCACCCTACCCGAGAGAGCAGCTGGCGCCGCGGCAGCCGAGTCCGCAGCAAGTTCGCTGAGGCAACTAGCCCAGGCCAGTGCCGACTTCGCCGTAATCTTCGCGACGGGCGCCTCGCAGCTCGATACCTTGCAGGCACTTACGCAAACTCCCGGACTGCCATGGGGGCAAATTCGTGGTTTCCACATGGATGAGTACATTGGGCTGAGCCCGGATCATCCTGCTTCCTTTCGCAGGTACCTGCGGGACAATCTGACGCAAAAAGTGCATTTGAAGGAATTCTTTGAGATCGACGGCACTGCCTCCGACCCGGAGCAGGCCTGTAAAGACTACGCAGCGCTGCTGCGCGCTGCGAATCCGCAGCTATGTCTGCTGGGCATTGGCGAAAACGGACATCTGGCATTCAACGACCCCGATGTGGCGGACTTCAATGATCCGCTGGATGTGAAGGTCGTACAGTTGGACACGACATGCCGTCAGCAGCAGGCAGCGGAAGGCTGGTTCGGTAGTCTCGAGGAAGTGCCGAAAAGCGCGATGACGATCACGATTCCAGCGCTATTTCGGGTGCCAAAACTGATTGCCTCGGTTCCCGGTCCGCGAAAAGCGGCTATTGTTCGTCGCACGCTCGAGGATTCAATCTCGACGGCATGTCCGGCGACGCTACTGCGCACTCATCCTAACGCCACGGTATACCTTGATAGGGAATCATCTGCTCAGGTTATCGATCTCCTGCGTGTCTCGACCGCAGCTGGCAGAGGTTAGATTCGACGTCCGAACAAAAATCATTTCACCCTGAGGGAACTCGATGACCGAGAAGACACAGGAAGGGATCGATCGCCGCACATTCGTAAAGCAGGCGGGAGTGGCAGCACTGGCGGCGGGGATGGATGCGCGTTCGTACGCCCGCGTTCTGGGCGCGAATGATCGTATTCGGCTTGGGCAGCTTGGTTGCGGGCAGCGCAGTGGTGGCCATGTCCACATGGCACAGCTGGCGTCGAAGCATATGCCGGTGGAAACGGTTGCCGTTTGCGACATCTGGACCCTGGCGCGTGAACAGCGTGCCGCGCAGGTGAAGAAGGCTTTCAATCTTGACCCGCAGATGTTCAAGTACTCCGAGGAAATGCTGGCGCGTCCCGACATTGACGGTGTGATGATTGCGACCGGCGATTTTCAGCATGCCAAGTTGTGTGTGGAAGTTGTTCGCGCCGGGAAGGATTGCTACGTCGAGAAGCCGTTTGCGAATGTGCTGTCGGAAGCCAAGGAAGCGCGCGATGCTGTGAAGGCGTCGAAGCAAGTGGTTCAGATGGGATCGCAGCATCGCACCCAGCCCTACCAACTTGCCGTTCGGGATATCGTCCGCTCCGGTCGACTCGGCAAGATCGTCCACATTGAGCAGGAGTGGAATGTCAACGAGGAACGCTGGCGTTTTGTGCCGAATGATATTGGCGAGACGGTGCAGATGGATCAGGATCGCAACATGGAGTGGAAGCAGTGGATGCAGGATCGCCAATCCAAACTGCGTGAAGAAGACACGGATTGGAAGCGATGGCTGCTGGGCAAGCCGTACCAACCCTTCGATCCGCATGTCTACCTGGAGTTTCGGCTGTACAAGGATTATTCCTCCGGCATCTTCGATCAGTGGCTGAGTCACGGCAGCGATCTGGTGCATCTGTGGACCGACGAGAATTATCCCGTGAGCGTGGTCGCGAACGGCGGCATTTATGCATGGCCGGACGGCCGGCAAAATCCCGACACAGTTGTGGCCGCGATCACCTATCCCAAGGGATTTCTGTATACCTACAAAACCACGTTCGGCAATAGCTATCGCAGCTTCTCGCGAATTCAGGGACGTGACGGCACGATTGCAAATTACGGCGGCGAGGGTGCTTCGTTTTTTGTCGTGAGTAAAGAAGGCGGCAGACACGAGATGGATGGCTCTGTCAATTATTCGAAGCTGCCCATTGTGCCACCGGCGCGCGAGCAGGAAGAGATTGTGCATGTTCCCGGAGCACCGCCGCCAGACTCACTTGGCCCGGACGACGATGACGCGAGTCACGTGATGAACTGGCTCACGGCCATGCAGACCCGCAAGCAGCCGGACGCGAATGTCGATCATGGTTTCTCGCACGCCATCGTTGTGATCATGGCGGCACATTCTTATTGGAGCGGCAAGAAGCTTTATTGGGATCCTAAGAGCGAAGAAATTCTCGATCACCCGGTTGAGGTGTGATCGGATTGCCGCCTCGAGCTTTGTAGCGCTTGCGTAGATGCACCACCGAACTGGAGGATGGCCAGCGTGAAAAGAGTTGCGATATCTCTTGCGTTGCTTCTGGCAGTGGCTGGATGCAGCAAATCTCAGGCGCCGAAGGCGTCGACTCCCACCGCTGCGGCAGCGGAGTTGACAACTCCGGTCAGCGGACCGTTTACTGCGCAGGAACTACTTCAATTCGCCTCGCTCGATCCGATTGATACGCACACACATGCGTTTCAAAACGCGCCCGAGCTGTATGCGATGCTCAAGCGGTTGAACCTGCATACGCTCGACATCACGCTGGTGGATAATTTCAGTCCGGACCTGAAAGACCTAGCCAAAACGCGCAAAGAAGCATGGACGGTTGTGCATCACAGCGACGGATACATCGCGATGTGCAGCACCTTCGACCCGTTCAAATACAACCAGCCCGGATTCGCCGAAAACGCGAATCGCATCATCAATGAAGATTTTTCGCACGGAGCTGTTGCGGTGAAGATCTGGAAAAATGTTGGCATGGAGATCAAAGACGCGAAGGGGAATTACATCATGCCCGACAATCCCATCTTCGAGCCGATCTTCAAAAACATTCAAGCTCACAATAAGACTTTGATCGCGCATCTGGCGGATCCGAATACGATCTGGGAAGCTCCGAATCCCAAGGCCGCAGACTACGGCTACTACATCCATCACCCTGAGCTCTACATGTACACCAAGCCCGGTGCGCCGTCGAAGGCTTCAATCCTAGTCGCGCGCGATCATGTGCTGGAGGCAAATCCAAATCTCCGTGTGGTAGGCGCGCATTTGGGCAGCATGGAAGCCGACTTCAACCAGCTTGCGCAGCACCTCGACAAATATCCGAACTTCGCGGTGGATCTTGCAGCACGTATGCCCTATGTCGAAAAGCAACCGCGGGCGGAACTCATCGCATTCATCACCAAGTATCAGGACCGGTTGATCTATGCGACCGACAACGAGTTTCCTCCCGATGCCAATCCGCAAAACGCGATGAAGGAGTGGGAGAACCAGTATGCGAACGACTGGCGTTTCTTCGCCACTGATGACGTGCTGGAAAGCCAGGGCCACAAAGTGCAGGGATTGGCGCTTCCACAGCCGATTCTTCGCAAGCTGTATCACGACAATGCGGTCAAGTGGTTTCCAGGAATTCTAGGAAACGCGCATTGATCTGCCGCCGACGAGGTGACTGTTGAAGTCTGCAGAGCCTGGCGCAGCCGCGTCGAAGCCGTCGCAACGCAGCAGCAGAACTCGCTGGTGGATTGTCTGGACGCTGTTCTTCTCCACCGCCACCAACTACATCAGCCGGCAAAGCTTCTCTGTACTGTCGCCGATGATTACGGCGCAGTACCACCTTTCGCATACTGACCTGGCGAAAATCCTGGGATCGTTTCAGATCTCCTATGCGATCACGTGGTTGGTTGGCGGCATCGTTCTAGACGCAGTAGGCAGCCGCGTGGGATTGGCGGCGGCAGCGCTCTGGTGGTCGGTGATGAATATTCTTACCGGGCTCGCCAGCTCTGTTTTCGGATTCGCGTTTTTTCGATTCATGCTGGGAATCGGCGAGGGTTTTAATTGGCCGGGAGCCAGCAAAGTTGTCGCAGAGTGGTTTCCGCGGGAGGAACGCAGCCTCGCGGTCGCCATTTTCGATAGCGGCTCCAGCGTCGGTGGAGCGCTGGCGGCGCTGACCATTCCGCTGATCGCTCTGGCTTTCGGTTGGCGCTGGGGATTTGCAGTATCGGGCCTGCTCGGATTTGTCTGGCTGGCGGTTTGGTTGCGTGTCTATCATCCGCTGAAGTCGCATCCTCGCGTCAGCCCGGAAGAAGTGGCGCTGATCGAAGCGGGTCGCGACGTGGAGCCGGTCACGACCGATCGCGGATGGGTACGCTGGCGGCGGCTCTTGAAAAATCGCAATCTCTGGGGCATTGTTCTGGGTCGTGCGTTGACCGACCCAATCTGGTGGTTCTATGTTTTCTGGTTGCCGCAATATCTCAGCGATGCGCGCGGTTTCACGTTGAAGCGGATTGCCTTGTTTGCCTGGATTCCGTTCGTCGCGGCCGACATCGGCAACTTTACCGGCGGCTGGATTTCCGGCTATTGCATTCGCCATGGAATGTCTGTGGTGCGGGCTCGCACCTGGATCTGCCTTGCCAGCTGCATTCCCATTCTTGCCGGCATTCCCGCTGCCAGCGTGCACAATGTGTATTTCGCATTGGGGCTGATCTGCGTCGCGCTCTGGGGGTACGCTAGCTGGTCGACGATGGGCCTCACGTTGCCGTCCGATCTCTTCCCGCAGAATGTGGTCGGCTCCGTTACCGGCCTAAGTGGATTGGCTGCGGGCATAGTCAGCACCGGCTTCACGCTGCTGGTTGGCGTCCTGGTGGATCGATTTTCTTATAAGCCCGCGTTTCTTGCCGCTGGACTGTTGCCGGTGCTGGCGACCATCTTCGTATTCCTTTTGATTCGTCCTCCCGCGCAGGTGGAAGCCGCGTCCGAGTAGCTCTACGAATCGGCGATGACCGCATATCGCTATTTGTACTGGATATGCGGATGGGATGGTCCGAATAGGAATACAAAATACCGCGTCCATTCCTTACTGGAATTGCGAACCGCATAAGGTGTGTTCGACGCGACATAGGCGACGCCGCCGGGTCCAACCTGCGAATGCTTGCCCTCCATTTCAATCTCAAGCGTGCCTTCACGCACCAGAAACATTTCATCGCCCGTATGGGTGTACATTTCGTGAACGACGCCGCCGGGAGCTACCCCAGACTCATGCATCGTCATATGCTGTCCGTTCGAAGTGTTTCCCTCAAATACTGGAATGTATTCGCGGCCCTTACTTTTTTCGACCTTCAAATCCTTCAGGTTGTAGATCGCAGACTTGAGCATTTCGTTCTTGCCGGCATCGCCTTCCGCCGCAAGGCTGCTTGCTGTTGCCATGAGTGCCGGCAGCAGAATGCACATATCTCTTCTTGTAAGCGCCATTGTCGAGTCTCCTGTTTTAATTTGCTGCTGCGCAACATGCGCCGGTTTTCCTTATGCCGTTAATTGAGGAATCGTCGCCGCGTGATCTTCGTACATGGCGTCTCTTCCGACTGAGCAGGCGATGGCAGATTTGTATCCCACATCCACATTGGCGAACGGCTGTTTCTTTTTGCGAACGCATTCCATAAACGATGTGCAAGCTGTGAGCGTTGCATCCTCACCCGGCTTCGCGCCGACGCGTTGGCCCGGGCCGCGATACGGTATCGCTGAATCTGTGTTGTACGAGGCTCCGGTCTCCACTCCTTTTTGCACGACGTCGGAATGAGAAGCCTCGGTGATCATTTTCGAGGTGCGTTTATACAACGTTGCATCGGCCAGCGTGATCTGCAAGCTTCCTTCGGTGCCGTACACCCATACCTGATCCGCCATCAACCCATTGTCGGTAAGGGAACTGAAAAACATTCGGCGTCCCTTGCTGTAGCCAAGCACCGCCTGCACATTGTCGCCCACCGTGCGGCCATCGTGGTAGACCGCGATGCTGCTGGTGCCGAACAGGGTCTGCGGCTGCTCGCCGAACACCCAGTTGGCAATGTCGATGTGATGCGAGCCCAGTTCTTCCAGCAGGCCTCCGCTCGATTCGCGGTAGAGACGCCAGTTCATCAAGTGTTCCAGGCTGGGATTGGGCACCTCGCGGCGCCAGTTGTCGCTGCGATGCCAGTAGCCGTAGACGTGTGTGGGCTCGCCAATATCTCCCTTGTGGACGCGATTGATCGAATCCACAATCCAGGAGGCGTAGCGCATCTGATGGCCTACCTGGTAAATCTGGCCGGTCTTTCGCACCGTGTCGACGACATTCCTACAATCGTCCGGAGTAAAGCCAATCGTCTTTTCGCAATACACTGGACGTCCGCTTTTCATGGCCGCGATGGAGTAGGAGGCGTGAAAGACCGGCGGAGTCGCGATGAAGATGACGTCCAGATCTTTGCGGTCGAGCAGCTCACGATAATCCTTATGAGCGGGAACATTCTTGCCGACCAACTCATTCACTTCGGCGAAGCGCGGCTCATACACGTCACACTGCGCGGCAATATCGACGCCTGGCGTGCGCAGTAATTGCCGGATTACCTCCTGGCCGCGGCTGCCGGGGCCGATGAATCCAACCTGAATGTGATCGTTGGCTGAGAGTTTTCGCGCAGGTCGCGCTTGCGGTTCCTCAGCTTGGCCGTAGAGAGTCGAAGCGCCCGACAGTTTGGCTGCCAGCATACTGAACGAAAGACCCTGGAGCAGACTTCTGCGGTTCATGATTTATCTTTCTCCTTTGCAATTGGAAGTTCTGGGAGGTGCAGCTCCGCAACCGGGGATGGCCAGCGAATCGCCTCATACTGCGGCGCAACTTGCGTTTCAATTTCAGACCGTGGTTCTCGAATCACGAGTGCACAATCCTGCTCGCCCAACAATGACACGCGATCTTTTGGACCTAACACAAACAGTGCGTTCGACAATGCGTCGCTGTCGGTGGCCGACTGCGAAATCACCGTAACCTGCAGCATTCCTCGCACCGGCTGAAGCGTTTGCGGGTTCATGATGGCACCGTAGAACTGGCCCTGATGCACGAAGTTCTTTTCAGAAAGGTTGGCGGTCGAGAGAGAAGTATCTCGAAGGACCACGGTGGAAATGGTGCCGCCCTCAGCATGCGGAGAGGGAACTCGCACCTTCCAACCTGCTTCTCCCGGGGGCGCGCCAAGAGCATAGATGGTGCTGCTGCCGGCTGAGAGCAATGCTGCGGATACACCTTTCGTTCGCAGAATTTTTATGGCGCGATCAACGGCGTAGCCTTTGCCGATGCCGCCTGGATCCAGTTCAATGCCGGCAGCGAGGAAGCGAACCGTACGCTGTTCCGGATCGAGTTGAATCTTTTCCCAGCCGACATCCGCGCGGGCGGCGGCCAGCTCGTCGGGTGAAGGAAGTGCGCCGGAAGCGCCGAAAAATTTCCAAACCTTCATCAACTTGCCCACAGAAATATCGAAGGCTCCCCGCGATCGCTCACTCCATGCCAGGCAGGTTGCGAGAAAGCGGAAAGTTTCGGGATCGGTCGTCACCTCGTGCGCGAACGCTTCATGGTTGATTCGGGAAAGCTCGCTGTCGGGTTTGTAGTTGCTGAGCAAGCCGTCGACGCGATCCACTTCCTGAAATACCGGCGTCGCGATCGCCTCCGCTTCCTCACGCGATGGAGCGTACAGATACAGGGAATACTCCGTTCCCATGGCCGGATGGGTCGTGCAGTAGAGTTGCACGACGGGATTGAGGGTGGTCGATTCCATCACACATCATCTCCGCAAACCAGGCGCAAGTCGACCCTAAGGCAGTCCCATAATCGCGGCGTCGCCAAGAATTCGCAGCTCATTCCGGCCTACTCCCAACGAGTGTTGCATGTGAAGATGGCGACGAAGACGACACGGCATAAATGGCGGCCGCACCCAGCAGGCCGGCACCGGTAAAGATGGCCCAGGCAAGTCGATAGCTGTGATAGGTGTCGAAGATTCGGCCGGCCATCCAGGGCGCGATCCATTGGCCAATCGTGTAGCCCATGATGATCAGCGCCAGCAGCTTTCCCAGCGACGCCAGCCCAAAGCGCTCCGCTGTCACCAGCGGAATCAACATGTAGTCGGCGCCCATGGAAAAACCAAACGTGATCGCGAAGGCGAAGGCCGCCAATGGCTGATGCGCCAGATACAGCAGCGGGATGGACGCGCCCAGTACCAGATAGAACAGCGCCATCGTATTCTTCTTTCGAAAGCGGTCGGCGATATATCCAACCAGCACGCGCCCGCCTAGGCTCGAGATCAAAAGAGCGGAGAGGAAATGCGATGCGGTTCGAATGGAATATCCCTGATCCTTCAAGAATAGGATGAAGTGTTGAATGACGGCGTTTACGGAGCTTAAAATCAGCGTCGCGCCAGCCAGAATCAGCCAAAAATCCTTCGTCCGAACCGCCGCCGCCACGCCGCCTCGGTCTTCATCGGATAGTTTTGCGTCGACAACGTCAGCTCCATCTGGGCACAGGCCCATTTCCGCAGGCGTTGAGCGTGTCACCCACAGCCCCACCGGAAACAGCACCGCCAACATCAGAGTCCCGGCAATTTCCAGCGCAGTGCGCCAGCCAAAACTGCGAATGAGAAAATTCGCCGCCAGCGGAGAGACAACGCCGCCCAGGCCGAGCCCCAGGTAGGCATATCCCATCGCCTGTCCGCGTCGCACGCGAAACCATTGCGCGATCAAGACCTGGTTGGCAATCGGGCCGGCCAGCGTATAACCGACGACTTCTACAATGCAGAGCAATTCGTACTGCCAAAAGTGCGTCATCCATCCCATCAGAATCAGCGGCAGACCGATCAACCCGATTCCAGAAAGAATGACGCCGCGAGCGCCCACTCGATCAATCAGCGTTCCGGCAAAAATCCCGAAGGGGAGTCCGACGACCAGAGCTCCGAGTAAAAATCCCTGTGTGACCTGCGCGCGCGTAAATCCCAGGGAGGCGACAAACGCAGGGTAGAACACTGGAAACCCATAGTAGATGACGCCGGTGGTAAAAAAAAGATTGAGAAACGCAGCGCCCACAATCCACCAGCCGTAGAAAAATTTTGACGGCGGGCTAGCGGAACGGCCTGGTGGGGGCTTTATCATCGCAAGTGCGGGAATTCGGAGTCGAATGTGAAGCAGCAGACGTCGCGTTCGCAGAACCTATGACAGGCTCTGATCCAATAAACGATGACATTCGCTGATCGTGAATCTCTGGGTTTCAAGGTGATACTAATCTAAATTTCTCAAATGATGGAAATGTTTCTTGAATAAGTTCACGTCATTGCTGGAAGGTGTACGCTATTGGGTTCGATCAGGTCGAGGGGAATAGCCGAAACAATGCGAATTATCAGCCGAATTAAATTTCTTGCGGCGGCCGCCTGCGCTGTATTGTTATCGGCGACGGCAGCGCGCGCCAGCGATGGACTTACTGTTGTGACCGATCGCGGAAGTGTTCAGGGAATTCTGAGCAACGATGGGCAGGTGCGCACGTTTCTTGGCATTCCTTACGCCGCGCCTCCAGTGGGCCCACTGCGGTGGAAGCCACCGCAACCAGTGGCCGCATGGACGGGAGTTCGCTCAGCCACCAGCTTTGGCCCGCGGTGCATGCAGGCCCACCTATACTCCGACATGGTGTTTCGCGATTCCGGACCGAGCGAAGATTGCCTGACGCTAAATGTCTGGGCGCCCGCGGGAAAAAGTTCTACTCCACTGCCGGTGATGGTCTGGATTCATGGTGGAGGCTTCGTCACTGGCGGCTCCTCCGAGCCTCGGCAGGATGGCGAGCACCTGGCGCGTAAAGGTGTCATCGTCGTTTCCATGAATTATCGGCTGGGAATCTTCGGATTCTTCGCTCTCCCGAGCCTGGCTGCAGAATCGCCAGAACATGCGGCGGGCAATTATGGGTTGATGGACCAGGCGGCAGCGCTGGAATGGGTGCGGCGTAACATTGCGGCGTTTGGCGGCGATCCGGCCAAGGTGACGATATTCGGAGAATCCGCGGGATCCATCTCCGTGAGCGCACTGATGGCTTCTCCGCTATCAGAAAAACTATTTGTGGGCGCAATCGGTGAAAGCGGAGGCGCGCTGACCGGTCCAAGGTTGACCTTCCCGACGTTGCCAGTGAGCGAACAACGCGGCCAGCAATTTGCCGAATCATCGTTCAAGAACAGCAACCTTGATTTTCTGAGAAAAGTGAGCGCGGCCGATCTGTTGCAGGCGGCGAGTGCCATCTCTCATAGCGAGGACGTGTTCTGGCCCAACGTAGATGGAGAATTTCTGCCCGAAAGTGTGGCTGCCATCTATGCTGCGGGAAACCAGGCGCACGTTCCTTTGCTCGCCGGCTGGAATAAGGATGAGGGCGACCTGGCCGATTTGGGCCAATCAGGAAAGCCGACTCCAGAAAGCCTGCGCGCGATAGCGATATCCCGATTCGGCGCAAAGGCGCCAGATTTTCTCAAGGTGTATGCGGCTTCGAACGATGCAGAAGCACTGCGAGTGTCTCAAGATTTTGCCGGCGATGACTTTATTGCCTTTGCCACCTGGGAATGGTTGGAAGCCCAGGTGAAAACAGGGAACGCACCGGTATATCGCTATCATTTCGATCTGGGCTCGCCGGGAGATCCACTTCATCCGGCGGCGATCGGAGCCTTTCACTCCGACGATATCGAATATGTCTTCGGCACGCTGGATTCGCGTCAAGGCGCCAAGTGGAGACCGGAGGACTACAAGCTCTCCGAGCTGATGCAGTCGTACTGGACGAATTTTGCCAAGAGCTGGCGATCCCAACGGCCCAAGCCTTCCTGCATGGCCTACCTACAATCCGGCAGGGAAGTGGCAGGTGATGCACTTGTCCGCGAATTCTGAGGCGCGGCCGGATCAGCATCGCGACAGATATTTATTCCTGCAGCAGGTCTGGGGACCGGATGCACCTCCGGCAGAGCCGCCTGCGTTGCCCGGAAAATAAAACGTATGTGGGCAGCAGGCAGTACCATGGGAACAATTCACTAGAAATTCTGGAGTAATGAGCGGGTATGAAAGAAAGTACGGACCCCGGGAAAAATAAGATTGGGCTGCGTGAGATTGCGGCGGAGGCCAACGTCAGCGTGGCCACGGTATCGCGCGTGTTGAACGGAAATAATCGCGTCGATCCGGCGATTCGCGAAGTGGTGCTGGATGCGGCAGCCAAGCTGAACGTCGATCTGTCGCAGCGCAACAAGACCAAGGCGCTGGCGTTTCTGCTGAGCAATCGCGCTATGCTGCACGCGTTCCATTCGAGGATCCTGTTGGGAGCCGAGGCTTACTGCGCCGCCAACGGCTGGGACATGGTGTTTCTTTCTTATAACTATTCGCCGAACATCCCATGGAAAGAACTGCATCTGCCGAAGGTGGTGCAGCGCCATGACGTGGTGCGGGCGGTAGTGCTGGCCGGAACCAACTCGGCAAATTTGCTGGAGCTGCTCGATCACAAGGGCATTGCATATTCGGTGCTGGGAAATAATGTGATCGGCGAGCCGCAAAGTTTGAAAGGCGATACGGTGTATTCGGACGACATTCAAGGCGGCCAGGAGATGACGCAATATCTGCTCAGTCTGGGCCATCGCGACATCTGGTTTGTGGGCAATGTGCGGCTGCCGTGGTTTGCAAGACACTACGAAGGCTATCGCCGCGCCATGGCGGCCGCCGGGTTCGAACCCAGGTTGAGCGGCCTCGAGTTCGACGATGAAACTGAGATGGGCTACATCAACACCAAGTCTCTGCTGGCGCGGGGCGAACCCTGCACGGCAATATTAGCGGGCAACGACCAGGCGGCGCACGGCGTGTACAAGGGACTGCGGGACAGCGGCCTGAAAGTTCCGGATGATATTAGCGTGGCCGGCTGCGATGACACCGCGAGCACCTGGCTTTATCCCGGGCTGACGACGACGCGTGAATTTCCGGAGCAGCTGGGCCAGCAGATGGTGAAGCTGGTGCTGAGCCGCATCGCGCAGCCCAACGTTGCGCCGCGAGTGGTGACCATTCCAACGGAGTTGATCAAGCGCGAATCCTGCAAACCGCTGGGCGCTGCCAAAGAACTGCTGCCTGCTGAAATTGCTGCCGGTTAGGAACAGATGCCAATTGCGATCGAGAAATAGGTCGGCGACTACAGCCGCTTCTTCGCAAATGCTCTGCCCGATGCGGACTTAAGATAAAGCTCAAAAGCAAACGCCTTTTCTGCGTCTGAGAAAGCGATATAAGTTTTCAGCTTCCAAGGCTTGTATTTGGAAGTGTGTGGAACTTCGCCTGCATTGTGCTTCGCCAGCCGCGCTTTCAAATCGTCAGTCACCCCGACATAGAAATGTTCGCCCTCGATGCTGGTCAGGATGTAGACGTATTTCATAAAAGAGAGCAAGGTTTTCGCTGGAAAAGGGGAAACATACCCGCTGTGACGGCCCGGCTTCGCCCAGGTGGGCTACGCCGCGTCAGCCTTCGCTCCCAGCGCGGTGGCGACATCTGGCTTGCCTAGCCGTAGCTCGCGCAGCGAGCGAAGGCTGGTGGAGCTAGTCGGGATCGAACCGACGACCTCGCCATTGCGAACGGCGCGCTCTCCCAAACTGAGCTATAGCCCCACGGTGCGTGGTGTTGCTAGTGTATCAGCGACGTGCGAAATTCGGAAAATCTACGATCATTTTTCAGCGCTGAAAAAGTGGTCGATCAGATAGTCGCGAAGTTGGAAATCGAAATCGCGCGTGTTCTGTGTAGAGTTCTCCGCATCCGTGTTGTAGACCACGATATATGCGCTCTTCGACGCGGGGTCGAGATAAAAATGGCTGCGAAAACCGTTCTGCCATCCCGCTTTTCCTACCAACCGCAGCTTGCCATCTGTATGGACAAGAAAACTTCCCGCGACAGAGTCGTGAGCACCCCGGCGTGACGGGAAATCGGCGTCGGGAACCACCGGCACAATCGGCTTCCACATCTCTTCCAGCGACGATCGCTTCAGAATGGCATCGTATTCGGCCTGACGTGCCGGATCGCCCAGAAGAAAATTCAGATACTTCAGCATGTCTGGAATCGGAGCGTTCAGGCCGCCATTCGAGCGCGTAATCCCCGTATCAAAATCGAATGGATCTTCCGTCAGCTTGCCATTTTGCAAGTCATAGCTGTGCGAGCGATATTGCAGCAACGTGTACGGGCTGCGATCGAAATACGAGTGATACATTTCCAGCGGTCCGAGGACGTTCTTGTCCATGTAGACCTCGTAGGGGTCGCCGGAAAGTCTCTCAATAATTTCGCCGAGAAAGACGACTGCGAGATTGGAGTAACCGAAGCGCGAGCCGGGGGCGAAGTGAATGCTGGTGTAGGGCAGCATGGCGACGATCTGCGACCACTGTGTGGGCTCGAAGGGCTGCCAGGGTTGGTCGCGCCAGGGCCAGGTGGGATCGCGGAATCCGCTGGAATGCGACATGGCCTCTCGGATGGTGATTGCGGAGATGGGGCCATATGGATCGTGCACCACGGAGAGCTCTGGAATGTATTTGATCAGCGGATCATCGAGTGAAAGCAGGCCGCGATCGCGGAGTTGCATGATGGCGATGCCAGTGAATGTTTTGGTGATGGAGGCCCAATGGTAGGTGGTGTTTTCATCGACGGGTTGCGCTGGCGAGAGATTCTGCTTTCCGTAGAGATCCTGAAATACGATCTGATTGTTGTGGAGAAGAACCAGGCTGCTGCCGACAACGCCATTGCGATGGAGTCCGGATTCGTAGAACGTTTTTAGCTGCGCGATATCCTTGGCGGAAAATGACTGAGCCGTGACGGTAGACGTCGTCATCTAGGCATGCAAGAATCGCTAGAATTAGGTGATTGCTTCGCATCGGCCAACTCTTAAACATATTTATCTGTACCACGCAGCAGTGCGGCGAATGGCATCGACGAGCGAGATTCCATCCGTCAGGTTGAGAGATTGCTTAGCCGCCTGCACCGAGGGAACGTAGCGCTGAACCGGCGCGCCGGGACCAGGCGTGCGTTCGATGCGAATTTCAATCCCCGGGCCGAGTGTGTTCGCGACCGCTTCGGCAACTTCGCGAATGCTTAAGTCTCGTTCCGATCCAACATTGAAGGGGCGTGAGGAATCAGCACGAAATAACATAGTCCACAACCACAGCGCGAGGTCCGCCGCATACATATAGGAGCGCATGGGAGTTCCATCGCCTTGAATCACGATGGGCCCACCCCGCATGGCGTCGCGAATAAAATTTCCAACGGCAAAATGTGCGTTCAACGGAAGATGCGGACCGACGAATGCAAAGCATCGGGCAACCTTGCATTCCATCTGCGTGCGGGATGCTGCAAGACTGCACAGCATCTCGGCGATCCGTTTGCCTTCACCGTAGACGGAGCTTGAGTTCTGAAGATCCGGGGCGCCGTGATAACTCTCGGGGATATGCGTCATATCCGACGGCTGACGGCCGTACACCGCTCCTGAACTGGTCAGCAGAAACTTCGATGTCCCGTGAGATTCGGCGAACTCCAGACATCGCCTGGTGCCCTCAAGAATCGTTGACAGAAGCTCGGTGGACGGGTCGGTTGCCAGTGGATTAGCGGAGCTGGTCCGCACGGATTCGGTAGCCGCGTGAATCACAAAAGGAAATTCACCGTCTGGGAAGGTGAACGTTCGCACATCGCCTTCCAGCAACGAAACCGCGGAGTTGCCGGCAAGATGCGGAGCTCGCTCACGAAATCTGCGCGCGGAACGCGTTAGAACCACGGCATGTGCTCGTAAGTCAAACGCGGCGTTTGCTGCAATAAAACTTTCCAACAGCCAGCAGCCAAAAAATCCTGTCCCCCCTGTAATAAAGATTCGTCGCCCGCGCAATTCTTCCCACAATGTCGCATTGTTTTCTAGAATGTAATTCAGATCTGCAACGGAAACCGGCGGCGCGGCGTGTAAAGGGTTCATCATCGATAAAAGTGTATACTCCGCTGCATCGGGAACAGGGTGATTTCGCATCTACGCACAGGGAGATCGCGTTATTGTTTTGCGATAACGTGGCATCGACCAGGAAACGAGGGTTGCAAGCATGACGCAAGAATCCAGCGCAGTAAAAATCGGGAAAAAACTCATTGGCGACGGGCAGCCCTGCTACGTCATCGCAGAAATCGGCATTAACCATAATGGAAATCTCGACATCGCCAAGCGGTTGATCAGCGTCGCGGTGGCGGCGGGATGCGATGCCGTGAAATTTCAAAAACGAACCATCGACGTGGTGTATTCCGCGGAGGAACTCGGTCGTCCTCGCGAAAGTCCGTTCGGCACGACCAACGGAGACTTGAAGGAGGCGCTCGAATTCGACGCCGATGATTATGAGGAAATCGCTGCGTATTGCAAAGCGGTCAATATCCCCTGGTTTGTCTCCTGCTGGGATGAAGACTCGGTCGATATCATCGCCAAGTTTGACGTGCCCTGCTTCAAGATTGCCTCGGCGTCATTGACCGACGATCACTTGCTGCGTCATACGCGCGCGAAAGGCAAGCCGATTATCTTGTCGACCGGCATGAGCACGTACGAAGAGATCGATCACGCTATCGATGTGCTTGGCAAGCAGGACTTGGTCGTGATGCATAGCTGCAGCACCTATCCCGCGTATTACGAAGAGCTGAATCTGCGCGCCATTCCAACGATGAAAGAACGCTATGGTGTGCCGATCGGCTACTCCGGACATGAAACCGGCATTGCTTCCAGCGTTGCCGCGGCGGTTCTAGGCGCGTGTTCTGTCGAGCGTCACGTGACACTGGATCGCTCGATGTGGGGCAGCGATCAGGCGGCCTCGCTCGAACCGAATGGAATCACCCGGCTGATCCGCGACATTCGGCTGGTCGAGCAATCGATGGGCGACGGCGTCAAGCGTGTGTATGAACGCGAACTGCCGATCATCAAGAAGCTGCGTCGTGTCGGGGCGGGAGTTTGATGAAGGAGATTCGTGCCATCGCTCTCGATGTCGATGGCGTTCTGACAGACGGCGGAGTTTGGTGGGGTCCGAACGGCGAGGAATGGAAGCGGTTTTCCTTCGCCGACATTATGGGCGTTTCAAACGCGCGTAAAGCGGGCCTCATCCTCACTTTAATTTCCGGCGAGGACAGTCCGCTGGTCGACCGATTTGCCGCGAAGTTTGAAATCACGGACATCACCAAGGGTTGCCGAGACAAAGCGGCAGCCTTGCGTGCCTTTGCGGAACGGCAGCAGCTTCCGCTGACCGCGATTTGCTTTATGGGAGATGACATTAACGACGTCGCCGCGCAAAAAATTGCTGGTTTATCGGCAGCCCCTGCAAATGCCCATCCGAGTGTTCTGGCCACTGCCACATTTATCGCAAAAAATAATGGCGGCAATGGCGCGGTTCGCGAATTGATCGACGCTATCCTTGCTGCTCGCGCAATCTGAAACAAAATCCCATAGGCAAAGAAATCGATGCCAAGGCTTTCTGATAAAAAAACATGCCAAAACTTTCCGATTATCTCGTCCAGTTTGTCGCGGACCAAGGCGTCAAGCACGTTTTCCTGGTGACTGGCGGCGGTGCGATGCACCTGAACGAATCGCTCTCTCGCTGCAAGGCGATTGAGCCAGTGTGCAATTCGCATGAGCAGGCGAGCGCCATTTGCGCGGAGGCGTATGCGAAGGCCACCAACTCGCTTGGAGTCGCCATGGTGACGACAGGGCCTGGGGGCACCAACGCGGTGACCGGTGTCGCCGGCGCGTGGCTCGATTCGACTCCCGTTCTGTTTATCTCAGGACAGGTGAAGCGGCCGGATCGCATGTTCGACGCGGACGGGAAGCCGCTGGGCATGCGCCAGCTGGGCGTTCAGGAAGTCGACATTGTTTCCATCGTGCGCCCGATTACGAAATACGCTGTCACGGTTCTCGATCCATACAGCATTCGCTATCACCTGGAGAAGGCTGTGTATCTGGCCCGCACTGGTCGCCCTGGACCGGTGTGGATTGATGTGCCGCTCGATGTGCAGGCATTTCCGCTCGACGATCTCAGCGCGTTGAAGGGCTTCGATCCCGCGGAGGATGCAACTAGCGCAGCTAGCGCCACGGCGGACCTGGTCGACCAAGTGCGGCAGACGATCGCTGAGCTCAACAAATCTGAACGTCCTCTGCTGTTTGCCGGGAATGGAATTCGTCTGGCCCGCGCGGAAAAGGAATTTCACGAACTGCGGAAGCTGCTGAATATTCCAATCGCTGCCACCTGGTGCGCGGCCGATCTTGTCCCGAGCGATGAGCCGCTCTACGTTGGTCGTCCGGGTTCAGTCGCCGCTCGCGGAGCTAACTTCGCGCTTCAGAATTGTGATTTTCTTCTCGCGATGGGCGTTCGCCTGGACTTTGCCATCACCGGTTATGCGCCGGACAAGCTGGCCCGCGAAGCTCACAAAGTGGTGGTCGATATTGATGCTGCTGAACTGGCAAAATTACATCCGCACATTGAGCAGCCGGTGCAAGCGGATGCGCGCGCGTTCCTGACAGAGTTGTTGCGCCAGAGAGACGCGATTCGTCCTCGCGATCGCTCGGCTTGGGATGCCCGTTGCGCCGATTGGAAGACTCGCTATCCTGTCGTGACTGAGGAGCATCGAGATCCAAATACGCAAGTGAGTATTTATCACCTTGCGGAAATCATTGGCACCGAGACAGACGCGAAAGACCAGCTCGTCTCCGGTAGCTCGGGGGCCGGCATCGAAATTTTCTTACTTGCTTGTCCGACGCGCACCGGGCAGCGGATTTACCACACGGCTGGGCTGGGCAGTATGGGCTTTGGGCTGCCGATGTCGATTGCGGTTTGCCTGGCGGCAGGCGGTCGGCAGACGATCTGCGTTGACGGCGATGGCGGATTCCAGTTCAACATTCAGGAACTGGAAACCGTTGCGAGGCTGAATTTGCCGATCAAGTTTTTCGTGCTGAATAACGATGGATACGCTTCGATCCGTGCCTCGCAGAAGAATTACTTCGGGCAGGAAAGCATCGGTTGTGACGAGAGCACCGGCCTTACCGTGCCCAACCTCTCCAAGATCGCTGCAGCCTACGGAATCAAGTCAGCGGTGATTGCAGACCAGAAGAATCTGCGCCGCGATGTGCGTGCCGTTTTGGACACGCCGGGACCGGTCTTGTGCGACGTTCACGTCATCCCGGATGAAACCAGGGCGCCGCGGTTGTCTTCCATGCAAAAGCCAGACGGTACTTTCGTTTCTCGTCCGCTGGAAGATTTGTGGCCTTTTCTTGACAGAGAGGAGTTTCTATCGAATATGATCGTGACACCACTGCAAGATTAAAAACTAAATAGCAAGCTGTAGAGGTGATGGAACATCATGGAATCTCCTCGTTCTGCTGTTGCTTCATTTGCAAGTTTTTCTGCCGTCAGTCTGGACGATATTCTGCACGAGATCTCGTCTGAATCCGTCGCGCACGTCAAGCAGCGGGAGAATACTGTTCTCGACCGCCTGTTGGCGGAATGTGACCGCAAATGTGTGATCTTCGGCGCCGGAACCATGGGTCGACGTGCCTTATCAGCCCTGCACAGCATGGGCGTCCATCCTCTTTCGTTTGCCGATAACAACCCGGTTCTGTGGGGGAAATCCGTCGATGGCATTCCCATCCTCTCACCTGAAGACGCCGCCGAAATGTTCGGCGAGGATGCCTTGTTCTTCATTGCGATTCGCAATGAAAATCACTGGTACCGGGAGACATTCGACGAATTGCTCAGACTCGGATGCACTCACATTTCCAGCAGTGAACCGATTGCGTGGCGATTTCCCGACAAATTCCCATCCTTCCTTCTCTACGACCTTCCGCACAACCTGTATGCGCATTCGGAGGAAGTGGCGCGCGCGGCCAGGCTATGGGCGGATGAGGAATCCATTGCGGAATATGCGGCTCAAATTCAGCTTCGTGCCTTCGGCGACCCGTCTGGATTGTCAGCGCCGGCTTTGTGCGAATCGTATATTCTGCCGGGCGTGTTTCAACTGGGGCCGGAGGATATTTTCCTCGACTGTGGCGCCTATGATGGCGACACCATCCGCAATTTGATCGACAACAAGGTTCAATTCGACCGGATCGAGGCGGTCGAGGCCGATACCCACTCGTTTGCCCGGCTGGCGGATTATGTTTCCACGCTCGAGCCCGAGTTCGCGAATCGCATGCGTCTTCATCACTGTGCTCTGGGCTCGCATCGTGCTACGGTTCGATTTGACGATACGGGCGGCGTGGAGTCCAAAGTTTCCGACGCAGGAAGGATCGTCATCGACATGGTGCCGATTGATGTGATGTTCGCATCGAAGCGCGTCAGCATGATCAAGATGGATATCGAGGGCGCGGAATATGATGCCCTGATTGGCGCACAGCAGGTGATTCAGCGCGATCGTCCGATTCTCGCCATCTGTGTCTATCATTCGCAGGAAGATATCTGGCGGCTGCCGCTGCTGATTCGTAAACTTTGCCCCGAGCATCGCATGTATTTGAAAGCCTATCGCGGCGATGGCATTCAAACGGTGGTGTACGCTGTGCCGCCAGAGCGCGTGCTTGGCAGCCGGCAAGATTCCTGAACAAATATCGATCGGTCTAGTTCATCGCGCCAGCAATGGAATCAAATCTAGCGGCGCATCTACCAGTATATTCGGCGGCATAATCTCCAGCGTGTGCGGCGACAGGCCAAAGCTGCAGCCAATCGAAAATGTCCCGGCATTTTTCGCCACCAGCACATCCACGTCAGAGTCACCGACCATTACTGCCTGATGGGGCTCGACGTTAGCCTCGCGGAGAAGTGTCTGCAATCCCAGCGCATCCGGTTTTTTGGTGGCAAAGCTGTCGCCGCCATAGATGCGAAACATGCCGTCCGATAATCCCAGAGCTTCGCAGATTGCTTTCGATGGGCCGACCGGCTTATTCGTCAACACCGCCATCAAGGGTTGCTGCGGGTGATTGCGCAACGCATCGAGCAACGGCAACATGCCCGGATACACATAGGTGTTGTCCAGCTTGTGCTCGCGATAGTAGGCGAGGAAATATGCCACCGCCTCGTCGAGAATTGCGGGATCAGCCTGGATCACCCAGAGCTCGCCGCACCAGCATGGCCGCGCCGTTGCCGATATAGCTGGCAATCACGTCCTCCGGCAATTCCGGACGATGCAGGTACCGCAGCATCGCGTTTACGGAGTGGGTCAGGTCGGCTCGTGAATCAATCAGCGTTCCATCCAGATCAAAGACAATCAGTCGAAATGGCTCGGCAGGAAGTTTGCGGGGGTCAAGCACCATATCTTTACTGTAAGCGAAGTTACGCGGCAAAAATCAAACAGCGCTGCTGCGACTGAATCAATCGCGCAAAGAAAACCCCGGACATATGTCCGGGGTTTTCCGTAGCTTTGCCACGTCTAACTGAAGAGAATATTTCCGGAGCCCGTATACACCTGCACCGTTGGGCCGCCACCATTCACAGGTCCTTTCAAGACGCCGTTGGTGATGTGACCGGAAAGCGGGGCGGGGAAACTGGAGTCGATCGTGCCTGACCCTGTCTCCACATCCAGCAGGAACTTCGCGCTCGGATCAACGTGAATCTGAATATTTCCTGATCCGGTTTCAAGCTTCCAGTCGGAGTTGGGCAGACCGCCGATCGTCAAGTTGCCCGTACCGGAGTTGACCCGCATGCCGCCGTGGAAGTTTGTCGTCGTGATGTTTCCTGAGCCAGTGTGCAGTTTGGCTTCGGTCACCGTCGAGTCGCCAACCGTCAAGTTTCCAGATCCAGTGATGGCCATCAGGTCGCCGTGGGCCCCGGTGATATCGATGGTGCCGCCGCGAGTGGCTAACTTGGAATCCGGACCAATGTTAGAGGCAACAATGCTACCGCTGCCGGTAGCCGCATGAACGAAGCCGGCAATATTTTCCACCTTCACGCTGCCCGGCCCAGTTACGGCCTCGACGGTGGAGTTTTTCGGAACCGTAATTTCATAGTCGATGTCGATGTCGTGCGCTTTGGCGCCGCCACAAGTATCGGGGTCACCGACTTTGATTTCGTTGCCTGTCTGTTTGATTGGAGGGTTCGCAACAATCTCCTTCATGTCGCCAGACGTGCCAGTGTTGTGCCAGCTGCTCTTATGCAGCTGTGCCGAAATTTGAACCTTGTTGCCATCGACTCCAGCTACGTGGATCGAACCGGAGGTGCTGCAGACGCTGAAGGTGAGATTTCCATTGACGGTCAGGGAGCGACTGAATTCAGGCTCCGCCGCATAGCAAAGGGTTGAGGCGAATATCAGGGCGAAAAACGCCGTAGAAAGGCGTGGAGCAATCATGGGGGAGTCCTCCAACGAAAACTTAAAGTTAATGAAAATGTACTACCGCAACGCCAAAGTTACGAGAATTTCCTGATGGAGGGTTCCCCGGGAAATAACTCCGGCTGCCATGTGGTTACCAGGCCGGAGCTGCCGAAATTTGCTGTGATTCGGGCAGGTTACCTTGCGATTTCGGCTGCATTTTCACTTCTTTAACCGGTCAAGTCAGCACCCGACATAGTGAATTTGCTTTAGACTCGGAGGCGAATGCCTAGTTTGCCGCTATTTCGGGCTGCAGCCATCGTGGCGCTGATCCTGGCCAACGGATTTTTCGTTGCGGCCGAGTTTGCCATGGTTTCCCTGCGGCGAACTCGCGTGCAGCAACTGATTGAAGAGCGGCGCACCAGTGCGCGAATTGTCGCCGATTTGCAGGCAAATCTGGACGAGCTTTTGCCCGCAGTTCAGCTGGGAGTGACGCTGGCCAGCTTGACGCTGGGCTGGCTGGGCGAGCCTTTTGTGGCTCGGTTTCTACTGCCGTGGCTCTCTCTGCTTCCACATGCCAGGTTTTATGGCGGCATCGTTTCCGCCATTCTGGCCTTCAGCCTGATCACCTATCTGGAAGTCATTTTCGGCGAGCTCGTGCCCAAGTCGCTGGCATTGCGCCAGGGCGAAAAAATGGCGTTAGCCATTGCCGGCCCGATTCATTTTTTCATGCGAGTTACGCGGCCGCTGGTCCGGCTGATGAATGCTTCCGCCGAGGTGGTACTGCGTTTGTTTCGGCTGTCGCGCGCACCCGAGGGCAGCGTCCATTCTCCTGAAGAATTAAAGCTGATCACAACCGCGACCCGCCGCATGGGCTTGCTACCAGAAAAGCAGGAGTTGATCATCCATCGCGTGCTCGATCTGGATACGATCACGGTGCGGGAGATCATGACGCCGCGCCAGAAAATTTTCTCCCTGCCCGCCAATCTTTCGATTGCCGAAGCGAATGCTCGCATCACGCAGGTTCAGCGCTCGCGCATCCCTGTTTACGATCCCGTGCGCGGTCCCGAGCACATCATCGGCGTGGTCTACGCTAAGGACATGGCGCGACTGATGCATTTCCGCGCCATCATGCAGGCAACGCCTCTTGAGAATGCTTTTCGCGGCGGCGAGAGCGAGATGCAGATCGGCCAGCTGATGCACGAGGTCATTTTCGTTCCGGAGACCAAGGCCGTTTCCGATCTGCTGACGGAGTTTCAAACGCGCAGGCGACATCTCGCCATTGTTGTGGATGAGTTTGGTTCGATCACGGGACTGGTCACGGTCGAGGATGCACTCGAGCAGATCGTTGGCGAGATGGAAGATGAATTCGATGTGCGCGACAGTTCCATGCAGACGTTGGCCTCCGGCACTCTGGTCCTGCATGGCAACGTCACATTGCTGGATCTGGAATCGCAAATGGGCTGGCATTTGCCGCACGATGGTGGCGTGGAAACGCTGGCGGGATTTCTGCTGGTTCACATGCAGAAGATTCCCAAGGTAGGCGATTCTTTCGTGCATGACGGGCGAAGATTTACCGTAGCTTCCATGGAAGACCGACGGATTACTCGCGTCCGGGTCGAGCCCGTCGCCGCGTCCAGTAAAGATCGAGAAGCACCGACAGGTGGTAAGTCGCAGCCCTCGCTTTTTGATGAGCGAGAAATTCCAGCAGCCACTTCCAATGCCATGGAACCCTACGTCGAAGCAGAAATGCGCGGCATAGCCAATCGCGCGCAGAGCAATGAAGAAAAGGGTTCTGCATGATGGCAGCCTGGAGAACCGTGTTGAAGCGCCTGCTGCTGGTGCTTCCCGTGCTGTGGATTGTGGTGTCGCTCATTTTCTTTCTCATCCACCTTGTCCCCGGCGATCCAGTGGAGCAGATGCTGGGGGAAGGAGCGACGGCGTCCGATATCGGCGCGCTACGGCACGCGTATGGCCTGGATGTTCCGCTGGGAACGCAATATGTTCGCTATTGGAATGGTGTGCTGCACGGCAACCTGGGTCAATCGCTTCGCTTCAATCGGCCGGTGACGGAACTGATCTTGTCGCGGTATCCCTACACGCTGGAGCTCGCAATCCCTGCAATTTTGCTCGCCATCCTGTTGTCGTTTCCCGCCGGTATCGCGTCGGCGCGACACAGATCGAAATGGCAGGATCAGAGCCTGGGCGTGATCAGTTTGTTTGGTGTCTCGTTTCCAAGCTTCACGCTCGGGCCGATTTTGATTCTGCTCTTCGGAATTGTATTGGGCTGGCTTCCGGTTTCAGGGACCGGATCGTGGCGCAATTTTATTTTGCCGACGGTCACCATGGGAACGGCTCTGGCTGCGATTCTGACACGCATGGTTCGCACCTCCATGCTGGAAGAACTTGGTCAGGACTACATTCGAACCGCCCGCGCCAAAGGGTCTTTCGGAACGCGCTGTGGTCTATCGTCACGCGCTGCCCAATGCGATGATTCCTTTGCTGACCGTGATCGGTCTGCAGTTTGGAGTGTTGCTGGCCGGCGCCATCGTGACCGAAACTATTTTCTCCTGGCCGGGGATCGGGAGACTCACCATCTCCGCAATCTCCAATCGAGATTATCCGCTGGTGCAGGGCTGCATCCTCGCCATTGGTCTTACGTATGTGCTGGTAAACCTGCTTACGGATGCTCTCTATATCTTTGCGAATCCGCGCATTCGTCAGTAAGCGATGACCGCATCCGAAAATGTAAAGTGAATCAAAATTTCCTCGACACAATTTTCCAGATGCAACCGCTAGCCGTCCAAACGATGTCATACTGGAGTGTTAGTACTTCCCCTGGGATCCAGCAACCAGCGCGCTCGGAATACCTTTCTCATTAACCAACACCGAAGTTCCGCTTTGCAGGAGTGATGCATTGAGGCTGCCTAGTTTGAATGCCGTGCGACCAGGCTTTGCTCTGGCCGCGATGCACGGCCGTTCATCCTTCCATGCTCGAGCCCTGGCAATGAGCACCGGCTCCGGCAGTGGAGGGAACTGGTTTGAGAAGCTATTTACCTCCTCCACGAATATCTTTTCGCCTCAGTCGGTTCCTGCGCACGATATTTTTCGTCTCTCCATTTTTGTGCTGATCATTACCGGCGCCATTTTTGTTACGGTGTGCGGATTGCTGCTGTTCGTGATCGTAAAATATCGCCGTCGTCCGGGCGATGACAACACTGAACCTCCGCAGATCTACGGAAGCAATCAGATTGAATTGGCGTGGACCGTATTTCCAATCTTGATTGTGGTGGTTCTGTTCCTGTCGACTGTGCGAATTGTCTTCAGTATTCAAAATGCGCCGCATCCCAAAACAGCGGTGGATGTGACCGTGACCGGCCACCAATGGTGGTGGGAGTTTAGTTACCCGAAATACAACTTCGTCACTGCGAATGAACTGCATGTTCCGGTCAGCAATAATCCAAAAGATCCGATGCCAACTTTTATGAAGCTGGTGACCGCGGATGTGGATCATAGTTTCTGGGTGCCAAGATTGGGCGGCAAGACGGACCTGATGGCGGGTCAGGTGAATCAGATGTGGATTCAACCGGAAGCCACTGGATTATTCCTTGGGCAATGCGCACAGTTTTGCGGCGCGCAGCACGCGAAGATGTTGATCCGTGTCTATGCGCAGACTCCGGAAGAATTCCAGAAGTGGGTTGAAAATCAGCAAAAAGATGCTGTCAACGATCCCAGCGTCGCGGCTGGACGAGCCGTGTTCGAGCAGAACGCCTGCATCAACTGCCACACAATCCGCGGCACAGTGGCGAACGGTCGCTTTGGCCCTGATCTGACGCACCTGATGAGCCGCGACACGATTGCTTCCGGCACGCTGCCGAATACCCGTACCAACCTGGAGGGCTGGATCAAGGATCCCGACTATTACAAGCCCGGCTGTCTGATGCCGGCAATGAAGTTGAGCGATACGGACATTGCATCGATCACGTCCTATCTGATGACACTGAAGTAAGCTGAGAAAGTGAGAGGCGCGCGTCATGGCTGATTCCATACCACTGTCAGGAGTGCTGGATTTAACTCCCAGGGAGAAGCATCCGCGACTGTGGTTAGAGGTGATGCACGAATGGATCGTGACCACCGATCATAAAAAGATCGGGCTCATGTACATTGCCGCCTCGCTGCTGTTTCTGCTCATCGGCGGTGTGGAAGTCCTGCTCATTCGCATCCAGCTTGCGCGGCCAGAGTCGACCTTCCTCTCGCCGGAACAATTCAATCAGCTGTTCACGCTGCACGGCACTACCATGATCTTTTTTGTGGCCATGCCGATTTTATTTGGGTTTGGAAACTACCTGGTGCCACTGATGATTGGCGCCCGCGACATGGCGTTCCCGCGACTGAATGCTTTCAGCTTCTGGATATTTCTTTTCGGAGCTCTGCTGCTGTATTACAGCTTGCTGGGAGGCAAAGGTCTGTACGGCGGTTCTGGAATTCCCGATCAAGGATGGTTCGCGTATGCACCGCTGACCTCGGTCGCATTTTCGAAGAGTCATGCCGCCGATTACTGGGCGCTGGGAATTTTCGTCAGCGGATTGGGCACCATCGGCACCGCGCTGAATATTGTCGCTACCACGCTGTGCATGCGCTGCAAGGGAATGAAGCTGAACCGCATGCCGTTGTTCGTCTGGTTAATGCTGGTCACCTCGGTGCTGGCGCTGGGAGGAATTCCTCCTTTGTCGGCCGCTCAAATTATGTTGCTGCTTGATCGTTTTCTCGGCGCACATTTCTTTGATACTCAGGCCGGTGGGTCGGCTGTGCTGTGGGCGCACTTCTTCTGGATCTTCGGCCACCCGGAAGTCTACATCCTGGTGCTGCCTGCCTTTGGATTTGTAAACGAAATTATTCCGGTCTTCTCACGCAAGGCTATCTTCGGATATCCGGCGATGGTGGCGGCATCGGTCGGCATCGGATTTATCAGCTTTACGGTGTGGGCCCACCATATGTTCACGGTTGGCATGAGCGCCGCCGCCAACACAGCCTTCGTCCTGTCGACGATGATTATCGCGGTTCCCACAGGAATCAAAATTTTCAACTGGCTGGCGAC
The DNA here is from genome assembly GCA_963774515.1 of uncultured Acidobacteriota bacterium. Lineage (GTDB taxonomy): Bacteria > Acidobacteriota > Terriglobia > Terriglobales > Acidobacteriaceae > JAKAAZ01. The sequence continues at coordinate 85,024 of CAVZFK010000001.1, read as the reverse complement.
TATGTGGGGCGGGAAAATTCATTTCACCGTGCCCATGCTGTTTTGCACCGCGTTTCTGTTTCAGTTCACACTGGCAGGGTTGACGGGAATCATGTTGTCGGTGGCCCCATTTGACTGGCAGCTGCATAATTCCTATTTCGTGGTGGCGCATTTCCACTACGTCATTGTCGGCGGAATTCTTTTCGCGCTGTTTGCCGCCTTCTACTACTGGTTCCCAAAGATCACCGGTCGCATGATGAGCGAGAGGCTAGGGAAGTGGCACTTCTGGCTGTTCGTTCTTGGCTTCCAGATCACATTCGACTTTATGCACATCGTCGGCCTGCTCGGCATGCCGCGCGAAATTTATACCTACGAGCCCGGCCATCATTGGGCGGTATGGAACTTCACCATGACGGTGGGTGCGTTTATCCAGGCGATTGCCGTCCTCATCTTTGTGTACAACCTGGTGCGCTCCCATTTTTATGGAGAGCTGGCCGGCAATGATCCCTGGGACGCGTGGACCTTGGAGTGGGCTACGACCTCTCCTCCGCCCAGCTACAACTTTGCGGAAGATCCCATGGTGCGCAGTCGTCGTCCATTGTGGGATTTGAAGCATCCGGAAGATCCCGACTGGCAATATGAGTTTGAGAGCGAGAACCAATTGGCGGCGCAAAAATGACAACCATCCCGTTCACCTTCGACGTCAAAGACGATCCGTGGGAGTTGCCGTATCGCGGAAGTGTCGGCATGTGGTGCCTGATCGCCGCCGAATCCGCCATGTTTCTCATCTTTGTTGTCGCCTACATTTATTACATGGGCAAGAGCCTGAGTGGACCGACGCCAAAGGAAATTCTCAAGATTCCGATTTTCGGCACCATTTGTTTGCTTTCCAGCAGCATCACGATTCACCTATCGGTCGACGGGCTGAAAAAGAAAAGCCAGCTGTCTTTTATCGGCTGGCTGGCCGGCACGATCATGCTGGGAATGATTTTCCTGCTGGGCACAGCCAAAGAATGGCTCGACCTGATTTACAAGCATCACTTCACCATTCACACCAGTCTGTTCGGAACCACTTTTTATTCTCTGGTGGGGCTGCACGCAACCCACGTCCTGATTGGACTTTTGATGCTGAGCATTGTGTTGGTGCTGGGACTGTTCGGACTGGTCGGGGAAGATCAATTCAAACACTTCCATTCGCTCTCGATGTACTGGCACTTTGTTGACGCGGTATGGGTTGTAGTCCTCACCGTCGTATATATCGTTGGAAGATGATGACAAGAAACCAACTATGATTACCGAAACCGAAAAAGGCCATCCATCCGTCCACGCGATTCACATGCCGGCACCTACGGTGTGGCCGTTTGTGCTGGCGATTGGGGTGACATTTTTATTTGCCGGTTTGGTGACCACGTGGGCCGTCAGCGTCCTCGGACTGGTGCTCATGTTGTTTGGTTCCGTCGGATGGTTCCGCAATGTGTTTCCCCACGAGCAGCATGAGTCGGTATCCGTCACCACAGAAATGGTGGAGATCAAGAGCTCGCGTGAGCAAGTGGCGCGTCTGCCTGCCGTCGGGTCGCATCGCAAATTGTTGCCGGTGGAACGATACACGTTGAGTGCCGGTGTTGAAGGCGGCCTGGCTGGAGGAGTGGCCATGATTGCCCCGGCGACGATGTATGGGCTGATTCGCTTTCATAGCCTTTGGTATGCTCCAAACCTTCTTGCCGCGATGGCGATTCCGGGATGGGCTGAAAGAAGCGCTTCCTTTCTCAGCTCATTCCATCTTGAGGGTCTGCTGGTTGCCGTAGTTGTGCATGCGCTCGCCTCCGTGCTTGTCGGCCTTCTATATGGCGCCATCCTTCCCATGTTTCCCTGGGAGCCGATTGCCACTGCCGGATTTCTGGCGCCCATTTTCTGGAGCGGACTCTTGTATGGTGGCTTAGCCGCGGTGAACCCGACCATGAATCAGCGGATTGATTGGCTCTGGTTCATTGCTTCGCAGATTGCCTTCGGCCTGGTCGCTGGGTTCGTCGTGAATTTGCATGTTCGCGTGCGTACGCCGCAGTTCCAGGCGCGACCGTTTGCCGAACGTGCCGGCCTGATCTCGCAGGGGATGGAAGACGAAGCACACGACGAGGATCGCACCCAATGAAGGCAAAGATTCCAACGTTGGGAACGACGATCGTCGCGGCAATATTCTTGTTGGCGTCGGCCGGGTGCGATCATCTGCCCGGCAAGCCTGGCTTTCGTCCAGAAACGTTGCGCCCAAGTCAGACGGTCGATTTCAATGTTCTCTACAAAAGCAATTGCTCCGCCTGTCATGGCGACCGCGGATTGAATGGCCCTGCGCTGCCAATGAACAATCCGGTGTACCTTGCGTGGGCAGGCAAGGAACACATGCTTCCGATTGTCGCCAGCGGGGAATCTTTGAAGTCCATCCACGCGTTTGCTCAGTCTGGCGGCGGAATGTTGACCGACCAGCAGGTGAACATCATTGTGAATGGAATGATCGCAACGTGGGGGAAGCCCGGCATTTTGAATGGTACAAATCCACCTGGCTACAGCGGAACGACAGCGCCCGACATCGTAGCCGGAAAAACTGCCTTCCAGGCCCACTGCGCGAGCTGCCACGGAGCAAACGGAACAGGTGCGGAAACCGCATCGAAGCATAACGTGACCGGCTCCATCGTTGATCCTACGTATCTTTCATTGATCGGCGATCAGGGGCTGCGAGACATTGTGGTTTCCGGTCTGCCGGGCGAAGGAATGCCGGATTGGCGCGGTGATGGTTCCATCAAACCCATGACTGACAAGGAAGTCACCGACGTGGTCGCGTGGCTGGGCTCACATCGCGTTCAATTTCCCGGCCAGCCATTTCCGAGCGCGCCGCCGACCGGTGCGGAAAATTCCACGAAAGGGAAATAGAACCCGCGAAGTGCCGCAACAGGAGTGATTGTGAAGAACCCATTGAAGGACCTGGTAAACAACCCGATCGTCGAGAACCCGATGAATGAGCCGAGCGAGCACTCGCGCAGAAAGTTCCTTTTCAAGGTCGCTTTGTTGCTGAATGGCGCAGTGGGCGCCGTTCTGGCTGTGCCAGTGTTCGGATACCTCTTCGGACCGTTTTTTAGAAAGAATTCAAGCTACAACAACTGGGTTCCTGTCGGAAATCTTGAACAATTTCCTCCGGGAGAAACCAGGTTGGGGAAATATCGCAATCCCATGGGAACGCCCGCCGATGGACAAACACGCACCTTGCCGTGCTGGGTTCGCCACATTGCGAACAATCAATTTCAGGTTTTTGCTATCAACTGTGCGCATATGGATTGCCCCGTGCACTGGTTCCCGCAATCGAAACTGTTCATGTGTCCCTGTCACGGAGGCGTGTACTACCAGGATGGCGCCGTCGCTGCCGGGCCTCCGCCGCGCGGTCTTTATCAATACAAGTACAGAATTCTTGGCAATCAACTTCTGATCTGGGCAGGTGAATTACCCACCCTGTCGACAGAAGCCAGCATTGCCAGGCCGGGGTGCAGCTCATGCCAGGGTTAAAACAGAAGGGCATCGCCCTCTATCACTGGCTCGATCGCCGGCTGGGCTTCGTCAAGCCGATCAAGGAAGCTTCCGATCACCCTATTCCTTCCAGCAGCGCGAGCTGGTGGTATGTGTTTGGCAGCGCGGCCACAGTAATTCTGATGATGCAGGTGGTCACGGGCATTTTGCTGGCGCTTGTCTATACGCCTACGGCACGCGATGCATGGAACAGTCTGAATTTTTTGAATCACGGCTTAACACTGGGATGGTTTCTGCGTGCGTTGCACGGGTGGGGATCAGACTTCATGATCGCCATCGTCCTGATTCACATGACTCAGGTGTTCATGTTCGGTGCGTATAAATTTCCCCGTGAACTCACCTGGATCGTCGGCGTGTTTCTTCTGCTGCTGACGCTCGGCATGGCTTTCACTGGCCAAGTGTTGCGCTTTGATCAGGATGCCTATTGGGGATTGGGGATTGGCGCGTCCATCATGGGCAGAGTCCCTTTCATCGGGGCGTGGCTGGTTCACTTCATGCTCGGCGGCCCCATTATTGGAGCCACAACCTTCTCGCGCTTCTTCGCACTGCACGTTTTTATCATCCCGGGAATTTTGATTGCCCTGGTCGGCGTGCATGTGTGGATGGTTCTTCGTCTCGGCATCAATGAGTGGCCGATGCCTGGTCGCCTGGTGCGCCGCAGCACCTACCTGAAGGAGTATGAAGCGGAAGTCCACAAAGATGGCGTGCCCTTCGTTCCCGACGCTGCCTGGAAAGACGTCACCTTCTCCGCGGCCATCATTCTGGCGATCATGGCGTGCGCCATTTTCTTTGGGCCCATCGGCCCAAGCGGTCCGCCCGATCCTACGATTATCCAAACCGTTCCCAAACCCGACGTTGCGTTTCTTTGGATCTACGCGATCTTCGCGTTGGCGCCGCCGCATCTGGAAACAGCGCTTCTCCTCATCGCACCGGTCGTTGTCATTTGCGTGATGCTGGGATTGCCGCTCTATGCCGGTGAAGGCGAGAAGCACTGGTCGCGCCGCCCTGTGGCTGTCTTGATGGTGTGCGTCATCGCGGTTGCGCTTTCCATCCTCACCAGTCTGGGCGAACATCCTCCGTGGAGTCCGGTCATGAATGCGTGGAGCGCGGATCCAGTGCAGCCGAAATATTTAAAAGATCGCACTCCTCTGGAGCGCCGCGGCGCAGTAGTGTTTCAACAAATGCAGTGCCGCAATTGCCATGCGCTCGATGGCGTGGGTGGCAAGCGAGGACCCGAGCTGAACCGAGTCGCAACGCAGATGACAGAGAGCGAGTTGATTCGGCAGGTGCTGCAGGGCAGCGGGAATATGCCGGCCTACGGCAGCGCGTTGAGCCCGCAGGAAACCACAGCGCTGGTTCGTTTTCTCGAAACGCTGAACGGCAATCAAATGCCCGCGCGTAATCTGGCGCGTCCCTTGGCGGAAGGCACTCCGCTGGCGGAACCACGACAGGGCCACAAAGAGTAGCCTGCCTTCGGTAAATTAATTTTTCCCGAGCGGGTCGAAACCAGCCACGCACGGTTTCGCACTTGAGGTACGCTTCCAAGCGGAGATGGTATGTCCACAGCAACTCAGGCCATTCTTGATGCATGGTCGCCGCCCTTCTGGCTGAGCGTCAGCGTCGTTCTGGTGTGCCTGGTCTACGTGCGTGGATGGCGTGCAATTCGCCGCACTCGGCCGGCCTATTTCACCGTGGAGCGGCTTCTGTGTTTTGTCGGAGGGATGGTGGTTCTGTGGCTTGCCATCGCTTCGCCCATCGACGGCTTTGCCGATACGTTACTCAGCGCGCACATGGTGCAGCACTTTCTGCTGATGTCTGCTGTGCCACCGCTGGTGCTGCTCGGTGCTCCCGTAGTACCCATGCTGCGAGGCCTGCCGCGAGGATTCGTCAAGTCTGTTCTGGGCCCGCTGATCGCCCTGCGATGGCTGCGCAGTGTCGGACATTTTCTTACCGATCCAATTGTTGCGTGGCTGACATTTAATTCCGTCTTTCTTCTCTGGCATCTGCCCAAGGCATACGACTACGCCCTTCGCGACGAAAACATTCATGACTTCGAGCACATTTGTTTTCTCGCTACGGCGATGCTCTTCTGGTGGGTCATTTTGCAGCCCTGGCCGAGCCGTGCGCGCCACAACGGCTGGATGGTACTGGTGTATCTGCTATCTGCGGATATCGTGAACTCAGCTCTCTCCGCGTTTCTTGCCTTCTGTAATCGGCCGATCTACCAGTTCTATGTGTCGCAGCCCAACCCCTTCCACATTTCTCCACTCTCCGACCAGATCGCAGGAGGAGTCATTATGTGGGTGCTCAACTCCACGGTGTTTCTTGTGCCAGCGATGCTGTTGACTGTGCGCCTCGCAGGTTTCTCCAGCCCTTCCGCGAAGCGATCCCGCATTGCGCCGGGCACTCTTCCGGTCTAAGGTTCGCCTATCTTGCCGCGTGCGGAATGGCGGTTTCCAGAAAATAGAAATTTCCTGATTGGCGAAGCTTCCACGCCGCTGATTCTGCCGGTTGTAGATCACGACCGAATCGAGGATACCATAGTGGCAGGCTCGGCATTTCTTTTGCCAGAATTTGCTGCACCTGCACATACAGAACGCGACGCTTCGACTGGTCAGACTCGGAAGCTGCTGTCCGCAATAGCTGGTCAACTTGAGCATTGGAATAGTCACCGCGATTGGCCCCATGCGGCGGCACGCTCTCTGAAGCAAACGCGTAATGAAAAATATCGGGGTCTTCGTTGCCGCCAATCCAGCGCAGGCTGTACATGCCGAACGACCCGTGAGAAATGTCGGCATAGAATGTGGCGAATTCGAAACTGCGGACATCGAGCGCTATCCCAACCGTCCGCAATTGTTGTTGCAGCGTCATGGCTAATTCTCGCGCGCCGCCGTCGTTCGATGTCTTCATCGTGAGATGAAATCGAATGCCATCGGGTCCAGGCTTATATCCGGCGTCGTCGAGGAGCTGCTTCGCGTGCTGCGGATTGTAGTCGTAACGCGTCACATCGTCGGTGTAGGCCCAATGGTTCGGGGGCAGCAGGCTATCAGCCGGTCGAGCCATGCCGCGTAACAATGTGGAAATAATTAACGGCCGATTCACCGCGTACGCAATCGCCTCGCGCACCCTGGAATCCCGTAAGTGTGGATCGCGCAAATTGAAGGTGAGATATTGCACGATGGTTCCCGGCGACTCCGCCACGTTTAAGCTTCTTGTCATTGCGCATCGACCAGATCATGTCGGGCGACAAGGCATTCGATGCGACGTCTGCGGATCCCTTGCGAAGCGCCAGGGCCCGTGTCATTTCATCGGGAATCACTTCAAATCGCAGTCGCGAGATTTTCGGGACGGCTTGCCAACTTAGAGGATTGCGCTCGAGCACAACTTCTTTGTCCAGTTCCTGGCTGACGAAGCGAAACGGCCCGGTGCCGATCGGGTGCTGCTGAAAGTCGCTCCCGCTTCCATAGGGGACAATCCCAAGCGCGCCGTCGGACAGGTTCCACAGTAGCGCTGCATCTGGCTGCTTCATGTGAATGACGACGGTCTCGCGGATCGGGCGTGTCAATCGAAGCAACATTGCGATAAGCCTGATACTTCGAGGTCAAAATGCTGTGGTCCAGCATCGAGTCGAGCGTCCACTTAACATCGCGAGCGGTGAATGGCTGACCGTTCTGGAATTTCACTCCCGTTCGCAGGTGAAAAATATAGGTCAGCGGATTGGGCGTGTCCCATGAGGTTGCAAGGTCTGGCTGCAGGTTAAAGTGCGCATCTTTTTTGACGAGAGAATCAAACATCAGCTCGTCGATACGCTCCGATTGAGCGTCCACCCCGATGCGTGGATCGAGATTGGTCGGGCTGCTTTCAATCGCGACCGTCACCGTATTCGGATCAGCCGGTTTTTGCCTGCACCCAAGCAGGATGACGGACGCTTCCGATAGAAACTACCGCCAGAACAAGCGATGATGCGGTGCGAGTGATGCCCGCGCGCCAGTTATGCATGCGTGATTTTTCCCAGGATGGCCGCGCGTGTTGCACCGGTGGCTCGCGGCAAATTTCCAGGCTGCCGATGCCAGGTTTGATACGCAAGCAGCGCGAAGGCCATTGCCTCTTTCGCGGCCGCCGGCATTCCATACTCGTCGCTGGTCTTGATGTTGATTTTCCCGAGCGACTCCAATTCGCGCCGGATCATTTCCATCAGTGTGCGGTTGCGTGCGCCTCCGCCCGCGACAATATAGTCCGTCGACGTGTTATGCAGAGCGGGCGCAATAAAATCCTTCCATGCGCGCCCGATGCTTCGTGCCGTCAGCGCTGTTGCGGTCGCAACCGCATCCTCGGGCCGCTTGCTCAGCTTGCGGCACTCCACCAGAAATCGCGCGGCAAATTCGCGTCCAAATTCCTCTCTGCCGGCAGATTTCGGCGGAGGCTCCAGAAAAAATCGTCCGCGTAGATGTATGTTCGACCACCGATTCCAACACGCGTCCACGTTTCGCCGTTGCGCCCCGCGCGTCATATTTCTTCCCGAAACATTCCGTCATCAACGCATCGATCACCATATTTGCCGGGCCGGTATCGAAGGCGAAGATCGCTTCAGGAGGAGCGCCTGCGGGAATCACCGTCAGGTTGGCGATGCCGCCCAAATTCTGCAAGACGCGATTGCGCGTGGGATGATGAAAGGCCACATAATCCAACAGCGGCACCAGCGGTGCGCCCTGGCCGCCCAGCGCCAGATCCGCAGGCCGAAAGTCCGACACCACAGGAACACCAAGTTCGGCAGCGATGATGGAAGCTTCTCCCATCTGCCACGTGCATGCTACCTGCGCCCCTAGGAATTTCCGCGCCACTCCCTGGTGATAGATCGTCTGGCCGTGGCAGCCGATAAGATCGAGCTCGCATCGGATACTTTTTCAGCGCCAGCTTCACAGCATCGGCGTACAGATTTCCCAGCCGCCAATTCAGCCGGGACATATCTGCGACTGAAGCCGCATTGGCATTCATCATCTGCAGAATGTATTTGCGAACTGCAGCCGGATAGGGAACAGCCACATGGGCGAGTAGCTGTATACGCGGCAAATGGCTGGACGAGTTTCGTGGTGCCGCGATTTTCACGAGCGCCACATCAATGCCGTCGGCGGATGTACCACTCATGATGCCGGCGACGGTCATTGTTCGGCTTTCTTTTTGGGAAGAAGTTTTCATTCGGTCGCCTCGCGAGTCGCGTGCGCAATCCGAGAGCGCAAGCGTTGCTGCGCGACTTGTAACTGCTTCAGGCCCGCGGCCGACAAGGGTCGCGGTAAAACTGAATTCTTCAGCAATCGCCGTTTCGCGCTGGAGACTCGCCGGGCAGCCTCATCGACGGCGCGCGCAAAGGCGGGGGAACGTTCCGCCTCGCGCAGCAGGGCCTCATGCGTTGCCAGCACACGATCGGCACGATGGCAGATCTCCAGCAGGTCTGTTCCGGCGACGATCGCCTCTATCGCGGCGGATTCAGCAGACGCGTGGCTGAGCACTCCGCCCATTTCCATATCGTCGGAAATGACCAATCCGCGATAGCGCAATTTACTTCGCAGCACGTCCTCAATCCAGAAGCGCGAAAGTGACGCCGGTCGAGGCGGCTTCTCTATTTTCGGATAGGCGGCGTGATTCACCATCACCAGCGGCAGTGCGGTCCGCAGCGTACGGTAAGGCTCCAGATCCTGCTCCCACATTTGTTCCCAGGTTCGGCTGATGCGCGGCGTTGCATGGTGCGAATCGAGAGTTCCTCCACCGAGTCCAGGAAAATGTTTGCCGCATGCGACGATTCCGTATTGCTGCAGTCCTGCGATGAATTCTCTAGCGTAGGCAATCACTTTCGCTGGATCGGCGGAGACCACGCGGGTTCTCATTACTTCGCGCGATACCGGTAATGCCAGATCCATAACGGGAGCCAGATCCAGGTTGAATCCGAGCGCATGCAGCATTCGTCCAACCAGTGCGCCACTCTCCCGAATAATCGCAGGCTTGTTGGTCGCCGCAACTTCCGCGGCAGAAGGTGTCGCTCCAACCAGATCGCGCAGACGATCGACCGTGCCACCTTCAAGATCTACGCAGCGAAAAAATGGTGCGGTCAGCGCGGACGAAGCTTGCTGCCACATTGCATGGAGTTGCGCTGCCGTCTCGATATTTCGGCGAAACAGGATCACTCCACTCGGTTGCAGGCTCCGCAGCCACACAGTTTCCAGCGCCGACAGCGACGTCGATTCAACACCAACGATCAGCAGCGCCCCGACACGATGGCGTAGAGCGGTCGTCTTCATGCGTGGGTTCCCATTGCCGGCGAGCCCTCACGAACTTCCTGCTGCAGTTCCTGCAACAAATTGAGCGCCTGCATCGGCGTCAGTGAATTCAGATCGAGCGATTGGATTTGATCGACAATGCGCTGCGACAAAGGAGTGAACAATGTCATCTGCACGTCCGGTTCGCGGCTGGATTCGATTTCGCGTTTCTCCGATCGCTCATGTTGCCGCAAAATTTCCCTTGCCCGCACCACCACTTCCTGCGGAATTCCCGCCAGTCGAGCCACCTCAATCCCGTAGCTCTTGTTGGCCGCGCCTTCTTCGATCGCGTGGAGAAAAACAATTCCCTTGGGATTTTCCTGAACCGTGACGCGTAGATTCTTGAGTCGCGGCAGTATTCCAGAGAGCATGGTCAGCTCATGATAATGGGTGGCAAATAAGGTTCTTGCGGATAATACTTCATGTATATGTTCAACCGTCGCCCAGGCCAGTGACATGCCATCAAAGGTAGCGGTGCCGCGTCCCATCTCGTCCAGCAGCAACAGCGATCGAGGCGTGGCCGTGTGCAAAATCGTCGCCGTCTCGGTCATCTCCACCATAAAGGTAGAACGACCCTCGGCGACATTGTCGCTGGCGCCGATGCGCGTATAAATACGGTCGACCAAGCCGAGTCGCATTCGCTGCGCCGGAACAAAACATCCCATCTGCGCCAGGATGACCAGAAGTGCCGCCTGGCGAAGATAGGTGGATTTGCCGCCCATATTTGGCCCGGTTAGCAGCAAAAGACTTGGCCCCTCGGTGTCGAGATAGATGCTGTTGGGAACGAACCTGCCTTCCGAGGACTGTTCCATGTGCCACTCAATCACCGGATGACGCGCCGCCAGCGCTTCAAAAACGCCGGAGTCGTCGACCTCGGGACGCACAAAACGTCGCGCGGCTGCAAGCTGGGCGAAGCACGCCATCAAGTCGATTTCGGCAATCGTTTCGGCCGTAGCACGAATGCGTGCACTCGCCGCGAGAATCGTCTGGCGCAGTTCCATAAAAATGCGTCGTTCAATTTCGAGGCAGCGTTCCTGTGCCCCCAGCACGCTGCGCTCGTAATCTTTTAACTCCTGCGTAGTAAATCGCTCGGCATTCACCAGCGTTTGTTTGCGTTCATACTCTGCGGGAACACTGTCGAGATTCGATTTTGTGATCTCAATGTAATAACCGAACACTGAGTTGTAGCGAACTTTCAGCGATCCAATTCCGGTACGCTGGCGCTCGCGCTCCTCAATGGCCGCGATCGATTGTTTGCCGCTCAGGCTGAGCGATCGCAGTTCGTCCAGTTCTGCATCCACTCCGGCGCCAATCGCTCCGCCATCTTCCAAACGCACTGGAGGCTGCTCCGCAATGGTCTTCGAAATTGCAAGCTGCAGATCTTCAAGGCAGTCCAGGGACGATTGCAATCGTTTCCACGCCGCAGACTGAAGTGGCGCGATCGCTGCCTTCACCAAAGGCAATTTCGACGCGGACGATGCCAGCGCCAGCAAGTCACGCGGTCCTGCACTGTCGAGCGAAATCCGACTCAGCAATCGTTCCAGGTCGAGAATGTCTGCAATGCTGTCTCGTACATGCTCGCGGCGCTGCAGATCGCCGTGCAGCTCAGCGACGCCATCGAGTCGTTCATGAATGGCGGCGAGCTCAATCAACGGCCTGAGAATTGTGGCGCGCAGTTTGCGCTTGCCCATGGGCGTCTGGCATAGGTCCAGCGTATGAAACAAAGTCGTATGGCGCCTCGCATCCGGCATTAGCGGTTCGACAAGCTCTAGATTGCGCACGGTCACTGCATCGAGTTGCAGGCACCCGCTGTGTTCGTAATATCGAACGCGGTCGATATGTTCCAGTTGGCCCAGTTGCGTCGCGCGAAGATAATGCACAATGCTGCCGGCCGCAACCGCGGCTGGTGTGTGACCCTCCAGCCCGAACCCGGCCAGTTCGCGCGTACCCAAATGATTTTCGAGGAGCGGTACCGCATAGTCCGGCGTGAGCACCCAAGGTTCCAGGTGAGTCACTGTGCGGGAGCGCAACGCATCTTCCAGCGATGTGGCAACGCTGCCGCTATTCTCGGCCAGCAAAATTTCAGCTGGATTAAAACGTGCCAATTCGTCGCTCGCCTGTGCTGCTGCTTCCTGCGCATTGCGGCCGCGAAATTCTGTAGCGCGAAAATCGCCTGTCGAGTTATCCAGCAACGCCAGGCCGATGGTTGATCCATCAAAGCACAATGCGGCCAAGAAATTGTTTTGCTCTGATTGCAGCGCAGCGTCAATTGCCGTGCCCGGCGTCAGGACGCGCGTCACCTCGCGACGCACAATGGTCTTTGTCAGCTTGGGGTCTTCCAGCTGCTCGCAAATGGCGATGCGATAGCCCAGTCGCAGCAGGCGTGCGATGTACTGGTCGGCGGCGTGATGGGGCACACCGCACATCGGGATGGCCTTTTCCTTGTCGCGCGATGTCAGGGTGATCTGAAGTTCGCGCGCCGCAGTCTTGGCGTCCTCATAAAACAGTTCGTAGAAATCACCCAGGCGAAAGAACAGCAGCGTATCCGGATGCTTTTGCTTCGCAGCGGCATATTGCCGCATCAACGGCGTAGAGGCCATTTCCAGGGTTGGATTCGGGCTGGCGCTGGACACAGACAGACGGCTTCTCCGGGAGCTTGGGTGCAACAAAAATGACGGGGCGGCTCTTTCTTTAAAGATAGGCCATTGGCAACGATGTGTACCAATCTACAGCATCGGAAAACTGGTCCCTGTTTAGAGATAGAAAGCAAAGGGCGAACTGGGAAACCACTGAATCTCACGAAAAGCCGGTGTGTTCTGGGTCACATGTGTCCTGCATCACAGTAAAGCGCCTTTCGTCTGAGCTATATACTTACTTGTACGTTCTCTCCGGGAGCGGTTCTTTAAGCGATGGCAATGTATCTCATCTGGCTGCGGGTCGCGCTGGTTCTGTACGGCATCAGTAGCCTTACGGTGATTCCAGATGTGTTGACCGGCCATGATCGCTGGCGCAAATTTGTGCACCCGGTATGCGTTTCAGCCTTTTATTTTCATTTGGTTGCGCTGGTAGAAATGATGCGCCTGGCGCATCACTGGGTGCCGGCCAGCTTGCACGAAGTGGAAACATCGTTCGCGCTGCTGCTGACGATTACGTTCCTGGCAATTTATTGGCGCTATCGGGCCATTTCTTTCGGCCTGTTTGTTCTTCCAGTCATTTTTCTTTTGCTTCTTCTGCCGGCAGCGCAACCAGATCATGCTCCTGTCTCCAGCCAGTGGATGCATAACGGATGGATCCTGCTGCACATCGCTCTGCTGCTGGTGGCCTACACGCTATTGTTATTCAGTTTGCTCTCCAGCCTGCTCTATCTGATTCAGGAACGTCGCTTGAAAAACAAGCAGATCGGCGGAATTTTCAGTCATCTGCCACCGCTCGACACCATCGATCACATCGCGTTTGTCACTCTTGTGATTGGCTTACCCTGCATGACGCTAGGCCTGCTGGCGGGCGCGCTGATTGCACAGGAAAGTGTGGGAGCGGCCTACTTTCTTGACCCCAAAGTTCTGCTCTCCATCGGCATGTGGATTCTTTACGTATGGATGTTGTATGTCCGCCGTCACACCGGCCTGCGAGGCAAGCGGGCGGTCTACTTATCTTCGCTTGTATTTCTGATGGCGCTCACGGTTTGGGTCGCCAACCAGTTCAGCACCGTCCATAGGTTCCCCGCGCCATGAACTTTGTCCTCATCGGCGTCAATCATAAATCTGCGCCATTGCAGGTGCGGGAGAGGCTTGCCATCCCCGCCGCGCGAATGCAGGAAGCGACGCTCTCGTTGCTGAGCGTGCCATGCGTGCGCGAAGGCATGATTCTTTCTACGTGCAACCGGGTTGAGTTCCTTACCTACCAGGAACCGGCGCAGGCCGATCTTTTGCAATTTATTCAGAACTATTTCGCCGTCGGCAAAGAAGCGCTGCATCCCTACATGTATGAATACCGCGCCTCCGAAGTTGTTCGCCACGTGTTCCGTGTTGCCTCCAGTTTGGATTCGCTTGTCGTAGGAGAGCCGCAAATTCTGGGTCAGGTAAAAGAGTCCTACTCGCTGGCCAGATCGATCGGCGGCATTAACGCCAATTTGGATCCGCTGATGCAGCGCGCTTTTACCGTCGCGCGCAAGGTTCGCAATCAGACCAGCATCGGCATCTCCTCCGTGTCGATTGCATCGGTGGCCGTTGACCTGGCTCGCAAAATCTTCGGCTCGCTGCAAGGAAAAACGGTTCTGTTGATGGGTGCAGGCAAGATGGGAGAACTGGCAGCCCGCAGCATGATGCAGCATGGAGCCAGCACCATCTACATTTGCAACCGCACCTATGAACGCGCCGTGGAGGTGGCCGGTAAGTTCCCGGGCGTGCGCTCTGAGAGCGGCTTTGCGGCGGGTCAGTCCGCAATCGTGCAGCCCATTTCCTACGACTTGCTGCATCAATATGCTTCGACGGCGGACATCATTGTCAGTTCCACCGGCTCCGAGAATCCCATATTCAATCGCAAGCATGCGGAACAATATATGCAGCGACGCAAGCAGCGGCCCATGTTTTTTATCGACATTGCCGTGCCCCGCGACGTGGACCCGGAGATTAATAACGTGGAAGGTGTGTTCGTTTACAACATCGATGACCTGCAGGCCGTGGCCGTCTCGAACATGTCCAGCCGCACCAAGGAAGCGATGGATGCCGAAGTGATTATTCGCGACGAAGTGGAGCGGTACACGCTGCGAATGCAATCGCTCAACGGAGTTCCGTCGATCGTGGCGCTGCAGCAGAGCCTGGAAGACGTTCGGCAGAATGAGATGCGTCGCATGGCTCCGCGTCTGGCGCATCTGTCCAGCGAGCAATTGCAGGCGGTGGAGCAGATGACTCGTGCCCTGGTTCACAAGCTGCAACATGCGCCCATACAGGCCATCAAGCGCGCCGCACAGGAAGGCGACCGCGAAACCCTCGCTGTGATTCAAAATGTTTTCGATCTGGAGCATCACGAAAAGTCCACCGAAGCGATGGAGACTGCCGAGTCGATCGCCGCACAAAGCGATTCCAATGAGACCGCATTCATCCCCACTCCGCGACGCAACTGCTGTTGAAGGTGAGGATGCCGCCACCCCCGCGAAATCGACCCCGGTCAAGCAGGAGAGCTTACCGTGATCCGGATTGGCAGTCGCGGCTCCGCCCTTGCCCGCTGGCAGGCAGATCACATCGCAGCGGAGTTGCGTGATCGCGGTCACCAGGTCTCCATTGAGATACTGGTCACGACGGGCGATCGCGTGCAGCATGCGCCGTTTATGCAGGTCGGCACCAAAGGTATGTTCACGAAAGAGATTGAAGAGGCGCTGGCCGACGAGCGCATCGATCTCGCCGTCCACAGCCTGAAAGATCTCCCGACCGAGTTGTCCGACGAGTTCACCATCGCGGCCATCCCAAAACGCGCCGATGCCCGTGACGCATTCGTTTCTGTTCGCCATGAAAATTTCGCCGCGCTGCCGCCGGGAGCAGTTGTCGGAACCAGCAGCCTCCGGCGCCAGGCACAATTGCGCGCATTGCGCGCCGATCTCGACATTCGTGAACTGCGCGGTAACGTGGATACTCGGCTGCGGAAATTGCACGCGGGGCAATACGACGCCATTATTCTTGCTGCCGCGGGTTTGGATCGGTTGGGTCTCGCCGCCGATGTGAAGGAACTGTTTTCGCCGCAACAAATGTGTCCAGCGGCGGGGCAGGGAGCGCTCGCGATTGAGTGCCGGACAAATGACGATGCGACGCGCGCGGTTATTTCTGCACTCGACGATCCCGCGGCCCATTTTGCCGTAGACGTTGAGCGCGCGGCGTTGGCTACGTTGGGTGGAGGCTGTCATCTCCCGGTGGGCGTGTACTGCGAACCTGCGAAAAATGGTTGGAACGTGATGGGCGTTGTCGCTCGTCCGGACGGATCGCAAATCTTGTGTGAACAGATGGATTTGCGTGCAGATGGATCTTCCGCTGAAGACGCCGGCCGTGAAATGGCGAATCGATTGTTAGCGCGCGGTGCAGCGGAATTTCTTGCGGCCGCCGAAACTACCCCGCCGGCAGGAAATCCTGTCAGATGAAGCCGCTTGCGGGACGGAAGATTCTGATCACGCGCGCGAGGCATCAGGCGCAATCGCTGGCAAGCGCGCTGGAAGAGAAGGGCGCGACCGTCGTCGCGATTCCCGCCATCGAAATTATCCCGCCAGATTCCTACGATCGGTTGGATGCGGCGCTGTGGAGTGCCAAAAAATATCAGTGGCTGGTCGTCACCAGTGCGAACGGCGCCGACGTATTGGCCGAGCGACTCACCGCTTCGAAACTGCCCACCACCGCACTCGATGCATTAAAAATTGCTGCCATCGGACCGGCGACAGCGCGCGCGCTTGGGGAAATGGGTTTACACGTCGATGAAGTTCCCAAGCAGGCCGTCGCCGAATCGCTGGTGGAATCATTGCGCGATCAGGTTAGCGGCAAAAAGGTTTTGTTAGTCCGCGCCAAGGTGGCGCGTGATGTACTTCCGGAAGAATTACGCAACGCAGGCGCCACCGTGGATGTCGTCGACGCCTATCAGACGATCGTTCCGGTGACATCTGCGGACGATGTGCGGCTCCTTTTCGCGGCCGCCAGCCGGATGCCGGATGTGGTCACGTTTACCAGCTCTTCCACGGTGACAAATTTTTTCCGCCTGCTACACCAGGCGAATGTACCCGCCTGGCCAACCGCCATAGCCGCGGCCTCGATCGGCCCCATTACCAGTCAGACGCTTCGTCATCATGGCGTCGAACCTGCTGTTGAAGCGACGGAATACACCATCCCCGGTGTAGTCGAAGCGCTATGCCGTTGGTCGGCAGCGCACGCGAATCGTTAGTGCGTGCTCCAGGTTTTGTCTTTGGAGTTGCAGAGGTCTTCCAGGAAACAATCGGCGCAGCGAGGTTTCCGCGCGATGCAAATTTCCCGGCCAAAGTGAATCACGCGATGAGAAAAGTCGATCCAGGCATCCTGCGGGATCAACTGCATCAAGTCCTGTTCGATCTTTTCAGGTGTGGTCGACTTGGTCAGCTCCAGGCGCTGCGAGATGCGCATCACGTGCGTATCGACCACTACTCCCAGCGGAATTTTGTACCATGATCCGGAAACAACATTGGCCGTCTTGCGGGCCACGCCCGGAATCGTCAGCAGCTCTTCCATCGTCTGAGGAACTTTACCGCCGAATTCTGCAACAACAATTTTTGCCGCGCCGATAATGTTCTTCGCCTTATTCCGGAAGAATCCCGTGGTGCGAATCATCTCTTCCACTTCAGCTTGCGAAGCTTTCGCCATGGCTTGCGGAGTGGGGAAGCGCTGGAACAGAGCAGGCGTCACCATATTGACGCGAACATCGGTACACTGCGCGGAAAGAATCGTCGCCACCATCAGTTCCCATGCGTTGCGATGGTGAAGTGCACATACCGCGTGAGGATAATGTTCCGCGAGTCGCTGCAGGATCGTTTCCACACGCTGCGGATTTGTCGGATCGACCGCGGATTTCTTCTTCGCTGTCTTTTTCGCGGCCGGCACCGCCGTCGCCTTCGCGCTGGACTTCACCGCGCGCGAGCTCTTCTTCGCTGCTGTTTTCTTCTGCGGACGTGCGGTGGGCACAGGCTTATCCAACCCGATCCAGCATCTCCTGCGGGGTCATGCGTACGCAGGTGAAGATGGGATAATCCTTCAGCGTGTAGGCGCTGATTTCCGTGCCGCGCAACTGCTCGACCAGGTCGAGAAAATCTTCCGGATAATTCGTCTCGAACGCGACCACAAATTCCTGATCGTCCAGGCCGAAGGAGTAGGTCGTGTTCAGCTTGACGCGCGGGTATAAATGGCCGACGCGAATATGCTCCGTCATTAAGCGTTGCCGCTCATCTTTCGGCAGCAGATACCAGGCGCGCGTCTTCCAGAAGGGATAGACGAAGATATATTTCTGTCGTCCCGGCCGCAAAAAGCCGCGTGAATCCGCCTGTCCTTCGTGCTCGTGACCGATCAAATATTGTGACCGCTTGGTCATCGCCAGGTAGCTGAACGCGGTCTCAAGATAACCGCCCATCGGCGTCGCCATCAGCTCCGCGGTCATCTGGTTCAGATCGTCGACGGTGGTGCAAATCCGCCACAGCATCATGTCGCATTCGCTACGTGTTCCCACGGTGGAATACGTCAGCGTCAACATGCGATCCGCCTGGTTCCAGCGCTCCAGTACCGCAGCCACGGCGGCCTTATGGTCGGCGCGCTCCTGGGCGGGTAGCCGACGCCATTCCGGCATCACCTTGAAAAATTGGAAGGAGACAATCTGCCGCTTCAGCTCCTTTTCTTTGGGAGCTTCTTTCGCGGGAGCGGTCTGGGTAGCAGCGGCATTTGCCGTCTCGGTCGCGATTTCAGTGGTGGCAGCGTTGGTCATCGATTTCTCCTGGTTGCTATCCATCATGCTAGCAAAAACCGCTGGTGCTGGTGATGGCCGTCACATTCGCCAAAGATTCAAGCATCGACCGCTATACTGCTGAGAAGGCCACATTCAAACGCTCGATGACAGAAAAAATTCTCACCTTCCTGGTTCCATGGATCACCGCCATCATTTCCCACATCGGCTATCCGGGCGTTGCCCTGTTGATGGCGATTGAGTCGGCCTGCATTCCGCTGCCGTCGGAGATCATCATGCCGTTCGCCGGCTACCTGGTCTACACGGGCAGGTTCAGCTTATTTTGGGTCGCGACCGCAGGCGCTATCGGTTGCAATTTGGGCTCAGCGGTTGCGTATTGGATCGGAGCTTACGGCGGCCGGCCGCTGGTGGAGAAATATGGCTCCTACATTCTCCTCGACCGGCGTGATCTCGATCGCACCACGAAATTTTTCGTGCGCTTCGGACCCATCACGGTGCTGCTGGCACGCCTGCTGCCAGTGGTGCGAACCTTCATCGCGCTACCGGCTGGAATCGCCCGCATGCCGCAGTTGAAATTCCACATCTATACGTTCGTAGGCTCGTGGCCCTGGTGTTTTGTATTGGCCTATGCAGGGATGAAGCTTGGCAACGCGTGGAACACGGATCCGCGTTTGAAACATATCCTGCATGAGTCGGACGCAGCTGTCGTGTTGTTGCTGGCAGCAGGTATTGGTTGGTTTATCTGGTCGCATTGGAAACGGCGAACCGCGCTGAACGAAGCTTAATCTGGATTTGCAGAAAACGACCCGACGTACCCATGTCGATTCGCGACAGCAGAAGAGAGAGACCCTAACCGCCTGCCAGCAGAATCGGCAGCGTCGGAGTGGTCGAGCCGCCGGCATTCTCCATCGTCACTCCGAATGCCTTCGCCGGAATTCCCTTAGGAAGGCTCGGCAGCAGAACGCTGGCCATTCCTTGCGCGTCCGGCTGGAAGGTTCCTGCGGGAACCGGAGCGCTTCCGTTCGCTGGAATCACCCACAACTCGTACGTCTTATTCGGCGGCAACGGTGCCAGGTGGCTTGCCGTAAATACCAGCGCGCCGCGATTCTTCAGATACACGGCGTCACCGGAAGGTTCGGGCAGTGCATGGGCGGAAACCAGTGCCACGCGCTGCGATTCCGGCGAAGTCAAAACTTCAACTACTTCTCGAGCTCTTTCCGCGGACGCATTGGTTTGATTGAGCTGCGCGGTTTCAATGGTCAGACGATGTTCGATGTTCTGGTTCACATCTCGAACGTGAATTGCATAGAACAGGCAGGCTACGGCTGCCACCCATCCTCCCCAGATCAGCGCCGGATTGGTACGACGAACAGGAACAGCCGCGATCCCATGGGAAGATCCATCTCGAGTCGGCTTGGGGAACGTTTTGATGGATGCCGACTTGCCGGCTGTCGAAGAGACGCCCGCAGCCTGCATTAAACGCTCCTTGGCGGATGCTGGAGGAGGAATCTGCGGAACCGACATGGCAACCATGGAAAAGTCAGCACGCAACTGCGCCGCCTCTGCGCTGCACTCCGGGCATTGCTGCAGATGCTCCCGCACGCGCGCAATCACAGCCGCGTCCTCCTTCGATTCAGGGGCGCCAGAAGGCGTACCCAAACAGAACAGGATCAGGTCATCCATATCGGGATGGAGATCGGGCGTCATCCGGAAACTTCCAAGGCCTTTCGTATCGAGATCAATGCCGACCGTATGCGCGTTTTGACTGTTCCCAAAGGTTGCCCGGTCTTTGCCGCGATTTCTGTGTGCGTCTGTCCTTCAAAAAAAGCCATCTCCAGCGTCTTGCGTTGATCCGGCGGCATGGTATCCAGCACCACTCGAACTTTGGCGAGCATCATGTTGCGATCCGCCTCCGTCCCCATGTCGACAGAATTGGCCAGCTGCAGATCCTCAACATTTTCAAATCTGCGACTACCCCGGATGCGGTCGATAGCTCGATTGCGGGTTACGACCGCGAGCCATCCGCAAAGGCTTCCGCGATGGTCCGCGAACGTCTCCGGCTGCTGCCACAACTTTAGAAACACTTCCTGCATTACGTCTTCTGCCGCCGCGGTATCCCGAAGCACACGCATGGCAACGGAATACACCATGGTCGAGTACTGGTCATACATACGCGACAAAGCGTCAGGTTGCCGTCTCCGCAGTTGGTCCATCAGCTGCCGGTCCATCTGTTGCTGGTCCGTCAGGGTACCGTCTTGCGGTGGCGTGTCGGGCAATGGAATAGCTCGATTGGAAAAGATTAACTCGTGTGTCTGCACACACGGTCGACACTCCACCGTACACGGTTCATTCACTCAACGCAAATGGACCGCCCTACATCCTATTTACGAAAAAGGTTGCTTATTGGATTGGATGAAAATCGACTAAGGTTCGATGTAAGACGGGGAGCAGATGGGCACTCTGCCGAGGCAGCTTCCACGACAGAAATGGTTAAGAATAGAATGAATTCCGGTCTCAACCTTCCGGAGTCGGCATCCTATAAGTTGCAAACCTTTGCATTGTTGCCGCACGGCGGTACCCCTACAGAATGTTGTCCAACTGAAAGGATCTTGAATATGGCGAAAACGACAGTGAAGGAACCCTTCCTGACCGATGTGAAAACTCTGCGGGAACAAGCCCGCAAGAGCATAGCGAAAGGGGCAGTCACGCAGAATTACGGCGGCGACGTGGCCCAGACCATCGACATTTTGCAGGCGGTACTGGCGACAGAAATCGTCTGCGTCCTCCGCTACACCATGCATGCGGTCTCTGCGACCGGAATCTCCAGCGACAGCGTGAAGGAAGAGTTCGCAGAGCACGCCAAGGAAGAGCAGGAACACATGATGGCCGTTGCCGAGCGCATTAACCAGCTGGGCGGCAAGCCGAATTTCAATCCGGAAGGACTAGCCAGCCGCTCCGCATCGCAATATGCCGAAGGCGGCGACCTGATTGGCATGATCAAGGAAAATCTGATTGCCGAGCGCATTGCCGTGGAGCATTATCGCGAGCTGATCCGCTTCTTTGGCGATAAGGACACCACCACGCGAGTCATGCTGGAGCACATCCTGGGCAACGAGGAAGAGCACGCCAATGACATGCACGACCTGCTGGTCGCCCATGAAGGACGCCCAATGTTACCGCAGGATTAAAACGCGCTTGGCCATGCCTGCGGCGAATTAATTCAGCCAGAAATCGCTGGTTCTGCTAGATTTATCCCTACATTGCAGACCGAGGTTGCAGCCGTCTGCAAAAGTTCGATTGAACGGGGAAACGATATGTTCATACTCTGGTGGATCATCGTTGGGATCATCGCGGGTTGGATCACAGGCAAGATCATGAGCGGCGGAGGATATGGCGTATTCATGGACATGGTGATTGGCATCATTGGTGCCGTCATCGGCGGTTATATCATGCGATCTCTGGGCCATGCAGGCAGTGGTGGCTTTATCTACACAATTGTCGTTGCAGTCTGCGGAGCGGTACTGCTTACGCTTTTGCTACGGCTTGTCACGCGTGGCCGGGTGAGGCAGATATAGCGGCGCCTCTCAAGAAAGTGTCGTTCATTGATCGGGCCTGGAAGTTCCAACGATTTTCGTGTGGACTTCCAGGTCTTTTCTTTTGCTGATTCGACGACTATCCAGAATCTCGCCGGCAGTTGCGATCGAGTTTTTGGCAGCCACTGGGGAATCCTGTCTGGCTGTTTTCTCGGGGTTGCATCTAACTCACTAGTTTCCACTGAATCACTGCCGGCATTGCGTTACAACCAGCCAATATTAGAAAGGACTGTACGACTGGATGACAGAAACATCGACGATCACAATCTGTGAAGGATTGCCATATCCCCGGGGCGCTTTCTGGGATGGCAATGGAACGAATTTCGCCATCTTCTCTGCTCACGCAACCAAGGTGGAAGTATGTATTTTCGATGACAAGGGCGAGCGCGAGCTGCAGCGCATCGAACTACCGGAGTGCACCAACCAGATTTGGCACGGCTCCTTGCCCGAAGTGGGTCCGGGGACCGTATATGGATATCGCGTCCACGGTCCATACGAGCCGGAAAAAGGGCATCGGTTCAACCCCAACAAATTGTTGCTCGACCCTTACGCTGTGGCTTACATCGGCGAGTTGGTATGGGATCCAGCGGTCTTCGGCTACAAGATGGAATCGATGGACGACCTGACATTCGACGAGCGCGACAGTGCGCCTTTCATGCCGAAATGCGTCGTTGTCGATCCGAATTTTGATTGGGGGGAAACTCCTGGTCGAGCCAGAAGAGGAAGCCAAAGGCAACTCGCCGTCTCCTTCAGCGACACCATCATTTACGAGATGCATGTGCGCGGGTATACCAAGAAACATCCCGCGGTGCCGGAATACCTTCGCGGAACGTATTGCGGGCTGGCACAGCCGGCGGTACTGGATTACATCAAGTCTCTCGGTGTCACTTCCATTGAGTTGCTGCCGATCCACGCGTTCATCAACGACAGCCACCTGCTGGACCAGGGTCTGACGAATTACTGGGGCTACAACAGCATCGGATATTTTGCTCCCGATCCGCGTTATGCGTATGACCGCGCGCAAACGCTAAGAGAGCTAAAGGAAATGGTGGCGCATGTCCATCAGGCTGGCCTGGAAGTCATTCTGGACGTGGTCTACAACCACACTGCCGAAGGCAATGAACGCGGCCCCACATTGTCGTTCAAGGGCATTGACAACGCCAGCTATTACCGGCTGATGCCGGACAATCCTCGCTACTACATCAACGACACGGGTGCCGGAAATACCGTGAACCTGAGCCACCCACGAGTGATTCAGATGGTGACCGACAGCCTGCGTTATTGGGTGGAAGAGGTGCAGGTGGACGGATTCCGCTTCGACCTGGGAACCATTCTTGCGCGGGAGCCGAACGGCTTTGACAATCAAAGCGGCTTTCTCAAAGCGTGCAGCCAGGATCCGGTGTTGAACACTGTCAAGTTGATTGCGGAGCCCTGGGATTGCGGTCCGGGCGGCTACCAGGTGGGAGAATTTCCTCCGGGCTGGGCGGAGTGGAATGATAAATTCCGCAATGACGTGCGCAGCTTTTGGAAGGGTTACGGATCGGCAGCGGCATTGACGCAGCGCCTTTGCGCTTCTGGAGGCATCTTCAATCAACAGGGGCGCCGACCGTGGGCGAGTATTAATTTCATCACCGCCCATGATGGATTTACGCTCAACGATCTTGTCTCCTACAACGAGAAACACAATGAAGCCAACGGTGAAGGAAACCAAGATGGGAACTCCAACACGACTTCCTGGAATTGCGGCGTGGAAGGGCCGACCGACAATCCTGAGGTGAATCGGCTGAGGCGTCGACAGATGCGCAACATGCTGGCAACGTTGCTGCTCTCGCAGGGAACTCCCATGATGGTTGCGGGCGATGAATTTGCCCGGACACAGCAGGGCAACAACAACGCCTATTGCCAGGACAACGACATCAGCTGGGTGGACTGGAGCCTGCAGGAGAAAAACAAGCAGCAGGTTGAATTTGTGCGGAAGCTGACGTCCTTGCGTCATCGTTACCCGATCCTGCGGCGGAATTTATTTCTGACGGGCGAGTACAACGAGGAGCTGGGCGTCAAAGATGTGACCTGGATCAACGCCAATGGCGCTGAAATGGAAGATTCCAACTGGGGCGATACTGGGATGCGCTGTTTTGGGATGTTGATGGATGGCCGCGCCCAGACCAGTGGAATTCATCAGCGCGGTCATGAAGCCACGATGTTGATGGTGATCAATGGCCACTTCGACCTGGTCAAGTTTACTCTGCCGGAATGTCCCGGGGGCGATACCTGGAAGCTGCTGATCGACACTAATCTGGAGGGCGCGGAAGCAGAATCCCTTGAGAAGGAAATGTTCAAGACCGGAGAGTCGTACGACGTGACCGCTCGTTCATTATTGCTTTTCGAATTGCAGCCAGAGGCGACGGCGACGCCTGCGAAATAGAAGTGAAATCAGCGCAGAAAAAGTTAGGGGAAGAGTCAATGTCTGGCGTGACTCTTCCCCATAAGCTGTTGCCAGTGGTTCCGTTATTACTTACAACCGAGGACTCAGTTGTCGTCGCAAGCCCTCGTGAACTTCAACTCGCAGTTCATTGCAAATCGTTCCGCAACTACTTTTTCTGCAAGGTCTGAATGTAGGCGACCACCTCGTTGATTTGCGCGCCGGTCAGTTTTCCGGAATACGCAGGCATTTTGCCTTTGCCTTCTTTTGTCGCAGCTACCAATTGCGCAGTCGACATTTTCAGCATCTCCGGCGAGCTGAACGAAGGTGTCTTCGTCGCCTTGCCGGCTGGAGTGTTGCCGCTGCCATCTGCTGCGTGACACATGGCGCACTTTGCCTTGTAGGTATCGGCTCCAGGGCCTTGTGCGAGCAATGTCATCGCCGAGAATGCGATCACGCTGAGGATTGCAATTGCCATTCGATTTTTCATCATTCAATCTCCTGTTCAATTCCAGACTTGCCAAATGCATGAATGCGGATCAGAAGTCGTAGCGCATTCCAAGAGTCACATTGTTTGCATGGAAGTTCCGCGGCGCGGTCTCTCCAGCAGGCGATATGGTGAGACCGGTCTGTAGTCCGGCCAATGTAGGAGAATTGCACGGAACCACCGGCGCCGGCGTTCCAGGGATTGGCAGTGTGTTCGACGTGGTGCAATTTGCTGCGCCGGATGGGCCGCCCTCGCCATAGCCGTAGTAGTTGTATTGCGCGTTCCAGATCCAGTTCTTCCGAACCGTGTACGCAACGTTTACATATGGGGACTGGTAGGTCGAAACCAGCGATCCGTTGACGTCGCGCGCGTCGTTGAAGAAGCGGGTGCCGTTGACGGAGCTGATGGTGTAACCCAGACCACCTTGCAGCTTCGGCATCGGGGACAGGTGAACGCCCACAGATCCGAATTGCGTGGGAGCATTCATGAAATCCTTGACCGGTCCAAACATGAAGTACGGTGCTCCGCGAACTGCCCCGCCTGGGCAGGCTGTACCGCTGGGTGTCGCTGCTCCCGGCATTGTGGGGGTGGCGCCGGCGTCATAACAGATGTTTGTCGACGTATAGACATCGCTGTAGGAGTAATTGAAATCGACCCCGTAGTGCTCATTCCGAGACACCGTGGCACCCAGACCGAAGACCCGGCTGTGATCGTTATGCTCGAGCGGTCCAGCTGCGGAAGGGACACCTGTGTTGTTGGTATTATTGTGCCGTTCTACGTCGTTATAAGCCGCGGAAAACGTACCCCATGACTTCATCCGATAGAGAGCATGCACCCGATACGTCTGTGCCTGGCGTGCGGTCAGCGGCGTGAATGCATTGTCGGCGTACATCAGGCCGATGCTGCCATTTACATCCATGTGCTCGGACGGACGGAAGGCGGCATACAAGATTGCGCCATTTTCGTGGATGGTGATCGTTCCGGTAGTCGCCGGAGGAACCAGCGGAGCGTTGTGAGGAATGCCCTGGGAGATGACGTGCGAGCCGTAGCGATAGGTGAGCGAGAGTGTGGCGCGGGACAAGCCATCCCACGTTCCCGTTACGGCGTTGGTGAACCACTTCTGGCCGAAATAATCAGGCAGAGGTGTGCCATTGGGGTTGCCCTCACCAGTCACTGGAGTTCCAGGAACAAGCGGGTGATAGTTGATGGTCTCATTAGGGTTTCCAGGTGTAGACAGCGTGGCGCCCTTGGAGATATCGGAGGTGCCGGGTTGCTGGGCATTTGAGTAGCTGAGTTGATCGGAAATCCCTATGGTTTTGGTCGCTTCCCAGTTGATTCCGTAATCGAAAGCCACGACCTCTCGCTTGGCGTTGGCATTGCCGGTAAAGATGATGGAGCGATTCTTTCCGGACAGGCCCTGGAAGTTCTCATAGTAGTTCGGCAGGTTCATGTTCGCCTTGGTGTAGCGAAGATTGCCGTTCATCGCGATGTTCTTAATGCTGGAACTTTGGAACCGGAAAATTTCCGTCGGGAACAGCATGCGCGTCGGCTGACTGCGCAGATAGCTGGTGGCGACAGCGCAGGCCGGATTAATGATAGGTAGTCCGCCAGGGGTTGGCGAAGGCGACAGGATTGTGGGTGCAGAACCCACAGGCGTTCCCATGCTGCCTGCGTTGCAGCTGCCGATGCCGTATGGAGTCAAGCTATCCCAGCCACCAGGGGCTACTGGCGTTCCGTCCGCTTCTTGCACAATAAAGTCGCTCGGGGCCAGGGTGAAATAGGAGTTTTCCTTCAAGTGATCGATCTGCTCCTCGAAGGTCAGCACGGTTCTCGGTAGCGGTTTCCAGTCGACAGCTCCCATAAAGTCGTCAGAGCTGTGACGTTGGTATTCCTGAAGCAGCTGGTCGTTCGAGCCGATCGAAGGTGCGAAAAATGGGCTCGATCCACCCGGGCTCAGACTGGGGCCTTCCATGGTGTTCTCGGCATATCCGAAGTGGTAGGTGATCTTGGATAGCGGAAACAGAGTCAGGTTAGTGTCGAGCAACCTGCGCACCGTGTTGAAACTGAACGGCGATTTTTCTACCTGCGGCCATGGCAGAAATCCAGTGGGTGCGTTCGTTGGCCCAATCGGTATGGATTGACCCGAAGGGATATTCGGGTTGCCCAGCAAATCGTAGTCAAAATAGTCGCGGTGACGACGAAACGTTCCCGTGAACACGTACAGCTTCCCCTTGGAGATGCTCATGCTGGTGAAACTGTCGGGATCGCCGCCAAAGCCGGTGGTGAAGGCGGTGACGGAATCCGCCAGGGTATTCTTTGTGCCCGGCAGCGCTTGCAGGTCAAAACTCTGGCCAAACACGCGCAGCCCACTTTGCTGGTTGACCAGCGTGTCGTACATCTCTCCGCTGCCGGTGATGCTGGCGACGTGGCCACCTTCTTCGGTGCTTCCGTGGATGGTATATCCAGTGGGGGCCGTCGGAATTGCCGGCGGCGTGACCTGGGCGATTGCGACGCCGGTAGTCATCGCGAACATTGCGATTCCGATGCCTGCGGCGAGACGGAGGGCCCATGCGGGGGAGAGCTGTTGGTGGTACAGCTTTGAAAACTCGTCTGTCTGCTTCATATAAACCTCACTTGAAAAAACGTCAGCACATCAGAAATTCGGATCCGACTCCATTACCTGATAAAAGCCGCATTGACATTGGATCCGTGGATCATGGTGTGGCAGCTGGTGCAAGGCGCAAGCTCCTGCGATCCCGCGTTCATTCCATGGATCGAGTCGCCGCTGACAGCGCTATGGCACTGGTTGCACAGAGTGTTGATCGTCGGCATGTTCAGCAGTCGCGCGTTTTGAGAGCCGTGGGGTGTGTGGCAAGCCACGCATCCTTCTCCCTTGACTACCGCGTGCTCGAAGACGAACGGTCCACGCACATCTGTATGGCACTTGACGCAGACCACATTCTGATCGGCAGTCGATTTGAGCTGCGTGCGCTGGAACGTGCCGTGGACGTCATGGCAGTCGCTGCACTTGACTGTGCCTTCCAGCACCGGATGGTGGAACGGCATATTGAATGCGCCCTTCACATCGGTGTGGCAGGTGAAGCAAAGCGCCGGCTGCGGCAGTTTCAGCAGGGCTTGTTCGCTCTGCGGAGCGTGAACGCTGTGGCAACTGATGCAACTCAGGCCCGCTTTGGCGTGCGGAGAGCGATCGAAATTCGGATGCACTCCAGCGTGGCAACCTTCGCAGGTGGCGTTTGTCTCTTTGGCAGAGGCTTTACTGGGCAGGAAAATCTTGGTGATGTCGCCTCCGCCTTCGACGTGCGCCTGCCCCGGTCCGTGGCAGCTCTCGCAGGTGATGCCCTTGCCACTGTGTTGCATGGCGAGTTTCGAATGCGGGTTGTTCGCAAAGTTCTTGCCGATCTCTGCGTGGCAAGTGATGCAGGTGTCGGAGCCCACATAGCCGGGTGCGGTAGCTGTGGCTGCCGGGGGAGTTTGAGGTGCGCTGGCTTGTTGGCCGGGTTGACTCGCGGCCTTCGCCACTCCGGCATTCCATAGTCCGGGGAGTGCGATACCCAGCGCAACACAAAGAAGCAAACGTTTCATAAAGCCTCCACGTTCATGGTTCAGCAAAAAAACTTGATCGATCTCACAACCCGCTCGTAGTTCTTGAGCATTTTCGATTACTCATCGAAGTTAGAGTGAGCACCGAATCTTTGGCGGTGATGGTGATCACAGGTGATAAATCGGACGCAAACGGCGTCGACGGATGTACGAGTGGATTTAGCGCGCAAGCCCAATGAAAATAGGGTCGCGGCACTATTTCGGTAAGCCAGAAGAGGATTTCCGCAAAGCGAGTTTTTATTCGCAATTTGAGCAGCGATAAGGCGGCTCACCGGCAGGAGAATTTAAGGTGGGATGATTCGGGTGCAGAAGAATCAGACAATCACAGAAAGGCTGGCTTTCGGCGGGTCATTTCACGCCGGGAAATTGCCACGATACTGCGAGCAGAATGGCTCGAGCAAGAGCTAGATGGAGATGTCCTGCATTTTTTTCTGTTGCAAAATTTCAACGGATGCGCCGTGAATGCGAATCCATCCATGTTCACGAAAATTTGCAAGTGTGCGCGTCACTGTTTCGCGCGTAGTCCCCACCATTTCTGCAATCTCCTGATGCGTCAGCACCATATTGAAGTGCTTCGTCCCACTACTTTCCGTCATGATCGCACTCCAGTCCAGCAGCAGCTTCGCGACATTGCCCGCAACCGTACCAGATAATGCAACGCGACGCGCATTCACCAGCAGATCGTGGTGTTCTTCTGCCAGCATCTGCATCACCTGCCAACTCGCGTCGCGATGGTGAAATATAAAATCCAGAAAATCCTGGTCGGCAATTTCGTTCACAACACATGTCCCATATGCCTCGGCCGTCGTTTCGAAGTTCGTGCGCCGGACAGCCGCGACTAGTCCCAGAATTGCGCCCGCGCTGACGATGTTCAGCAGCAGGACTTTTCCATCCTGCGAGGCGGTGGTGATTTTAGCCCGTCCATCGCACAGCACTTTGATGAAGTGCGGTGGATCACCTTGCCGAATGAGTGCTGCTCCGTCTTGATATTCGACCGGAGCGCTGATGGCATCCAAATCGGAAAGAGTTTCTGGCGGAAGATTGTGAAACGCTCCGTGTGCTGCGCGAAAATATGGGAAGGGCGGGAAAGCTGGTGTTAGTGACATGACGCACCTCCAATTCCATGTCGAAACTTCGCAAACGAAGCGTCGAGCAAACCGCCTTACCTGTGGACGGCAGGGAGTGTTCATTGGAGCCAGGGAGGTTGTGTTGGCTTGCCGACATTGTAACTCTAATGAGTACGACATCTGCGGGAATCTTTTGTGGACGCTGCAGATCGGGTTGAAGCCGGTTGGTTGATCGACGAAGCTTGCAGGAGCAACCAGAAAGGATCGCAAATGAAAGCCGCAGTTTTCCATTCCGAAGATTCATCGTCTCTTCACAAACTGTGCGTCGAGGATGTTGCCAAACCGCAGGCGGAAGCGGGGCAAGTACTGCTGCGTGTGCGGGCGTGCGGGGTGTGTCGGACAGATTTGCATATTCTTGATCGAGAGCTGCCGCCGTTGCGCGAAACGCTGATTCCGGGGCATCAGATTGTCGGTGAAATTGTGGAGGGTGCAACGCCGGAACTGCCCGTGGGAACGCGCGTCGGAGTGTCTTGGATGGGAGGTGTGGATGGGACTTGCTGGTTTTGTCGGAATGAAAAAGAGAACCTGTGCGACCAGCCGACATTCACGGGATACAGCGTGAATGGTGGGTATGCGGAGTATGCGGTGGCGCGGGCGGATTTTGTGTATCCGCTGCCGGAAGCGCTGGATGATATGCACGTCGCACCCTTGCTGTGCGCGGGTATCATCGGTTTTCGAAGTTTGCGGGTTGCGGGCGTGGAGCGTGGAGAACGCGTCGGGTTATTCGGATTTGGAGCGTCGGCGCATCTTGCCATTGCAGTTTTGCGCGCGTGGGATTGCGATGTCTATGTTTCGACGCGCGGTGCAAGCCATCGGCAACTAGCCGAATCGTTAGGGGCAAAGTGGGTGGGTGATGAAAATGAAATGCCGCCGGTGAAACTGGATCGCGCGGTGACATTTGCGCCGAGCGGGAAAGTCGTTGTGGCTGCGCTTTCAAGTTTACGCAAGGGCGGAGTGGTGGCGATCAATGCAATTCACCTGGATAAGATTCCCGAATTCGACTACGACAAATTGCTGTGGGGCGAGCGGCAGATTCGCAGCGTGGCCAATATGACGAGAGACGATGCGCGGGATTTTTTGCAGATTTGCGGGCAAATTGGCATAAAAACGAAGGCGACTGCGTTTTCTCTGGATGACATTAACTACGCGATGGATGCGCTGCGGCATGATGCGATCGATGGTGCGGCGGTGATTGTTCTGTAGATTTTTAATTTGCGGAGCGCGCGCGAAGAAGTTTTTTTCGCGCGATAGGCGGAGAGAGAATTCCCAAAATTTCCCCGGATGCGCATCGCCGAAACGTGGAAAATTCTGACGGGAACGTGACCTAAGTCACGCAGACGATGTTGGAGCCTTGCTTCGATTAGGATGGAAGCAGCAAATCGAAGACATATTTTGGTTGCGAAGAAGTCGGCTCCGGTCGGAAGGTCGGACACTGGAGGCCACGATGCGACACATACACCCCCCTCGCCACGGGCGAGCCAAACAAGGAAGAGGATGATGAGCAAACTTGTACTGCTGCGGCACGGAGAGAGCGTTTGGAATAAAGAGAACTTGTTTACCGGATGGACAGACGTGGATCTGTCGGACCAGGGAAAGCTGGAGGCGCGGGACGCGGGCCGATTGCTGGCGACGGAAGGATTCGCTTTCGATGTTACGTACACGTCTGTATTGCGGAGAGCGATTCGCACGCTGTGGATGGTGCTGGATGAGATGGACCGCATGTGGGTTCCAGTGGTGCATGATTGGCGATTGAACGAGCGCCACTATGGAGCGCTGCAGGGATTGAACAAGGCGGAGACGGCGGAGAAATATGGCGAGGCGCAGATGAAGTTGTGGCGGCGGAGCTACGATGTTCCTCCTCCAGCGCTGAGTGAGAAAGATCCGCGCTATCCGGGCTTTGATCCGCGATACAAGAATTTGAGCAAGAGCCAATTGCCGCTGACGGAGTGCCTGAAAGATACGGTGGCGCGGGTGCTGCCGTGCTGGCATGAGTTGATTGCGCCGCGTGTGAAAGCGGGGAACCAGGTGCTGATCACCGCGCACGGCAATAGTTTGCGAGCGCTGGTGAAATACCTGGATGAAATTTCTGACAAGGAAATTGCAGGGCTGAACATTCCTACGGGGATTCCGCTGGTGTATGAGCTGGATGAGAGATTGAAGCCGATCAAGCATTACTATCTCGGCGATCCGGCGCGGGTGGAGCAGGCGATTTCCGCGGTGGCGAGCCAGGGAACGCAGGGAGTGGCGGTGAAATAACCTGGGCGATCCGGGCATCAACGCCCTTGTCTAGTTGGCGGTTGTTCAGGGGGTTGTAAGCCCCTGCTCCCTCCGAATTCGCGATCTGAAGTTGTCGTTTTAGGACGGTGCAACAGAGGGGGACGAGGATGCGGGAGCGTGCGTTAACGGCGGTGCTGGTGGGGGTGGGAGTGCTGTTTGTGTTGACGGCGTATCCCATGGTGGTGTTCATTCGACAAGAGCCGGCGCTGTCGATGATGCTGAGCGTCTACGTCACTTTGGGAGTGTGTTTGTTGCTGGTGGCCCGCAGCCCTGCGGGCCATCGCAGCTTGATCCTGTTTACTGCATGGTCGAGCCTGGTGCACGCGGTTTGGATGGGCTATCAGGCGATGGCCGGCATGGTGGCGCGGGGAGAACTGATTGGGGTGGGTGTGCTGGCGGTGATTGGCGTGACGCTGCTTGCGCTGGCGCCTCCGAAGCAGGTGCTGACCGCACGGACATAGGCTGGGAGGGTGAGCTATTTGAAGGATTGTGCTAGCCAATTGAAGGATTGTACGGGCTAATTGAAGGATTGTACGGGCTATTTGAAGGATTATGCAGCGGGTCTTTTTGGGTAAGTGCCTTGTTTGCAGTGGAATGGATGGAAGATGCCCCAATAATTCGGCTTCCGCGGCGGAAAATCAGCAAAAAAACGAAAAACCGAGCGAAAACCTCGTGCGATCCGGAGCCTACACTGCCTTGGAAGGCGGCCGGAAGGGTGGAGGGTGCTCATCTCTATTCTAACAATTTCGGTGTAGTCGAAGTGCCAAAGTGGTGCTGGCCGCGCGGGGTGCTGGCCGCACCGGCATACTCTGCGTCGGCATTGCTGGGGGCGTAGGTACTGTACGGCACACAGTATTGGCACCGGTGTCGGGCCGTGGGGCGCTGTGCGGCACACAGTATCCGGGTGCTAGCCGCATGGGCATGCTACACGGGCATACTTTGGGCGGGCGGTGATGGGAGCGCTCCACTGAAACCAAGATGCCGAATGGAATCGTGAGGCTCGTAGAATAGTAGGGATTCAGAACGTCATTGAAACTCGGTGGAGACCGAAATGATGCGGCGAATCCTGATTTCGGTTTTACTGCTTGCGTCTGTAGCAGCTGCGCAGGAAAAGCAGAACCACCCTGCGCCTGAAAAACTGGGCCGCGTCTCGTTCGTCACGTCATGTCAACCTGGAACGCAGCAGGAATTTGACCGCGCGGTTGCGCTCTTGCACTCCTTCGCATACGCGCCCGCTGAGAAGGCTTTCCGCGGAGTGGCCGCACAAGATCCTGACTGCGCGATTGCGTATTGGGGTGTGGCGATGACTCACTTTCATCCACTATGGGAACCGCGGCTGCCTGCCGAAGGATTCTCCGTCGGCCAGCACGCGATGACGCGGGCGGAAATGCTGAACGCGGCCAGCGCACGGGAACGCGGCTACATTCACGCGCTGAGTTTGATCTTCGATGATCCGGCGATTCCATACAGCACGCGCGCGTTGCAGTATGAAGCTGCAATGCACCAGCTGGCTGTGGCGAATCCGAACGATGTTGAAGTTCAGGTGTTCTATGCGCTGGCGCTGATCTCCGACGCGTCCCCAACCGATAAGACCCATAGCAAGCAGAAGCAAGCTGCGGCTGTGCTTGAGCCTCTCTACCGGGAACATCCGGATCATCCCGGGATACCGCATTACCTGATTCATGCGTACGACAGCCAGGAGCTGGCATCGCGCGGGCTGGCGGCGGCTCAAGCCTACTCCAAGATTGCTCCGTCGGCTCCGCATGCGCTGCATATGCCTTCGCACATCTTCACTCGCCTGGGCATGTGGGATGACTCGATCGCGTCCAACCTGGCTGCGAAGGCGGCGGCGCAAGAGCAGGGTGATACCGGTGAAGAGCTGCACGCGATGGACTACCTGGAGTATGCCTATCTGCAAAGCGGACGCGACCACGAGGCGGCGCAGGTGATCGAGCAGCTGGGCGGAATGCATGATTTGGACATGAGCGACTTCAAGTCAGGCTACGCGGCCACCGCGATGCCCATCCGCTATGTGGTGGAACGGGGCCGATGGAGCGAGGCTGAGAAGATTTCGCTACCGCCCGCTGCAGCTCTGCCACAGGTGCAGGCAATCGCGGTGTGGGCGCGCGGGCTTGGATTTGCTCGCAACGGCCATGCGAAGGAGGCTCGCGAGGAGGCCGAAACGCTGCGCCAAATTGAAGAGAGGCTTCGCACATCGGGAAATGCTTACTGGGCAAGCCAGGTTCACATCATGACCGGCGAAGTGCTCGGCTGGTCGGCGCAAGCCGAGGGTCGACCGGAGGTAGCGACTGCCACGTTGCGCAGTGCGGCGGATGATGAGGACGGGATTGAGAAACTTCCCGCCACTCCGGGGCCGATTGTTCCGGCGCGCGAACAACTGGGAGAACTCTTCCTGGAACAGGGCGACTTCGCGGCAGCCGGCAAGGCATTCGAGACTGCTCTGGTGAATTCTCCCGGACGGCGAGGGTCGTTGCAGGGCGCCATGCTCGCAGCCCACAAGACCGATACAGAAATAGTCGGTGCTGGGTGCTGGCCGCACGGGCATACTACACGGGCATACTTTGGGCCGGCGTTGATGGGGGGGCGGGGCTGCCACGAACTGGCTTAGTTTCCGCTTTCTGCAGCAGGCTGCATCGGCGGCTTTTTCCAGGTGCCGTTCAATACTGTCTCTCCCGGCATGTAGACGCGAAAAACCGCGTAGAAAGGGCCGTTCGGTGCGGGCAGCCAGTTCGATTCCTTGTCTTTTCCAGGCGAGTTTTTCTGAATGTAAAAAGTGAGCGAGCCGTCGGCGCCGTAGGTATATGAATCCAGCGTGGTGGAGTTGAGCAGGTAGCGTTTGAGCGGGTTGGCCACCAGAAGCTGCGTCTTGCCGTCGTACATCGTCAGCGACCAGAAGGCCTTGGTCGCTGGCAGATTGCCCTTGGGAAAGAGAAGCTGGTAGTTCGACTTCGATGCATCAAGCGGCTGATAGTTGGCGTCGACGAAATAGCCGAAATAGAGAGCGTCCTGTTTGGAATTGCCGTACAGCCCGAGTTTGGCGCCGGCGTAGCGGTAGAGGTAGTTGTCCTTCAGAAAGTCGCGAGTTCCGAACATCTCTCCGCTGGAAATTTGATCGGTGTTGATCCTCTTCATTACAGTGCTCAGGTCTCCGGATGAATCCTGAATTCCGTCGTGGATCGCCTGCTGAATCTCCGGTGAAAATTCAGCGATGTCGAATGTCTGATCGGGACCGACGTTGATCTTTGCAAATCGCGCCAGCAGATCTTTTTCGGATTTATTTGGCGGGCAGAACTGGAAAAGGAAATTCACATAGGGGAATACATCGGCGCTGGTCGGTAATTCACCGATTTTTGGCCACCTGACAGCGGGCGCAGTAGCAGGGCTCGGCTGTTTAAGAAACGCGCTCAGCGTCTGCGCTTTGTAGCCGGCCTGGATTTTATTTACGTTTGGAAGATCATTCGCGTTGAACAATTGCGTGCGGAAGATGATGTAGGCGAATTGCGTTTCCGAGCGGATCACGGACTTCACTCCCCCGGGCGTGGCACCGCTCCATCCCGGTCCGGCAATCATGAAAGTCCCGCCGTCGTTGCCAAACGCGCGCGTACCCAGGTAGGAGAAGTTATAGGTGTAGAGGTCGACCATTTGCCCGGTGTAATAGCGGTTCGGCTCAATTTTCGGCAGCGTCACGATGACAGGCTCCGCACGCAAATCCATCCATAGGTAGGAGTAGGGAGTATCCGAGTTCGGCGTCACCACGAACTTGTCATCTGGCGTGGCGACCGTCAGCGAGCTATGCAGTGTGTTAAATGCTCCGCGGTAATCATGATTCGTCGTGTCGATTGCCTGCTTGTACATCGTCTGGTAATTCGCCGCCATCGGAAAGCCATAGATGAAGGCCTCTTTTGCAATGCCGCGCGCTTCATCCGGAGTCAGCGGGGTTGAATGGGACGATGGCTGGGACATTGGGTTCTCCTTCAAGATGGATTAGTTCGCTCGAACAACGGCTGGAGACTTCCATGTGCCCTCGATCAGCTCGGCCTTGGGAAGGTAGTAGCGCATGGCAAGCATAAAAGCTGCATGGGGAGCGGGAAGCCAGTTCGATTCCAACTCTTTCCCCGGTGAGTCGGCTTGTATGTAAATCGTGAGCCCACCGTCAGGGTCGAGTTGTAAGCTCGGCAACATGGGCGAGTTAATTAGATAGCGATGAATCGGATTCTCAACCAGGAGTTGCTGCGGAAGATCGTACATGGTGAGCGACCAGAAAGCATTGACCGGCGGAAACTGCCCCTTAGCGAAACGCAGCGTGTATCGACCCTTGCTGCCGTCGAGCGCCTGTCCACCGGAATCTTTTTCAAACAGCGGGTAGATCGCCTCTTCTTTGGAGTTAGCGCCAATCCCCATCTGCGCTCCGGTAGCGCGGGCAACGTAATCGTTGTGCAGAAACTCGCGCGTACCGAAAAGATTGCTGATGTCTCCGGCGGTTGCGGCTCTGCGAGCTTCAATTTCTTTCTGACCCGCAGCCATACCGGACACGAGCGCCGCCTTCATCTCCGGCGACAATGTGGCGAAGTCAATCGTCTTGCCGGCACCGACTCCGATGCGAGCGAAGCTTGCGCGCAATGCTTCTTCGCTGCTGTGGGTCGGACAAAACTGCAGCAGAAAGCTCATCACATTGAAGAACTGCGGAGATGTCTGGAGCTGCGTGGGCGGAACAGGCGCGATCCATTGAATCGGAGGCGCAGCGGGGGGCGCGGTGTGACCCGCGAAAGCAGACAAGGGCTGTGCCTTGTACTCTGACTGGATCTTTTTCACATTTTCAAGGTCGGAGGCGTCAAACAGCTGCGTCCGTCCAACCACATTGATGAACTCTGTCTCGGGCCGAAGCACCTTGGTGATCCCGGCCGGAACTTTCCCCGTCCATCGTGGTCCGGCGATCAGGAATGTGCCGCCCCCGTTGCCGGTCGCGCGCGTGCCCAGGTAG
Source organism: uncultured Acidobacteriota bacterium (assembly GCA_963774515.1). GTDB lineage: Bacteria > Acidobacteriota > Terriglobia > Terriglobales > Acidobacteriaceae > JAKAAZ01. Next base: position 48,181 of record CAVZFK010000001.1, on the reverse strand, counting down.
TCAAAGTTGAAGGTGTACATGTCCATCATCTGGAACACCCAGTAACGGTTTTTCTCAATCGGCGGAATTGTCAAAACGATGGGCTCCGCGCGAAGATCGAGGCTGAGAAATGTATATGGAGTGTCGGAGTTTGGAGTGACGAAAGCTGTGTCTTCTGGCGTGAAGACGCGAGCGAAGCTTAATGGCGCGTTGAACGGCCCCTTGTACTGCGGATTTTTCTTGTCGATGGAGAAGGTGAACATGGTGAGGTAGATCTGCACCATGGGATACCCATAAATGTACGCGTCCTTGGCGATGGCTGCGGTTTCAGCCGGTGAAAGCGACGGTTGTTCAGGGATGACGTCGTGTTGCATGGCTAGTCTCCATTCCAGGATGAAGCCTACAGCGGGAGCAGACAAAAGGAGTCTACACCGTCCCGAGCGACGCTATATCAAGGGCAGTTCACGAACGGTCGGTCAACTTGTACGGGATGACAATTCTTGTTAGATACCTGCGAAGCATTTTTTCCATTCCCACTCAAGCCAACAGCGGCTTGAATGGGGCACCGTGCGTGTGTGTGCGGAGTTTCTCAGGATTCTTCCCTGTGGCTGTCCGCTGAAGCGGATCGGCCTTCGTTAAGAATAATTCTCGGCGGGAAGAATGGGGAGTTCGGCGAAGGGCTGGATGGAATCGATGGAGATGGAGTTGCTCCGATGTGTGAGAGGCGAGGCATGGAGCGGCTGGCGGCGTTGCTAGGTGAAGAGGATTTCGAGGAGCATGAAGGATTCGCCGGATGGGATGGTGGCGACGATGCCGGCGCCGGTGGCGAGGGAATCGGCTGGGTTGGCGGGCACAGCATCTCCCGGTGTGTGGCGATGGGCTGCCGGATCAAAATACTCGAATGTGAATTCGGCGGAGATACGGATTTCGATGTGGCCGAGGTCCTGGAGGCGCAATCGGATGGCTCCATCTTTGGCAGAATCCAGGCCACACAGGATGGAATGCGTAAAACGAAGCGAATGGCTGCGGAATAACAGCGGTGTGTTTTCTTCTGACCATTTGTTGAAGATCAGGGATGCTTCTTCATAGGAAACCACGCAGCCTCCTGCAACGCATGAGCGTGACATGGATCACTCCCGATCCATGGGGGACGAAGCGACGTCCTCAATGATCTCGAGCGAGTAGCGATGCTTCACCTTGACGCTGATCGCTCCCAGGAGAGTTCGTATCGATCTGGCTGTGCGACCTTGTTTGCCGATGATCTTACCTACGTCCGTGGGATGCACCTTGAGTCGCAAGAGGGTTGCAGTGTCACTGGGGACTTCGTGGAGTGAAACATCTTCGGGCAGATCGACCAGCGAATGAGCGATTGCCGTCAATAACTCTGCGACCGAAAGGTCTGGGATATTGTTTGGCACGTCGAACTCCGATCCGCGCGTGAAGCGCACGCGAGTACGGAGAGAGTGTGCGCCCGATGGGGTTGGATTGCCAGTGATGGTCGTCACGCTCGGGAGGACAAATCTTTTTATCTTACGTGACTGCTCGGTTCGCGGTACGGGGGATGGGTACCTCAGCGCCTGAAGGCGGGGGTTTGGAGTTGAATCCCCGGACTGAAGTCCGGGGTCTACCGTGAAGTCCGGGGTTACCGTGAAAGTCCGGGGTCTACCGTGAAAGTCCGGGGTCTAAGTTAAAGTTCGAGGCTTACCCTTAAAGGCCGGGGACTAGCTTACGACGGCCGGGGATGACGTTCAAGTTACGGCCGGGGATGACGATAATCCTTTATATGAATGTAGTGGTTGCCGGCGATGTGGTGGATGGCGGCGATGTTTGGATACAAGGCGAACAACTTGCGATGGTGAAGTCGGCATCTATACGGGGAAGGCACGCGGCGCGGAGATTTGCCGGCGTGGGAACAAGGAAACAGAGGGCGATCGTCAATGGAGTCGGTTCCTGTGCCGGCTCGGATCGGAGGCCAATGTCGCAAGCAGAAAAGTCCGAGGCAAATGTAGCTGCCTCGACCGGTCACTCGCGACCGGTGGAGACGCACTCCAGTTCGGCGCGGGAAGGGCGGGCTACTTTGCAGCAGATGGTTGAGCGGTCATTCGTGATCAAGGGTGAAGTGACAAGCACGGAGTGCCTCTACATTGAAGGCAGAATCGAAGGGATGATCCATCTGGATGGTAGTCGGCTGACCGTGGGTAAGACGGGTGAAATCATGGCTGACATTGATGCGCGAGAGATCATTGTGCTGGGGAAAGTGCATGGCAACTGCCGTGCGAGTGATCGGGTCGATATCCGCAACGGGGGTTCGCTGATGGGGAACGTGATCACGCCGCGAATTTCAATCGACGACGGTGCGTATTTCAAGGGCGGAGTGGAAATCCGAAAGCCTGGAGAGGTAAAGCAGCGTGTTGTCGCGGTTGGGGAATCGGCCCCTGCTGCATCCCATGACAGCAGGGCAGAGGAAAGCAGCTCGCAAGGGCGACAGCTGAAGCGAGAAGATGGTTCCGACGAAGATGATGCATTGCCGAAATGGAAGTTGGATGAACGGAAATCGGCAGCTCGGAAGACTGTAGAAACCCACTAACGGGATGTCGCCCGACATTCCCGCTGGCCGCCTAAGAGCGGTCGTTCCTATCACACAAGAACTGATATTCGACTTGCCCAATGCGGCGGGCTCGCATCAGGGGATTTCCTCGGAATTCCGGCGACGGGAAAGGTGTGCGAGTGTGGGGGTTCTTTAGGAACAATCAGGCGAACGGAGCCAGGGCTAATTTTGTCAGCACGCGCTGGAAGCAATACAAGAGGCGGGCCTGGGCGGCCCGCATTCTTTTGCTATCGAGTCAGCGTTGGCGGGTGTTGGCAAGCGCGCGGAGGATGGTGCGTGTGTTCCTATTGATGACCTGACGAAGATACATGGTGATGGCGAATAAAAGAACCAAAAAGAAAAGGTCAACGCGAAGCAGTGAGTGCAGGAGTGTGCCCAGATTTTCTGGCGGGAACATGTGGAGGTGCATCCAGACGAAGACAACGAGAGCGAGGATGGCGAGCACGCCAACGACGATGCGGGAGGTGCGTTCGGAACGGTCGGCGGCGGCGAGAGCTTGTTGGACGAAGGCGATTTCGGCGTTGGTGTTTTCAGAGTTAGGTTGCTGGTGTTCGGGAGTCATGCTGGTTTCCTTTCGGAGGTCAGGTGTTTGCGAAGCGTGGTAACTCCATAATTGAGGCGCGACTTGGCGGTGCCGATCGGGATCTCCAAGATGGCGGCACATTCTTCGAGCGTGAGGTCGTGCTGGTAGCGAAGCAGGAGGACGGCACGGCTGGCGGGCGATACATGGTCTAGGAGGGTGAAAAAGGCCTCATCAGGCGGCTCGCCGAGAGTGGGGTTGAGAATGGCGAGTTGTTCGGGGGGTGCGTCGTCGAGTGGCTGCCAGCGGCGAGCGTGCTTGAGGTGAGAGAAAGCAATCCGGGAAGCGATGCGAAAGGTCCAGGCGCGGAAGACGGCGGGCTCGCGCAAGTAAGGGAGCTTGCGAAAAATCTGCAGCGAAGTTTCTTGCAGTATGTCATCCGCGAGGGCGGCGCCGGCGAGACGAGTGATGTAGCGATGCAACGGCGCGTAGGCGTCACGGAGAAGCTGTTCCAATGCGGCCGATCGCCGGTTTGCGCGAGAAGGACCAGAAGAGTTTGGTCGGACGTCGCGGGCTCCGTCGTTTCGGTTCGCGTGTGCATGCTTGATAGAGGGGCCGGGGGCGCTGAAAGTTCGGTTCCTCCGGATAAATAATTATGCACGCGGCGGCGGGAGGGAGTATTTGAGTTGAACAGTGCGGCTGCAACTTTTTCGACTTAGTATGATTTCGCATGAGAACCTGAAGGCAGATCGAAGCCGTTCAAAAGAAGGGAATGGAATGCAGCGGAGAGAATTCTGCAAGTTGATTGGGGCATCGGCGGCGGTGAAGGCGGTGGGCGCGGCGGCGGCGCTGCGGAGAAGAGCGACGCGTACGTGCCGGTGACGGATGCGCTGGTGGTGCGCAAGCTGGATACGTGGCAGGATTGGAAGTTCGGTTTCATGATGCACTGGGGCGCGTACAGCCAGTGGGGCGTGGTGGAATCGTGGTCGATCTGTTCGGAGGACTGGATCAAGCGTCCGGCCGGGACGAACTACGTGGACTACAAGAGAAGATACGAGGCGCTGCCGAAGACGTTTAATCCGATTGGATTTGATCCTGATATGTGGGCCAGCGTGGCTAAAAACGCGGGCATGAAATACGTTGTATTTACAACCAAGCATCACGACGGCTTTTCGATGTTCGATACCAAGCTGACGGATTATCGCATCACCGCGCCGGATGTTCCGTTCCATACAAATCCGCGAGCCAATGTCGCCAATGAAGTGTTTGCGGCGTTTCGCAAGCAATCTTTTGGAATCGGCGCATATTTTTCCAAGCCCGATTGGCATAACGGGGATTATTGGGCGGTTGAATGGGCCACTCCTAACAGGGACGTGAATTACGATACGCGCGAATATCCGGAGCGCTGGAAGAAGTTTGTCGCGTTTGTGCATGGACAGGTGGGCGAGCTGACGAGTGAATATGGGTCGGTGGATATTTTGTGGCTGGATGGTGGGTGGGTGAATCCGACGGCACATCCGAATGCGATTGTCGGCGGGCAGGATGTGCCATGGCCGCAGGATATCGACATGCCGGGCCTGGCGGCGCTGGCGCGGAAAAATCAGCCGGGCCTGATTGTGGTGGATCGCGCGGTGGGTGGGCCGTACGAAAACTATCGCACGCCGGAGCAGCAGATTCCGGATACGCCGCTTCCTTATCCGTGGGAGACGTGTATGACGCTGGGCAATTCGTGGTCGTATGCGCCGGATGATCACTATAAGTCGTCGCGCAAGGTGGTACACATGCTGGTGGATATTGTTGCCAAGGGCGGCAACTATCTGCTGAACGTTGGGCCTGATCCGACGGGCGAGTTGCCGACGGGAGCGGTTGCGCGGCTGGCCGAAATCGGGGTATGGATGCAAGAGCAACGGCGAGGCGATTTATGCGACGCGTCCGATTGCGCCGTATCGCGACGGCAAGGTGTGCTTTACCCGTGGCAAGGATGGCGCGGTGTATGCGATTTATCTGCTGGATGAGGGCGAGGCAGTTCCGGGGACAATTGCGTTGACGAAAATTGCGCCGGCGAAGGGTGCGAGCCTGCGTCTACTGGGATATGACACGGAGCTGAAGTGGCAGCGTGATGGAGCGGGTGCGCGCGTTGAAATTCCGGAAGCGGTGCGCAAGCAGGCTGCGAACAGTTGCGCTATCAGCGTGCGTATTTCGGCGATACGGTCGCGAAGCTAGAGATTGGGCGAGGGCGATTTCTGTTTTGATCTTCGACGCTCGTTGTTTCTTCGACCGATTTCTGTCGGAATCTTTGATATTCACAATTCCGCCAATTCCAACTGCGACACTGGAACATCAGATAGACAGTCTGTAATCCGAACTCAAGTTTGCAGCCTCAATTGAATTCATACAAGTGGTGTATCGTTCACAGAATGCAAAAAGGAGATCTTATGTCTAAATTGGGTGGAAAAGTGGCGCTTGTTACCGGCGCCTCACGGGGTATTGGGGCAGCCATCGCAAAACGTCTGGCCGCGGATGGAGCCAGTGTCGCCATCACGTATGCAAAGGACACCAAGGCGGCGGCTGCAGTAGTGGGCGCGATTGAAAACAGCGGCGGAAAGGCAATTGCCATCCAGGCGGATGCTGCCGATCCTAAGGCGATTCAAGCCGCGATTGAAAAAGTGGTGGCTACGCTGGGGCGGATTGATGTTCTGGTGAACAATGCCGGCACAGCGATTCCGAATCCGTTCGAGGAGACCACGCTCGAGGAGATGGACCACATGATTGATCTGAACTTTCGTGGCGTAATGGTGGCGACGCAGGCGACGCTGAAACATATGAACGATGGCGGCAGGATCATCATGATCGGCTCCTGCCTCGGCGAGCGGAATATGACGCCTGGGCTGGTCGCATACGCGGCGACGAAGGGGGCTGTAAAGATGTTTACGCAGGGGTTGTCGCGAGAAGTTGGTAGCCGTGGCATCACGGTGAATAACGTTCAGCCGGGTCCGATCGACACGGATTTGAATCCCGCCGCGGGTGACTGGGCAGCGCCACAAAAGGCCATCACAGCGTTGAACCGTTATGGGCAGGTTGATGAAGTTGCGGCATTGGTAGCCTTTGTTGCGGGACCTGAATCGTCATACATCACCGGGGCGAACCTTACGGTGGATGGCGGGACGAACGCGTAGAGCTGCGCCGACAGGCCGGCTCGCGGAGATACAGGCCGATGATGGGAAGCACATCTTCTGTCAGTTTCTTTCGAGTCGGAATGGCCGGATTGTTTGCTCGCCGCAGTTGCTGCACGAGTGGCTGTGTGGATGGATAAGCGGCGGTCGGGTGGATGGTTGACGGATATAATCCTGCACTGAGGTTTGAGGGGGGACGAAGATGGCGAAGGATCATGCGGCGATTGTGCGTGGATTTGCGGACGAGGTGATCACGAAGGGAAAGATTGAAGCGGCTGGGGAATATTTCTGGGACGACATGGTGGAACAGGTTCCGATGCCGGGGCAGGGGCCGGGACTGAGCGGACTGCAAGACGCGATTCGCGCCATGCGGACGGGATTTCCTGACATTGTGTTTTCGATTGTGGAGCAGATCACGGAGGGCGACAAAGTTGCGAGCCGCTTTGAGTGGACGGGCACGCATCAGGGAAATTTCCTCGGGATTCCGGCGACGGGAAAAGCGGTGCGGGTGTGGGGGATGGTGATTGATCGCCTGGAGGATGGGCGGATCAAGGACACGCGCATCATCATGGATACTCTCGGCATGATGGGGCAGCTTGGGGTTTTGCCGGGTGCGGGAGCGCCGAAGGGATAGGCGCGAGAGAGCACACGCTATGATTCTGATGTGAAGCGAAAGACAACTACTCCCCTGAAAACGCGGATTGGAAAGATTGGGCTGCGAACCTGGCTGCGATGGATTGGGCTGGGGATTGCGGCGCTGTGGTTGCTGGCGGCGGTGATGCTGGTGGGGATGCGGTGGATCAATCCTCCGACAACGGCGGTGCGGGCGGAGCGACAGGTGCAAGGTTGGTTCCAGCCGGATGTCCACGGCAAGCCATATCGCGAGCACTATGAGTACATGCCGCTGCGGATGATTTCGCCGAACCTGCAGCATGCGGTGGTGTCGGCGGAGGATGCGCGCTTCTATTTACATCATGGATTCGACTGGCACCAGGTGCAGATTGATGCGGCTCAGGATATGGAAGGCGGGCGGGTGCGTGGAGCTTCGACAATTACGCAGCAGCTGGTGAAGAATTTATTTTTCGGGACGGGGCGATCGATCTTGCGCAAAGGTGCGGAGGCCTCGCTGGTGCCGGTGGCGGAGCTGGTGCTGGGGAAGCGGCGAATTCTGGAGCTGTATCTGAATGAGGTGGAATGGGGGCCGGGCGTGTATGGGGCGGAGGCGGCGTGCCGGTATCACTATGGAATCAGCGCGCGGAATATTGGGCGCGATCAGGCGGCGCGGCTGGCGGCGATTTTGCCAGCTCCGCGAAAAAGACGGCCGGAGCGGATGAATCGCTATAGCGAAATTATTTTGCAGCGGATGGGGCAGGTGGGGTGGTAAGGACGGAGAGCGGTCCGAGGATATTCTCACTGGCACTGTGATGCTGACTTTTTGATATCCCACCCTTCGCAAACAGCGCGAAGGATGGGGCACCCTCGACATTCGACTGTCGATAGTTTTGGTTGCGTGGCGGTCCGTCACGACGTAGCTTACCCGACAATTTAATTTCTCTTCTGAAGACTCCAGGTAAATCCTGGCACTTCCCATAGGCATTCGAGTGGTGTATAACGTTCTTGCATAGGCATTCGAGGGGAGGGACGGGGAGATGGTTTTGAAGAGGCCGCCGGAAAACGGGGAAATTCTGCAAGGCACGCTGGACATGCTGATTTTGCGCACGCTGGTGATGGGCCCGGCGCATGGGCACACGATTGCGCAGGTGATCGAGCACACATCGGAAAACGCGCTGGAGGTGGAGCAGGGCTCGCTCTATCCGGCGCTGCATCGGCTGGAAGATCGCGGGTGGCTGGCCTCGGAGTGGGGCGTGAGCGAGAACAATCGCAAGGCAAAGTTTTACAAGCTGACGGCCAAAGGGCGAAAGGAACTGAACGCTGCGACGGGCCGCTGGCACAGGATGACGCGCGCCATTGGGCTGATTCTTGGGGACTCGATCAAATCGACAGGAGAGTAGAGGCAGGAAAGTAGCGAGGGGAAAGTAGCGAGCGGAAGTGACGAGGGAAGTGGCGAGGGGGAGTGACGGCGATGAACCTACGACGGATGACGCAGCGCGCGAAGAAAGACGAAGAGCTGGCCGAGGAGATTGAATCGCACCTGGCGCATGAAGAGGACGCGAATGCAGCGCGTGGACTTTCTGCAGAAGAAGCGCGACGGCGGGCTCGAGTGCGGTTTGGCAATCCGCGGGCGACGCGAGAGCGGGTGTGGCTGGATCGTTCGTTTCCGTGGATGGAAACTTTGTTGCGCGATTTGCGATTCGCATGGCGCTCGCTGAAGAAGACGCCGGCGTTTACGGTCATCGCGATTCTAGTGATTGCTGTCGGCGTCGGCGTGAACACGGCGGTTTTCTCGGTGATCAATACAGTGTTGCTGAAACCGCTGACCTATCCCGATCCGCAATCTCTGGTGCAGCTGATGAATACCAGTCGCCAGGGAAGTTTCCCGGGCGCGAATATTCCCAAGTTCAACGTCTGGTCGCAGCAGAAGAAAATATTTCAGCAAGTGGCTGCGTACGATTTTGGCGGCGCTGGAATGAATTTGACCGGCGGCGATCAGCCGCAGCAGGTGCAGGGATTTCATGTGTCGGCGGAATATTTTGCGATGTTCGGCGCACCAGTGGCGGTGGGACGGACATTTACCGCGGCGGAAGATAGTCCGCATGGTGGCAATGTAGTGGTGCTGAGTTACGGGCTGTGGAAGAGCCGGTTCGGCGGCAATCGAAAGATTGTGGGTAGGAACATTCAACTGGATGGCCAGCCGTATCAGGTGGTGGGAGTGATTGGGCGGGGCTTTGTTACGGACACGCCGGCTGATTTGTGGGTGCCGTTTCAATTTGACCTGGCGTCGCAGGATATGGCGCACTATTTTACTGTTGCGGCGCGGCTGAAACCGGGAGTGACGATCGCGCAGGCGAATGCGCAGCTGCGCCTGGCGGCGGATCAATATCGGCGCATGTATGGAGCGGATGCGCTGCAGTCGGATGCCGGATTTGGAGTTCGATCGCTGCAGGAGTCGATGATCGGCGACACACGCACCTCATTATTTGTATTGCTGGGGGCGGTGGGTTTTGTGCTGCTGATTGCGTGTGCGAATGTCGCGAACCTGCTGCTGGCGAGGGCCTCGGCAAGAAAGCGCGAGCTGGCGACACGCGCGGCGCTGGGCGCTGGACGCGGGCAGATCGTCCGGCAGTTGCTGACGGAAAGTCTGACATTGTCGTTGTGCGGCGGCGCGCTGGGGCTGGTACTGGGGTATGTGGGATTGCGTCTGCTGCTGCGCATCAATCCGGGAGATATTCCTCGGCTTGGCGAGAACGGTTCGGCGGTGACACTCGATGTTCACGTGCTGTTGTTCACGCTGGGAATTTCTATCCTGACCGGCATCTTGTTTGGGCTGGCGCCTGCGATCAGTGCGTCGCGGCCGAATCTGGCGTTGGTGCTGAACGAGAATTCCAGCCGCTCCGGGCTTGGATTTCGCAGCGGCAAACTTCGATCGATACTCGTGATTTGCGAGATGGCCCTGACGCTGGTTCTGCTGATTGGTGCGGCGCTGCTGGTGCGCACCTTCTTTAAGCTGCAGGCGGTTGATCCTGGGTTCACGACCAAAAATGTTCTGACCATGGCGATGTCGATTGGGGGCGATCGCTTCCAGAAGACGGCGCCGGTGGCACAGCTGATTCGCGATGGCTCGGATCGTGTGATGGCGGTGCCGGGGGTGGCCGATGTTGCGGTGACGAATTGCCTGCCGATGTTCAGCGGTTTTGGGATGACCTTTGATGTTGTGGGCAGGCCGCATGGGAACGCGCCGTTTACCGGGGGCGCGGGGTTCTACTCGACATCGTGGAGCTTTTTTCAGACATTCAAAATTCCGCTGCTGCGAGGCCGCGAGTTTACGCGACAGGATAACGGCTCCGCTCCGGGAGTGGCGATCATTAATGAAGCGATGGCCAAGCAATATTGGCCGAAGGGCGACCCGCTGACTGACCGCATCCAGATTGGAGTGGGTGCAGGGCCGGCTTTCGCGGAGCCGCCGCGGCAGATTATCGGCATCGTTGGCGACACGCATGATGGCGGGCCGAATCGCGATGCAGCTCCCATCATGTATATCCCGCTGGCGCAGATGCCGGATCTGGAAACCGCGCTCAACTCGCGAGTTGCGCCGCTTTATTGGATTGTTCGGACGCAGGTGGATCCGTACACGCTGCGTGTACCGATTACTGCTGCGCTGCGCGAGGCCAGCGGAGGGCTGCCGGTCGCGCATGTTCGCAGCATGCAGGAAATTGAAGCGCGCAATATTGCGAGGCAGCGATTCAATATGATGCTGCTGATTATCTTTGGATCGGCTGGACTGTTGATGGCGGTGATTGGGGTGTACGGGGTCATGTCTTACTCTGTGCAGCAACGAACGCAGGAGCTGGGAGTGCGCATGGCGCTGGGGGCGCAGACCTGGAACCTGCGCAATATGGTGATTGGTCAAGGCATGATGCTGTCTGGTCTCGGCGTTGTTGCTGGGAATTGGCGGAGCGTTTGCGGTGACGCGTTTTCTGGCGAGCTTTTTATTTGGAGTGAAGACGTGGGACCCGGTCGCGTTTCTTGTGGCGCCGCTGATTCTTTGCGCAGTTGCGCTGATCGCTGTGTGGATACCGGCGAGGCGGGCGACGCGGGTGGATCCGATGACGGCATTGCGGATCGAATAGCCGCACTGCGCGGGGACGGCGGCGAATATCGCTGGACGTGCACGGGGCCACACGTCCACAACGCGGTTACTGGTTGTAGTTGGCGAAGACGCGGATGACTTTGCCGGCGGAGTTGAATTGCATGACCTCGGCGGTTTTGCTGGCGCGGACACTCGAACCGTAGTAGGCGACGATGGTTTCGACGCCCCATAAAACATCCGTTACATCGAAGCGAAGATCGGGATAGGCCTGCAGGCCGATGCGGAAGTAATCGCGCAGGGCGGATTTTCCCTGGACGATGCCGGTGCCGTTGTTGAGAAGCTTGAGGGCGACGGGGGAGAGCAGAATTACGTCGTCATCGTAATGGGCGAGGATGCGGTCGAGGTCGTGCGTGTTCCACGCGTCGGCCCAGTCCTGGACAAAGGCATGAGCGAAGGCGGATTGGATGGGCAGGGAAAAATTCTCCATCTACATATTATGTAGCGAGTGAGGGAGCAGGGGGCGCTCGCGTTGGTTTATCGAGATTCTCAGAGCTCTCGATGAATGTCGGGAGTGGTGATGTTGGCTGTGCCGGCGTGGGCGAAGAGCTTTTTGGCAAGGAAGATGAATCCGGCCAGGGCGAGAATGTCGCAGATGATTTTGCCGATGAGGTCGACCGTCGGCCAAGTGGCGGCGTTCACGTAGGGAGGCGCGGTGCAGGCGAGGGTTGCGCCAAGTGCGGTTGCGAAGCGGTGAGCCTGGTTCCAGGCGGGACGCGATGACCACCAGACGAAAAGTGTGAAAGCCAAGGCAGCCCAGGCGAGGCCGGCGACGATTGCAATCCAGAATGGCTGGATGGGTTTGGGAATGAAGACCTGCGTGATGAGTTGATACCAGGCCGAGCCCATGACGAAAGCTGTGATACCGGCGAGCCACGGCGGAACTGTGCTGCGCCGGTCGGCGAGCGAGGGAAGGCCGAAGTTGCGAGCAAGATAGGCCAGCGCGATCAGCGCCGCGATGGCTGCGAATCCCAATGCGATCATTGCGGCGGGTGGATGGTAGGGAGCGGCGTGCAATCGAGGGCGCGCTTTCTGTGTCCAGCCGAACCAGGCGATGCGGCTGCCGACGATGAATGCAATCGAAGCGGCGATGATGCCGCGCTTCCGTAGCCAGGGCAATTTTGCTTGCTGGGGGAAGAAGAGTTCCGTGATCTGGACCGGGACCAGCACGACCCACACGCTTTCATAGCCGAGCATGAATACGAGATAGACAAGGTTGATGCCCCACACGCGGCCGTAGAGTGGGTGAGAGCCGGGAAAGGGAAGCGGCGCGATGGAGGTTTGCTGGATGATGAATTCCTCGGCGATGGAGAGAGCCAGCCCGAGGAAAAGCAGGCTGACGCCGCCGGCGCGCCAGCGGCGGACAAGTTCTCGACAGAAGAGGGCGCCGACGCCCCACACCATGACTTCCGGGATGTAGACGAACAGGATGCTGGTGCGGGTGGAACCGCTGAGCACTTCTGCAATGAAAGGGGCGAGAAGGATCAGGGTCCAAATGGGGGCTCGGAAGCGGGGCTGCAAGGCGATGGGCGTCGCTGTCTGCGGCGGGGTAGTATGCATGGATTATTTCCTCCGTTGGCTGGCTTCTTTGCGGCTGACGGCTGCCTCGCGCAATATCGCCTTGAGATTCCAGGTGAGTTTTCCTTTTCGAATTTCCTTTTCGATGCTGCTGGTCCAAGTGCGTTCGGCATGCAGCATGGCGAGGAGGTACTCGCTTTCGATCAGGTTGATTCGCTGCACATGGGCCGAGGCGGCGGCAAGTCCGGTGGTACGCTGCTCGATCTCGGCATCCAGTTCGCGGAGGCGCTGCTTGAGCTGACGAGCGGCTTCCTTGGGGTCGAGGTGAACCAGGAAGCTGATGGCTGCCATGTACTCGGAAGGCTCGCGGCGCGGGATAGCGATGATCTTGCGTAATGTGAGCTTGAACTCGTCCAGCCCAGCGGAGGTGAGACGGTAAGTGGTGCGCTCGGGACGATTGCCATCACGGCCTGTGGTCTCGACGGCGATGAGATCGGCTCGTAACAGGCGTCCAATGGCGTGATAGAGCGATCCACGCTTGAGCGCGAGGATTTCATCCTTGTGCCGGAAACGAAGCAGGCGCTGCATCTGGTAGGGGTGCATGGGGCTCTCGCGAAGCAGAGCGAGGACGGCGATTTCCCAGATTCCAAGTTCAGGTGTCATATAGCTCATATGAACTATATCAAGTGAGCTATACGAGTGCAAATTGGCGATTGATTTGCAGAAAATGCCGCGTGTTCGGCGTGCTGTTCAATTACGGGTGAGCGATTGGCGGAATGAGTTTCTGCGATGAGATCAAGCGTGGCTCAGCGGCTAAGTCGTCTCGATTTAGATACGACTGGGGCACGGCTAAAGCCGTGCCCTGATGCAAGGCGAACTTGATCCCGGTTTCGTCGAGGAGCGGGCGATCAATTTACGGTGGCGCTGTAGGCTTGCTCCCATTTGTTGCCGGCGGTGTTGTAGGCGAGGACGGCGAAGCGGTGGGTGCCTGCGGACAAGGTGAGGGTTGTGCTGAGGGTGGCGCCGGTAGTCTCGGAGTATTTCTTCGCGCCGTCGATCCAGATCTCCATACGCTGGAAGGTGCCGGTGACATTGGCGGCCGCCTGAATGGCGACGGGTGACGAGACGGTCGCACCGCTGGCCGGCGCGCAGATTTGTACGCCGGGCGAAGTGGGCGCAGAGCAACCGCCGCCGGTCGAGGACGACACGGTCACATTGACAACGCTTTCAAATGTTCCTGCGCTGTCGTGCGATTGCACGGCAATGCGATGGGTGCCAGCCGTGAGTGGCAGAGAGGTATTGACGCTGCTGCTGGCGACTTGATATTGCTTGACGCCGTCGACGTAGATTCCCGTCGCGGAGATGGTGGCTGAGTCCGTGGCCTGGGCGACGATGGTGACCGGCGAGGTGAGGGTTGCGTTGTTTGCGGGCGAGCAGATCACGATGGTGCGGTTTACTCCGCTGCCCGAGCATCCGCCGCCGCCCGTCCCGGTTGAGGACGACACGGTAATGTTCTCGGTGCTAAGAAACTTTCCAGCGCTATCGTCCACTTGCACGGTAATGCGATGGGTGCCGACCGCGAGCGGCAGGGATGTATTTACGGTGCTGCTGGCGATCTGATACTGCTTCACCTGATCGACAAAGATTTCCGTCTCCGTGATTTTGTTTGAGTCAGTCACTTGCGCAACGATGCTGACTGGCGAGGTGAGGGTGGCATTGTTTGCCGGCGAGCAGATTGTAATGGTGCGGTTGGCGGTGCTGCCGGTGCAGGTTCCTCCGGTCGGAGCAGTCAACTGGATGTTCAGTGTGGTGGCTGCGCCCTGTGCGACGGTGGTCGTGGTGGTGGCGGTCGTGAGTCCTGTGGCTGACGCGGTGACGTTATAGCTGCCTACTGAGATGGAAGGCGAAGTATAACTGCCGGTGGTGTTGGTGGTGACGTTGACCTGTGTGGGAAGGGTCCCGCCTGAAAACGCGAGCGTAGCGCCGCTGAGCGGACCTCCTGAGCTGTTCGTCACCGTGCCGGACACAGTGCCGAGCAGCGGGGCGAGAAAGAATTTAGCTTCGCCGGTGTAACCGGGATACGCGGCTTCCTGGTCGGCGGTAGTCGTGGACCAGCCGGGTGCGGTGGCTGACAAGCTGTAATTGCCGGACGGAAGATTAAGAGAAAATGCTCCGTTGCTGTTGGTGGTTGCGGTGGCGCTTACGCCGTTGGCGGTCACGGTAGCGCCGACGATGGGAACGCAAGTGTAGGGCGCGGGAGACGCACTTCCGCCGAATACCTCTCCCATGACGGAGCCGGTACCGCGGTGACTCCGGTGCTATGCCAGGTGATGACTGAACTGGTTATTGGCGTCGGTCAGGTACTGATTGAGGTAAGGCGAATAGGTAGTGACATCGATGCGGTTCAAGCTTGGACGAAAGGTCATGATGCGCATCCAGCCTTCGCCACCGTTGGTTAGATTCTGATAATTGGCGAAAGACCTCGTTGACCAGGTTCAGGTTTAAGCCCAGATCAGCGCGGCGCGCAGCGTTGGCGCCGGAGAAGAGTGGCCGTTCAGAACCAGCGACAGGTTGGGGTAATTGATGAGCAGCTTTTGCCAGACATCTTCACCCTGGTTGTTGCCGGAGGAGGGCAGACGATCATCGTTGTTGTTGCTGCATTGATCGGCGCGCGTGGAATCGGTATAGGTGAAGGTGTGCGTGACGTACGATGATTTCCTTATCGGGATTCGCGTCCAGAACGTCTTTGCCCAAACCAAGGTAGCGTCCTGGGGCACGAACTCCAGCGCCAGGATCAAGTATTGTTTTCCGTTGACGGTAAACTCTGCGTAAAAATTGTCGTTGGTTCCGCTGGGAAATCCGCCCATGTACCAGCTGTAACGATGCGTAACGAGAGGGACCGAAGTACGAATTAAACGCGCTGGTATCGCGGGCCGAGGGCTCCTCGTTCACCATAATCGTGATTGCCGATGGCCATACGTAAGGGATATTTGCGGTGTCGAGCAGTCCGATCGGCGGCGTCAGCATTTTGCCATTGCGCGGCTGCTCGGCGATATTGACGACGTCGCCCTCGCCAAGAACAAACTGGATGTTGTAGCTCGCCTGGTTATTGACGATCCACTGCGTCTGCTCGTTGAAAATTTGCGGATAGGACTGCGAATAGTACTGCGTGTCCGGCAGGACAACGACGGAGAAATCCGGCGCCGTTACTTGTGCCAGTGCAGAAAAACCGAAGGCGAGAAAAACTGCAAGGAGAAAAAACTGCGTGATCCGACGATACATGAGCTGTCACCACAGTGAGCTACATGCCGCGGGGGATGGGCGACATCATAGTAGCGCTTTTATGACAGAGATGTAAATCATGAATCTGACTAAGAGGCGAGGCCTCGTCCGAGGGAGGCGACAAAGAGCGCGAAGACGATGGCGGCGAGGACGATGGTGCCTAGGCTGCGCGGGATCGCTGGGGTGGGCGGGGCGTGCTCCATGCGGCGATTGCGGAGTGGGATGAATAGCAAGGGGAAAGAAGAGCCGGCAATCTCCAAAACCGCATCATGGAAGTCGCCCCAGCCGTGGCCTTTGTACGTCAGCGCGGCGATGGCGGCGGCCACACTGGCGCTGATCCATGCGATTCGAGCGACGTTGCGCGCGATGTGTGCCTGGGGCCAGAGATGGAGGAGCTCACGGGAAATGATGCGTGCGGAGACGACATAGAATGTCAGCCCGACAACAATGGCGATGGCGCGCTGCCAGACGGTGACATGGCCCAGGAGGAATTCCGCGAAGAAATACAGATCGCCAAAGCGCTGGTGCATGGCGTGGATAAGGTAGCCGAACTCCCAAAAATAACTGAATGCCGTAATGAGGATCAGGAATAGTCGCAGCGTGGGCCGTTGTGCGCGGAACCAGGCGAAGACAGAGGAGCGCCAGCGTGCCCATGAGGAGGTTGGCGAGAGGGCCGGCGGGATCAATCCAATCGGAGCGAACGCTGCAGCGAAAGATGGAGGAGCTCAGGAGGACGATGTGGCCGTGCAGCAGAAGACATGCGCTTCCGTGGCCAAGGGCTTCGTGATCGAAGGTGACCAGGCACATGGCCATGACGGCAACTGCGGCGATGGTGAGCCAGTCGTTTTTATTTTCGGGCGAACTCATGTGGATTTCGTCTGGCATGGGGCGAGAGATTTACGCTGTCGATTTGAAAAACGATATGCCAACGACATTGTCTATGGATTCTATTCGGTTGAGGCGTGATTTCTGGTGAAGTTTGCTGCGGGGAGGATCATTGTTTCGGACGAGGGAAAGTTGAACGCGGGCGTACACCACGGGGTGAGCGCCCACGATTTGAACCTTGCTGCGAAAAAGCTCTAAGCCGCGGCGATGTTGGTGGCGGAGGCTCGATTGCTATTGGTCAGAGCGCGAAGCAGCCAATAGATGGCGACGAAACTCGTGATCATCAGCAGGGGGACATAGAGGATGGGGATGAAGTAAGCGGCACCCATCTGCCCGGCGATTGCGGGAAGTCCGGCGCGGATGGCGTGGAAATAGTCGAGGAGGATATCGGCCACGCCTACGAGATTGAAAGCGACGACGAAGGACCAGAAGAGCGGACGCACCCTTACGGTGGCAAGCGCCAGCAGTGCCAGCAGGCCAGTTGCGAAGTCCCCATAGGCGGCGAAGGTTGCGAAATGTGAGGGCAGATGGCCGACGACCCCGGGAAGGATGAAGACGAGCCCGAAGAAGCGGAAGCTGTGCAGGGTGGCGATGGCGCGGTGGGCTTCGAGCGGCGTCATTGAGCGGAGCCGGGGCAGGATATAGACGCCGAAGCAGAGTAGCCACGCGACATAACCTAAGACGAGATGGATGGGGAAGATGATTTGTGGTGGCATGGGTCCCTCCTGGCTAGATAGGATTATGTGCGTCATCCTATGGACTCAAAATATCTACGAAGAGCGGGGGTGGAGGGAGCGTCTTGGGATGATCGCCAACATCCTATAATGGATCATGCGATATCAGCCGGAGCACAAAGCCAAAATCCATCAGAAGATTGTGAAGGACGCCTCGCGGCGGGTTCGCGCCGAAGGCATCACCGGGGCTGCGGTAACAACGGTGATGCGGGATGCCGGCCTGACCCACGGCGGCTTCTACAAACACTTCGCCAGCAAGGACGAGCTACTGCTGGAGTCGCTGCACCAGGGATTCCGGGAGATGGGAGATGCTCTATTTGCCGCCGCGG
Organism: uncultured Acidobacteriota bacterium; assembly: GCA_963774515.1. GTDB lineage: Bacteria > Acidobacteriota > Terriglobia > Terriglobales > Acidobacteriaceae > JAKAAZ01. The sequence continues at coordinate 30,388 of CAVZFK010000001.1, read as the reverse complement.
AAAAGTCGAAACCGAAGGCTGCGTGGAAGGCGGTGGTGAAGCGCTATCTAAGCCCGGAACACTGCGATCACATTGAGCGCGGATGCCCGCTGGCGGCGCTTGCGCCTGAATTGGCGCGTGTCGATAAGGCGATGCGAGGTGCGGTGGTTAGAGAACTGGTCGAATACAAGAGCCGAATGGTTCCGCTGATGCCGGGGCGACGGACGGCGGACAAAGAGAGCGCGTTTTTCGCGATTTTTTCAACGATGATTGGGGCGATCGAAATTGCGCGGATACTTCCGGATCGAGCGGCGCGAGGGAAAGTGCTGGCGAGCGCGCGGGATTTTCTATTGCGCAGCTTCTGAAAGGCTGCTGATTTCTCCTTCGTACATTGGTTGTTAGTGGGCAGTTTTGCGAGGATGTGGAAAAGTTGGGCTTGACATATTCCTATATGGGAATGTAATGTTTCATTCATGGCACGGGCGAGCACCACTTCGGATGCGTTCAATGCGGTGGCGGAGCCGCGCCGGCGGGAGATTTTGAGCTATCTTGCCGGAGCGGAACGGCCGGTGGGAGACATTGTGGATGCGCTCGGGCTGGAGCAGCCGTCTGTCTCAAAGCACCTGCGAGTGTTGCGCGATGTGGGGCTGGTGCGGATGCGTTGCCAGGGGCGGCAGAAGCTGTACCGCACCAACGCCGAAGCGATTCGTCCGCTGCACGAGTGGGCGGGAACCTTTGAACGCTACTGGCAGCATCAATTGAATCGAGTGAAAGAACGCGCCGAGGCGATGGTGCGGCAAAGCGCAAAAGATCTGAATTCCAAAAACCCAAATGAAAAGGAGAAGTGATGATTGCGACCGAACAAACTCTCGAGAACCTGACGCTGACGATTCAACAGGAGATCCACGTTGAGGCGCCGCTGGATGTGACCTTTGCCGCACTGCTGGAACAACTGGGACCGGGCAATGAAACGCCGGACGGCAAATCGCTGGCGATGAAGATTGAGCCGTGGCCGGGCGGACGGTGGTATCGCGACCTGGGCGACAACAACGGACATTTCTGGGCGAATGTCCAGGCGATCAAGCGGCCGACGCTGCTGGAATTTGCGGGACCGCTGTTTGCGTCGTTCCCATTTGTGTCGAACGTGCAATATCGACTGAGCGAAGTGAAGGGCGGAACGCTGATTGCGTTCAAGCACACTGCGCTTGGATTCGTTAGCGACGAACATAAGGCGGGGATGAATCAAGGCTGGAACTCGATGCATGAGCGGGTTCGCAAGCAGGCTGAGGGTCGCAAATAACAGCCGGCGTCTAACAACGCAGGGCGCGATCGGGGATCGCGAGTGAGGAGAAGACCATGTGTCCATTTTGTCTGGCAACCGCAATGCTGATCGCCGTCGGCGTCACCTCCACAGGTGGACTGGCGGCGGTAGCGATGAAGAAAATCGGCGTAAAGAACGCCGTCGACAATTCACCCTCTCCAACACCGAGCAAGGAGGAGCGTCATGGCTAGCAGCACGAGAGGAACAAAATCGCCCAAGGTGGTTTCGCAGGCAGAATGGAATGCAGCTCACGGCGAGCTGCTGAAAAAGGAAAAAGAGTTGACGCGGCAGCGCGACGCACTAGCTGCGGAGCGGCGGCGGATGCCGTGGGTAGCGGTGGAGAAGACGTACATGTTTGAAGGGCCCAAGGGCAAGGTACCGCTGCTGGATTTATTTGAGGGACGGCGGCAGTTGGTGCTCTATCGCGCCTTCTTTGAGCCGGGTGTGTTCGGATGGCCGGATCATGCGTGCCGCGGCTGCTCGATGGGGGCGGACCAGGTATCTCACCTGGCGCATCTGAACGCGCGCGACACGACGCTGGCATGGGCTTCGCGCGCGGGACAGAAAGACATCGAACGGCTGAAAGCGCGGATGGGCTGGGAGATGCCGTGGTACACCATGACCGATGGCTTCGATGTGGATTTCGGCGTGGATCAATGGCACGGGCACAATGTTTTTTTCCGCGATGGCGACAACGTGTTCCGCACATACTTTATTAACAGCCGCGGCGACGAGGCGATGGGAAGTACCTGGAGCTATCTCGATGTGACGCCGCTGGGACGCCAGGAAACATGGGAAGACTCGCCGGAAGGTTATCCGCAGACGCCGCCGTACAAGTGGTGGAACTGGCACGATAACTATGAGGCTGAGGCCGCGCCGGATGCGAGATGGCTGGATATACTTTCTGACCCTGCGGGGGCGGCGATTCGCAGAGCCGAGGCTGAGGCGAAGAAGGGCTGAAGGCGGACGAAATTCGGCGTGAAGAACGCCGCCGGCAATTCAATGGATCCAACATCCACGAAGGAGGATGCCCATGGCAAGCAGTGCGATCGAGGCAGGACGAGCGAATGTAGTTTCGCATGGCGAATGGCTCGCGGCGCGCGCCGAGTTTCTAAAAAAGGAAAAAGAATTTACGCGACAGCGCGATGCATTGAGTCGTCAGCGCCGCGCGCTTCCGTGGGAGAAGGTCGAGAAGCGGTATGGATTTGACTCGCCGAAAGGCAAGTTGACGCTGGCCGAACTTTTCGACGGGCGCAGCCAGCTGATTGTGTATCACTTTATGTTCGGTCCGGGATGGGAGGAGGGTTGCCCAAGCTGCTCCTACCTGGCGGATCATTTCGATGGTGCGACGGTCCATCTGGCGAATCGAGATACGACGCTGCTGGTTGTTTCGCGGGCTCCGCTGGACGAGATTGAAGCCTTCAAGAATCGCATGGGGTGGAAGTTTCAGTGGGTCTCCTCATTCGGCAGCGATTTTAATCGCGACTATCAGGTTGCCCTGAAGCCGGAGGAAAAGTTCGGCGGCAAGGTGTACTACAACTACGGGCTGGGCGAGTTTTTCAGCGAAGAAGGTCCGGGCGTGAGCGTCTTCGCCAAAGATGCGGCGGGCACGGTGTTTCATACCTACTCCAGTTATGCGCGAGGGCTGGATATGCTGGTGGGCGCGTATAACTTTCTTGACCTGGTGCCGAAGGGCCGCGATGAAGACCACCTGGCGTTCAGTATGTCGTGGGTGCGGCATCATGATCGCTATGCGGAAGGGTACTTTGTCGATCCGACCAAGAGCTACGAGCAACCGAAGAAGACCGCGGACGCGTGCTGTGGCGGCGAGAGTCACGACTAACTGATCCATGCTTTAAGTCGGGGAGGGCCTCGAGTTGGGGAGGCCGGGGCGATTGCGGTCGTGGTATGGTTAGGGCTCCGCTTATGCCGACGCTGCAGGAACAATTTGGACAGATCGACATATATCTTTTTGACCAGCTACTGAAGGGTCGCATCGCGCCGGGGATGCGGATCCTGGATGCCGGGTGCGGTTCGGGGCGCAACCTGGTTTACCTGCTGCGCGAAGGGTACGAAATTTTTGCCGCGGACGCGGATGCCGGACAGGTGGAGCGAGTGCGACGCATGGCGCAGATGCTGGCGCCATCGCTTCCGGCATCGAACTTTCGCGTTGAGCCGGTGGAGCAGATGTCGTTCGACGATGGCTGCGCGGATGTCGTGCTGAGCAGCGCGGTTCTACATTTCGCGCGCGATGATGCTCACTTCGACGCCATGTTGCGCGGATGCTGGCGGGTGCTGAAACCTGGCGGATTATTTTTCTGCCGGCTGGCTTCGTCAATCGGCATGGAAGACCGGATGCAACATATTAAGGGACGACGGTGCAAGTTGCCGGATGGGTCGGAGCGGTACGTGGTGGACGAGGCGCTGCTGGGCCGATTGACCGAACGGATGGGCGAAATGATAGACCCGTTAAAAACCACGGTTGTTCAGAATATGCGCGCGATGACCACGTGGGTTGTCCGCAAGGGCGCGCAGTCCAGCCTTTGAACGTGGAGTGACGGGCTTGAAATGCTCCTTGAGGCGTTGAAGGCGACGTACCTCAGCGCCTGAAGGCGCGAGGCGGATTCGGACTGGATTCCCCGGCTAAAGTCCGGGGGCTGCCTGCAATCCTTGGCAATCGAACGCAGGTCTGGGGTCTCCCAACAACCTGGCCGACTCAGCGCCGGGAAGTTTTCCACCGTTAAAATTTTGTGAACACGAAGCCATGCGGGTGAAGTGGGAATCTTACTGAACATCGGAAGAGTGTGTTGTTCGTAATTCTCACAGCCAACCCAGCAGAGGATTTCTTGAGGGCTCTGCAGAGCAGGAGCGAGGCATGGCAGGCAGCAAGACGGTCATTGTGACCGGTGCCTCACAAGGCATTGGAGCTGCGGTGACGCGCGCCTTTCTGGATCGCGGTTACAACGTGGTCGCGACTTCTCTGAAATTTTCTGGAACAGATTTTGTGGCCTCGGCGAAGCTTGCGTTGGTGGAGGGAGACATCAGTGCGGAAGCGACCGCGGAAAAAATCACGCAGACTGCGATCACGAAGTTCGGCTCCATCGAAGCCGTGGTGAACAATGCGGGCATTTTCTTTGGGAAGCCGTTCACGGAATACACCATTGAAGATTTTCGGAAATTTGTTGCGGTCAACCTGGAGGGCTTCTTCTTCATGACGCAACGTGCAGTGAAGCAGATGCTGGCGCAGGGGAATGGCGGCAGCGTGACAACCATCACGGCGGCGCTGGCGGACAACCCGATGGTGGTGGCTCCGGCCTCGGTGGCGATGATCACCAAAGGCGGGTTGAACACGGCCACGCGGAGCCTTGCGAATGAATACGCGAAGCAGCATATCCGATTTAACGCGGTTGCGCCGGGGGTTGTGAATACGCCGCTGCATAACGGTGCCGAGGAGGAGTTGTTGAAGGACAGAAATCCGATGGGCACCATATCTGAAGCGAAGGATATTGCCGAAGCGGTTGTGTATTTGGCGGAAGCTGCACACGTGACCGGGGAGGTGCTGTACGTGGATGATGGTGCGCACGTGGGGCGATGGTGAGCGGGAACGGCGCGTCGTCGGGTGGCGCGGATCGGCGGTTGCAGGAGCTGGGCATTCAGCTTCCGGATGCGCCAACTCCATTTGGCACGTATGTGGAGACGGTGCAGACGGGAAACCTGCTGTTCTTCAGCGGGGCGTTGCCGGTGGTCGACCACAAGCCGAAATATGTTGGACGGCTGGGGAAAGAGCTGGACGCGGAGGCGGGGCGAGATGCTGCGTACACCGCGGCGCTGAGTTTGCTGGCGGCGGCAAAAAAACATCTGGGCTCGCTCGATCGAGTGACGCGGGTGGTTCGGCTGGGCGTGTTCATCGCGACGCAAGGAGATTTTTTTGATCAGCCCAGAGTGGCGGATGCGGTGTCGGATTTATTTCGCGATATTTTTGGCGCGGAGAAAACGGGTGTACGCCAGGTGATCGGCGTGGCCAGCCTGCCGCTGGGGATGCCGATCGAACTGGAAGTGATCTTCGAAGTCGCAGAGTAGGGCCAGAAGAATTCTGGCGAGATCGAAAACTCTAACCTGCAACATTCACATGTTGTATCCATCCACAACAGACAGGAGGATTTATGGCAACAGCAATCGCAATCGCAACGATGAAAGCGGCGCAGGTGAAAAAACCGGGAGAAGGATTCGAGGTGGTTGAGCGCGAAATTCCAACGCCGGGACCGGGTCAGGTACGAATCAAGGTGCAGGCTTGCGGGGTGTGTCACAGTGACGCGCTGACGGTGGATGGTTTGTGGCCGGGCATCAAATATCCGCGTGTGCCGGGGCATGAAGTGGCCGGTGTCGTCGATGCGGTGGGAGACGGTGTGTCGGCTTGGAAGAGAGGGCAACGAGTCGGGGTTGGGTGGCACGGCGGGCAGGACAATACGTGTCGCGAATGCCGGCGCGGGGATTTTCGCAATTGCCAGAATTTACAAATTCCGGGCATCAGTTATGACGGCGGATATCAGCAATACATGCTGGCTCCAGTGGAAGCGCTGGTGTCGATTCCGGACAGCCTGAAGGATGTGGATGCAGCGCCGCTGCTGTGCGCGGGGATCACAACCTATAACGCGCTGCGTCACAGTGGAGCGTTGCCGGGTGACCTGGTTGCGGTGCAGGGGATTGGTGGCCTGGGTCACCTGGGGATTCAATTTGCGAACAAGTTCGGATACAAGGTTGCGGCGGTTGGACGCGGGCCGGAGAATGCGGCGCTGGCGAAGAAGCTGGGAGCAACTGTCTATATCGACAGCAAAGCGACGAACGCAGCGGAGGAATTGCAGAAGCTGGGCGGGGCGAAAGTAATTCTGGCGACGGCGCCGAGTTCAAAAGCGATGTCGGAGCTGATTAATGGGTTGGGGCCGAACGGCAAGCTAATGGTGATTGGCGCGACGTTTGATCCGATCGAGGTATCACCGGTGCAGTTGATTACTGGCAGCAAGACGATTCAGGGATGGGCGGCGGGAACGCCGGCGGATTCGGAGGACACGCTGCTGTTTGCGGAGTTGAGCGGAGTGCGGGCGATGATTGAGACCTATCCGTTGGAAAAGGCGGCGGAGGGGTATGCGCGGATGCTGAGCGGGAAAGCGGAGTTTCGCGTGGTGCTGACGATGTAGGGTCCGACCGCAAGGCGACTCAGAGGGGAATCCAATAGCGGCGCGATAAGTTTGCGTCGTCGTGCGAAGGGAATTGGCTGCCGGAGCGTCGCTGAATATCTACCGAAAAAAAGGAGATCTATGTCCCATCACTACTCAGGCGCGGATTTTGGCTTTCCCCATGGGGATGCCCGCTTTGACATTACCGATCTTTTTGCGTTCCCCAAGCCCGGGGATGCCAGCAAATCGATCTTGATTATGAATATGCATCCCGCGGTGGCAGTGAATCCGCCGGGGCCGACGACGAACGTGCCCTTCGCGGAAAAGGGGTTCTACGAGCTGAAGATCGATACCAACGGAGATTTGATCGCGGACATCGCTTACCGAGTGAAATTCTCTTCCGCCAAAGATGGGACGCAGACGGCGACGCTGAGCCGTGTTGAAGGTGGGGACGCGGCAGGGACCGGCGATGGTGGGCAGATCATTTTGCAGGGTGCTCCGGTTTCAACCGGGAAAGAGGCAAAGATCACGGAAGCTGGGGACTATCGTTTTTTCGCAGGTTGGCGCAGCGATCCATTTTTCTTCGACACGGAGGGAGCGATCAACGATTTGCATTTTACCGGCACCGATTTTTTCCTCGACTTGGATGTGTGCAGTATCGTGCTCGAAGTGCCCAACTCTGTGCTGGGAAATAACAAGGTGGGATTGTGGCATCGCTCGGTGGACGGGGCCAGCGGGACATGGGTGCAGGCAGATCGCGGGGCGCGGCCGTCGCAAACAGTGTTCCTGACCGGCGATCACAAAGCCGCGTACCTGGGGGCGGAGCCTGCGGATGATGCGCAGTTTATTCCGGTGTTTGCGCACGCGCTGGAGCATGCGGGCGGATATTCGGCGGAGGAAGCCAAGCGGGTGGCGGGAACTTTGTTGCCGGACATCCTAATGTACGATCCGAAGCTGCCGGCATCGTTCCCGAAAAATGGGCGGGCATTAGTCGATGATGTGGCGGATACCTTCGTCACCCTGCTGACAAATGGAAAGGTGACGACAGATAATGTCGGCGCGCACAAAGACCTGCTGGCAGTGTTCCCTTATGTCGGGCCGCCGCACCAGGATCGATCTGACAAACTAGCAGCCGCCTGAGCCATCAGAAGTCGCAAACTGGGAGTCGATTGCATGCGTCTGTTCACGCTAGCTGCCTGGATTCGATGCGTGCAAACGACTCGGATGGTATTGGCGGTTTGTTTCATGCTGGCGTCAATTCAATTGCTGGCTCAAGCGCCAGGGAAGGAGGTAGCCATGCAGCCGCCGATTTTTTATCGGACCGTGCAGGTGGATGGGCTGAACATTTTTTATCGGGAGGCGGGGCCGAAGGATGCGCCGACGATTCTTTTGCTGCATGGGCTGCCGTCGTCGTCGCGCATGTTTCAGCCGCTGCTGACGCGGCTTGCGGACAACTATCACCTGGTGGCGCCGGATTATCCGGGCTTCGGGCATAGCGATTGGCCGGATGCGAAACAGTTCGCGTATACCTTCGATCATATTGCTGCGGTGATGGAGGATTTTACCGAGGCGCTGGGGCTGTCGCGCTACTCCATGTACATGCAGGACTATGGCGGGCCGGTCGGATTTCGCATGGCGCTGGCGCATCCGGAGCGGGTGCAGGCGCTGATGGTGCAGGACGCGGTGGCGCACAACGAAGGGTTGGGTAAGAACTGGGTGACGCGGCGAGCGTTCTGGGCTGATCGGGCGGCGAATGAAGAAGCGATGCGCAAGAATTTGCTTTCGATGGCGGCGACGAAGACGAGACATGTTGGAGACGATCCGAATGTGGAACTGTATGATCCGGATCTTTGGACGGATGAGTATGCGTTTTTGAATTCGCCGGGGCAGGCGCAAATCCAAAGCGATTTGTTCTATGACTACAGAACGAATGTGGATGCGTATCCGAAGTGGCAGGCATGGATGCAGAAGACGCAGCCCAGGCTGCTGGTGCTGTGGGGCAAGCATGATTTGTCGTTTGACCTGGGCGAGCCGGAACGCTACAGAAAGGATGTGCCGAACGCGGAGGTGCATGTGCTGGAGGCGGGACATTTCGCGCTGGATACCAAAGCGGATGAGATGGCGGCGATGGTGCGTGGGTTTATGGAGAAGCAAAAGTAAATCGCGCGCGGTGGGTGTTTTACATTTCTTGTAATGCGGCGGAACGGGCGGCGCGCAATGTGCCGCGCCAGTAGAGGTAAGCTCCTAGTGCGCTGGTCGCGATGATGGCGACAACGACTTTTACGGCGAAGAGAAATGGATTCGCGACCTGGCCGACGGGAATAAGCTGGAACGCAAAGGCGACGAGCGCGACGGTGAAGGCCGCGGCTGCTCCCAGACGAATGGCGATGCCGGGACGCCACGATGTGGAGCGAAAGCCGAAGATGACTGCGCCGAAGAGCAGCATGTACATGATGCAGTAGGAGCCGAAGCCGACGGCGCCGAGGACTTGCACCGCCTCCTGATTGTGCGCGCCGAGAAGGCTGAGAACGCCCATCAATAAAAGAGCGGCGGAGACGGCCGCGATGGCTCTCGATGGAGTGCCGAACCTGGGGTTGAGGCGACTCCACCAGGAAGGCAGAAGGCCGTCCCAGCCAGCGGCCATGGGCAAGCGCGCCACCATTCCGACAGCGACCGCTAATGCCGCAACCAGCGAAATGCAAAATGCGACCACGGTGAAGGCGGTGATTGCCCAGCCAATGCCGGAGTGACCGAAGCCAGCCAGCATGACTTGAGACACGGACGCGGCGAGGTCGATGTTCGCGATGGGGACGTAGCCGAGCACGGCGCTGGTGGCGACGATGTACATCAACGCAATGCAAGGCACGGCGATGAAGACGGAGCGGGCGACGTCGTTTTTTGGCTTGCGACATTCCTCAGAAAAGATGGAGCACTGGTCGAAGCCGCTCAACGCGAAGAGCGCCATTTTTGTGAAGACGTTCAGTGTGACGAGAGAGAAGCCGGGCCATGCGAGCGAGAAGGCAACGCTGGGGAGTGAGTGGGATTTTGTCCAAAGCCTGACGAGCAGATAGGCCATGACGAGAAAGATGACGATCGACAGGATGGAGCCGGTGCCGCTGAGCCATTTGGTGACGTGAAGTCCGCGGACGTTGAGCGCGAAGACGAGCAGGCAAAGAAAAACGGTGAGCGATAGGGTGAAGGCTTTGCTGGTGCCCAACCATGCAGCGTGCGCGCCTGCTCCGTAGGCCAGACCGCTGGCGACTTGCGAGCCGAAGGACGCGTACCAGCAGATGATGTAGAGGGAAAAACTCCAACCCGCCATGTAGCCGGCGAAGGGGGAGATGCCTTGCTTGACCCACTGATAGACGCCACCTTCGAGAGGAATGGCGCGGCTGAGACGGATGACGACCGCGGCCTGGGGCAGATAAAAGAGGCAGATGGCAAGCAGCCAGAGGACGACCTGAGAGCGACCTTGCTGGGCGGCGAAGCCGGAAAAATTGAGGCCGACGACGACCAGAATCTGCATGAGGACGAGGTCACGCAGTTGCAGTTCGCGTTTGAGGCCATGATTTTCGGCAGGCATGAGCCATGCTACACGATGGACGATTTGGCCAAAGCGGATTGCCAGACGAAGATGGCGGGATCATCCTCGAGAGATTCGGAGGAATATCAGGCCGAACGGACGTATTCCCAGGCCCTTGACACAAGACAGGCGCTTCACTATGGTTTCGCCATGACCAAGCGCCAGGACACATCCGGCACCCCTGAGTCTCGAGATCCAGGGCCGGGTTACCGACTCGATTCGAGAGGGCGCCAAGGGGCTGAAGATGATCGGTTGGCTCTGTTGGAACATATCTTCGACCCGCTCTCTCGGCAACGGCGGGAGCTGGTGCAACCTGGGTGGCGGTGCCTTGATGTCGGTGCGGGCCGCGGCTCCATCGCCCTCTGGTTAGCTGAGCGGGTCGGAGAGAATGGCCACGTGGTGGCGACTGACATCGATATCACCTATCTGAAGGAACTCAAACTTTCCAACCTCGAGGTGCGCCGGCACGACATACTTGAGGACCCACTGGACACCCTAGGCCCAGGCTCCTTCGATCTGGTTTGCTCACGGTTCATGTTGTTCTGGCTGGCGGGCAAGCAGGAGCGGGCTGTCCGGCGAATGGTGGAATGTCTGCGCCCGGGAGGATGGCTTGTCGATGAAGAAGGCGACTGGGGCATGGTTGCTCCGGTGGATCCGTCTCACCCGCATGCGGCCAGCTATGACAGAACGTGGCGCGCCGGCGAATGGTGGACATCGCGGGGATATGACCCCAGTTTTGGACGTAAGCTGCCTACGCTATTCGAGCGTTGCGGTCTAACAAACATCCGTCACGAGGCAACCGCCGAAGTAGTGCGTGGAGATAGCCAGTGGGCGTCGTGGTGGCAGCAGACCCTGGAGGCCATCCGCACATGGGAGCAAGCGAAGGGTGACCTGAGCCCGGCACGCGAAAAGGAATATGAGACATTGACAGCTCCGTGGAGTGACCCTTCATTCCTGTTCCTCAACTCGCTCCGCCATGCCTGCTGGGGCCAGCGTCAATAACACCAACCGAAGGCCTCTGGCGGTTAGAATTCCTTGACCGTAGATGGAACGGAATGCGGCTCGAGCTGATTGCTGAATGAAGAGGGCCGCACAGGCGAGGCGAAATTCGGAGTTCCGGTGAAATCCTTGGACGAGAATGTTGAGCCGCAGGCGGCGTCCGGGGGATGCTTGCTGAGGTGTTATTCCTTGTCGGGGTAGCCGATGAATTTGTTGGCCCAGTGGATGAAATATTTCATGTTGGGTGCGTCGGTGTGGCCGCCGTCATCTTGTCGCCAGGCGAGTTTGCCGCCGAGCAGACCTTCGTTGACCGGAGGCATGGGGGCGGTGCGGTAGTCGAGATTGTCGGTGCTGAGACCGGGCGCGCCGAGTAAAGTCCACACGGGACTGGCGGCGACGGTGGCCATCCAACTGCCGCGCTGGTCGAGCCACTGGGCATCACCTTTTTCTGGAATGCCGTAGCTGACGAAGGTGAGGCGAGGGGCGCAGAGGGCGAGGAGTTCGTTCGAGTCGACGGGAATGTCGCTGGGATTCATGCTGCCGGTGGTGGCTTTGGACGCGCCGTACTTGAGGAAGTTGCCGGCCATCCAGTGATACTCGCCAGTACCGGTGAGGTTTTCGACGGATTCGCCAAAGTTGCGGCGCAGGGGAGTTGCTCCTCCTTTACCGGAGGAGCCGATGAGGACCATGGCGAAGCGAGGATCGTAGGCCATGGTGACGAGGGCGGCTTTGCCGTAGCGGGAGACGCCTTCGATGCCGACGTGTTTGGCGTCGACAGTGGGATTGGTTTGGAGATAATCGAGACCGCGGCTGGCAGCCCAGGCCCAGGCGCGCAGTGCTCCCCATTGATTGGGAGTGCGAGGCTGACCTTTGTTGACCAGGCCGATGATGCCGCGAGTGAGGCCGGCACCATTGTCCGCTTGCGCGGATTGCGGATCGATCATGGCAAAGCCCCAGCCGGCGGCGATGAGTTCCCATGTGTTGGGCGGATCACCATCGGCATTCATCTGCGGAAATTGAAACGGAACGGAGCGCACGGGATCCCAACCGGGATGCTGCGCGATGACTGGCGCGAGCGATGGATCCTGTTTGACGAGGAGCGCTTTGAGGGCGGTGTTGATGCGGGACAGTTCTTCCGGCGATGGCTGGACGGGCGCGGGGAATTCGCTGCGGCCGAACATCATGAGGACGGGGACGGGACCTTTGGCGTCGGCGGGGGTGACGAGGGTCATGCGGAGGTTGACGCTGATGAGGGGATAGGCGGAGTTGTCGACGTGGCCGTTGAGTTCGGTTGCGATGACGGGATGGAAGCCGACGAATTCATGTTCGGTGGCGACGACGGACCAGGTAACGGTGGGGACATTTTGGGGACGACGCCGTAGACGTACTCGTCGAAGTCGTGGAGAATTTGCGGGCGACGCTGCTGCCACCACATTTTCGCGGAGGTGACTTTTTGTCCATCGTTGAGGGTGAGGGCGTCGGGGAGATTGGGGTAGGGGTTGGCCTTCGACTCGTCGTAGTTGGCGTGGTCGGGAGCTTTGGGATTTCCGCTGGGACCGGGGCGCAGGGATTCGATGCCGAGTTGGGTCATCATGTTTTGATGGTCTTGATCGGCGGTGAAGGTGACGGGGGGCGGAGTGGAAGATTGTGCGAGTGCTGCGATGGGCAATAGGAACGTGGCGGCGAGCGAGAGCGTGGCGAGCGAAGAGGCAGGCGCATGGATGACCTCAGGAAGTGCGCGTCCAAAACGATTTAGTTCGGCGATTCATACTATCGCAAATGCGAAATTTCTGTCGTGCGGAGGTGGGGTGCAGGCAGATTACCTCAGCGCCTAAAGGCGTAATTCGGCGGAACCTTATCCCCGGACTAAAGTCCGGGGTCTACCAAGAACGCGAACGACGAATTCTCGGAACGAGGTCGGGGGTCTACCTGGAAGCTCGAGGGGCGGGCGTGTGCTATTCTCCGCTTGTGTTGGCTACGGAGTCGGCTCGCAAATCGGAGATTTCGCGGCATAGCGCGGTGGTGCGGGTGACGCATTGGCTGACGGTGATTGCGTTTTTTGCGCTGCTGATTACGGGCGGAGAGATTGTGATTTCGCACCCGAGATTTTACTGGGGCGAAGTGGGGAATTCGCTGACGCAGCCGCTGTTCACAATTCACATTCCGGCGTCGCGGGGCACGGTGCCGACGGGCTACAACTACGTGATGCCGGATCAGAATGGGTGGAGTCGCTATCTCCACTTTCAGGCGGCGTGGCTGCTGTTGTTCACGGGACTGATTTACGGGATTGCGGGATTCTGGAGCGGACATTTTCGCAAAGACCTGGTGCCGGGGCGAGGGCAGCGAACATGGAATGCGTTTCGCGGCGTGATGGCGAAGACGTTTCGTCGAGGGCCGCCGGATGCGGCGGATGCGCGATCGTATAACGTGGTGCAGCGAGCGACGTACCTGATTGTGATCTTCGTGCTGTTTCCGCTGGTGATCTGGACGGGGCTGGCGATGTCGCCGGCGTTTACGGGCGCGTTTCCGTGGACGGTGATTGCGCTGGGCGGAAGGCAGTCGGCGCGGACGCTGCATTTCTTTATTTCAGGTGTGCTGCTGCTGTTTGTTGTGGTGCATGTTGCCATGGTGTACCTGGGAGGATTCAAGAGCCGCATGCGGGCGATGATTACGGGTCGCGCGAATGCGGAGGAGGAGCGCCCATGATTTCTCGGCGGAAATTTCTGACGACAGGTTTGGCGGCGACGGCGGGTGTGGCGGGAATTGCGGCGGCTGATCGGCTGGCGCATCGATATGGATTGATTCCGCCGGATGGTGGGGGAATTTATGGTCCGGGAGAAACGCTGAATTATGCGGCACACCGCATGTTTGGGTCGAATGCGCCGGCGCGTGAGTTTTCGCGCAGCATGATTTCGAAGACGCCGTTTCCCAATGCAGTTGCGCCGCCGAGTGACGCGTTTAAAAAGTTAGAGGCGGGTGGATTTGCGGACTGGAAGCTTTCGGTGGATGGAATGGTGGCGCGGCCGACGGAGTTTTCGTTCGCTGACCTGAAGCGATTTCCGGTGCAGCGCCAGATTACTGAAGTGGCGTGCGAGGAAGGCTGGTCTTACATCGCGGAATGGATTGGAACGCCGCTGGCAGGAATATTGCATGAGGTTGGAGTGCTGCCGCAGGCGCGGTACATTGCGTATTTCTCGATCTACCCGGATTGGTGGGACAGTCTCGACATGAGTGAGGCGCGACATCCGCAGACGCTGTTGACGATGGGAATGAATGATGGTGATCTGCCGGTATCGTTCGGCGGGCCGCTGCGATTGAGAGTGCCGCGGCAACTGGGATATAAGAGCGTGAAGTACGTTGCGCATCTGACGGCGACGGACAGCATGAAGAAGTTTGGCAAGGGCCTGGGTTCGGCTTCGCCAGAGGCCGGGTATGCGTGGTGGGCGGGAATCTGAAGCATTTTCCCAATTCCTGTGAACTTTCCGAGACCAACTCACTGCAGCTCGCCGCGGCGAGCTGCGCCGACATCGCCGCTTCGGTCGATACCTATAGGGAAAATGCTCTAGTACTACAGTTGTAATTGCTTGGAGTCACAAAGCTCCGGGCCTAAAGGCCACTCGATTTTGGCCGATTTTCAGGGGCCTAAAGGCCCCTGCTCCCTCCGGAAACGCCATTTACAACTGTAGTACCAGCGCGCTGACTGCTTTTCAGGGGGCTAAAGGCTCCTGCTCCCTCCGAAAACGCCATTTACAACTGTAGTACCAGCGCGCTGACTGCTTTTCAGGGGCCTAAAGGCCCCTGCTCCCTCCGAAAACGCCATTTACAACTGTAGTACCAGCGCGCTGACTGCTTTTCAGGGGGCTAAAGGCCCCTGCTCCCTCCGGAAACGCCATTTACAACTGTAGTACTAGCGCGCTGACTGCGGAAGCGCTATCAGGGAAGCGAGACGCGGAATAGATTTCGGTGCACGGTGGTTTTGACGTAGGCGTAATGATCGAGATCCGGACCCGGAATAAAATCGGCACGCGGTACGGATTGCGCACCGGGCACAACACTGGCATCGGCCATGGGTTCGATCCCTCCAGGGGGAAGATCGGGAAGGGTTTCGCCGGGGCCGACTGGAATTGCCAGACTTCTTCCTGGACTGGTGCGGGAATAGTCTTCCACGGGGACGAACAGGAAATTTCCGCTTGGCGACCAAATGGGAAGGCAGTAGCTGGCGCAGATGCGCAGCGCAGGGCCGCCATTCAGGGGGATCGCCATGATCGAAGGGACATCGATTCCCGGTGGAGCAGGTACTGCGGCGATCAGCCAGCGACGGCCGGGCGAGATGCTCTGAATGTCGCTAATGGAATATGGAACCACCTTCGACAGGCCTGATCCGTCCGGCCTGATTTGCTCCAGGTAGTTGGCGTTACCTTCTGTTCCCTGGAACAGGATTTGACCGTTGGGGCCAAAATGCGGTGAGATTCCACTGACGTTGCCCACACGAGTTGCCGGAGAGCTGCGATCCAGGGGCGCCAGCCACAACTGAGTTTTTCCGCCAGGTGCGGAAGTGACATAGACCACTCGTTTGCCATCCGGCGACAGGTCGAAGCCGAGCATGGAAATTCCAGAGAACACGGCTTCGCTTTTGCCGGATTCTATGTTGGTTCGCCACAACTCGGGGCCTGATGCTTCGGGTTCGCGCTGCAGCAGGTAGTACAGGAACGTGTCGTGCTGGCTGAATACAGGCGGCGACTCGTACTCCACGACTTGACCCTCGGAGGTGAGAGGCCGGTCTCCACTCGGATCGTGGATCCAGATGTCACTTTGTCCGACACCGACTGAAGTGATGAGCGACTTTCCCGAGGGTTCGACTGCGAGGCCCTGGTCATCTGTTGGCCCGAAGGTGAGTTGCTCGGGTGATCCGTCAGGAAAATGTTGTCGCCATACGTGGCTATGACCCTGCAGGGCTGCGGTGAAATACATCCAGGAACCCTCGGGGGACCAGCCAGCGGCGGCGCAGGCGCCGATTGGCCCAACGGATTTGGTCCGGAACGGGCTCTCGAGCGACACGAGGCGGCAGGGCGCCCAGCCAATTTCATTCATTTCGACGACAAGAATCCATTTGTGATCTGGAGATGGGAAGGAGAAGTGCGCCATGCCGCGCTGAAGGGGTGGAAAGTAGATGTCGTGCACGTCATTGCCGGCAGCGGTTGCGGTGACAACCCCGAGATGAAGTCCAGTCTTAATACGGGAGAAGAGAATTTGGTTTGGACTGAGCCAACTGAGTCCAGCAGCATTTTTCAAAAAGAGGTGAGAGTCGCCTCCCAGCACAGAGACGGTATAGGTGGAGAAGCTTGAATTTTCCAGCACGGTGTAGGCGATCTGGGATCCATCGGGTGAGAACGCTAATCCATACTTGTCGCGGTTATCGTCGGTGAGGCGTTTGGCTTCTCCGTCGGGAAGCATCTTCAGATAGATTTGGTCGGGGGACATGAAGCTGTCGCTGCCGCGGATGAAGGCGAGCATGCGGCCGTCCGGGGACAACGCGGGAGAGACTGCGGAATCTGTGAAATCCGTGAGCTGGGTGTAATGGACTTCGGCGGGAGGGTGAGGCCGGGAGCGAAATGCGACCACTCCGACGATGACAAATATAGAGCAGACGGTGGCGACGATTGACCAGGCAATCAGTTCACGTTTGGACCGCCGGGGAAGAGTCGCGGGCGGAATGGGAGCGGCGAGAGGCGGAGGAAGCTGCTGGGGCGGCGAAATAGGCGCGGAAAATCGATAGCCCTTACCGGTGACGGTTTGCACGAAGCGAGGACTTTCAGAGTCGTCGCCCAGGGCGTGGCGGATTTTGCGGATGGCGGTGTTGATGCCGTGTTCGGTGTCGACGAAGACTTCGGTGCCCCAGAGGCGTTCGGCGATTTCCGTCCGGGTGACGAGCTGGCCATTGCGGGTGGCCAGAAGGATGAGCAACTCCATCGGCTTGCGTTCGAGCTTGAGGCTTCGACCAGCGCGAGTGAGCTCAAAGCGGTCACAATCCAGCTTGAAGTCGCCGAATTCGAAGACGGCAACGGGCACTGGAAGGTTCCTCCGCGGGTGAAGTATAGCATCGCCATTCGCGAGCTTTGGCGTATCGCGTTCAATTCGGGGCGGTTATTGCTTCACCCAATCTTTACCTGGAAGTTCACCTGTTCTGTATTGCCGCGGAGGCGTTGAGCGAGGTTCACTCGTTGCCAGCCGGGGGATTCCGGCGGAGGAGAGGCAAACCAATGAAAGTTCTCAACAGGAATTTCGTGGCGACATGCGCCGCAGTGGCGATGGCGTTGTTGCTGGGCCCGGGCGCCCACGCGCAATGCGGAGTATCGGCGAAGATGATTCAGCCGATGGGGTGGCACATGCAGGGAGCGGGTATACACCCGATGCTGCAGTTTGCAGATTTTGACGAAGGCGGCAATCACGAGCCGTCCATCGTTGGCATGTGGCATGTGGTCTTCACAGGCGAAAGCATGAATGACGGGCCATATGTTTTGCCGGAACCGTTCGACAACTCCGTGGTTGTTTGGCACTCGGATGGCACGGAGATTATGAACTCATCGCGACCGGCGCAGGACGGCAACTTTTGCCTGGGCGTGTGGAAGCAGACGGGAAGACGGCAATATTTCCTGAATCACATTCCCTGGCAGGGCAATGATCCGACCGGCAATCCGGAGGGTGGAGCTCAGATACTGGAGAAAATCACTCTGAGTCCGGACGGGAACAAATACTCGGGGACGTTCAGCTTTCAGGCGTACGACATCAACGGGAATCCTACGCTGATGATTACGGGCGGACTGAAGGCGACGCGCATTACTCCCAGTACATCTTTCAAAGAATTGTTCTGAGGGTTTAGAACCGCGATCGATGGGGCCCTTCACTCTGCAGAGAAAACTGCAGGGGTGGAGGGCTGTTGTTTTTTGCTGCCTTAATAGGACGAGTTGCCGCAGAGAAATTTATGTAGGTGAGATTTGGGAGCGGCGGAAATATCTGGTGGCGGTTGGGTGCAGCAGAACCCAGGCGATGAGAGCGCAGATCAAACTATGCATGAGGAACTGATGCAGGGAATTGAAGGCGCTGAGGATGACGTGGAATGCAATCCATGCAAGCGCCAACCAGCGTGCCCAGTCTTGTCCGCGAAGCATGAAAACTCCGGAGATGATTGCCAGAACTTCAGTGAGTGCGATCCAGAGGCTGTCGTTTTGCAGTGAGACGATTTCGCGAAAATGGTAGGCGAGGCCCATGATGCCGACTGCGATGTAGATGCAGGCAAGAATCGTGATCGAGATGGGGCGCGGGTTCGCGGACATGGCAGCCGTTCCTGCGGGGGTGTGGCTGACTATACCAAATGCATGCAGTGGATGGAATGGAGAGAAAAGGGCATTGAAGGGACCTTGCCCGGGCGCTTAAGCTCGACATAGAGCAGCCATGCCGGGGTGGAAATTACAGCTGAGATTTCGGGAACTGTGATGGCGGCGGCGCTGATGGTCTGGAGTCGTGGCTGCGCCGCAGTGGATGTGTGCGGCAAATTCTGCGGCGGTTCAGTCGAAGAATGCGAAGCAAAAGTCGGCGGCAAAACATTCATCTTCAACTTTCAATGCGCCGCTTAATAATCTGACAAAAAATGGTTTAGATGGATGCCATGTCTACAAGGTGAAGACGCTGCCGGGAAGCCGCGAGTATGCCAGCGAGTTTCTGGAGACGATGGCGATTGATCCGCGGGCGCGCAGCTCGAATGAAGTGTGGGGGCTGACGGCGGACCTGGACAGCCATGTTCCGGCGGCGGAGCGGGCGATTTATTTGTCGCAGTCGACGAATGGCGGGGTGACGTGGACGCCGATTGCGCGGCTGAGCGGGAAATATTTCAACGCGAAGATTGGGGAGGGATTGCGCAATGGGCTGGCGGTAGCTCCGGGCGGCAAGGATTTTGTGGTGACGACGCAGCTGGGAGCGTTCCAGGTAATTCCGCACGGGACGATGGCGAGCGCGGAGGTGAGACCGATCGAGGGACCCATGGTTCCGGATACGCGGCCGAAGGTGCCGATTCCGAAGAAGGCGGGGCAGCCGGTGCGGGCGGGGGTGGTGCTGATCAGCGCGGATGGCAAGCGGATGCTGATTGGGTATGGATATTTTGATCTGACTCCGCAGGTCTATATTTATCGGCGCGACAAGCAGGGGGAGTGGGTGGAAGAGGGAAGATTTCCTCGGCTGCCGAATGATCTGGATATTTTTTCGATGGCGTTTGATGATCCGACCAAGGCGCATCCGCGGTCACTCTATTTAGGTACGGGCGATCAGGCGTACCGATTGAATTTGGCGACGATGCATTGGACGCGGGTGACGGGGGTGGGGCCGGACTCTGCGATCCATGGGATGAGCACGGTGGGCGGGCTGCATATTGCCGCGTGCTGGGGCGTGTATAACCCGGTGACGCCGGATGAAGTGGCGCGGGTGACGCATGCGAGATTTTTGTTGCATCGGTGGAAAGACGAGGCGGGGCCGAATATTCGGGCGTATGGAATTGAAGTGGATCCGCTGCGGCCGAACCGGGAAGTGCTGAGTGCGATTACCGGCGTGTACGTCAGCAAGGATGATGGGCAGGACTGGCGGCGGCTGAATGATCTGCCTGAGGGGGAATTTCATACGGCGCATTTTAATGAGGATGGGACGGTGATTTTGTCGGGATTTGCGGGGACGTATATTGCGAATCCATTTTCGGAGACGTGTGCGCCGCAGTTGCAGAGACGAGGGCAATAGGGCAGATTGCTATTTCTGTGGCGCGGTCTTTTTCTATTTCCCACCGAGCAGGATCAGATCGACCGTAGAGAAATGCAGTTAGGCCCGTATTTCGAAGATGTGGAAACCGACCCGACTCAGCGAGTGCTTAGACCCTTCCTCAATTCGGATCGTGGATAACTTTTATGTCGATCTGGGTCCCGTCTGGAACATTCGCAATTTGCCGTGAGAAATCAGCAAGCCAAGAGATGCGCTCCAATGCTGGAAGCGCCCGTATTGAGCGATTACATTCGTTGGCTGTAACAAATGGTGGATATACAGACAGAAGCTGTCCTGGAAGAAGCACTCCACCCCTTCTTTGAACCGATGAAGATACTGTAGCTGGAGAAACTCTAAGGGCTCCGAATCAACGTGTCTAAGAACTGGCTCCAGCCCATTCGCAATTCTTCGACTTCGCCGTGTCTCGCCCGACAATCGTGCGACATGGTCGTCGCGCAATAGATACTGGTCGCCGAAGCAATCCTGTGCGAGCGGGATATCGGAAGTCCCCACCTGACGGAAAGAGTTTGTGCAGAGCGAAGTCCCCCAGCCACACATACCTCAAGGAGTGCCATAGCGGAGCCACGCAAGCACCTCGGAGATGTAAATCCGCCGTCATCTGATATGAAGCCATTTCGGCTGCGCAATGCATGGGCAATCTCAACTGGTACTCGATCGAGAATTGCGGCGTCGTCGATCGGTGGGGCGCACAAATGAAGGTTGCATATGAGGATTCTATGCGAATGCTGTCAGAGTACCTCAGCGCCTGAAGGCGATGTGCAATTTGAACAGTGTTCCCCGGACTAAAGTCCGGGGTCTACCGACAAATCTCAGACATCGAAGACTGTTCGCGTTTGCCTACAACGTGTGCGCCGCAGTTGCAGAGACGAGGGCGCTAGAGCATATTCGTTGTTTTGGAACCGCTCTCGTCAAGATTTGCCATCTCGCGACGCGAAATCCCGCGCAGCATTGCTGGCTCCCAGCCGATGGCACGCTGCGAGAAGCCCACGTAAAACGCTCCGGCATTCTGTAAGCCGTTTGGGTTGCGCGATGTTGAATCGGAAGCAACCGGCAGATAGACCATCACCGAACCACGTCTCTGAGCCTCGGACTGGCCGCTGAACCAAATGAACGTCGCATCCTTGTCAATGTCCGCGATTCGCCTATGCAGAGCACGGCTGCTCGAACAGTCGATATGCAACGGAGGCATTAACGTCGTCTCCTCAAAATCTGGGCCCACGAAAGCTCGCTCCTCCACCACGCGGTGCCGAACAAATGGGGGAACGTGTAGCGGACTCGTTTGATGAATGCCAATCGCGCCAATCGCCTTTCCCGCGAAATGCAGCCACCTCGGCCCAAACCAGTTGTCAATCCGAATGACGTAGAGGCGCGCAGACTCATATTCTCGAGCAACCGCAATGGCAAGCCGTCGCGTTTTCGCCATGAACTCAGCCGAATCTCCCTGCTGCGTGGAGAGGAATTCTGCGACAGCGCCGAACATGATTGCCTCCGAACCTTGCGATGTACTTATTCCCTCCGCGTTCCCTACGAAGCTAGTTTAGGGGGTGACGATGGGGAGGGTGATGTGGGAGGGGAGTTTGGGGGTGCAGTAGATGCGCTGGGTGGCGGGGACGAAGTCGGCGGCGGTGGCTTGATAGATGCTGGGGATATATTTCTGCGGGTTGCGGTCGATGACGGGGAACCAGGTGGACTGCACCTGCACCATGATGCGATGGCCCTTGAGAAATACGTGATCGTGATCGCGCAGGGGAATGTCCCACTCCTCGGGGTGGTTGGCTTTGAGGGGCTGCGGATGCTCGTCGCTATGGAGAAAGCGGCCGCGGCGGACTTCCATGGCGATGGGCAACTCATATCCGTTGAGTGAGTCGGTGTAGCCGGTGGGCTTGTTGGGCGGAATATTGTCGGCGCCGATTTGACCGCTCTCGGGATAGACATCGATCAGCTTGACGATGAAGTCGGAATCGGTGCCGGAGGTGGAGGCGTAGAGGGCGGCGGAGATGGGGCCGGTGACGACGACATCATGATCGAGGGGCGCGCTCTCAAAGGTGAGGACGTCGGGGCGATGCTCGACGAAGCGCTGATCGGCCACCTCCCAGGTGCGCCACTCGGGTTCAGGATAGGTGGGCGAGATGGGGCGGACGCGATAGGGACGGGATTCGCGGGATCGGAAACGTACTGGCGATATTGCGGACCGGCCGCGGCATCGGGATCGAAGGATAAAGTTCCGTCGGAGTGCAGATAGAGATTGGTCGGCTTCGCGTTGGCTGGAGGCCAGGCCGCGTAGCTGTGCCAGGTGTTGGAGCCAGTCTGGAAGGTGGTGACTTGCCAGTCGGGCTTGGTGCCTTCGTCGTGGAGATAGTAGCGGAAGAAGGCGGCCTGAATGTTGCGGCGAAATTCCAGCGCGGTCTTGTGGCCGCCGAAGGGGACGATGCCGATGCGATCTCCGTCGGGCGTCTGCCACTCGCCGTGATACCAGGGGCCGGCGACCATGTAGTTGGTGTGGTCGGGATCGTGTTGCTCCGCGTGGCGGAAGATTTGCCACGGACCCCAGGGGTCTTCCTGATCCCAGAAGCCGGCGACGTTCAAGTTGGGAACGGTGGAGCTGTGCAGCTGGTTGACCCAGGCTTCTTTCTGCCAGAAGTCGTCATAGTTGGGATGGGCCATGATGTCGTTCCAGTAGGGAATGGAACCGTGGAGGTAGTTCGCATTCGCGTTCGTGAGCGGACCGAGGTTGAGATACCACTGATAGGTGTCGTAGGTGTCGAAGTCGAAATGCTTGTTGGTGTTTTTGTCGGACTGCTCCATGACGGAATACTCGAAGGCGTAGCTTTCGCGGAGCGCGCCGTAGCGGTGCATATCGTCGTTCATCCATTGATCGACGGGCGCGGCTTGTTCGCTGATGGCTTTGAGCGCGGGATTGGGATGGAGCAGGGTGAGGCCGGCGGTTAATCCGTTATAGGAGACGCCGTAGATGCCGACCCGGCCGTTATTGTTGGGGACATTTTTTACGAGCCAGCTGATGGTGTCGTAGGCATCGTTGGTCTCGTTGGTTTGCTTGGGATCGTTGGCATCGTAGCGCGAGGTGAGGAGAAATACGCCTTCGGACTTGAAGCGCCCGCGCAGATTCTGCATGACGAAGATGTATCCGTCGGCGGCGAGTTCTTTCCAGTTTGTCGGAACCCAGTCGGCACCATTTTTTGCGGCAGCCTTGTCGAAGTCCTCCTGCGTAGGGACGCCGTAGGGAGTGCGAGTTAACAGGATGGGCAGAGGCTTGGTTTGATCTCTGCGGGAGATGACGACGGTTTGCAGGCGAATGCCATCGCGCATGGGGACCATAAATTCCTGCACACGCCAGTCGCTTTGGATTTTCGCGGGTGTGGCGGCGGGTGGTGGAGTTTGCGTCTGCGCGGATAAAGGGGCGGCGCAGAGAAAAGAGACGAGAAGGAGGGCGAACGCGGAGGCGGCTGCGCGAAGGAAGCGCGCGCGCGATGGCGAGTCGAGATTGCGAGCGGGGCAGGATTTGGGTGCGGAGAAAGTCGGACGGAAGGGCATGCGCGTGGGACCTCTTCGCACGATTGTATTGAGAGAGGGCGAGCGACGGCTAGGACAAACGAACGGGAACTTGGCAAAGGCGGATTTTCAGTTGCACTCGGGTTCTAAAATGTATGGATGAAAATGCTGTGGGTGTTGATCGCGGTGATTGGAATTGGTCCACTCACCCGACAGCAGATAGGCGGTCCTGTTGTTCGAGACTTCCCGAACTACAGACTCATCGAAGGAACGGTAGATTCAGATGGTTTTCCCACTTCCGGCGCGAAGATATGCGTTGGTGTTTCGTCTCGTTGCTTTCAGATGCCGTCGAATAGTGGATATTCCCAAGGCTCTGTTGTGTATGACTACGGTTTAGACCCACAGGCGAGGCGACTGCCACTGGCGTCGGGAGGTTCGGTCGTACTGTTCTCCGCGACATTTTCAGCGGGAGGAAGCGGCTCCCTGGATAGCTTGGCGTTGCTCAGGTATAACGACGATGGCACGATCGTAGACTTATTGCCGTTCGTGGGACTAACGAATCAGAGTGAGCGCGCGACCTGGCTCATGGGTAAGTTGTCGAACTACCCAATCCTGCTGACGGCGGACTTCGACTGGATGCAAGGCGAGACGCATTTTGCTCGACATTATTACGACGTGAGCGCCTATCGCTTTGATCCGGCAACGGACAAATACAGCAGAGTCTTTCGGTACAAAACCTCAAGAAAATACGCTGGCCTCGACGAGACCAATACGGTGCGTGTGATCGAACCGGAGCGGGCGGAGATCATGCAGCGTCTCAATGCATCCATCCCAGGCAAAAATTAGTCGCAGCGGAGGGCGATCATGGGGTCGACCTTGGTGGCGCGTTGTGCGGGGAGCCAGGCGGCGAACAGGGTCATCACGATGACGACGGCAATTGCTGTGATGCAGGTGGCGGGATCGACTGCGCCCAAACCGTACAACTGCTGGCGAATGACGCGGGTTGCGATCAAGGCGAGGGGAATGCCGACGACGACGCCGAACGCGAGCAGCAGTAGCGATTCGCGGAGGATCATCCAGAGGACAGTTTGGCGGCGCGCACCGAGGGCGAAGCGGATGCCGATTTCATTGGTGCGGCGAACCACGTTGTAGCTCATGACGCCGAAGAGGCCGATGGCGGTGAGCAGCAGGGCGAGCAGGGAAAATAATCCGGTGAGGGTGGCGATGAGCTCGTCATGCGTCATGAAGCTGGAGATTTGATCGTGGATGGTGATGATGTGGTGCAAGGGCAGACTCGGGTCGATCGACCGCACAACGGAACGAAGGTCGGCGGCACTTTGCGCGGGATCGCCAGTGGTGCGCAGAAGGATGTTGTTCGCAAAGGCATCCTGATTTTGTTCGCGAGGCGCGGGAGTGGCATTGGCAGCGGATGCGGGAGCAGGGTCGCTGAATGGGTTGGTTGTTGCCACCCATGGATCGATCTGCGCCAAGGGAAGGTAGGTGGTTGGGAAGGACGTTTTGTCACGCGGATTGCCGGACCTAGTATCTTTGGCCACGCCGACAATCTGCCAGGGACCCTTGATGTTGTCGTCATCGATGGTGAGGATGTGGCCGACCGCATTTCCTTTTGGGAAGAAATGTTTTGCCAGGCTCTGATTGACGACCACAACCTTAAAACTGCTGGCCGTATCCGATGGCAGAATGGAGCGGCCGGCAAGGATGGGAACGCCGACAGTCTGGAAATATTTGCCGGAGACGCGATCAATGGTCGCGCTTACGTTTTCTTTGGGCGCAGGCGTATAGCCGGAGATTTTGAAGCTAGATTGCTCGGTTCCTAACGTAATGGGGAGAGTGTTGGCAACAGCGGCGGAGCGCACTCCTGGAAGAGCGGAGAGTCGATCGATGAGTTGCTGATTGAGGGCGGCAGCCTGGGTTGATTTATAGCCGGCAAGCTTGGGATCAAAATCGGCGAGGAGTAAATGGGTTCGGTTGAAGCCGTAGTCCTGCTGTTGCAGGTTGCGCAGTGAGCGGAGGAAAAGGCCGGCGCCGACGAGGAGCAAGAGCGACAGAATAATTTGGGCGGTGACCAGTGTTTTGGGCCAGAGGCGAGAGCCTCGTCCCTGGCTGGCTTGAGCGGTGCGCGCATTGGAGCTGAGCGAGCCTGCTGCACCGGTGCGGGCGGAAACGATGGCGGGCGCGAGGCCGAAGAGCAATCCGGTGAAAAGAGAGGCGCCAGAGTGAAGAGCAAAACGGTGGCGTCTGGAGTGGAGCTGAGCGTGGTGTTGGCGCTGCCTTGACTGACAAAAGCGATGAGGGCGCGAGTGGCGGCGAACGCGATGGCGAGGCCGATGACACCACCGATCATTGATAGGCTGAGTGCCTCAATCAAACTTTGACGGATGATGCGACGGCGACTGGAGCCGAGAGCGAGGCGGGTTGCAATTTCGCGCTGACGAGTTGCGGCGCGGGCCAGCAGAAAGTTGGCGAGGTTAGCGCACGCGATCAGCAACACCAAAATGACAACTGCCATGAGGATGATAAGGGAGTTGCCGTACTGACCGCGCATGAAGGAGACACCGCGTTGGGCGGGAATCAGAGGCTCGCTGAGGAGATTGATTTCCTTTTGGCGCGCAGGAGAAATGGTACCGCTTTCCGTGGCGCGAACGCCGGCGCGAATCTGCTGATTGAGCCAGAGCTGGCTTTGCGCTAACGCAGCTTTGCTACTGGATGCGGCGGGACTGAGGCGGGCAAACATTTCCAGAAAATAGGGTGCATTGGGCCCGAGGAAGGAAGGCTGCTGCAGGATGACGGGCTGCATCATGATCGGGGTCCAGAGCGCGGTCGGATCGCTATCCAGCTTGATGCCGTGGAACTGGTTCGGCATGACTCCAATGACGGTGAAGGGAGCGCTGTTGATGGTGATGATTTTGCCCAGAATGTCGGGATCGGCGGAAAGCGACTGACGCCAGAAATGTTCGCTGACGACGACCACTGCGCCGCTGCCGGGAGTTGTGTTGTCAGACGAATTGATGGTTCGGCCAAACAGCGGCTGCGCGCCTAGGACGCTGAAATAATTTCCTGAAACGAGAACGGCGGGCGCCAAAATGGCCGAGGGCGCGGAGGCTTGAGGGTTGGCAGAAGACGGTGGCCGCACGCTGACACTGGGCGCGAAACTGCTATAGGACGCGATGCCCTGGAATGGGCCTGGATCATGTTCCAGTTGATGCGCGAAATCCCACGGGAACATGCTGTTGAAACCGAGATCGGCGCCGCCGAGGATGCCGCCGCCCGTGGATGTGCCGAAGGTGACGAGTTGCTGCGGATTTTGTACCGGAAGATCGCGAAGGATCACCTGATGAATCAGCGTGAAGATGGCGGTATTGGCGCCGATGCCGAGAGCGATGGAGAGCAGGGCAATGGCGGTAAAGCCGGGACTTTTCACGAGCGTGCGGAAGCTGATCTTCATATCCAGAAGAAGACTGTCGAGGGTCGACTCCCATCGCGAGGACCAGACCTGGTGCTTGACGACGCTGCGGCTGCCTAATTCGACGAGCGCGGCGTGGCGAGCTTTTTCGGGAGTCATGCCAGACTTTACTTTTTCGGCGACGGAGGCCTGGAGATAGCTGTCTAACTCCTCGTCCAGCTCGTTTTCAACCTGCTGCTTGTGAAAGAGGGACTTGAGTCCGGTGAGAATATTTGTCATCCATTGCATGGCGTTCTCCTGATGATGGCTGCGCCGGGGTTACAGTTGCGCTTCGAGGATGCGGGCGATGGCGGCGGTCTGACGCTGCCACTGTTCGGTTTCGCGAGCCAGAGATTTACGGCCTTTGGCGGTGAGCTGGTAATACTTGGCGCGACGATTATTTTCGGTCGCGTGCCATTCGGATTTGACCGAGCCGGCACGTTCCATGCGGCTGAGCGCGGGGAGCAGAGAACCGGGATTGACGCGGAAGACGCCGTGGCTGATCTGTTCAATGCGAAGGGCAACGCCGTAGCCATGCATGGGTTCGAGAGCCAGGGTTTTGAGGATCAGCATTTCCAGAGTTCCCTGGACGAGGTCGCGGGAGTCTGAATCGTTTTGACTGATTGTGTCGGGCTTTGCGGGCATGGGCGGTGTCACCTCTAGACAATCAAGATGAGAGCACTGTTTCCTCTAGATTGTCAAGGGGAGATTTTGTGGGGACGATGATGGGCAGGGTGGAGCGAGATGGCTACTCGCAGCGAATGGCTACGATGGGATCGATTCGGGCCGCTCGGAATGCAGGCAGCAGTGAGGCGCAGCTGGCGATTCCCAGCAGAACTGCAGCCGAGGCTACCAAGACCCAAGGATCATGCGGGGATACCTCATACAGAAAACTTGCGAGGACACGAGACGCAAGAATCGCCGCTACCAGTCCGGCAACGCATCCGACAATTGCGACGCGCGCGTTCTCTTTGAAAATCAACGAGACCACTTGTACCCGCTGCGCACCTAAAGCCATGCGAATGCCAATTTCGCTGGTACGACGCGCGGTGGCATAGGCGAGCGTTCCATAAAGTCCAATGGCGGTGATGAGCAGAGCGCAACCGGCGAAGAAGAGAGACAGGAGCGCCATCATGCGCTGCGAGCTGATCGAATCATTAATGATGCTGTCCATGGTGGTGATGGCGGGCGCGGGAATGGTGGGAGCGAGGCGGGTGGCGAGGGAGCGCGTTGCGGATGCGAGTGGAGCGATGGGGCCGTTGGTTCGCACGACGGCGGTGTAGGAGATCTTCTTCGAATCGCTCTGGGTGATTGGACTATAAACTCCTGGAGGTGCGGCGCGTTGAATGGACATGTAGTGGGCATCGCCAACCACGGCGATCACTTGAAATGAGACCTTATCATCATCCGTCACCTGCTGCCCGACGGCATTTTGTCCGGGGAATAGAATCTTCGCGGCGGCCTGATTGAGAATGATCTTTTTTCCTTCGGCCTTGGTGTCGGTCCACTGAAAATCGCGGCCGGCGAGCACGGGAATGCGCATCGTCGCGAAATATTCCGGAGCGACGATATTGGTGTAAACCGCGCGATCGCCTTTGCTGAATGGCGTTTGAAAATCCCTGTTTATTGTCATGCCGATCAGCGGCTGGACATACTCCCAACTCACGCTCTTCACTCCCGGCAGGTGGCGCAGTCCGTCGCCTAACGACTGATACATCTGGATGAGGGCATCGCCTTCCACCGACTGCTTGTCCATATCGAAGGAAATATTGATCAGTCCTTTTGGATCGAATCCCAAGCCGGTTCGATAGAGCCGCACCAGGCTGGTTGCCAGCAATCCCGCACCCGCGACCAATACCATCGCCAGCGCCACTTCCGACGCCATCAGAATTCGGGGAATCATTCTCTGCCGCGTGTGCGTGGGCTGAGAGTGTCGATCATTCTTGATGTGATCGTTCAGGTTCCCGGCGGTGGCTTGCAGTGCGGGGACAAGCCCGATCAAGAAGGTGGCCAGCAACGCAATCGCTGCGGCAAAGAGGAAGACGCGCATATCAATGGAGGTGTTGATGTATCCGGTGTAGTAGCCGCGCAGCATCATTGTGGTCAAGGATTGGCTTACCAGGGGTGACACGGCGAGGCCCGCGATAGTTCCGACAATTGCAACCAGCAAACTCTCTACGAGTAATTGCTGGATCAGCCGGCTCCGCGTT
Organism: uncultured Acidobacteriota bacterium; assembly: GCA_963774515.1. Taxonomy (GTDB): domain Bacteria; phylum Acidobacteriota; class Terriglobia; order Terriglobales; family Acidobacteriaceae; genus JAKAAZ01. The sequence goes on along the minus strand of CAVZFK010000001.1, from coordinate 1,329 downwards.
GCGCCCAGTGCTAATCGAGTCGCCAATTCGCGTTCTCTTGCCGCGCTGCGCGCCATCAACAGGCTTGCAAGGTTCAGGCAGGCGAGCAGAAGGATTCCTACGCACATGGCGAACATGGCCACCAGCGGCTTGCGGAAAAGCGCGCGAACATAGGTAAAGCCCTTCGCGCCCGGCACCGCCATGAAATGGTAGTGGGTCTGCTCTGCGTTGGCGATCCAGTCCGCATCTGAAACCTGTTCACGTACGATCGGCATCGAAAGCGCAAGTAAAGCGGCGTTTGCCTGCTGCAGGCTCACTCCAGGCTTGAGGCGTGCCATTACCGTTAGCCAATTGGCATGGATGCCGCCGGCCGTCATGTTGTAGGGCGCATCGAGGATGAACTCTGTCGAAAGCGGAACATAAGCTTCAGGTCTCTGGGTTGGATCGGCGCCGAAGAACTTTGTTGGCATTACTCCCACAACCGTGAAGGGCACGTTGGCTATCACAAGTTTGCGACCCACCACATTTGGAGCGCCGTTAAACCAGCGTTGCCAGAAATGCTGGCTGATCACGACGGCAAAGCCTTCCGTATTTCCACCCGGCTGATCGTCAGCGGGAGTCAGATATCGTCCCATTAGCGGGGGAGTCTGCAGGGCGTTAAAATACTGCCCGCTGACCATCACTCCGTGAATCACTTCATTGCCGTTGCGGCCACGCACCTGCAGCGGCGCGCCGGTGAAGTACGCAAACACATCCGAGAAGATTTTGTGCTGCCGTTCCAGTCCACGAAAGATTGGAGATGAGAAGTTGTAGCCAGGTTCGGGATCGCCTTCGTGAATCTGCAACACCACAAGCTGGTCGGCATGGGGAACGGGGAGTGGGCGCAGCAACAGGCCATTGATGAGTGAGAAGATTGCCGTGTTGGCGCCGACTCCGATGGTCAGGGTGAGGATGGCGACGGTAGTGAAGCCCGGGGACTTTTTTAAAAGCCTTGCGGAAAAGCTAATGTCGCGGAGAAGATTTTCCAGCCTGCGAAACTGCCAAAGTTCCCTGAGGCGCTCATGCCAGCGGCCGGGGTCGCCGAAGGTCTGGCGAGCGGCATTCTTTAATTCGGAATTGGGGACGCCCTGGCCTGCTAATTTGTCGCGCAACATCGACTGATGAAATTCCAGTTCTTCGGCCATGTCGCGATCCATGCGACGCTTGCGAAACAGCGTCTTGATGCGAAGCAAGAATGCGTGGAGACCGGAACTCATATTGAAAGCCCTCAGAACTTTTCTATCAGCGTCAGGACGCTTGCATGACAAATGCAACTGCGGCCGAAGGCGTTGCCCACTGTTGCGATTCTGC